>NZ_AUCY01000016.1 GCF_000430005.1 Desulfovibrio cuneatus DSM 11391
CTCTACTGCCAGCCATGTTGTAGGTGATATCTGAGTCTTTCCTTTATGAGCCTGCCTTTCTTGGCTTTTCCTTTCAGCCTGCTGGTAGCGATAACCGCGCAACCCCTTGTTGCGGGCATACTCACGACTAACTGTAGCGGTGCTGCGGTTCAATTCACGTGCTATAGTTCTCATGGATTTTCCGCTTTTCAGACTACAGAAAATGTAATAGCGTTCTTCCTTGGCAAGGTGCGTGTAGTGCATAGTTCCCTCATCTGTGGTGGATAGAGAGCTAAGGTATTACCGCACCTTGCTTTTTTATCCAACACCGGAGGTGTTGCACTTACGACTTGAATCCGCCTCTTAATAATATTTTCATTATCAATTTTAATATTATTTGGCTTTATGTCACGATGTATGATTCCATTATTATGGATATCTAAAATTCCTGAGGCAATTTGCCATATTATTTTAAGATACTCATCTGATGATAACGATTTTGTAAAACAATCCAAACTATTACCATCAATAAATTCTTCGACAATACCTAGTGACCCATCTTGAAGGGTTAAGATGTCATACACTTGTACTACGTGTTTAGAACGTATTGCTAACAAAGCATTTATTTCATCATATAAACGATCTATGTTTGCATTGTCTTGCAGGGTTTTTATTACAACCTTTCGATCTAAATGTGTATCTTTATAAATATCAACATTAGCAAGTCCGCCCTGTGGTGCCTCTTTAAGCTTTTTATATCTTTGATTAACCATTGCTATCTCCAAAACTTATTTCTATTGTAGGAGTGAGCTTTTTGTCTGGTTTATTTTTTTGTTTTCTTGATTTTTTTTTAGGTTGAGTATTAATATCTATGTTGGGCTTACAATCCATATTCTCATCTTTGATTTTTCTATCAGGACAACAAACTATCTGCAGCTCGCTATACGGTGTGAAGATATATAGGACGTCCCTATCAGGATTCAGTTGCTGTTTAAAATCGGATGAAATTTGCATAAAGGCAATTGAAGAATTATCACTACCGCCATACATTCGAGATAGCTCAATAAGTCTTCTGACTACTGTTTCTGATTTTTTTGAATTTACTACTATTTTAGCAAGAGCGTCATCGCCAACGAAGTGACTTCCATCACTAGTTATAAGAAAAGAACTGATATTGTCATTACTGTTGATCTCTATTATATGGGGATTAATATCCTTACCCATGCCGATAAATTGAAGTAAGTTTTTATCATCTGGAAAATAAGATGTCTTATCTTTTCTTATACCTGCCAACGTGTCATCTGTTGTTAATTGATTAACTTTATCAAATTCACAAGCGTATATTCTACTGTCTCCAACATTTACTCCACAAAAACCATATTTTGTATCAAAGGTAACAGAAGACAAGGTTGCACCACCTTTGCCAAAGTGATTGGAGAATACGATTCGATCTGCTTCCCTAACAGAAAAATCTAATCTTGAAGACAATGTTGTATTCACTGAGTCATAAAAAAAGAGTCTTGCTATAAATATTGCGATACTTAGACTTGCACACTGAGCACCGCTTTCCATTCCGCCCATTCCATCACAAAGAATAATGGAAAACGTTTCTGAATTATCAGCATTTAATCTATACGCAAGTAGAACTCTATCTTGGTTCTCTGTCCTATGCCCTCCAATATCCGTTCCTATTGCAACGCTCTCAGCGATTGATCGAACCCCTGCTGGTTGTGGAGCATTCCGCAATAAATATCTATTAATAATATTCTGTATTTGTTCTTTCGTCTGACTTTCAGTCATATGAGTTTCCGTAGGTTTAAATTGTTGCCAATGCCATAACTTCTATATCATTTCGTAATCGACTACTAGTTTTTGGGAGGACTACCTTCCGTTGGGAGTGGTAGACTTCAGAGAATAATGTTATTTTTTGAACAACCTGAATTCATTGATTTCTGCAAACTTTTTGCTCATTATTTCTTCTATTTCTGATGAGTTTGAAGCTTGTCTTTATTCAATTTTTCTTTACTTTGTTGATATTGCCCTGGAAGAATGGTTTTATTTGATTCAAGTTGTCGAAAAGCAGTAGAGACTTGTTTCAGAGTGTCCATTTCTGCTTGCGGTTGAGGGAAAAAACTCTTAGCAAGGTTTACTCCCTTTAATCTTCGAAAGTCTTCTTCACCATATGCCTGTATAATCATGAGCTGCACCCTCCCGAATAAACCGTAGAGTATCATATATGTTAGTAGATACCACAAAAAAACACAAAAGTTAGACCCCGGTTAGACCAGCACCCCACCCCTACAAAAAAAAGCGACTTTCACCCTCTTCGGCTAAAGTCGCTTTCTCTTTCTCTCACTTGGTGCCCAGGGCCGGGCTTGAACCGGCACAGTCGTTTCCAACCGAGGGATTTTAAGTCCCTTGTGTCTACCAATTCCACCACCCGGGCGGGTGTTGTGCTTTGTTGGCAGGAGAGTAGTAACCCACTCTTGGCCGTTGCACAACTAAAAATCGAGAGTTTTGCACGGGGCAGGGGTTCGTTGCCTCATGTGCAAAGAAAGCATTCTTTCCGTATAACCGCGCAGTTTTAGCGTTTGCTACAAGTTATTGAGTGTGCATTGCACCGTTTGCGCGCGTCATTCAAAAAAAGCTGGCAGCGGCGTTGTGGCTACCCTTTCACGCCCAAGTTCTTTTTACGCAGTGTCGTGCCAATTTCCCCGGCTGGTGGCGGGGTAAGGCAGCATTCACGCCACGCACCGTTGGCAATGCTGTACAGGCTTATCAGTTCCAGGTCTTTACGCACAAACAGCAGCCGTCCTTCAATGCCTTCTTCCAGCAGCGGGGCAAGGGCCTCACAAAACTCGTGGCATTCGTCTTCCGCATGGGCGGGCACCTCGCACTGGGCCTGCAGGGCGTCTTCATCTGGGGTAAAGCTTATGGCACGGGCATTAAACCGGGCAAACAGCGTATGCAGCATGGCGGTAAGGGCGTCTTCACGCTCATGCAGGGTTTCATAGGAAAGGTCGGGGCTGTACATACACTGAACAAACAGTTCCGAGGTTAAAAAAACCATATGTTCTCCTGTGTTTCTCCTTGAAGTTCACGGGCAGTGCGTTTTGGGCATTACGCCAGCAGTATACGCAGCCAATATGGGCAGCAGCAATGGGCGGCATTATTATTAACCGGGCAGCACGCACCTGCTCACGCCGTAAAGAATACGCCAAAAAGGTTGGCCCGTCAAAAGGCTGGACAAACTGCGCCCTGAACGGTATCGCATGGCTATGCAAACAGGAATAGACTACCAAAACGAACTGAACCCCGCGCAATACGAGGCCGCCACCACCCTGGAAGGCCCGGTGCTGGTTATTGCCGGGGCTGGCAGCGGCAAAACACGCACCATTGTATACAGGCTGGTACGGCTGGTGGAATCTGGCGTGCCTGCTTCCTCCATTCTGTTGCTTACCTTCACCCGCAAGGCCGCACAGGAAATGATTGACCGCGCCCGCGCCCTGCTTTGCCAGCGGGGCATGCCCGCGCTTTCAGAATATCAGGAAACACCGCCGCTGCATGCCGGTACTACCACGGATTACGCAGGCGATTACGCCGCAGGCTACCAGCCACAGCCCCGCACCCACGCCGTAAGCGGGGCCGCCCACGGCCTTGCCGGGGTGCAAGGCGGCACCTTCCATGCCTATGCCTATTCCGTGCTGCGTTTGTTCCAGCCTTCCGGCATGGCCCGCAACCTTACGGTTATGGATGGCCACGACATTATTGCTGCCCTGCAACACTGCCGCGAAGAAACAAAAGCGGGCAAGGGCGACAAGTCGTTCCCCAAAAACCAGACCATTAACGGCATTTTGAGCAAAACGCGCAACAAGGAAATGACGGTGGAAGAAGTGCTGCGGCGCGAATCGTTCCACCTGCTGCCCCACACAGATGCCATTGAAATGCTGGGCCGCACGTATGCCGAGTTCAAGCGCACCAAAGGGCTTTTGGATTACGACGACCTGCTGTTTGAATTTGAGCGCCTGCTGCTGGAAAATGAAGACGCCCTGGCTTATTGCCGCCGCAAGCACCAGTATATTATGCTGGACGAATACCAGGACACAAACCCCGTGCAGGCCCGCATTGCCGGGCTGGTGGCGGGGCTTTCCCCCGCTGCTGTCACGGGCAAGGAAAAGCAGACCGAAACCTTTACCGGCAACCTTATGGTGGTAGGCGACGATGCCCAGTCCATTTACGCCTTCCGCGGGGCTGATGTAAAAAATATTCTGCGCTTCCCTGACCAGTACCCCGGCACAAAAGTGATTCGGCTGGAAGAAAACTACCGCTCCACCCAAGGGGTTTTGGACGTTTCCAACGCCATTCTGGAAAAAGCCACAGAAGGCTACAAAAAGCACCTGTTCACCAGCCTTGGTGCAGGCCAAACGCCGCGCGTGGTGCGCCCCCTTTCCGACCGCGCCCAGGCCCAGTTGGTGGCTTCGCGCATTATCGAGCTTTCCCGCAGCATACCCCCTTCACAAATTGCCGTGCTGTTCCGGGCGGGGTTCCATTCCTATGCCCTGGAACTGGAGCTGAACAAACTGGGCGTGCGCTTTAAAAAGTACGGCGGCATCCGCTACACCGAAGCGGCCCACGTAAAAGACATGATGAGCTACATACGGCTGGTGCAAAACCCCATGGACTACACTGCCTTTACCCGCATGGCAGAGCTGCACAAAGGGGTGGGTACGCGCACCTGCCTGAAAATTTACCAGCTTGTGCTGGCAGGGGACAAAGCCGGGGTGGAAAAAGCCGTGGCCCGCTTCCCCGGCCTTTTGGCAGACCTGAACTTTATTGATGAGCACCGCCGCCTGAACAGCACCCCGAAAATTCTGTGTAGCGCCGTTATTGAGCATTACCAGCCCAAGCTGGAAGAACTTTACCCAGACGACTTCCCCCGCCGCCTGCAAGGGCTGGAACAGTTCGCCCAGCTTGCCAGCGCTTACGACGCCCTGGACCTGTTCATTTCCGACCTGGCCCTGGAAGACCCCCTGCAAGAAGAAAAGGAAGAGGAAGGGGTGGTGCTTTCCACCATTCACTCGGCCAAGGGGCTGGAATGGGAGGCGGTAATCATTCTGGACCTTGTGGAAGAGCGCTTTCCTTCCCGCCATTCCCTTACCCGCCCGGAAGATTTTGAAGAAGAGCGGCGCCTTATGTACGTGGCTTGTACCCGCGCCAAGAAAACGCTGGAAATGTACATACCTGCCACCCTGTACGACAAAGGCAGCGGCGGCTCCATTCCTGCCGTGCCCAGCCCCTTTGTGCGGGAACTGAAGCCCAGCCTGTATTCCGAATGGCAGGAAAGCTACACCGGCGGGCTGGTGCAGAAAAAAGCCCACACCGCGCCGCACGTGCCCAAGCCCTTTCTGCCACGCCCTGCCGGGGCCGCAGCCCCCACCCTGCGCCCCACAAAACCCGTGGCACCAGAACACAACATGCAAGAAGAAGGCTTTGCCCTTGGCAGTGGCTCAAGCACCACTACCCGCCCGGAACAGTGCGGCTATTGCCACCACAAAGTGTTCGGCAGGGGCAAAATTATTCAGCACCTGCCACCAGACAAATACCGCGTGAACTTCCCCGGCTTCGGCCTGAAAGTCATCATGGCGGCCTATATTACGCTAGAATAATTTGATAACTTCTCTGAGAGGGCGTTGCCCCCTCAGACTCCCCCACCAAGGGGATAACCCCCTTGGAACCCATACTTCGGGGTTGTGTTTGCGCTGCAAACACAACCCCGTAATGTGGGTCAAGGGCTATCATAGCCCTTGCGGGGTGCGGGGCAGCGCCCCGCATGAAATGAAATCCCCATCAATTTTTTAGGAGCGCCTATGCACGGGCCACAGAATTGGCAAACGGAGTTTGTGGCAAAGCACTGGAGCGGCGGCGGGGTTATCGCTTCAGAAGACGCCTGCCTTGCCCTTATCCACCGTCATTTTCCTTCACGCACGGCGCACACCCCGGTGGGGCGCGGGCACGACTGTGCAGAGCTTGCCTTTGCGGGCCATAGCCTTGCCCTTTCCGCTGACGCATTCATGCAGGAAAGCCACTTCCGCCTATGGTACTTTACCCCGCAGGATGCTGGCAGAAAAGCCCTGGCCCGGTGCGTAAGCGACCTTGCCGCAGCCGGGGCACGGCCCTTGGGTTTTGCCATGTGCCTTACCCTGCCCCGTGGCATGGGGGAAACAGTGCTGGATGCCTTTTTGCAGGGCATGGCGGCGGCGGCAGCGGAATATGCCATTACCCTGGCCGGGGGCGACATTAGCCACGGCCCGCGCTTTGGCTGCACCCTGACAGTGTGGGGGGAAAGTGTGGCCCCGGACAAAGGCTTTTATTTGCGCCGCCAGTGCGCCCAGCCAGGGGACGTTCTCTTTTTGTGTGGTGAACCGGGCCTTGCCCATGTTGGCCTGTGCATGATGGAAAAACAGGGCTGCGCGGCAAAGGCGCACTATCCTGCCGCTTGCGCTGCCAACGTGGCCCCGCACCCGCGCCTGGCAGAAGGCATCACCCTGGCCCGTGTGGCCTTGAATCAAATTTCTGGAACCACACAAAAAGCGCAAGCCACTTCGCGCATGTCCCTTATGGACGTTTCCGACGGGCTGGCCCAAGACTTGCCCCGCCTGCTGGGGCCGCTAGGGGCGGAAATAACCATGGAAGATGCCTCCCTGCACCCGGAAGTACGGGCATTTGCCCTGGAAGCAGGGGTGCCTGCCAGCCATGTGGCCCTGATAGGTGCGGAAGACTACGCCCTGGTGGGCACGGTGGAACCCGAACTATGGCCTGCCGTGCAGCAGGCCGTGCCGGGGGCTCGCTTTTTGGGCACCGCAAGTGCCACACCCGGGGTGCGCCTGCATGGGAACCTGTTCACCCGGCATGGGTTTGACCACTTCACTGCCGCCGCCCCCCAGGTGGAAATTTCCCCGTGGGCCAACACTACCCAAGGGGACCCCACCACCATTGGACGCGGGTACGCTACCCTTAACGATATGTGCCATGTGGCATGGCAGCGCGGCATGCTTGCCGGGTTCAATGGCAACGCCAGTTGCCTGCTGGAAGTAACAGGGAATGCAGAAGAAACTGCGCAACAGGTGCTTATTACCCGCTCCGGAGCTGCCAAAAGCCACCTGGGGCTGGAAGATGTAAGCGCCGTGGCACTAGAAAACGGCACGTTGCTGCACGGCAAGGCCGCTTCCACCGAAGCAGGCATGCACCTTGCCATTTACAAGGCCTGCCCCACAACACGGGCTGTACTGCACACCCACCCGCCCCACTTGCTGGCCCTTGGCCTGCGCCTGCCACCGGAGCAACGCCTGACCCTGCCCCTGTTTGAGGCAGACGCCTTCCGGGCCAAGCTGGCCTTTGTGCCTGCCCTGCCCCCAGGTTCAGCAGCCTTGGCCGAAGCTGTGGCCCAAGCCAGCAAAACCCACCCGGCAGTGTGGCTGGAAGGGCATGGGCTTGTTACCCATGGGCCGGACGCCACCACCCTGACCCCCCTTGCCGAAGAACTGGAACAACTTGCCAAGGTGCAATTAATGACCTTAAACAGTTAACCCTGCTCCCTAGAAAAACACCGTGTTTCCCCCACAAGGGAAACACGGTGTTTTGATTGCATTGCACAAAAGAATCTTGCCTAACCCGGCAAACGACTATTACCAGTTACTGTGCGTTAAAACTTGTACCCCATAGAGAACGAAACAATATCCGTGTAGGTACTTTTTGCTTCAGATTCCAGCAGGCTGCGGTCGGCATAGGCTTCGCTGTATTTACGGCCCTTGGCATTAATCAGGGCATAGGCCACGTCGAATGTCCAGGCATCATACGTAAAGCCTGCGCCCACGCTGTAAATTTGCCTGCCATCTGTTGGCACAAGGTAATCTTCATATTCTTCTGTCATGGGGGATTGGTCCCACACAAAGCCAGCCCGCAAGGCCAGCCAGTCCAGGGCCTGGTATTCCACCCCTGTGTTGAAGCGCCATGTGTTTTTCCAGTTCTTGGGGCTTTCCGCCACCCTTCCCTGTTCACGCAAGTGAATGTCCAGGGCGTCAAACCGGCTCCAGCGTGTCCAAATACCGCCCACTTCCACAGAAAGGTCTTTGGTGGGGGAGTAGGAAACACCGCCGGAAACAGATTCCGGCAAATGCACCCGGCCCATGGCCCCGCCATTGGGGAAGTTATCGTCAAAAATCTTCTGCCCCATAGCGCCTGCCTTATTCTCTTTCAGGGAATATTCCACCCTGCCCTCGTTCTTCAAATACACTGAACTGCGGTAGGCAAGGCCTGCGGCCCACTGGTCGTTAAACTGGTAGTGGGTGGCAAGGTTAAAGCCGTAGCCAAAGCTGTCGGCATCTATAATATTGCTATCCACTTCTGCCAATTTGCCGAACACAGGGTGGTTCACTGCAACCCGCTTGCGCAAGTTCAGGTTAGTATACATAACCTCCACCCCGGCAGCCACGGAAAGCTCGTCTGTAACAGCCACGGCCACGTTGGGGTTCAGGGAAAGGGTTTGCAGTTCCACTTCATACACATTAAAGCGCCCCGGCCAGTTGTTGGGGTATTCAAACCCAAGGCCAAAGCGGGAAAATTGCCCCACGCCAATGGCAACACGGTCGTTAAGCTTGTGCGTGTAATAAAAGTTGGGCACAGGCCATATGCTATCCTTCAAGTGAACGTTGAACGATTGACCGCTCATATCTGTGCCTGTCATTCGGCCCCGTGGGCTGATAACGGAAAGCCCCGTTTGGAACTGAAGTCCTTCCAACCGGGTAATGGTTGCCGGGTTTGTGGCAAGCACAGAAGGGTCTGGCTTGCGGGCCATGGTTGCCCCGCCAAGGGCAATGCTACGGGCACTATATTCATACAGGGCAAAGCCTTCTGCCATGGCAGGGGAAGCCATTGCCAATGCGCTGCAAAAAATAGCAAAGCGCAAGAACAGATTTTTCATAAACATCTCGAACGAGAAAGGGTTACAAGGAAGTATCGCGCCTACGCAGAATGCATAAAAAGCCCAATACAAAAGAAACAGATAAACGCTGCTCACTATTACGTGACTATTCCAAGTGGGCAGTAATCTGCAATTGAAAGTTACAGGACATTATTGATAATGACAAGCAAAATCATATAGATAGACAATACAACAAGAAATAACTATATATATTATTTTGTACACTTATCCACAGGTTACAGGAAAAATACCACTGTATTATCATACCTATTTTTTCCACAACTGGAACAAAAAAACATGACAACAACACTCTGATTACCCATAACACGCAGCTTGAATTATTACATGAGACTGACGGGGTCCAAGTCCAAGGTAATACGCAACACCCGGCCAGGGTTCTGCTCCGTAGCTTTGGCAAACAGGGTGCGCAGGGGTTGCCAGTCTGCCGCTTTTACCAGGCAGTGAAAGCGCCGCCTGCCCTGCAACAGGGGCATGGGGGCTGGGGCTGGCCCAAGCACTTGCAGCCCAAGGGCTTTGCCTTCTTCCCGCAGGGTTTTGCCAATGCGGGCAATGGCATCCTGCCCTTTTTCTTCTCCCATGGGGTAACTTAGGCGAATAAGAGCTAGGCGCACAAAGGGTGGGTAACGCCTCCGTTCCCGCAGGGCAATTTCCCGTTCGTAGAACCCCAAAAAGTCTGCGTCTTTTACAAACTGCCAGCAATAATGATCCGGGTCGCGGGTTTGCACCAGCACCTTACCGGGCTTTACCCCCCGCCCGGCTCTACCGGAAGCCTGGAGCAGGAGTTGAAAGGTACGTTCTGCCGCACGGTAATCCGGCAGGTTCAGGCCCAGGTCGGCGTCTGCCACCACGGCCAGTGTTACGTTGGGGAAGTGGTGCCCCTTGGAAAGCATCTGGGTGCCGACCAAAACGGAGGCTTCCCCCCTGGCGAACCGGGCCAGAATATCTTCCATGCTTCCTGGGCGGCGGGTGCTGTCTCTGTCAAGGCGCAACACCGAAGTGCCGGAAGGCAGCAGGGTTGCCAAGCTTTCTTCCACCTTTTCCGTGCCTTCCCCCATGGGTAAAAAATGCATACCTTTGCAGTTGCTGCACGGGGAAGGAAAAGGCACAACATAGCCGCAGTAGTGGCATAACAGGCGTTCCCTGGCTTTATGGTAGGCAAGGCCAATGTCGCAATGCGGGCACTTTACCACCTGCCCGCAGCCAAGGCAGTACATTTGCGGGGCATAGCCACGCCTGTTGAGCAAAATAACGGCCTGTTCCCCCCGCTCTACGGTTTCACATAAAGCCAGCTTACTTTCTTGGGCAAGCAGTTCCGCGTCTGCCCTGCCCCGCCCAATGGTAATAAAATTCACCTCCGGCAAGGCACCGCCCCCCACACGCTCCGTAAGGGTATGCACCTGAATGCGCCCCAGCGTTGCGGCATGGTATGTTTTGACATCTGGCGAGGCAGACCCCAGCAACAGCATGGCATTATCCTGCCCGGCCCGGAACCACGCCACTTCTTTGGCCTGGTACACAAAGCCTTCATCCTGCTTGAAAGAAGCGTCGTGCTCTTCATCCAGCACAATAAGCCCAAGGGGGGGCATGGGTAAAAACAGGGCCGAACGAGTACCCACCACCACACACGGCGTTTGCTGCCGGGCCAAAGCGCGGAAGGCCGCTTCACGCGCTGCCTGGCTTTGGTAGCCGTGGAATAAAAACCGTGTGGCCCCCGGCATGGCGTGTTCCAAATCGCCCCACAGCTTGTAGGCAAGGGCTACCTCTGGCGCAAGCAGCAACACGGAACGCCCCCGCAACAGCGCCTGCCGGGCAAGCTCCAGGTAAATAGCCGTTTTGCCGCTGCCTGTTACCCCAAACAGCAGGCGGGTTTCTGCCTTGTGCGTTGCCAGGGCGTCGGCAAGGGGGTCAAGCACAGTACGCTGATGCGGAGTAAGGGTAAAATGCGCAGGCAGCAACACGTCAGATGGCAGCAACAGGGAAGGATCCCCGCCAGGGTGCACAAGTTCTGCGGCTTCCAGGCCAAATTCTTGCACTAGGGTAGCTTCTTCCGCAGGACCAATATCTTGGGCTAAGGCATCGTATTCCAAAAAGGCAAGCTCCTGCCCGCCGGGCAAGGGCTGTTCTGCCCCAGGTGCCTTCTGGTTCGTATTATTCCCAATAGCTTGCCCCGCGTTTGCCCCCTGGTGCATTACCGGGGCACTGCCAGCAGGGGAAATGCGCACAAGCCCGCGTTCCGCCATGGTTTGCAAAGTGGTCGTCACTGTGGTGCCAAAGGCATCCACAAGCCTGCGCCGGGGCACGGTGCCATGGGCAAATAAGAACTCCAGCAAGGCAATTTGCTTTTTGGCCCCCGGCTTTACAGGCCAGGGGGGGTCGCCTGCCAGGGCGCACACTTCCCTGTCCAGGGGGTCTGTTTTAGCCTCGCTCACCGTGGCCTGGCCTGCTGCCCATAACGCGCCCAACTGTGCCAGTTCCGCTTCTGGTACATTTTTCAGGCGGTTCAGCTTCAATTCCCTGGGCTTTCCAGCCCCAAAAAAACGTACCGTTACCCCGGTGGCACGCAACCCGGCAGGTAACAGGTGCCCCAGAATGTTCCCCAGAGTTGTAGTGTGGCGCAAGGCCAATTGCCGCGCCATTTCTTGATAGGCCGGGGAAAGCAGCGGTGCATGTTCCATAGGCCACAACAGGGGCTTGAATACCATACCTGCTGCCTTGGCAGCGGCACCAGCCGGCATGGCCGGGGCGTTTTCTTCCAGCCCCACAATAATGCCCGCCCGCAGGCCATTGCCAAGGGGCGCGGCAACGCGCTGCCCCACCTGCCAGCATTCATGGGGCAGGTAGGCAGGCAAGGTGTACGTAAGCATGCTGTAGGGCGGAGAAAACAAGGCAACCTGTGCAAACAAGGGGCGTTCCTTTGTAACATAACAGAAATTTTGTATTTTTTTATTGGGGGACGCTGTCCCCCAGCCCCCGACCTGCTCCGTTCGGGCTGTGTGAAGATGCGCGGGACAGCAAAGCCGCCCGCACCCTCCGCCCTCACTCCACGGCTCGCTACGCTCGCGACTCCGTCGGTCTAAGGAAGACTCGCGACTGCCGTCGGCATTAGGGGCACGATGCCCTTGGAACCCCACATAAGCGTTCTCTGTTTCGCAATGCGAAACAGAGAACGCAAAATGGGGGTCAAGGGGCGTCACGTCCCTTGCAGGGGGTGTTGGGGGACAGCGTCCCCCAAGTGAATACAGAACGGAACGGTTACCGTGTGAACTTGCGGAACTTAATGCGGTGGGGGTTATCGGCCTCTTTGCCCAGGCGGCGCTTGCGGTCTTCCTCATATTCCGAATAGTTGCCATCAAAAAACAGCACGGAAGAATCGCCTTCAAATGCCATAATATGGGTGGCAATGCGGTCAAGAAACCAACGGTCGTGGCTGATAACAAACACGGTGCCGGCGAAGTTTTCAATAGCTTCTTCCAGGGCACGCATGGTGTTCACATCCAGGTCGTTGGTGGGTTCGTCAAGCAGCAGTACGTTGCCGCCAGACTTTACCGTAATGGCTAGGTGCACGCGGTTACGTTCACCACCGGAAAGCATTTCCACCTTTTTCTGCTGGTCTTGGCCTTGCAGGTTAAAGCGGGAACAATACGCACGGGAGTTCACTTCCCGGTTGCCCAGCTTGATAGTGTCATACCCATCACTCACCACTTCATACACAGTTTTTCCGGGCACCAGGGTGTCGCGGTTCTGGTCGCCCCAGGCAATTTTCACTGTGTCCCCAAGGCGCAGCTCGCCGGAATCCGGCTGCTCTACCCCGGCCAGCATTTTGAACAGGGTAGTTTTACCAGCCCCGTTAGGCCCAATAATACCCACCACCGCACCGGGTGGAACGATAAAGTCCAGGTTTTCAAACAACAGTTTGTCGCCCATGGCCTTGCTCACGCCTTCAGCTTCCGCCACAAGCTTGCCAAGGCGCGGTCCGGGCGGAATATAAATTTCCAGTTCAGCGGCACGGCGTTCCGCCTCAAAAGAGAGCAACGCTTCATAGGCGCTGATGCGGGCTTTGCTTTTGGCATGGCGGCCCTTGGGGGCCATGCGAATCCATTCCAGTTCCCGTTGCAGGGTCTTCTGGCGGTCAGTCTCCGACTTTTCTTCCTGGGAAAGGCGCTTTTGCTTTTGTTCCAGCCAGGAGGAATAGTTACCCTTCCAGGGGATACCGCGACCGCGGTCCAGTTCCAAAATCCAGCCAGCCACATTATCCAGAAAATAACGGTCGTGAGTAACGGCAATGACTGTGCCAGGGAAGCTTTGCAAAAAGCGCTCAAGCCACGCAACCGATTCAGCATCCAGGTGGTTTGTGGGTTCGTCCAGCAGCAAAATATCTGGGTTTTGCAACAGCAGGCGGCACAGGGCCACACGGCGGCGTTCACCACCGGAGAGCACACTGACAGAAGCTTCCGCAGGGGGGCAGCGCAAGGCGTCCATGGCCATGTCCAGGCGTGAGTCCAGGTCCCATATGTCTTTGGAATCCATGAGTTCCTGCACTTCACCCTGGCGGGTAATGAGCGCATCCATTTCATCGGGTTCCATGGGTTCGGCAAACTTGGCGTTAATGGCTTCATACTCATTGCGTATGGCAATAAGTTCTACCACGCCTTCTTCCACCACATCACGCACAGTGCGTGTTTCATCCACCAGGGGCTCCTGTTCCAGGTAGCCAATGGTATAGCCGGGGGCAAGCACGGTTTCCCCGTCAAAAGCGGAATCTACGCCAGCCAGAATTTTCAGTAGCGAGCTTTTACCAGAGCCGTTCAGGCCCAGAACGCCAATTTTCGCGCCGTAAAAATACGAAAGAGAAATGTCTTTCAACACCTCTTTCTGCCCGTGCCGCTTGGAAACACGGATCATGGAATAAATAATCTTATCTGGTTCGTTACTCATGCATTCCTCGCGACAAAATACAAGACCATTGCAAAACTGCGTTTTGCGTGCTTTTTCCATTATGTTCCGCGCTGCTTACGCAGGCAAAACATGGCCTGAGTCACAAAAAACACTCATTTTAGCGGGAAAATGAATTTCCCTTACTCGTGCTTTTTGAAGCGTCTTCCCTGTGGGAAGCCGCCTTATTATAAGGAGAAGGACCGTAAACAGCGCATACACCCTGCCTGCGCAGGGGGCAGAATAAACACCAGGACGCCACTTGGCAACAGCACACGCCGCAAAGGAACTATGGCAAACCCCATGCTTTTTGTCCAGCCCGGCCAAAATGAAGAAACAGTTTTTGCAAAAAGGCCTAAAGACTTTCCCCCCATGCCCGATAAAAGAGAGGCAAGCAGCAAATAACAGTCGCATGGCAGTGCAACACACAAGCCGCGGCAACGTTTATGCGTGTTGCCAGGGAAATACAAATTACGCACTTTTTTCCAAAAGAGCCTAAAGAGTTTCCCACCCAACCCGATAAAAGGGGGTAAGCAGCACGTAACAGCCAAAAAGGCCATGCCGCAGGAAGCGGCACCGTTGCCACTGCAAGTATTTTGGGAACCCGAATTTTCTGGCATCCCCCCGGCGGAAGGGTCGCAAGGAAGCGCCCCGCATAGTGCACCGCTGTCACAAGGCAATATTCAAGGAGGAATATTATGTCTTTGGTAATTAACCACAATATGATGGCGATGAACGCCGCTCGTAACCTCAGCTCTTCTTACACCAACCTGGCAACCTCTGTTCGCCGCCTTTCTTCCGGCCTTCGTGTTGGCCAAGCTTCCGACGACGCCGCTGGCCTGGGTGTTCGCGAACTGATGCGTGCTGACATTGCAGCCCTGAACCAGGGTGTACGTAACGCCAACGACGCTATTTCCCTTATCCAAACAGCTGACGGCGCCCTCGGCGTTATCGACGAAAAGCTCATTCGTATGAAAGAGCTGGCCGAACAGGCAGCTACCGGTACTTACAACTCTGATCAGCGTTTGATGATTGAATCTGAATACCAAGCCATGGCTTCGGAAATTACCCGAATTGCAAACGCCACCGACTTTAACGGTGTACACCTGCTCAACGGGAACCTTTCCGGCGACGTCCACGTCGGTACTGGCCTTGTTTCCACCGGCAAACTGAAAGTCCACTTCGGTACCGCCAACGACTCTGCCGAAGACTACTACTACATCAAAATCGGCAACTCCACCGCTTCCGCCCTTGGCGTTGGCAACCAAGGTTTGGCTACCAACGATGCCTACACCGTTTCCACACAGGCACAAGCCCAGAAGGCTCTGGTAGGCCTGAACAACGCTATCATTTCCAAGGATAAAATCCGCGCCAACCTGGGTGCGATGCAAAACCGCCTGGAAAACACCGTTTCCAACCTGCAAATTCAGGCTGAAAACCTCCAGGCTGCTGAATCTCGCATCTCTGACGTGGACGTAGCCACTGAAATGACCGAATTCGTGCGCAACCAGATTCTGTCTCAGGCTGCTACAGCCATGCTCTCGCAGGCTAACTCCCTGCCACGTATGGCCATGAACCTTATTCAAGGTTAATAGCTCTTTCTGGATTCGGGGGTTCTTATATACCGGGGGTACGCAAGTACCCCCGGTATTGTGCTTTTAGCCACAGGGGCAATTAGAAATAGCCCTCTTTCTTCTTCCGTATACACAGAAAAAATGGCTGCATTGCCAGCAAGAAAAGAGTGTGCTAACATGACTTACATCATGAATGCCGCAGTCCACCCCTTTGGGTTGGGTTATATTATTACTAAAAATTCATTTCCACCTTTAATGCTTGCGCCTTACAGGAGCACGCTGCATGCCGAGCACCCGTTTTTTTTCCGCATTTCTTCTTTCCGTTGCCAGCCTGTTCTTCTCCTTCCACACCTGCTTTGCAGCAGGTAAAGATAAAGAAGCCCATCATAACGACTCCGCACGTGAGGAATTTGTCATTCCCCGTGCAGACCCTGGTTACATTCAGCAGCTTGAAAAAAGAGCCATGCTTGCAGGTTCGGCAGGCATGGCAAAAATTGTTTCGGGCAGCGAACTGGCCTGGCGTTCTGCCGCAAGCCAGGGAAGCCCGGATGAACTTTTGGGCTTTGCAGAAACATGGCTGCGGGTACACCCATTTACATTACTGGCAGAAGGGCAGCGCTCCACACTTGCCCACCTGGACAACACCACCACCTTTTCCATTTTACGTGAACTGGGAGCCAAAGGCCTGTATGTGGCCCCCCTTGGCGGTGCGGGCGACATGTGGAGCAATACCTACCCAGGCGTGCGCACCGGGGAAGACACGGTACAGTATGACTTTTCCGAAGTAGCAGGCAATGAGCAGCAGTATAAACGCCTTATGAACGGACTGCTACAAAACAACATGCTCATGGGGTCAGATCTCATTCCTGCCGCCACTGGCATTGGGCCGGATTTTTTCCTAGCAGCCAGGGGCTACCGCGACTATCCTGGTGCGTACAGCATGGTGGATGTTCCCCAAGACCTCTGGAAAGTATTGCCAGACACTGCCAAAGAGTTTGATGTGCAAGCCCTTCCTGTAGAGGCTGTGCGGGCATTAAGCGACAAAGGCCTGCTGCCCAAAGCCATGCGCGACGATAGTGCCCTGTTTATGCAAAAAACCGGCTGGGCTGCCACAGGCAAGGTGCGCGGTTTAGACGGCAACACCCGCCGCTGGGTGTACCGATATTACCAGACCCCCCAGCAACCTGTGCTGAACTGGGAAGACCCTTCCCAGGCAGCCGTTCGCATTCTTTCCGGCGGGGCCGTAAGCCAGGTGGGTATGCAGGGCCAAGCCCTTATTGGCATGAACTTTGAGGCCTTGCACGGGCTGGAGCCAATGCTGGGCACGGCAGATGCCATAGCGGCTTTTTCTGTGGAACCGGCCTTAACAGCCGCCCAGACCATGAGCCGCCAAATTCGCCGTTACGGTGGGTGGAGCTGGTTAAAAGACGACAACATGACCCTGTATGATATCCGCGACTTCATGCGCAGTGGGGTTGATTATGTGTTGGACAGCGCCTTTAGCCCGGCAGCGGAACATGCCCTGCTCACTGGCGACGCCACCTTGCTGCGGTTCATGGCAGATGAAACCTTGCGCCTTGGTCTGGACACACGACGCTTTGTACACACCACCCCAGCCCAGGAAGGCATCAATTACACATTGCCACATCTTGCCTTTCTTGCCACAAAATATTCCCTGCCAGAAGCGGCCACCCTGCGCAGCCAGGTTATTGCTTCCATGAAGGCAGCGGCAAGTCCTTCTGGCTCTCCAGTCAAAAACGGCTTCCTGTATTCCACCACACCCGGTATTGCCGCCATGGCTCTTGGGGCACAGGCCTATGCCCCGACTGATGCCATGCAGGCAAGCATTCGTAGCGGGCACTTGGCCCTTGTTCACTTTAAAGCCATGCAACCCGGTGTGCTCATGCTTTCCGGGCAAGACCTGGTGGGCACCCTGCCCCTTAACCCCAAAGCCTTGGAAGGCACCAGCGTGGCAAACGATGTTGCCGCCCTGAACCGGGGGGGCTATGCCCTTACCTCCCTTGCTTTTGGCACCCCGGTTACCCGCTATGGGCTCCCTAGCGCCACAAGCCTTTATGGCCCGGCAGACATACAGGTCATGGAAAAACAGTCTTTTCTTAAATCCCTGCGTGCCATTACCCAAAAACGCAACGAGCTTGGCATTGCCAAAGGCAGGCTGGTGGCACGGCCAACAACAAACGGCAAAGGGGCTGTTGCCCTGGTAACAGAGCTGCCTAAAACTGGCTTTGTCCTTACGGTAGTCAACTTTTCCCGTAAGGCCACAACGGAAACCCTGAACCTTGGGGGCGTGCCTGGCCTTTCCGCTGGCAATCCCACACTTCTTCTTGGCAATGCCCAAGGCATTTCTGGTTCTGGCAGCAGCGTCAGCCTGAGCCTTGGCCCATGGCAGGCAGCTTCCTTCCGCCTGGGTGGTAAAGCAGCAAGCGCTTCTTCCCTGCAAAACGAGGCACTCCCCGTGGTACCCAAGGCCGCTCCCGTTACGGAAAGCCAGCCCGTTTCTGTACAACCAAAAGGGCAGCCTGTTCCCGTAAAAGCCACAGAACCACAACCCACAAATGGGCCAAGGCCTGTGCAGCCAACTCCCACAAGCCCCCAGGACAACAGCCAGCAAACCAAGCAACCACAGGCTGGTGGCCCGCGTTACATAACGCCACCTCCGGCACCACAGCCCCCAATGGAACAACCTGCCGAACCTGTACAAACGGAAAAAGCTGTCCCCAAACCAGGGCTTATTAAACAGCAGGACACTCCGCCAGCCGTGAAATTCCGGGCTAAGCACGCCACATCAAAGGACGACTAACGGGTATTCCAACCCGAGAAATGAGTATCTTGCTCCAATGCTATCCGGCTAAAAAGCCAGATAGCATTGGGCTGATTTGGTTACACAATTGCCCCGCGTAACGTGTCGTTTGCCTTTACAATCACCTCTTTTTGTCGTCTCTTTTATGGCATGGCTTGACAGAGAGCAAAAAGATAGCCGGACACGCTTGATTTTGCCACAGAGCGTACTGTTATTTGCGGGCTTTCGTTTTTACTGTGCACAGCAACTAAGGGGAACACGCCATCCTTGCCCCCCTTAGCACTCATCAGAACCACTCTGCGTGAGAAATGCCCAGGCTAACCACCAGCTTTTGAGAGAACACCATGCCCACCCCCTATGTGTACGCCTTCCCTTGCCTGCATAGCGCCCTGAACCTAGGGCACGTATTGCTGCCAGCGGCCCTTCTGCCATGTGGCCTGGAAGAATCGCTCCCGCTACAGCCCTTGCGGCAAGAGTTTCCGTTTCCCCCTCGCACGGCAAAATTGGTGCTTTCAGAAATGCTGGAACTGGGGCAGGGCCTTGGGGCTGCTGGCTTGGCAGAACAGCGCTTTGCGGCTGCCATGCCCCCACCCTACACAAATGATTATGAAGAAGACAGAACCTTGGAGGCGTTTATGGCCTCAGGGAACGTGCCCATTGCCCAGGGTACAGCAGAAAATGCAGACATGAGAGTGAAAGACTGCCAAAAAGTACTGCTGCTGGCCTGGCAACTGGAAGATTATTTTATAGAAATGGAACGCCTGGAGGCGTGTGTACGCGAGGCAGATGCCTCACTGCGCAAAAACCTGGGGCATGAGGAAAAACTGCTGGCCGAGACAACAGCCATACTGCCACACGCCACACTCCCCACCAGGCCCCCCACAGTGGCGGCATGGAAAGCAGTGGTGGAAGCGGCTGCGGCTTTCCTGCCACTCGATGCAGTTTTCATCACCCATGAACCCAGCATAGCCCAGCCCATGGCTGAACGCTTTGGTCCGTGCCCACTGCCGCAACACCTTGCCCATTGGCAACAGGAAATGCCCGGCCTTAGATGTGCCCATGCCCCCCTCTGGCAACTATTGGGAAAAAAGGCCCCTGCTCCTGACCGCCCCTGGCAGTTAGAAAAACGTGTGATTCTATTCACAGTTTGATTGCCTTTCATCAAGAAACTTGCCATACTAGCCAAGGAGCTCATTAATTGCCATTAATCAGTTCCTTGCCCAAACAAGCACTCTTCCCGGAAGGTATAACATCTGTGAAGAGCGCCTTTTTTATGCATGAGAGCACGTTCACTTTGAAATTGCTCGGTGGACGCAACGCGGACACCCGCGAAGCGTGTCGTTTTATTTTATTATAACAATTTGTTATAATAAAATCCTTCGCACGCTTTACTGCAAATGGATAGAGCTTTTCAAACGTAAAATGCTCTAGGGGCAGTGATTGCGCTGGCGCGCATTTGTTCATTGCAACGCAAAAAACTCTCTCAGGCAACTGCTGGTTGTTACCAGCCATGCAGCGCATAACTGCCTGCATGTTCTGGCTGAGAAAACAAGGTGCATACCATGACCCGCCCTGCTTTGCTGAAAGGCATTATATTTGATGTTGATGGCGTTTTGTTTGATTCGCGCCGCTCCAACATGGCTTACTACAACGCCATTCGCAACGCCGTGAACTTGCCCCCCATGAGCCTGGCAGAAGAAGATTTTTGCCACATGGCCTCAGCCGGTGAAGCATACCGCCACATCATTCCGCCAGAGCTAATGCCCCAGGCCATGGCTGCGGCAAATGAAATTGACTATGCCCGCTCCATTGTTCCTATGCTCAGCCCGCAGGAAGGACTGATTGAAGCCCTTTACCTGCTGCAAAGCCATGAATTGCAACTTGCCATTCTCACCAACCGCACCAATACGGTGGAGGGATTGCTGCATTATTTCAGTTTGGAAAATTTTTTCTGGCCCATAAAAACAGCCCAGAACAGCGCCCCAAAACCAAACCCTGACGGCTTGCTGCACATTCTGCAAGACTGGCGAACAGAGCCAGAACACGTAGTTTTTATTGGCGATTCTATTGTAGACAAGCAAGCAGCCCACGCCGCCGGGGTTCCTTTTTGGGCCTTTGGCAACCCCAAACTGGAAGCAGACTTGCACCTGGCCAATTACAGCGATGTCATCAGCCAAGTCACTGTGCGCCTGGGGTAAACGGCACAATGGTGCAAGATGCCTTGCTTCCTCTGCCCGGCAGAGTGGAACATAACCGCTAAAAGCACGCAAAACACAACGTTGCATGGTCTTTAATTTGTCTATTCACCCTTTGCCACAACGGGTTTAGCCCCAACCTGACAAGGAGCATCCATGTCCTTTCTGAGCCGACTCATCATTTTCCTTATTGACACCACAAACACCCTTCTGGGTATCTATACCTTTGTTGTCATTGTGGCCTGCCTCATTTCCTTTGTGAACCCAGACCCTTATAACCCCATTGTCCGCTTTTTGCGCCGCGTAACAGAACCTGCGTTCTCGTTCATTCGCCAAAAGCTTCCCTTTGTGGTGTTTGCTGGTCTGGATTTCGCACCCATTGTCCTTATTGTAGCCATCCGTTTTGTCACTTCTGTGCTGTTGCCGGAAGTGGGAAGCCTGGTACTTGGCTCTAATTTGTAGCCGATGGAAGAACTTCCCCCCTGGATTTTACCCATTGCCCCGCAGGAGTGGTACCTTTTGGTGCGTGCACTGCCAGGAGCAAAAAAAAGTGAATGTGCCGGGGTGATGGAAGGCAGGCTACGGGTGCGCATTGCCGCCCCAGCAGTGGAAAACAAGGCAAACAAAGCCCTGGTGGCTTTTATTGCAAAAACATTAAACCTTCGCCCCTCATGCATTACGTTGGAACAAGGTGACACAGGCCGGATAAAAAAGCTGCGAATTAGCGCCAAAACCCCACCAAATTGGAGTTGCCTTACCCCTTAGACACTGATAGGTATAAGGGCAATGAAGGCCGGAGGCGATAATTCCGACCCCCACTTTCGAACAAGGGAGGCATTATTATGGAACCCTATGAATTGACACTGGTTGAAAAATTGGCTGAGAACGACGCTGAAGTTAAACAACTGCGTGATGAACACGCCCTTTTTGACAAACAGTTGCAATTGCTTGAAAGCAAAAGCTACCTGAACCCCCAAGAAGAGCAGGAAGTACGCACGCTGAAGAAACAAAAACTGGACCGAAAAACCCGGCTGATGGAAGCCATCAGCGCCCATAAATAACCCATAGGAAGGATACCATGCCAAAGGAGCTCACAGGAGCCCAGATCCTTTTGGAGAGCATGTACCGCGAAGGGGTAACCACTTTTTTTGGCTACCCTGGAGGCGCTGTTATTGATATCTACGATGCCCTTGCGGATTCTCCTTTGGAGCATATCCTTGTGCGGCATGAGCAGGGGGCTGTGCATGCAGCGGATGGTTACGCACGTGCCTCTGGCAAGGTTGGGGTGTGTCTTGTCACCTCTGGCCCCGGTGCAACCAATGCTGTTACAGGCATTGCCACTGCTTATGCCGACTCTATTCCCATGGTTATTTTCACAGGGCAGGTTTCCAGCCCGCTTATTGGCAACGATGCGTTCCAGGAAGTGGACATTGTAGGCATTACCCGCCCCTGCACCAAGCATAACTACCTGGTAAAAGATCTGACCAAACTGGCCCAGACCATTCGCCAGGCATTTTACCTTGCCCGCACAGGCAGGCCTGGCCCTGTATTGGTTGACCTGCCCAAAGACCTTATGCAGGCAAAAACAGAATTTGTGTGGCCTGAAGAAGTGCGCATGCGTTCTTACAACCCCAACTACAAGCCGAACCTTGTGCAGCTTCGCCGTGCGGCAGAGCTGGCGGTGGAAGCAAAACGCCCCCTCATTCTTATGGGCGGCGGGGTTGTGGGGTCCAATGCCGGCCCCGCGCTGAAAAGAATTGCCGAACGTTTTTCCATCCCCGTGGTTTCCACCCTCATGGGGCTTAGCGGCTTTCCCTGCACCCACCCTTTGTGGATGGGTATGGTGGGCATGCACGGCGCTGTGTATGCTAACCGCGCCCTTACGGAAACAGACCTGATTATTGCTGTGGGTACCCGCTTTGCAGACAGGGTAACTGGCAAGCTCTCCGTTTTCGCCAAAAATGCCCACATTGTGCATGTGGACATAGACCCCACTTCCATCCGTAAAAACGTGAAAGTGGACGTGCCTGTGGTAGCAGACTGCCGTGAGACCCTGGAACAACTGTACCAGGTTCTGGAAGCCTGCGCAAAAACGACAGACTTTACAGCAGACCACAAGGAATGGCTGGACCGCCTGAATATGTTCCGCCAGGAATATCCCCTTTCCTACAGCAAAAACGGGAACATCAAGCCGCAGCATGTTATTGAGGCATTAAGCCAGCTTGCACCGGAAAATACGATTATTGCCACCGAAGTGGGCCAAAACCAAATGTGGAGCGCCCAGTTCTTTCAGTTTACCACACCGCGCACCTGGCTTACCTCTGGTGGGCTGGGCACCATGGGTTATGGGCTGCCAGCAGCCATGGGGGCACAGTGTGCCAAACCAGATTCCCTTGTAGTGAACGTGGCAGGCGATGGCTCCATTCAAATGAACATTCAGGAAATGGCCACCATTGTTGAAAATAAACTCCCTGTTAAGGTGCTTATTTTAAACAACTGCAACCTTGGCATGGTGCGCCAATGGCAAGAGTTGTTTTATGCAGGCAACTACATGGCCACCTGCATGACTGGCCAGCCAGATTTTGTCAAACTGGCAGAAGCTTACGGTGCTGAAGGGTACCGCATTGTCCATGAATCTGAACTGATGGAAACCCTTGCCAAGGCGCTTTCTTCACCCAACCCTGCCATTATTGATGTGCATATTGACCGGGAAGAAAAAGTGTACCCCATGGTGCCTGCCGGGGCCGCCCTGGACGAAATGCTACTGACTTAGGTCAGATACATTTTGAAACGTAACCGTTGCAAAATGGAGCAAACGCCTGCTTTGGGCAGATACACCAAAGCAGTAGCAGAGCATTTTTAGCTGTACAATGCTCTTAGCAGCATTTTTTCCGTTCATTCCCCGCACAGATATATTGAAACACGAGGAACGCGCATGAGACATGTTCTTTCAGTTCTTGTAGAAAACGAACCGGGTGTTCTTTCCCGCGTGGCAGGTCTTTTTAGTGGGCGTGGCTTTAACATTGAATCACTTAACGTGGCCACAACCCTTGACCCTGGCGTTTCCCACATGACCATTACCACTTCTGGCGATGAGCAGATTATTGAACAAATAATCAAGCAACTTCGCAAGCTTATTACCAGCATCAAGGTAGTGGACTTTGCAGAACTCAGTTGCGTTGAACGTGAAATGATGCTCATTAAAGTACAGGCCGACGATGCCCGCCGGGGTGAAGTGCTGCGTATTGCAGACATTTTTCGCTGCAAGGTAGTAGACGTGAGCCTGAACGACCTGACCCTGGAAGCCACAGGCACCCAGGAAAAAACCCAGGCCATTATCAATTTGCTTGCCCGGTTTGGCATTAAAGATATAGTCCGTACCGGCACCCTTGCCATGCGCCGCAGCATGCAGCCCGACGGCCAGCAAGCATAGTTTTTTTGTTGCCGCAGCAGGTTGCAAAGAGTATACCCTGCCCCGGCTACGGCTGAGTAACGAGTTTTTGGGAACGCCTGTTTTTCGTTTGGTACAGTGCATGCCTCTTTTTGCAACGGGGCGAGACTTTTGTCTTGCCTCGCATTGAAAAAAGAAAACAATGCCCCCACCAAATACAAGAACATCGTATTTCCTTAATTAACCACTTGAACTTTTAGGGAGACAGGATGAAAGTTTACTACGACAAAGACGCTGATTTGGCACTTTTGAAGAACAAAGTTGTGGCCATTATCGGCTACGGCAGCCAAGGCCACGCCCATGCCCAGAACCTGCGCGATTCTGGCGTGAACGTGATTGTGGGCCAGCGCCCCGGTGGCGCCAACTATGCCCTGGCAAAAGAACATGGTTTTGAACCCATGTCTGCTGCTGAAGCGGCCCAAAAAGCAGACATCATCATGATTCTGCTGCCAGACCAGCACCAGGCCGATGTTTACAACAACGACATCAAGCCCCACATGAAGGCTGGCAAATGCCTGGTGTTTGCACACGGCTTTAACATCCACTTCAGCCAGATTGAGCCCCCGAAAGATGTGGACGTGTTCCTGGTAGCCCCCAAAGGCCCAGGCCACATGGTGCGCCGCACCTTTACTGAAGGCAGCGGTGTGCCCTGCCTGGTGGCCATTCACCAAGATGCCACCGGCAACGCCCTGAAAATTGGTCTGGCCTATGCCAAAGGTGTAGGCGGCGCTCGTTCCGGCGTTATTGAAACCACCTTCCGTGAAGAAACAGAAACCGATCTTTTCGGTGAACAGGCAGTGCTGTGCGGCGGCTTGTGCGCCCTTATTCAGGCCGGTTTTGAAACCCTTACCGAAGCTGGTTATGCCCCTGAAATGGCATACTTTGAGTGCCTGCACGAAGTAAAACTCATTGTAGACCTGATGTATGAAGGCGGCATGGCAAAAATGCGCCACTCCATTAGCGACACAGCAGAATACGGCGACTACGTTACCGGACCCCGCGTGGTAACGGCAGAAACCAAAAAAGCCATGAAAGAAGTGCTGGCCGATATTCAAAGCGGCCGCTTTGCCCGTGACTTCATTCTGGAAAACAAAGCCAACATGGCCAGCTTCAAAGCCACCCGCCGCTTGCAGGCAGAGCACCCCATTGAAAAAGTGGGCGCCAACCTGCGCGCTATGATGCCCTGGCTGCAAAAGAAGTAGTAACACCAGCTTCCGCGCCCTGCCCTTCTCCCATGAACGGCAGGGCACACACCACAAAACCCCCGGTACCCATAGGCACCGGGGGTTTTGGTAAATGAATTAATTAATTTTCTTTGGGGGACGCTGTCCCCAAGAAAAATCAATTATTCCGTCATTTCTTTTTCCAGCTCTTCTTCAGCCAGGGCATCGAACTCTTGCCGGGTCATGCCGGTAATCTGCTTGAACTGCTCATCGTTTGCTTCGTCCAGGGCTCCGGTGAAAATGGCCAGCAAAACGCGGCCTTCGCCCAGGCTTTCCTCAAGCTCGGGCTCCAGTTCCACTGGCAGCATAGGAATAACGGTAAGCAGGGTTTCCAGGGCGCCCAGGGGTTCAATGGGTTCTGCCATAGCCCCATGCAGCATACCCGCTTCCCCCAACATTTCCCAGGCAAACGAACCGCTATCCACGCACACTTTACCCACAAGCTCTTCGGGAACATCGTCGCCGGGTTCGCACAAGTACACATCGCCTTGCTCAAACTCTTCAACATCCGCAAGGGTCGCATAAAACTCTTTATTCTCTTCGTAGTCTGGCATATCTGTGGGGGTCACCATAGCGGTATATTCGCACTCCACAAGACAATCCAGCACACGTAAATTGGTAAACCCGCAATCGCAAAAGCTTTGCATTTCAAGCAGGCTAAAAACCAGGTTCCGCTTTTGCGCTACTGGCAGGTTAGATTCTGCTATCTGCACAATGCTCACTTCCACAAAAAATTCCACTTGATGCATGGACACAAGGCACTCCTAGGTGTTTACAGTTGGTCAGCCAGAGCAGCATTTACTGGCAATAGGCCTATTTTATTAACTAATTGTTGAAGTTCAGGCTATAAATCTTCCATTTCCTCATCAAACACGTCTCGCACAATGTCCATGGCCACCACATCCAGAATGGAGTCATCGTCTGTAGGGGTAAGCACAGGTAAATAGTCTTGCCCTTCGCTTAATGCCTGCCCGGCTTTATCGGTATACACCAGCACGCGTTCGCGCATGGCGTCCATAACAACCTGTTCCTCATTTTCCAAGGCAGCAAGTACCCCTTCATAAGAAAGGCTTTCCAGGGCTTTACGTTGTTCTGCCTTAGCGGCCTCATACGCATTGGTCATATATCCTCCACCCCATAGGGCAGTATTGCAAGGTTTTCAGGCCTGTTTGGGAAACGCTGCTGTATTCAGAACGCCTCAAGGAAACAAGCCAGCTCCAGAAAAATAGTCTAATTTGGTGATTTACCAACAATCTCTTCCGCCGCAGTAGGCTGGGTAGAGCGTTGCTGCACAATGCGTGAATGGGGGGGCACGCCGTGGGTAAGCCACACGTTACCACCAATGATACTGCCTGAACCAATGGTTATGCGCCCAAGAATGGTAGCACCAGCATACACGGTCACACCATCTTCCAGCACGGGGTGCCGGGGTTGGCCTTTCACCAATACACCTTGCTCATCCTTCTGGAAGGAAAGCGCCCCAAGGGTAACCCCCTGGTACAGGCGGCAACGCTTGCCCAGCACACAGGTTTCCCCAATGACCACCCCTGTGCCGTGGTCTATGAAAAATTCTTCACCAATAGTGGCACCGGGGTGAATATCAATACCTGTGCTACCGTGGCCCATTTCACTGATAATGCGGGGAATAAGGGGCACTTCCAGGGAATACAGGGCGTGGGCAATGCGGTGGTGGGTAAGGGCGGCAATGGAAGGATAACAAAAAATGGTTTCCGCAGGCGACTTGGCCGCCGGGTCACCTTCATAGGCGGCTTTCACATCGCTTGCCAACAGGTCGCGTATGGCGGGCAACTGTTCCATGAAACGTAAAGCACCTTCGTGGGCTTTATCTTCGCACCACTGGCACTCCACATTGGTGTCGTCGCACATAAAGCAGTAGCCGCGGTGAATTTGCTTTTTCAGCAGGCAAAAAATGGAATCCAGGTTTGCCGCCATGTGGTAACGCAGGGAATCGCCCACTACCCTGCCGCTTCCGTAATAGCCTGGAAACAGTGCAGCCCGCAGGCGGTCCATAAGTTCATGCAGCATTGCAAGGGAAGGCATGGAAACCGCCCCCTGCCCAGCAACAGGAATGGAGTAATGCGCCGCAGGACGGCACAGGGCTTCTGCCACAGAGGCAACCAAACGGCTGCTGGTAGCATTGGCCGCCAGTTCATGCAGTGATATTTCTTTCATGCTTGTGTTCCTTATACAGCAACGCCACAGGCCGCTGTTCTTGGGCTACCTTCCGTTTATTCTGCCGCAGCAAACAACGCCGTGGAAAGATAGCGTTCTGCCGTATCGCACGCTATAAACACAATGCGCTTGCCCTTGTTTTCCGGCTGGCAGGCAAGATGCAGGGCGGCATGGGCCGCAGCACCGGCAGAAATGCCCGCGAAAATACCCTCTTCACGCATAAGCCGCCGGGCAGCCTGCACGGCCTGCGGGCCGGAAACACGAATAACGCCATCCAGCAGGGAAACATCCAAAGCCTGGGGCACAAACCCTGCCCCAATGCCCTGAATGGGGTGCGGCTGCGCCGAACCACCTGAAAGTACTGGCGATTCATCCGGCTCTACCCCAAAGGTGCGCACCATGGGGTTATGGGCCTTAAGCGCCCGGGCAACCCCGGTAAAAGTGCCGCCAGTACCAATGCCAGCCACAAAAATATCAATTTTGCCCCCGGTGTCACGCCAAATTTCCTGCCCGGTGGTGCGTTCATGCATCAGCGGGCCTGCAAGGTTGGCAAACTGCTGCAGCAACACGGCACCTGGGTTGGCAGCGGCAATGCGCTCGGCTTCATTTACGGCCCCGGTCATACCGTGGGCTTTGGGGGTAAGCACCAGTTCTGCCCCCATGCCACGCAAAATGGCTTTGCGCTCTTCACTCATGCTTTCCGGCATGGTCAGCACCAGTCGGTAGCCCTTCACCGCAGCTACCACGGCAAGGCCAATGCCTGTGTTACCGCTGGTAGGTTCCACCACCATGTGGGGTGGGTTTGCATGGGGCACAAGCTGCCCGGCGTGCTCCGCGGCCTCAACCATGGCCAGGGCAAGGCGGTCTTTTACGGAAGAAGAAGGATTATAAAACTCCAGCTTGGCCAACACTTCTGCCCCGCACTCCGGCAGGGAAGCCGGAATGGCGTTTAGCCGAACCAAGGGGGTATTGCCAGTAAGGTTAAGTACTGAATTCGCTATCGTCATGGTTTTCTCCTTGTGGGGCCATAAAGCGCACAAGTTCAAACAGTTTGCGTCTATGGGTTGCCTCGATATAATAATACTGGTTTTGTGGCACGTAAATATACGGCACATCTTTTGTATTACGGAACACAAATAAGGAAAGGATCATACGGTTTACAGCTTGGTGCCCAATAACAAGCATACCTGGCTTGCCACCGGAAATAAACAAAGCCTTTCGCAAGCCCCGTTCTACCCGTTCGCACATGGTACTGTACCCTTCCCCTTGCGGATACACATAATGATATTTATCATGGTGCCGCGCAAGATATTCCTCGGGCATTTGCTCGCGAATGTCTTCATAGCGCATACTGTCGCAAATACCGGCATCAATTTCGTCCAGCTCTGGCAAACACACATGAATACATTCCGGGTGCATGGCCAGCACCGGGGCAGCCGTTTCCAGCGAACGTTTTCGACTGGAGGTAAACACATAAGCCAAATGCTTGCCACGAAACTGCTCCGCAAGGTTGTAGGCCTGCTCCATGCCATGTTCCGTCAGGCTTGGGTCACCCCCAATGCGCCCTTCAAGGTTGAACACGCTCTCACCGTGCCGGGCAAGGTACATGCCGCGCACAAGGTCTGAAACCACCACGTCGCGAATGTGCAGGTAATACGGAAGCTCAGCGGCATTATTTTCTGCCAGCACCTGGTTGCGCAATGTATCTACCCGCATGTAGTGCGCTTCGGAAGAAAGGGGGGAATAGATGCTGGAGTAATATTCAATGCGCTGCATAAAGCACCGCACCGCTTCTTCCTGGGAAAGGCTCGAAAATTCCGGCAACCTTGCCTTGCATTGCACCGTGGTGGCCAAAAGGTCATCATCATTATTGGCACATTCAATGAATAGCACCGGGGCTTCCGTAAGCAGTTCGCACAGGTGATCGCGCCGCTTGCGGCCCACATTGGTGCCATCCAGAATAGCCACCTCACCACCAGATTCCAGGAACTCTTTAGCGTGCAGGGCATTCATAACGGCCAAATCTTCACGCTGCTTGCGGCCTAGTTCGTTGTCAGGCCGGTAAAACTCCGGGTGGGAAGAAGACGGCCCTAGAAATTTTCTGCGCAATTCACCATTATTAAAAAGCTCTGTGGCAATGCCTTCCGCAATAAAGCCTTCTTTCAGGCGGTGGGCCAGGGTTGATTTGCCCCTGGCAGGCAACCCCACCATTACTATAAATAACCGCCTCATAAGAACGCTCCTTGTGGTGCATGCCGTATGGCAGCACCCTTGTGTATTGGCAAATGGTTACCATTTGTGCCACCTGCGCCCGGCAACGTCAATGCCCTTCTAGAGCATTTTACCTTTGAAAAGTTGTATTAATTTTCCGTAATACACATGGGCAACTCAACATAACCCAAGGTGATAATAGAATAAAACGACACGCTTCGCGAGTGTCCGCTGCGCGTCCACAGAGCATTTCACAGTTGAAATGCTCTAACCAAAAAGAACGGGGAGGAACCACACGGTTTCTCCCCATTCTGCAAACTGTATGTTACATGGCATGCTACGGATACAGGCAAGGCTCAAAGGCCCAAAGACTATTCCAATTCGCGGGTATAAAACACCTGGATGTCGCATGTGGATTCATCAAATTCATCGTCATCCTTTACTATTTCCGCTTCGCCTACCAAGCCGGGCAGTTTTGGTATTTTCCCGGCATATTCACCACGCGGTTCATGCAACGTAGTGCTGGCGTGCACTTCCCACATACGCTCGGTAAGGGGCTCAATGCCTTCCCCGGTAAGAGCGGAAATAAAGAATATTTCCCGCCCTGCTGCCGCGGCCTGTTCATGTAAAGTGGCAAGGCGTTCCGGCGTGGCAAGGTCAATTTTATTCACCACTTCTATTTGCTGGCGGGTGGTAAGTTCCGGGTCGAACAATTCAAGCTCGGTATTAATCAAATCAAAGGGCGCAAACGGATCGTCTTCTGGCATATCTTCCACACTGGCAATGTGTACAAGAAAGCGTGCGCGCTCCACATGCTTCAAAAACCGGTGCCCCAGGCCATAGCCTGTGTGCGCCCCTTCCACAAGGCCGGGTATGTCGGCAATGATCATGCGCCTATCATAGCTGCCGTCGTGCAGCATAACGCCCAAGTTTGGCTCTATGGTGGTGAAGGGGTAGTTTGCTATTTTAGGGCGAGCAGCGGAAACAGCTGCAATAAAGGTGGACTTTCCGGCATTGGGCAAGCCAAGCAGCCCGCAATCGGCAAGAATTTTCAACTCCACCGCAAGGGTAAGCTCTTCACATGGTTCCCCTGGTTGGGCAAACCGTGGAGCACGCATGGTGGCTGACTTAAAAAATTCGTTGCCCCGGCCACCGCGCCCGCCATTGGCAATAATTGCTTCCATGCCAGTTTCGGAAAGGTCGCACAGCAATTCAGAACGGGTACCTTGCGTAAAGCGAAATACCTGGCTGCCCACAGGCAGTTCAATAACCAGGTCATCCCCCTGGCGGCCGTTACACTGTGAACCCTGCCCCGGCTGGCCGTTTTGCGCTTCATATAAGCGCTTCAGGCGAAAATCGTACAGGGAGTGCAGCCGGTCGCTGGCGCGCAGAATAACGTCACCGCCCTTGCCACCATCGCCACCATCCGGGCCACCCCTGGGAACAAATTTTTCACGGCGGAAAGAAACACACCCGTGCCCGCCTTTGCCTGAACGCACTGTTATGACGGCTTCGTCCACAAAACGCATAATATACCTGCTCTGGATTTTTTCGCTATAAAAAAGCGATTTGCAGGAAAGGCCTGCACCACATACTTTTTCAAAGCGCGGTTTACCATCCGCACAGAGCATTTCGACAGTTTTAGCGTAGAAACACTCTTATAAAAAGAAAAGGGCAAAAGCGGCCAACCCGCCTTTGCCCAAAAAGTACCGCTTATCAGCGCTTATGCACTGACAGGAATAACATGAACGCGGGTTTTAACCCGGTTCTTGCGAACATACTTTTCAAACTTTACCACGCCATCGCAGGTGGCAAAAATGGTAAAATCGCGGCCAAGGCCTACGTTGGTGCCAGGGTGTACTTTTGTACCCAACTGGCGCACAATGATGTTTCCAGCCAATACAGCCTGCCCACCGAAACGCTTGATGCCCCGGCGCTGGCCAATACTGTCGCGACCGTTACGTGAACTGCCGCCCGCTTTTTTAGTTGCCATGGTTCAACTCCTGAAAAAGGGTCGAGTTACGCCGTGATGGACGTGACTTTGATGGTCGTGTAGTTCTGACGGTGGCCCTGCATCCGACGCGAATCGTTGCGGCGCCATTTTTTGAAAACGCGAATTTTTTCGCCGCGTCCGTGCTCCAGCACTTCAGCGGTGACTTTGGCACCCGACACATATGGGGCACCCACAGACAGCGAACCGCCGCCGAGCATAAGCACTTTTTCAATGGTCACAGCATTGCCCACTTCGGCTTCAATGCTTGCCACTTGCAGTTTAGTGCCTTCCTCAACACGGTATTGCTTGCCACCAGTTTCAATGATTGCGTACATGCAGTTAACCTCCGGAAAATGCGAAAAGAGCTTGTAGCTCAAGTTGCGTGAAAAAGTCAAGAAAAAAAGCACGGCAATAAAAAAGCCGTAAGCCTTTGCCGCACTATGAGGCTGCAACACAACCACAAAAGACAAAGGGACATCTGCACCACAAATGTCAGGCAGCCACATACGCAAATTCTGTGGCACAACACCTGTGGTGGGGTATAAACGCTTTCTGCCAGGGGCGCAAAAAGAAAAAAACTCCCCAGGGTGAATATACACCTGCCCCATGCTTGTTACACGAGACAACAAGAAAGGCTAATACCATTTAGGAGTTACCCAAACAGCCAAAAAGAACATTTTGGCAAGGGGGCCTACCTGCGCAACTTTTACGCATGGTATCTGCTTAGTGGTGCATATGCTCCGCACGGGAAATACGCTTAAAAGCCATATACATGATCCACACAAAGTAAATGCCAATCAGGCTTACTCCCACCACAGCATCTGGGGCAAAAGAAAGCTTGGAAACAAACAAACTCCACATGGCGCTTCCTCCGGTATAAGTATGTATCCGTGAATTGATAGGCCTGAACAACAAAAAAAGTCAAGCATTTTCCGTTTACAGCAACAAAAATATACTATTTTTTCGACCACATGCTATTGACTAACAGAAAGAAGGTATGCTAGAGGACAACTTGTGAACAATTGCACGTAATAGAACGGGCTCAGTTCATTTACATGCAACAGGATGCCGATATGTTCTTCCAACGCCTTTTCGGCATTACCGACAAAAGCTACCTTAATGCTCTTTCCAGGGCAGGCAGCATTGGCCTGCATATGGTCAGCGGAATAGCAGTTGGTGCTCTCATGGGTTATGGTATTGACCAGTGGCTGGACACAAAGCCTTGGGGAACTGGCATTTTTTTGATATTCGGCATTATTGCCGGCTTCAAAAACGTATACCTGGACACCAAACGACTGGTCATTTCACAGGAAGAAGAAGACAAGAATGCTGGCACCCCTCAAAAAAAGAATAAATAAAGAGCTGTTTGCCCGCGGCGTGCACAACCCCTCCATACGGGAACTGCTTTTTGCCTGCATTGTTGTGACTGGTTTAAGCGTGGGCCTTGGGCTGCTGTTGCTTCCACTTGGCCACTGGCCATTTTATTTTGGCGTGGGTGCCACCCTAGCCACCACAAATTTCTGGTATTTGGCAAAAAGCGCACAGCACAATGTGAGCAGGTCATTTTCCCCTGCCATTATTATGCTTTTTCTCTTTGGCTTTACTGCCCGGCTCTGCCTTACGGGCATTGCCCTGTTCTTGCTCATTGTTCGGTGGGGTGCCCCTGTGGCGCCACTTGCCGCCGGGCTGGCCTGCTCAGTTACTGTCATTACTGTGTGGGGCCTTATGCAGCTCGCCCGCAACCCTAGTTAAGGAGGCTTGAATTCCCCATGGACCAGATGCACCCACTTCTCTTTTCCCAATTCTTCGGGTTCAATGAAAGCAACAAGCACCTTTTCTACACATGGCTTGCCATGGCCATCCTGTTCAGCGTCGGGCTTATGCTCCGGGGCAGAATGCGCCTTGTGCCCACTGGCCTGCAAAACCTCTGTGAAGTGGTTATTGGGGGGCTGGAAGACTTTACTGTTGCCACGGTAGGCGAACAGGGCCGCAAAATTTTTGGCATTATTTGTGCCATTTTTCTGTTCATTCTGGTGATGAACATTATGGGCCTTGTGCCTGGGTGCGACGCCCCCACAGCCAACATCAACACCACTGCCGCCATGGCTTTGACTGTTTTTGTTTATTACAACTATGTTGGCCTGCGCCGCTGGGGCCCAGGATACATCAAACACTTCATGGGCCCCATGCTGCCCCTGGCTCCGCTAATGCTGCCAATAGAATTGGTTAGCCACTGTGCGCGCCCCCTTTCCCTTACACTGCGTCTTTTCGGAAACATTCGCGGCGAAGAAATCGTACTCATGCTCTTTTTCTTCATGGCCCCCGTGTTTTCCACAGTGCCTGTGTACTTCCTGTTCTTTATTGCAAAAAGCTTGCAGGCCTTCATTTTCTTTATGCTTACCATGATTTACCTGCAAGGTGCCATGGAGCACGCGCACTAGACCAGATTTACGTTGAGAAGTTACCCTCTCATCGTTCAAAACACGGTGAGGTGAACAAGCCAAAGCGAAGGCCCCGGCAGTACACCAAAACCAAACTTATGTGGGGAATGGTCTGAAAGAGACCACAACACTATAAATCGCAGGAGTATTCTATGCGTAAATTGTTCACCACCCTTCTGGCCCTTGTTGGCATTTTCGCATTTGCCGGTATTGCCTTTGCCGCTGAAGGCAAAGCAGCCATGGACCCAGGCGCTCTTGGCACCACCTACATGGCAGCCGCCATTGGTATGGCCATTGCCGCTGCTGGTTGTGGCATTGCTCAGGGCATTGGCCTGAAAGCTGCCTGTGAAGGCACCGCACGCAACCCTGAAGCCGGTGGTAAACTGATGGTTACCCTGATTCTGGGCCTCGCCTTCATTGAATCCCTTGCCATTTATTCTTTGGTTGTGAACCTCATCCTGCTGTTCATCAACCCCCTCGCCTAAGGAACCATTGGGGGGCAAAACGCCCCCCAACCCCATGCATTAAAGCCTTGGGAAAACCGCTTGCGGCTTTCCCAAGGCCTTCTACCTACAATCATTATGACACCACCGAAAAGCGAAAACATACCACGCGCAACCATTCAGCGCCTTTCTATTTACCTGCAAGTGCTGGAAACATTCCAACGCGATGGTATTGAGGTAACTTCCTCAGAACCCCTTGCAAAAGCATGCGATGTGAATGCATCGCAAATTCGCAAAGACCTGACGTACTTTGGCGAATTTGGCGTGCGCGGTGTTGGGTATTCTGTAAAGGGACTTATCCAGTCCATTCGTGAATCCCTGGGCATTAACGTGGAATGGAACTGCGTTCTTGTGGGCGTGGGCAACCTGGGTAAAGCCTTGCTCAGCCACCGTGAATTCAGCCAGCACGGCTTCAACATTGTCGGGGCCTTCGACTGCGACCCCTTCAAAATCGGGGAAGAAATTTCCGGACTGGAAGTGGTGTGTACACGTCGCTTAAAAGAACAGGTTGCCAACCAGAACGTGAGCATTGGCATTATTACCACCCCGCCAGAACGTGCCCAGCGTGCTGCCAACTATCTTGTGGAAGCTGGTATCAAAGGCATATTAAACTATGCTCCTGCCCGCATTGTTGTGCCAGAAGGTTTTTTTGTTGAGTACGTGGATTTCTTCCATCAACTTTACTCCCTGGCCTTCAATATTTCAGACAGGCAACGCTCTTGACCCGCCCCACCGGGCAAAGGCTCTCCTTTGCCCAGCATACGCATTTTTTCCTGCTTGCCCTCAGCTTCCTTACCCGCCTTGCCCCAGCACGGATTGGAACAGAGGCTGAACTGGCACGCAGCACCATATATTACCCGGTAGCAGGCTTGGTATTGGGTGCTGTTCTCACCACCCCCTTCTTTCTTGGATTGTTTTCCAACACCCCTTTTTTACAGGCCTGGTGGTATGTTGCCGCCGGGGCCTACCTTACCCGTGGCTTGCACTATGATGGCTTGGCAGATATTTGTGACGCGCTGGGCAGTGGGCCTGCCCGCTTCCATGCCGTACTCAAAGACAGCCGCCTGGGAGCCTTTGGTGCCCTTGGGCTTTGCATTGCCATTAGCGGCATGCTGTGTGGTGTGTATGCTCTGTGCCTTTCCGGGCAATATGTTGTGCTGCTCCTGCTTCCCTGCTGGAGCCGCAGCCTGCCCGCCGTGCTGGCCACCCTCTCTTTTCCCCACCCGGATGCAACCCTGGGCCGCATTCTTTTCTTGCACCCCCAAAAGCAGGCTGCCCTTACTGGTGCCTGTTTTTTTATGCTCTCCGCCCTTTGGGCCACCGGGGGCAACGCCACCCTGCTCTGCCTGATGGTAACATCAGGGTGCGTGCTGTTCACCCGCTCCCTGGCCACGCAGTATGGCGGCTATAATGGCGACCTGTTTGGCATGCTCATAGTGCTTGCAGAAGTAGCCATTCCTGTTATTCTTGCTGCATAGGCGCACAGTTCCTCTCCAAGCATCTTTCTGAAAAACGCCCATTGCACATCTGGCGCAAGTTTTCTTCCTGTGGTAAAAGAACCGGGTACGGAAAATGTTGCCGCCTGCACAGGTCCCCATCCATTCCTCTGCTGTAAGGCTCAGTCACCCTGTAGCAGTTTTTTCTGCCATGTGCCCGCCAAAACTCCCCAAGGAGGCGTTATGTGCCTTGCTGTTCCTGTAAAAATCACTGAATTTGTCGCCCCTGATATGGCACGCTGCCAGATAGGCGAAGGGCAAACATACATTACCGCCTCCACCATGCTGCTGCCAGAACCTGCTGTTCTGGGAGACTATATTATTGTGCATGCAGGCTTTGCCTTGCGTAAGCTTGAAACAGCCGACGCGGAAGAAACCCTTGCCCTGCTCAGGGAAATTGTTGCTGCCTCACGCCCAGAAGATTTTTGTTGAGCCCAGTTTATTCCTTACACTTTTGTTTCTCCCATTCCCGCTGGTGGTAAAGTAGTTGGCTTTTAGCAGCGCTTTGCCACCAGCACACATTTCACGCCACATGCACAGCAAGAATGCGCTCGTCTCAGTTCATTTTTTAGCGCACAGCCAGCCGCCACACATGCCCTTTGGGCAAAGCACGCTCCCTACTATATACTGTATTTAGCTATTACGGCCATAATCCTCCGCGTTTTCGTTGCAACACGCCCATCTCCCCTCTTTCCTTCTTCTGCACCCGCTTGCACCGGGAAAACCATTACTCCTTCATTTTGGCCCGCTTGTTGCATAAAAAGACCAACGCCTATTGCGTCCGGAAATTTTTGCAAGCAAGTCGCTCACACAACGGTTTCAAGCTGTCATATTTTCCGCAAAGGTTCCCATGCAAAGTAAGGCAACAGCGTTTCTTGCTTGGGCCACCCCAAGAAAAATGGAGCGGCGTATACTGACCGTCTTACCAGTGGCAATTTATTGCCTGGGCACATACATTTTCGGCTATTGAGAGCACCACTTCATCCGATAAGATAAAAAACACGTTTACCCACAAGGAATACGACATGTTTGCCAAACATCCACTTTCCCTGCTTTCACTTATGCTTTTTGCAGGGGCCTGTTTTTTTCCGCCTGCTGGTGCCGCAGGTGGAACAAACCCGCCACCAATGCCTGAAAGCATGCGCTTTGCTTCACAGCAACCCACCATCGCCCTTGATGGTTCTGCTCCCATACGTGGCAAAAGCGCCCCAGCCATGAACATACAGGGCAGAATGGTGCCTGTTACAGAAGCCACAGAAGTGGATTCCGGCATTGTACTGCCAGACAGGAACGGCGGCATTGTTATTATTCCCGGTAGCCCACGCCAAGCCCCCAACCCCAACCATGCCAATGCCAGGGAACTGAAGCTGCAAGTGAGGGAAATGGTGGAACAACTCATTTCCGGCATAAACAGCAATGCCTTGCGCGGGGCCATAGCCTTACCGGTTTCTTTTGTGAACCAGGACAACATGGAGTCGTCCTCTTCATTTGGCCGGTATATTGCTGAACAAATGTTCTATGAATTTAACCAGCGAGGCTTCCCCATTCGGGAATACCGCATTGGTTGCGACATTTCTATGCGTGAAGGGGAAGGCGACTTTTTCCTGACTCGCGCCCAGGGCGAACGCACTGTGCCTGCGGGTTCTGTGGTGGTGGCTGGCACATACTATGCTGATTCACAGAATATTTTTGTGAACGCCCGCCTTATTCGCCCAGGCGACGGCAGGGTGTTGCGCACAGCCAACATGGTGCTGCCAGCCAATAGCCTTACCCGGCGCATGCTGGCCCGCACGGGAAAAACGCTGGAAAAAGGTTCCCTGAAAGTACGAGATTTCCAGGAAACCATTTCGCCCCAGGCAGTAAACGCCATTGACCAGGGGCAAGACATCCACTAAGCCGCTTTCAAGAAAGGGCATGCAGGCAGCACAGCATTGCACCGCAACGCCCCCGCTCTAGAGCAATTTACGAATGCAATGAATCAATTGTCCTGCAAGGATTTTTACAACAAATCCTTGCCATGAAATAGGCATAGGCGAGCGTTACTCGCCGTTAAGCGACTATTTCACGTGGTAAATGCTCTAAGGACTGGCAACAAAACACTATACCCCCGTGGCTTCCCCCCCACGATGTGGCAGGTGCTCATATGAAACGTTTTCTTTCTTCTGGTCTTGTACTGCTTTTCCTTGTAGGTTGTTCATCAGGTTCCGGGAACCCGATGAAACAACAACGCACCGTAATTGCCCGGCAAGACGCCAACTCCCTGTGGAATTTACGTACAGGGCGAGATTATGTGGCCCAAGGGCGCTTTGAACTTGCCAAAGAACACTTCCTATTCGCCCTAAGCGGTGCCAACGACACTGCATTGCGTAACCAGATTACGCATGAACTGGAAGCTGTTGAACTTATGATAAAAACCCAGCGTTAGGGACACACGGATTACGTGTTTCCCCTAAGGACGCTCTAACGAGGCCTGCCATGCGAGTACTCTTATTATTCACCGCACTTTGTGTGTTCACCCTGCCGGGCATAAGCGCCCAGGCTGCCACCGTTCCCCAAATTACAGACGCAGCCGCCCGCGACATGGACCGCCAACTGGCTTCCAGCCTTGGCGTGGGGGAAGCACCCGCCAAAGGGGTTTCCCTTATGCTTACCACCCCGGTGAATGTGAATAATTTTGAGGAATCCAACCCCCTGGCCCGGCAGGTGCAAGAAGAACTGACCCGCTGGTTTACCCAGGCTGGCTATGAAGTACAGGAAATTCGCAAAGGGGCTGATGTGCTGTTTGAACCCGGCACAGGAGAACTGGTGCTTACCCGCCGGGCAGAACTGGTGGGAGCGGAACAGCCTTCCAGCACCGCTGTTATGGCTGGCACCTACACCATAACCCCCCGCAACGTGCGCTTTAACCTGCGGCTAATTGCCACAGGCTCCCAACAGGTCCTTGGCATGTCCAGCGTGACCATTCCCCTTACCGGGGAAGTGCGGGCACTATTGAAAGACAACACCCAGGGCGGGGCAACCATTGAACCTTCTGTGGTAACCACATTGCCATAAAGGCTACGACAATTAGCCAAAACAACAAACAGGGACTTGTGTAACAACAGTTTTTGTCTTGCTGGCATTCATGCCCCTCAAGCAGGTACACTCCTCCAAAAAAGGAATGCGCCTGCCTGCTCACTGGTAGCCATAAAGCAGAACCGACGTAACCGCACACAGTGTCTTCCTATACACAATTATACATCAATCAAGGCGCTACTAATGTTACCCTGTGCAACACAAAAGCTCCGTAATTTTATGAACAAAAAAAACGAAAGACCCTTGCAAAACTCTATTTTTGTGTCTACAATAAGCATTGGGTTGCCCCACGGCACAACCACACACGAAAGAGTCTATTTTGGAGGCAAATTAGTATGAAATCATTTTGGAACAACCTATCCATCGGCAAGAAAATAGTATTCAGTTTTCTTTCTGTTGTGCTGCTTTCTGGTCTTGCCCAAGGATTCAGCCTTGACAGGTTGCAGTTTGTTCAGAAGCTTATAACCCAAACACGCAGTATGACCGATGGCGTTGCCAACTTGCTCGCCGCAGAAGTGGCCCACCTTTCCTGGGTACGGGAGGTAGACATTTTTGTCAGCGGTGAAAAAGATAATTCGGATAAAATTGTTATAGACGGCCATAAATGCTCCTTTGGCAAGTGGTTTTACAGCGACAGCAGAACAGGTCTTGAAGCCAACGTACCTGGGCTTTCCCGTATTTTCCAGGAAATTGAGCCCGTTCACCTTGCCCTGCACGACACGGCCCGCCGTATTATCGAATCGGCAAAAAGTGGCGACACCAAAACGGCCCTGAACATTTATCGCACGGAAACTTCTTCCATCCTCCCCATAGTGCGGGAAAAGCTGAAAGCTGCCATTGGCCTGACCAAAGAAAATGCCGACCAGCAAACCACCTATATGGAAGACACCGTTGATAACATTAAACATGCCACGCAAATAGCCGCCGTTGTTTCCCTGCTACTTTCAGTGGGCATTGCCCTTGCCACCAGCAAATCAATTACCACCCCCATCAACTCGTTGCTGGCTTATGCCCGTAAGGTTGCAGGGGGGAATTTAACGGAACACCTTGCCACAGACCGCAAAGACGAAATTGGTGAACTGACTGCCTCCCTGGAAGACATGGTGGAAAGCCTGAAAAAGAACCTGCAATATGCCAAGGAACAGTCTGAAGAGGCCCAAAAGCAGGCAGAACAGGCACGCCAGGCTACAGAAGAAGCCAACACGGCAAAGCAGCGGGCTGAACAAGCCACTTCTGTGGGCATGCACACCGCTGCGGAACACATTGAAAAAATTGCCAACGAACTTTCCCATGCAACCAATGAACTTGGCAGGCAAGTAGCCCTTTCAGACGATGGCGCACACCAGCAGGCAAACCGGGTTATGGAAACCGCCGTTGCCATGGAAGAAATGACTTCCACCGTGAACGAAATTTCCAAAAGCGCTTCCCATGCCGCCAACATTACGGCTGAAACACGCAACAATGCAGATACTGGCAGTAAGTTTGTGCACCAAATGGTCGATAATGTGCGCGCTGTGAACCAGCAGTCTATTGAACTGCGCAGAGGTATGGAAACCCTCACAGGCCATGCCCAGGCCATTGACCAGATTATGAGCGTTATTTCCGACATTGCCGACCAAACCAACCTGCTTGCCCTGAACGCTGCCATTGAGGCGGCCCGCGCAGGGGAAGCCGGACGCGGTTTTGCCGTGGTGGCAGACGAAGTGCGCAAACTGGCGGAAAAAACCATGTCTTCCACGGCAGAAGTGGGCAAGGTTATCCGCTCCATTCAGCAGGCCACAGCAGATAGCAGCCAGCAGGTGGAAAAAACCACCCAAACCATTCACACCGTCGTGGATGTGGCGGAAAAGTCCGGCTCGGTCCTGGAAACCATTTTCGAACTGGCAGAACAAAGCGCCGACCAGGTGCGCTCCATTGCGGCTGCAAGTGAACAACAGTCGGCCACCAGTGAAGAAATTAACCATTCCGTGCAAGACATTAACACCATTGCTAAAAATAGCGTAGACGCCATGCGCCACGCCACAAAAGCCGTGGAACAACTCAAAGGCCAGGTGGGCAATATGCTCCGCCTTGTTACTGAATTAAAGCAAGGGTAAGGGGCCGTAACAGATTACGCCCCTTCCCCCGGCCAATGCCCACACTCCAGGGTATTGCCGGGCCACGGGGTAGGTTATCAGCGTAATCCTGTACGGCCTTGTTCTTGGTTCAGGCTTCTTCTTTCCGCAAGGAAGGGGAAGCCTGAACTTTTTGTTGTATTGCAGGCAGGGAAATCCCCCGGCCAGGGCCATGAGAACGGTTTGCATTGCCCTGCCAGATGCGCTATACAAGGTGGGTTCGCTGTTTAGCCGTACCAATTGCTAGCTGCAATTGCGGGAAAATAGACCACTTCCTTCTGAACAGCCCCAACCACCTCAGACAAAAGTACCCAGCATGAGCGAAACGGCAATAAACACCATTTTGGATTACGCCCGTGAAGGGGCAGCCCTGCGGGAATCGTTTCTTACCCAGGCTGCGCCCACCATTAATGCCTTAGGCCTGCACGTGGCCCACACCATTGCCACGGGTAAAAAGCTACTGCTTTGCGGCAACGGGGGCAGCGCGGCAGACTGCCAGCACATTGCTGCGGAGTTTATGAACCGCTTTCAGTTGGACCGCCCCCCCTTGCCTGCCGTTGCCCTGACCACGGATTCGTCCATTATCACCTCCATTGGCAACGACTTCAGCTTTGACCAAATTTTTGCCAAGCAGGTGCAGGGCCTTGGCACACAAGGCGACTTGCTGCTTGCCATTTCCACTTCCGGTAACAGCCCCAACGTGCTGGCAGCCGTGGCAGCCGCCAAGGAAAAAGGCCTGTTTGTGGTAGGCCTTGCCGGAAAAGACGGCGGAGCCCTGGCCCGGCAGTGCCATGCCTGCCTTACGGTGCCCCACGCCAACACCGCCCTGGTGCAGGAACTGCACATTACCATTGGGCACTTGCTGTGCCTGCTGGCAGACCATTACCTGTTCCAGAACGTGGCAGCCCTTGGCCCCTACCTGGAAGGTAGCCTGCCATTGCCACTGCCGCAATAAGCGCAATGGTGCCACCCCGGCTGCTGCCCGTTGCCTTTTATTTGTTTTTTGAGGGTATAGCGCGATGAATTTGATTGACTTTTATTGGGGGACGCTGTCCCCCAGCCCCCTGCAAGGGACATCATGCCCCTATTGCCGACGGCAGTCGCGAGCATAGCGAGCCGTGGAGTGAGGGCTGAGGGTGTGGGGAGCTTTGCTGCCCACACATCTCAACAAAGCCCAAACGGAGAAGGGAGAGGTTTGGGGAGGCAGAGCCTCCCCAAATAAAGTGCAACAATTTCAATTGTGCAATGGTATCCACTTGCATTCACGATCAACGCATTATCCATGGAGGGCGCTCATGCCTATTTTTGAATACCAGTGCGATTCATGTAACACCCGGTTTGAAGAAATTGTGTTAGGCAGCCAGGCTGCCCCGGTCTGCCCCAAGTGCGGCAAAAGCACCACTCTGGTGCCTTCCTGCGCCAGCCTGCACATGCCTGCGCCTTCCCGCGTGGGGCAAACTGTCACCTTCCCCAAATCGTCACGCAGCGCTTGCTCCGGGTGTTCCGGCGGCAGTTGCTCCACGTGTAAATAACCTTACAGGCCACCATGAAAAATTCGCTTACCATTGCCACACGGGGCAGCGCCCTTGCCCTGTGGCAGGCTAATCATATTGCAGGGTGCATTACCCAGCGCCATGGTATTGCAGTGCAACTGCTTGTACTGAAAACCAAAGGGGATATCATTCAGGACGTACCCCTGGCAAAAGTTGGGGGCAAAGGCCTGTTTGTAAAAGAAATTGAGGAAGCACTGCTGGACGGCAGGGCAGACATTGCCGTGCATTCCATGAAAGACGTGCCCATGGAACTGCCTGCTGGCCTTACCCTTGGGGTTGTGCCCCAGCGTGAAGCCCTGACAGACAGCCTGCTGAGCGTGCACTACCCCACCCTTGCCGCCCTGCCCCAAGGGGCCAAGGTGGGCACAAGCAGCCTGCGCCGCCAAGCCCAACTGCTGCACCTGCGCCCAGACCTTGTTATTGAATCGCTGCGGGGCAATGTAGACACCCGCCTGCGCAAATTGATGGAAGGGCAGTTCGACGCCATTGTTATGGCCTCTGCCGGGCTGAACCGCCTTGGCCTTTCCGCCCCCCACCAAACCCCGCTGGCCCCGCCAGAATTCTTACCTGCCTGCGGGCAGGGGGCCCTTGGCCTGGAATTTAAGGAAAGCCGTACAGAACTGGCAGAACTTTTGGCCTTTTTAGACCACCCCGCCACCCACCACTGCGTTGCTGCGGAGCGCGGCTTTCTGGCAGGGCTGGAAGGGGGCTGCCAAGTACCCATTGCGGCCCATGCCACCCTTGGGGACGATACGGAAAACCCTAGCGGCACCATTACCATTGAAGGCCTGGTGGCAGACCCCACCGGCACACGCATTATTCGCCAAACCCTGTGCGGCCCGCGCACCCAGGCCCGCGCCCTTGGCCTTTCCCTTGCCCAGCAAGTGAAGCAGGCGGGCGGGCAGGCAATTTTACAAGAACTGTATGAGGCACAAGCATAATGGCAGTACCAAGCCCATTGGCCCCCGGCAAACTCAAGGCTTTTTTGGACCCCGCCAGGGTGCCTTACGCCAATAGCAATGACATACCCAAAAACGGCAAGCGCCACAGCCCGCAGCACCGTGTGCTGGAAGCGCTCAAGCTTGGCCTGCACATTAAGGCCCAGGGGTATAACATTTACCTGGCTGGGGAAGCAGACCTTGGCCGCAGCTACCTGTTGTGGGAATACCTTATGCCCAGGGCAAAGCGGGAAACCACCCCCCCAGACCTTGTGTATGTGCATAATTTTGACGACGATGACGCCCCGGTGCTCATGGCCCTGCCTTCCGGCATGGGGCACAAACTGAAAAAAAGCCTGCACAAAACCCATGCCAATATTCTGAAAGAAACTGCCCTGCGCCTGGAACGTACCACGTTCACCAAGCGCCGCAGTTCCTTGTTCGACAAATTCCAAAACCAGCGTGAACAGCTTTTCAAGCAAATGAACAAGCTGGCAGGAACACAAGGCTTTATATTAGACCTGGACGAAGCAGGAAGCATGACCCTGTACCCCCAGGTAGATGGCAAGCGCCTCAACGAACAGGAATTTGAAAAGCTGGACGAAAGCCGCCGCAGTGTGCTCAAGCAAAAAGGCGACAGCCTGATGCAGCCCATGATGGGCTTTTTGCGCAAACTTGCCAAGGCAGAACAGCATTTCCTGGAAGAAGAGCGTTCACTTGACCGCGAAATTATTGAAGAAGTGCTTACAGTTACCCTGGACCCGCTTATGGAAAAAGTGCTGGCCCAGCACCCTACCCCGGAACTGAAAGCCTTCTTGATTGCCTTGCGGGCCGATGTGCTGGATAATATTGAAGCCTTTATGCCCGCAGAATCGCCCCACGGCCCAGGCCCTGGCGGCAACGCCCCTGTGCCCCACCATGAAAGCCAGCCTGCCCAAGACATGAGCGCCCGCTTTGGGGTGAACGTGTTTGTGGACAACACCGCCACAGAAGGGGCCCCCATAGTATTTGAAGACCACCCCACCATGGCAAACCTTATGGGGTGCATTGAACGCGAAGCAGAAATGGGGGCGCTGGTTACCGACTTTACCTTAATTAAGGCAGGCAGCCTGCACAAGGCCAATGGCGGCTACCTTGTTGTGCATGTAGACGATGTGCTACAAGCCACAGGCGTGTGGGAAGCGTTGTTGCGTTCCCTGCGTTCCGGGCTTTCCCGCGTGGAAGATACGGCGGAAGAAGAAAGCACCCGCACCAAGGGCCTGCACCCAGCCCCGGTGCCCCTGAACCTGAAGGTTATTCTTATTGGCAAGGAAGAGGTATATGAACTGCTCCTGGATATGGACGACAGGTTCAGCAGGCTGTTTAAAATCAAGGCCCACCTTTCCGACTCCATGCCCCGCAACAGCACCAATATCCGGTCCTACCTCAGCCAGCTAAAACGCATTATTACTGACGAAGACCTGGTGCCCTTTGACAGGGACGCCCTTGCAGGCATTGTAGACCACGGTTCCCGCCTGGTGGAAGACCAGAGCAAGCTTTCCCTGAAGTTCCCTCAGCTACGGGAAATTATGATAGAAGCTTCTGCTTATGCCACTATGGAAGGCAAACCCGTGGTGACAGGGGAAGTGCTTACCCAGGCCTTGCGGGCGCGCAACTTCCGCTCCAATTTGGTGGAAGAAGCGTTTATGGAAGAATACGACCGCAAAATCATCAAGGTTGCCACCAGCGGTAATGCCGTGGGGGTGGTAAACGGGCTTGCGGTTTCTTTCTATGGCGACTTCGAGTTTGGCCTGCCCCACCAAATTTCCTGCACCATTGGGGCAGGCAGTGGCGGCATTGTTGACCTTGAACGCGACGCACAGCTTGGCGGCCCCATTCACACCAAAGCCATGATGATTTTAAAAAGCTATCTGGTGGGGGCCTTTGCCCACAACAAGCCCTTGATGCTTACAGGCAGCCTTGGCTTTGAACAAAACTATGTGGGCATTGAAGGGGACTCCGCTTCCGGGGCTGAACTTGCGGCCCTGCTTTCTGCCATTTCCGGCGTACCGGTGAACCTCTCCCTGGCCTTTACCGGGGCGGTGAGCCAGTCTGGCCAAATTATGGCCGTGGGCGGCGTAACCCGCAAAATTGAAGGCTATTTTGAGGTGTGCAAACGCCACGGCCTTACGGGCGGGCAAGGGGTTATTATGCCCCGCGACAACATTACCCACCTTATGCTGCATGAAGATGTTATTAATGCCGTAAAAGCGGGGAAATTCCGCATTTACCCGGTGGAACACATTACCCAGGCCCTGGAACTGCTCACAGGGGTACCTGCTGGCCGGCTGAACAAAGACGGGAAATACACCAAAGGCTCGCTGTATGCCAAAGTGGATGAACGCCTGAAAGAACTGGCGCGCCTTGGTATGCCGGGCAAACCGGGCAGGCGATAGGGAAACGCTGATTTATTCCGTTTGGCGACGTTGCGACTTTTTTTGCTCGGGCTTCGTGGAGATGTGCGAGGTGGCAAAACCACTCGCACCCTCTGCCCTCACTCCACGGCTTGCTACGCTCGCGACTGCCGTCGGCTTTAAGGTGTTTTTGAAACAGTCATGGACGAAAGAGTTGACTCGGCCCGTCCTGGGCCTCGGCCTTCGGCTCCCGCCCTTCAGGCGGTTTCTAATTCCGCTTTCCTTCGGAATTGTCACTCCTGCTTCAAAAAAAGCTCGCGCCTTGCCAAACGAAATAACTGCGCGTTTCCAAATGCCATGTCACCAGTGCTTCCATAGGAAAGAGATATAGAAGACTAAGGAAGGGGGAATGCTTTTATACAAAAGTGTTCCCCCTATTTCATATGCATAAAAGGGCACTGGCCCGGAAAAAGAAGGTAGCAGCCTCGTTACGCACGGCGTACTTGTGCAAATCAAGGGTGCCTTCAATAGAGCCTTCCGCCGGGGAAGGCCAACCAGCCGCCACCTGATGCAAAATATGAAACACAACAGAAAAACACTTCTTTGCGGGCCTGCATATATTTGCTACACTGTACGCAAAACAACACACCAGCCTGTGGGGGAAATATATGAACAAGCACACAGTAAGCACAATGGGCACAACCGCAGTACTTTTTGGGATTCTCCTGCTTACCCTTGGCGGGTGTGCACCCAAGCCGCAAGCCGAGCCTGTAGTAACAGACAAGCACACCAGCATGAATGCCCTGGACGTGACCGGGTGTTACGCCCCGGAAGGCCGCAAAGCCAAGGGCCTGAAATTTGTAGCATTGGGCAAAGAGAACGCCTTTACCCTGCGCACGGCAAAGGGCAAGAAGCACCAGGGAACGTTCCGCTGGGAGGCTTCCGGCAGAACCATACGCCTTGTGCAGCAAGAAAAGGAAGTTGCCCACCTGTTTGTGGGGGAAGGTTTTGTGCGGCTGGAAGGTGAAGGCCCTGGTGCCGGGGAGCGCCTGCTATTGCAGCCAGACGCCACGATGTGCCGCTAACCCTCGCACTTTGCACCCTTACGTGCATAGTTTTGGGCAGCAGCCACCAAAAATCCCAAACCAAATAGTTTTGACAAACAACACAGAAGCATAAGGAGAGAACCATGAAAAAGATTGCAAAAATTTTGTGTGCCGTGGACTTTTCTCAGTACAGTGAACAGGTTGCAGAGTACGCCGCAAGCTTAGCCAAGGCCTTTGGGGCAGAGATTATTGTGGTGTATGCCGCGCCAGACCTTGCCCAGTATGATGACCTGCATGTGTCCCCCGCCACCCTGGAAGGCACTCTGGAGGAAATTTTCATTAACGCTGAAAAAAGCATGGAAAACTTTGTACCTGCTTCCTTTAAGGACATAAAAACACAGGGGGTTGTAGTCACTGGCGACCCGGCGGAAGAAATTATTGAAATGGCCAACTCCAGCGATGCAGACATGATTATTATGGGCACCCACGGGCGCAAAGGCATTGAGCGCATCCTGTTTGGTTCTGTGGCAGAGCAGGTGGTCAAAAGCGCAACGATTCCTGTGCTGACTATTCACCCGACGCAATAGCCAAATGCCCTGCTGAAAAAGCAGGAAAAACCAACAAATCCAACCCAGCTAAAATCACAAAGGACGCACTGCGTCCTTTGTGATTTTAGCTTCATGCGTGCATGGAGTAAACTATACAAAACAACTACGCACCACCACGGCATCACTCCCGTTCGTGCGCCCGCAAAATAGCCTGCCGCAGGGTTTCCACCGCATTCTTCATGCCTTCATTCACATTCATCTCAAGGTATTCCAGGGCCTTGCTCACATCTTTTTGCACAATGGCCGTAAGCAACGCCACGTGCTGGGCCTGGGTGCTGCCCAGGCGGTTTTCCCTGGCAAAATCCATTACCCGGAACACCCGCAGCCTGTCGTTAATCTGGCGCAATGCTTCCAGCATAACGTTATTACCGTAAAGCTCTGCCAGGGTTTCATGGAACACCCTGTCTGCTGCGGCGCGGTCTGGCTCTGCTTCCATGGAAACCGTTTGCCAGTGCGCCAATAGCGCTTCAATGGGTGCGGTGTTGTGCAGGGAACACAAGCCCTCCACCACATAACGTTCAAGGGCAAGGCGCAGTTCATACAGTTCTTTTACCCCGCGCTGACTGATTTGCTTAACAATATAACTGCGGCTGCTTGTTTTGTGGGTCAGGTCTGCCGCTTCCAGCATGCGCAAGGCTTCACGCACAGGGCTACGGCTTACGCCAAACTCTGCACACAAGGCCTCTTCCACCAGCACATGGTTGTGCGGGTATTCCAGGTTCAAAATGCGCTTTCGCAACACTTCTTCCACCTGCGCGCCTAAATTCACTTTTTTACGTGGGGTACCCATATGCTCCTTCTTGCAGCTAGGTCTGCGCGTGTAGCTATACGCTGTTCCTGGGTGAATTGCAAGAAACAGGCAAGCACCCACCCTTGCCCGCCAACGGTGACGTGCCAGGGGCAAGTGCTTGAAAAATACGACTATTGTCCCGTAATGTGACAAATGGAATTATTCCCCTAAGCTAAAAAACATCATACATGGCACGGGAAGCGGTCAGTTTTTTCGTTTGGCAAGGCACGAATCATTTTTTGAAACGCGGGCTGGACTCTTCTGTTCAACTCAACCTCCCTAAAGCCGACGGCAGTCGCGAGCGTAGCAAGCCGTGGAGCAAGGGCAGAGGGTGCGGGAAGCTTTGCTGCCCGCACATCTCCACGAAGCCCAAGCGAAAAAAGGTCACGCCGCCAAACGGAAAAAATCACCGCTTCCTAATGTGTGTGCCTGTCTTGCCGGCTACTGCCTCACGCAGTTTTTCCGGAGTGGTAATAAGCCCGGTGCCGCCTGTGGCCTTCACAAAGCTGACCAGGGCACGCACTTTTGGCCCCATGCTGCCAGCGGGAAATTCCCCGGCAGCAAGGTATTCTTCCGCCTGTGCCACAGTCAGGGAGTCCAGCCACTGCTGGTCTGGCTTGCCAAAACGAATAGCCACCTTTTCCACCGCTGTGGGCAGCACAAGCATGTCTGCTTTCAGGCGGGAAGCCAGCAACGCGGCAGAAGCGTCTTTGTCCACCACGGCTTCCACCCCTTCAAAGTCGCCCTCTTCATTCTGCACCACAGGAATGCCACCGCCCCCAAGGGCCACAACGCTCATTCCGGCTTGCAGCATGTGCAAAATGGGCTCTTCTTCAATAATGCGCACAGGCTCGGGGGAAGCCACCACCCGGCGCCAGCCCCGGCCGGAATCTTCCACCACGCTCCAGCCAAGTTCCCTGGCAAGGCGGTCTGCTTCTTCCTTGCTGAACCACCCGCCAATGGGTTTGGTGGGGGCCGCAAAGGCAGGGTCGTTCCGGTTTACCAGAATCTGGGTGACAATGGCCACAGGCTGCCGGGCAATGCCCCTGCGCTGAAATTCATTGCGCAGGGCCTTACACAGCATGTAGCCCACCGCGCCCTGGGTATCGGCCCCGGCAATGTCCATGGGAATGGGGGGCACTTCAGGGGTGGAAAGCTCGGAACGGCGCATAATAAGCCCCACCTGGGGGCCGTTGCCGTGGGAAAGCAGTACATTCCAGCCATCCAGCATGAGGGAAGCAATATGCACCGCTGTTTCTTTGGCCCGTTCATACTGCTTGGCTATGGCTAAATGCTCCACATCCGGGGAAAGGGCATTACCGCCAATGGCTATAACTGCCAGTTTCGCACTCATTTGCACACCTCTTCATACAGCGCTTCAATAGCTGCGGTAAAGCACGGCATGGGGGCCCAGGTTACCCCGGCACCAATTTGCCCAACCCCGGCATCTTTATGGGCAATGCCAGTGTTAATAACAGGGCGTATGCCTGTGTCTGCCACAAGGCGGGCGTCTATGCCAGCCGGGGTGCCGGTAAAGTTCAGCATGGGCAACGTAAAGTTGCCGTTGATCCCCAGGGTTATCTGTTTCATGCTTATGGTGTTGTTCAAAGCATCGTCGGAAGTACCGCCCACAAACTGCACAATGGCCGGGGCGGCTGCCATGGCAAAGCCACCAATGCCGCAAGTTTCCGTAATGGCACTGTCCCCCAGGTCGCGGGCTGCGTCTGCCTGAGAATACCCAGGAAAGAACAGACCTTCAACATAAGGGGCGTCTGCCTGGAACCAGCGGCCAGGAAAGGCGGAAAGCTGAATGCCAAACTTGATGCCGTTACGGGCCATTACCGTGACCATGGAACTGCCCGGCACCCCGGCTGCCGCATTAAGCATGGCTTTGCAGGCTGCCATGGAAAGGTTCAGGAAGAAGTGGTCGTTACCTGCAATAAAGGCAAAGGCTTCATCCAGTTCTTTGGGGGAAGCCACCCCGTGGCGCAGGGCCACAGGCACCAGCTTGCGGAACAAAAGCGATGTGGCTGCCACGTTACGGTTGTGGCACTCATCACCCATGTGCATGGCCTGGGCAATAAGCGGTTTCAGCTCCAGCGGTTCCATGTGGGCCAGGGTTGCCTTAAGCACAGGGGCCAGCACGTCGCGCATCCAGCGCAGGCGGTGCAGCACCTCGTCGCTGTTGGCACCAAAGCGCAGTACCTTGCCCAGCCCTTCGTTCATATTGGAAAAAGTGGTGTTGCCGTTTACGGTGTCGCGCACCACCCACACCGGCATGCTGGGGCTGGTAATGCCTGCCATGGGGCCAACGGCATTGTGGTGGTTGCAGGAATCAATGGCAATTTCGCCTTTTTCCACCAGCGTTGCCGCTTCTTCCGTTGTGGCTGCCCAGCCTTCCAGCACGGCAGCACCGCACACAGCGCCTTTTTGCGGGCCACACATATCGGCCCAGGCAATGGGGGGGCCGGAATGCAGAATCAGCTTCTTGCCCTGCATGGCAGGAATAACGTCAGCGGCAGTAGCAATGCCTTCCAACACGGGGGTGGAGGCAAGGTAGCGTTCAAACGCAATTTTGTTGGCTTCTTCCACCTTGGGGTGGTTTACCAGTTCTGCCAGTTTCCAGCCAATTTCAGGGTTGCCTTCTGCCGGGGGTTGCCACTGGCAGGCTGCCACAGGGGTGCCCATGTCTTGCAGGGGTTCTGCAAACCGCACCAGCCCGAGGTTAATAACGGAAAGGTCTGAAGAAAGAATAGATTTCATAATATTACCCCACCAACACAGCCCCGGTAAGGGCTATGGCCTCAGCATTACTGCTGCACAGGTGCACACCGGCCTCTTCCAGCTTTTTACGCTGGCTGGCAAGGCCTTGCACGTCTTTATCTGTGCCACACACAAACCCGATAAACACCAGTTCCCTGCCGCCTTTTTGGGCTATGGCGCGGGCTTCACGCACGGCACCTGCCAGTTCCCCGGCAGGGTCTGCATTGGCCCCGTAACCAATAACCACATCCAGCAGCACCACAGCGGTTTCCGGGTCTGCCGCTTCATGCAGCAGGCGCTCATTACGCTGGGAAGGGTCAATCATAGGGTGGGGTTTGCCACGGGTAAAGTCGTCATCCCCCAGGTCAATAACAGTGTGCCCCTGGCTTTTATGGATATTTGCCAGTTTTTGGGCCTTGCCCGTGGGGGTGTTGCCAAACACTTCCGGCAAAATGGTTTGCAAAGAAAGCAGTGCTTCATAACAAAAGGTGCCGCCGCTATACAGGCCACGCACATATTTCTGCCCTGGGGCAAGCACCTTTTTCAGGTCTGTGGCCCGCTGCTGCACACGGGGGGTGCTGGCAGTCACGCTGGTAAAGGAAGGAGCCTGCCCGTTTGCCAGGGCAATAGCCTTGTGGGCGGCTTCTTCCAGGGTGTTGGCCTGGGTGAGGTTTTTGCCCGTAATGCTGCCGGGGGCGGCCCCCAAAAAGCACACCACCACAGGCTTGCCCACGCTGGAAGCCTGGGCAAGAACGGCTTCTGCCACTTCTTTTGCAGGTGGCTTGGAAACAAGCACAATGACTTTTGTCTCCACATCTTCAGCAAGGGCCGCAATGCCAGAGCGCATGGTAAGCCCGCCCACGCTCACGGAAAGGTCATGCCCGCCTGTGCCAATGGCGTGGGAAACACCGCCGCCAAGCTGGTCAACAATGGTGGTTACTTCCTGCGTGCCTGTGCCGGAAGCCCCCACAACGCCAATGTTGCCACGGCCCACCACGTTGGCAAAAGCCAGGGGCACGCCTGCAATAATGGCTGTGCCGCAGTCTGGCCCCATAACCAGCAAGCCGTGTTCAAAGGCGTACTTTTTCAAGGCAATTTCCTGCCATTCCGGTACGTTGTCAGAAAACAGCATGACGTTCAGCCCGCGGTGCAGGGCCTTCATGGCTTCTGCCCCGGCGTATTCACCGGGCACGGAAATAAGGGCAAAGGTGGCTTCAGGCCGGGCCTTTAACGCTTCGGCAAGGGAGCCAAAGGGCTTTTCTTCCTTGGCAGCGCCTTTTGTTTCCGCAGCCGTGAGCAGGCGTTCAAATTCCGCCACTGCAAGCTGGGTGGCTTCTTCCGTGCCTTTCACCACAAACACAAGGTCGTTGGGGGCCACTTCTGCCATGGGGGCATCCAGAAGCCCTGCTGCCACCATCATTTCCTGGTTGGCAGGGGTACCCATAAGGGCAGAGGCAAGCTCTACCCCTTCCAAGCCGCCCACTTTGGCGGAAAGCTGCATCAGCGCTACTGAGTCGCGATAAAAATTTTTGAAAATACTGTGTGCTCTCATGACTGCAACCCTTCCAGTACTTGGGCGCTTTGTGCCACCCAGCCAAAAATGCCCCCCTGAGCCTTGATCATTTCCAGCCCAACGCGCTGAAATTCAGGGAAATACGAGCCTGTGGCGTCGGCAACCACCAGGCACTCAAAGCCACGGTCGTTGGCTTCACGCACGGTGGTGTTCACGCACACTTCCGTGGTGACCCCGGTGACAATAAGGTACTTGATGCCACGCTGGCGCAGAATATGCTCCAGGTCTGTGGCGTAAAAAGCACCTTTGCCGGGCTTGTCAATAATGTGTTCCCCGGCAATGGGGTACAGTTCCGGAATAATATCCTGGCCTTCTTCCCCGCGCACCAGAATGCGCCCCATGGGGCCAGCGTCGCCAATGGTTTTCTGGCCTTTGCCTCGCACTTTTTTACTCAAGGGTAAATCAAGCAGGCTGGCGTTGTGCCCTTCACGGGTATGCACCACCAAAAGGCCATGCTTACGGGCTGCTTCCAGCAATTTCTTGTTGGGTTCAATGGTGGAACGCAGCAGGGAAACGTCGTTGCCAAGCATGGCACCAAAGCCGCCGGGTTCCAAAAAGTCACGTTGCATATCAATAATAACCAGGGCTGTTTCAGCCGGGGAAAATTCAAACGCATAGGGTTCCGCAGTGATTGTTTTCATTGCTGTTCTCCTTTAAAATTGTTGCATTTTACTTGGGAAGGCTCTGCCTCCCCAAACCCCTCCGCCAAGGGCATGATGCCCTTGGAACCCGCATCAGCGTTCACGTTCCCGCTTCGCGAAAACGTGAACGCAAATGGAGGATCAAGGGGCATTATGCCCCTTGAGGGGCTGGAGGATCGGGTACACAGGCCCTGAGCAGCGTCCCCCAATAAAAGTCAATAAAATTCCCTGCGCAATACTATCTATTCCTTGGTTGCCATGTATTCGCGCCAGCCGCCAAAGCTGGAAATGTCCGGGTGTTTCACGGCTTCTTCTTTGGGGAACAGAATGCCGTCCACCACGCGCCCGTCTTCCAGGTGCACTGGCCCGCAATACAGGTGTGGGGGTTCGCCTGCTTCCACACGCTGCCAAATTGCATCGCTCATGCAGTACATTTCACCGGGCACGACAATGCCGCCTTCTTCCACTGCATACATACCGGGGTGCACATCACCAATGGTGTGAATGCGGTACATGGGCTTTGTCTTGAATTCACCAAGAAATTCTGCGCCATCAAGGTTCTTGTTCAGCTTCAGGCCGCGCATCAGGGTTCCGTTTACAAACAACGTTTTCATATATGTTCTTCCTCGCTATCCACCGGTGTCCAGTCCAGTGGTTCTTTTTGTTTCATGGCAATAAAAGCAAAGGTCAAGGCCATCATGGTATAGCCCATGGTAACAGGGGGGGTGGCGTTAAGCGCCAGGTGGGAACCGTGAATAAAGCCCACAAAGGAAAGGGCCGCAGCCACGCCAGAATACACAGCCGCCCAGTTATACCGTTTTTCAATAACAAACACGGCAATGGCACCCAGCATAAGGCCCGCCAGCACTGCGCCGCCGCCCAGGTGTTCCATGCCGTAATACAACACGTTGGCAGAAGCGAGCTTGGCTGCGCCAATGCTTTCCACGGTGGCACCAGCAGCGGCAAGGGTGCCGTCCACCTGGCCTTTGGCCCATTCAGATATATTGGGGATAAGTGCCAGAATAATGGCTGGGGCATGCTTGCGCGGTGTGGCCTGAAAAGCCTGCGCCCCAATAATAAGGCCGATAAACAGCAAAATGGGCAAAATGGCTACCAGCGGCACCATGGCAAGCAGGAAGGCGGCAAGACCAAGGAAGCACACCAGCATAATGGAAATGCCTGTGACCATGGAATAACCAATGCGCCCGCCCACAGCTTTCCAGCCGGGGTGCCCAATGTACACAGCAGGGGGGAAGGGGGACCCCAAGAACACGCCCACAATAGCCCCGGTGCCATCTGCCAGCAACACTTTGCGCAGGTTGAAGTTGTCGCCTGCGGCCGCAGCAGATTCCACGTTGTTCATGGCTTCAGTAAAGTTGTAAATACCCAGGGGAATGGCGGTTACCAGCAACGGCCACAAGTCGCTCAAGGGAATGCTGATCACGTCGGAAGAAAAGGAAGGCAGGTTAATGCTGATGTGCTTCATGGCCTCGCCCACCTTGGTAGGCACCATAATGTCGCTATAGCCAAGGAAGGTCGCTCCCCAGGCCAGCACACTGCCCACCAGCACCACCATAAGGCCACCCGGGATATTGAAGGGCATACGTACATTGCCCATCCAGGAAAGCATGATAATGGCAAAGCAGATAAGGGCTATCCATGGTTCCTGAAACATCTGGAAAGCCGGGCGCATGGAAATGAAAGCCACGGAAACCCCGGCAAGGGTGCCCAGCATGGCAGCACGCGGTGTGTACTTACGAATGGTGGGGCCAACAAACACGCCGCACAGTACAATAATACCGGTGATCATGGCCCACACAAGGCCAAGCCGCCAGGAAAGAATGGGGTCGCCTGTGCGCAGGTAGGTGGGTAGCATAACCAGAAACACCACAATAAACATTTGCGGCACACTGGGGCCGTACGGCAGGGCCGTTACGGTGTCGCGCCCTTCACGTTTGGCCAGGTCCCAGGCAAGCCAGGCATAAAACAGGTTGCCAAGGGGCAAGGCAATGCCCAGGGCAGGCAAAATACGACCGAACACAATGTTTTCCGGCAGGCCAACCACCCCAAGGGCAAGACCTGTAAGGACCAGAGTATTCAACAGGACGTTGGTGAACAGCCCGGAAAAGGCATTCAAATCTCCAGCGCCCCACAATGACGGTTTAAACGTTGAAGCCATGGTGAACCTCCGTTGTGGCGAATTGCCATTTTGTATTTCTTTTTGTATTCATCGTTGTATACAATGTCAAGAAGAAACAGAAAACCTCTGTATTCCCTTCAGGTTATTCTGCAAAAAAGCATTGTGCCACAATAAATTGAAGTACCATTGAACACAACGTTGCGTGGTATGCATAGCCCCCAGAGGGTACTTTTTAAACTTGCACGCCCACCTAGTTGCCACCCGCTTTTCTTCTGGTCATAGCTCGGCACTTCTGGCACCATACAGGGCATGCAATACAATTACTCCCCGCGCATCCATTACTTTTTGCGCTTCATCATCGGCGGTCTTGTGCTTGGGCTTTTGTGTGCCGTTATCTTCACCAGCCTGTTCTTTACCCACGACCATATTCAGGCGGCTGTTCTTCTTGTGCAAAGCAACGTTGTAGGATTTGTCGGGCACTATTACCGCGTAGGCATTGCTCTGTATGTGCTGTTCGTCGGCTCCATCATTTTTCTGGAAAACAAAAACCCGGACAGTACCATGGCCTGGCTTGTGGTGCTTGCCCTGCTCCCAGTTTTAGGCTTACTGTGCTATTGGGTTATTGGCCCTGACCTGCGTTATTATAGCCGTAAAAAACAGCTTGCAGCACCCGGCGGAAAAAAGGCAAAACATGCCCAAGCCGAAGAATACAAGCGCTCTTTGGGCAATAAAACGGCTGCCCTTATTTACGGCAGCTCCCTTGCCCCAGTGCATGCAAACTGCCGGGTAACCCTGCTTGTAGACGGGAAAGAAACGTACGACGCCATGCTGGAAAAAATACAGCAGGCCAAAGAATATGTGCTGTTTCAAACCTTTATTATTGCCAACGACGCCATTGGCGAAACCTTTAAAAAGGCCTTGGCCCAGAAAGCGCGGGAAGGCCTGACCGTGTGCTTGCTATACGATGCTGTGGGCAGTTGGAAAATTAGCCGCAAGTCGGTGGAAGAACTGCGCAAGGTTGGGGTGTTTGTGCAGGCCTTTCTGCCTGTGGCCTTCCCCATGCTGCGCGGAGCCAACTACCGAAACCACCGTAAAACACTGCTGGTGGACAATGAATTTGGCTTTATGGGCGGCGTCAATATTCGTGAATATTACCTGCAAAACAATGGGGGGCAACTGCCCTGGCGGGATACGCACTGTATGCTGCAAGGCACCGCGGTGCACAACCTTGTGGAAACCTTTGTGGAAGACCTTACCCTGTGCGGTGCCCCCCCTGCCCTGCTCAAGAAAATTACCCAAAGCACGCAGCGCCAGCAAAACAACACCCCCGGTACAAGCCAGGTGCAAATAGCCCACAGTGGCCCCAATAGCCATTGGGATTGTATTAAAAAAGCCTATTTTTCCCTGTTTACCAGTGCCACAAAAAATTTATGGATAACATCCCCCTACCTTATTCCCGGTACAGCCTTGCAAGAAGCGTTGTGTACTGCCGCCTTACGCGGGGTGGACGTGCGCATTCTTATTCCCGGCGAACCCGACCACCCCATGGTGTTCTGGGCCAGCCTGCATTCCTGCGAAGAACTGTTGCGGGCCGGGGTGCGCATTTACCAATATCCCCCCAACCGCTTTATTCACGCCAAAACAATTGTATGTGATTCTGCCGTGTACTCTGTTGGCACAGCGAACCTTGACACACGCAGCCTGAGCATTAACTTCGAATCACAAACATTCATGTACGATGCAGACCTTGCCAAACAAGGGGAACAGCTTTTTCTTGCAGATATTGCCAACGCCAAACAACTGCACTTTGCCCAGTGGACAAAACGCCCGTTATGGCACAAAGTTCTGGAAAACATTGGCAAGCTCATTTCGCCCATGGCGTAACCAATGGGCCAGACTCCACTGTTACTATAAAGAAGGTTCTATGCGTCAGTTCTTTCTCATTCTATGCAGCACGCTTCTGTTGCTTGCAGCATGTTCCCCGGCTCCCCAAAACGCTACCAGTTCAATGCAAAACCGGGAAAATGCACCGGCCCAGCAGCAAGCAGGGCTTGCCAACCCGGCTTCCGTGTATTGCCAGCAGCTAGGGGGCACCTCCATTCCGGTGGAAACACCCGAAGGCATTTATAGCAAATGCCGCCTGCCCAGCGGTGAAATTATTGAAGAGTGGGTTCTGTACCGCCGCAACCACCCTGCCACCAATGGCACAACGCAGTAAGTTTCCGCACTCGCCGCCGCAGCCTTTGGCACTCATCAAAAATTGCGGCGCAGCACCGCACAGGCCCTACGCCGCCACATCTTTGCTCCACCTCTACTACCGCGTACACTCCACCCTGCGGGGGCTCGTCTTTCTTGTTCTTGCTCTCGTCAGTACCACTGCCAACATCCCCTTGCGCCTTGCGCTCTAATTCTTCCAGGGCAGCGGCCTCGGCTATACCTTCCCTATAGCGCACTCTCCGGGGCAACGGGGGTCTCCGCAGGGACAAAAACGTCATTTTCAAAATACCCGGTGCTGCAATTGCCCTGGTCGTAGCCAACAACAATCCCTTTGAGAAAAGACAGGCTGTAATGGCACGTGTAATAATAATCATCAAGAGCTTCACTGCGCAGCACAGTGCGCGAATAGGTTTTTATGACCTTGCCATTATGCAGCGTTTCACTGCTTGTGAGTTTTTTCATGTCTACATACACTTGTTCTTCCGTCTTCCCAACGTAAGTAGACAGCCAGTCTGCAAAAGAGGCTTTGCGCCTCATCCCGCTTGCGGCTTTGCCCTGCGGCTTGATTTGGTTGACAACACGGGCAAAAGCTGCGGGAATCACATGGTTAGGTACAGGAGCAGAGGCAGCCACTTCGCCATAGGCTTTGTTGCCCACGCCTGCGGGGCAGTTGGTGGACCAGCCTTCAATAACATTGGGGGCGCTGTTGGCAAAGGCAAAGGCCACTTTACAATCTGTGGTTTCCTTAGGGGCCTTCCAGCGCAGAACAGTGTAGCCTGGGTATGTTGTTACCGTGTCAACTGGCGCACCAAACGTTTTTTTAAGCCAGGCCAAATCTTTGGTACGCAATATTGTGTCCAGTTCATCGGCAATGGTTTTGTAACGCATACCATTTGCCGGTGCTGCCATGGCTGCACCAGCCAGCATCAGCGTAGAAAGAACAGCAAGTGCCACTAAGGCTTGAAGTGTAAAACGCATGTTTATTCCTTTATGGGGGGGTGTAGCCGTTATTGCCCTGGCTACTACTTGAGGGTAACAGCAATGAACCTGTGCACACTCATGGCATGGCAAGGCTGCCACAGTAAGCTTGCGCCGCCATGGTGTAAATCTATAGCAATTCAACCCGCATGGCAAATGTCTCATGCAGGTAATGGGCTTGCAGCACATACTATCGCCGCAGATAGGCTTGAAACTGCCTTGTTGTCCCAAATTTTATTGACACACTTTTCTACAAATCTATTGCAAAAAAAATTAAATGTGCTTATAAAAACTATACAGATGTATATGCACATTTTACTATCCAAGTGAGATTATCATGGAAGCCCAAACAAACTCGGCATCTTTCGTTCTTGTTACTGCCCCCAAGGCGGGCGAAAATGTTGTTTTGGAACGCCCCCAAACACATACCTATAAATTGGCTATGGACTTTACCTCTGCCAGCTTTGTGCGCAGCGAAAATAACCTTGTTATTGAAACTGACCAGGGCGGCAAAGTTACTCTTACCGATTACTTTGTGGTGGGTGAGGGAAGCCAGTTGCCAGATTTTGTGCTTGCAGACGGACAAACCGTAGCTGGCAGTGATTTTTTGCGGGCACAGTCGCCTGACATGGACATTGCAACAGCCGCAGGCCCTTCGGCTGCTTCCCAAAGCAGCGGCCTTGGCGACTATGATGCTGATGCTGGCAACCTGCTTTCCGGTGTAGACCGCCTGGGCAGCCTTACCGGGCAAACGGATGCCACCGCCAGCGCACGCCTTGCAACCGCCACAGGCGAAGGGTTGTTACAGCCAACTGCCACAACAGAAGATGCACCAACCCCTACACCAGGCCCTACACCCGGCCCTACACCCGGCCCTACACCCGGCCCGACACCCGGCCCTACACCAGTGCCCCCCCCACCTGCCATTGAAGGCCGCGCCGTGCTGTTTAAAACAGATGCCGACGCAGGAGAAAGCGTAAACTTCCGCCTGGTTGGAGAAAACGGGAATACAGTGGACCCCAATGCCGCGGTGACCATTACCGACAAAAACGGCTATTTCATTCTGCCCCCGACCATGAACGCAGACGGCAGCCTTACCCTGAGCCTTTCTCCGGCTGGTATTGCGGCCCTTGCAGCTTCCGGCGGTGCCAACATTTATGACTACCTGACCATTACTGTAGACGGCCACACTTACACCATGCAGGTTGTGGTAAACCAGGACGGCCAATACGATTCTGCCACCGAAGACGCCCTGCTGCCCGAAGGGTACACCATGGCAGACTCCAGCCGGGAATGGCAAACTGAATCCGGCGGTAAAGGTTCCGGCACCCGCGCAGACAGCGCAGGCGCTAACGAAATTTGGTATTCCGCAAAAGCAGGCGACGCCCTGGTGTTTCAGGGCACACTGAACACGGGCGACGGTGCAGACTCCATTCACATTCAAGGCAACGACAAAGCCCTGCAAGACGCATCTATTACTGCTGGTGCAGGCGCTGATGTTGTGGATATTACAGGCAGTGTCAATACCAGCACCGTGGACCTTGGCGCTGGCGACAACTCCCTGACCATAAACGGTGCAGTGCTTGCCAGCTCTGCCATAAAAGCTGGTGCAGGCGCTGATGTTGTGGATATTACAGGCAGTGTCAATACCAGCACCGTGGACCTTGGCGCTGGCGACAACTCCCTGACCATAAACGGTGCAGTGCTTGCCAGCTCTGCCATAAAAGCCGATGCAGGCAACGACACGGTTTCCATTACAGGCGACCTGGACAAACTTTCCAGGGTTACTCTTGGCGAAGGAAACAACGCCCTGACAGTTGGCGGCATTTCCAGCGGCACCATCACCGCTGGCAGCGGCAACGATGCCCTGAACATTACCACCCTCAATTCTGGCACTGTCAATTCTGGCGCAGGTGACGACTCCATTACTCTTGGCAGCACAACAGGCGGCAGCCTCAACACAGGGGAAGGGGCTGACAGTGTTACCATAGCAGGAACTGCCGCAGGCACCATTAACCTTGGCAATGGAGATAACGCCCTGACCATTGGAGGCAACTCCGTTGCAGCAATCATCGCTGGCACAGATAATGATTCTGTTACCATTCAGGGTTACTCCGGCAACATCATGAACCTTGGCGACGGAGACAACCAAATTACCGTTACTGGTTCTGTCTCTGACGACATCACAACTGGAACAGGGAAAGACACTCTTACTCTTGCCGTGTTAAGCACTGGAGTGGTGAACACCGGGGCTGGAGACGATGCAATATCTATTACAGATATATTTCCCGGTGCCACACTCAAAGCAGGAGAAGGAAATGACAGCGTAACCGTAGCTGGCATTTCTTATGGTGGCACCATTGACCTTGGCAATGGTGACAACACCCTGCTTATGAAAAAAGATTCCAAAACAAATATCACCGCCCTGGAAGGTGACGACACTGTAACGATTCTTGGTAGTGTTACAAAAGCCACTTCTACTATTGACCTTGGCAACGGGAACAACACACTAACCATTGGTGGCAGTTCTACTGGTGCCGTCACCACTGGCAGCGGTAGTGACAACATTAAGGTCTATAACAACACTGGCACCATTAATGCCGGGGCTGGTAATGATACCGTTGTGGTAAGCGCCTACAACCAAGGCACCGTTAACCTTGGTGAAGGCAACAACGAACTCTATGTATACACCGCTTCCACTGGCACAATTACCGCAGGCAGTGGCAACGACAAAGTATATATTGCCACCGGCAACACCTCAGGCACCATCAACCTGGGTGACGGCGAAAACACGTTGAGCATGTCTGGCAATAGCAGTGCCAACATCACTACGGGAATGGGCAATGATTCGGTGGATATCAGCGGCTCTTCCAGCAATGTCATTACCCTGGGTGAAGGCAACAATACGTTGAACATTGGTAGAGGGGCCAGCATTACAGGTGTTTCCACCGGGTCCATAACCAGCGGCAGCGGCAACGATTCCGTTACCATTTTTGGCGAAGGCATCACCACAGGCAGCATGAACCTAGGGGACGGCGCAAACCAGCTTACCATAAAAGGCACAGTTAAAGCCAACGTCACCACAGGCAGCGGCAATGACAGCCTGAACATTGCCTCCCTCGCTTCCGGTACGGTTGATGCTGGTGCAGGTAATGATTCCATTGCCCTTGGCAGCATGACAGGTGGCACCCTGAACGCGGGCGAAGGTGATGACAGCGTGGCCGTGGCAGGCACTGCCACAGGCACCATTAACCTTGGCAACGGCACCAACATTCTGAACATTGCAGGCAATTCTTCCGCAAAAATCACCGCTGGCACTGGCAACGATTCTGTCACCATTGGTGGTTCTGGCACGGTAACCAACACCATTGACCTTGGCGCAGGTGACGACACCCTGCATATTGCAGGCGGCATTAATGCCACCCTCACCACAGGGGAAGGCAGCGACAGCGTGACCATTGGCGGCAGCGCCCAAGGCACCATTGACCTGGGCAACGGCGACAACACCCTGGACATTGGTGGCAACTCTTGGGCAAAAATTACCTCTGGCACAGGGAACGATTCTGTTACCATTGGTGGTACTGGCAATGTGAGCGGCGATATTGACCTTGGCGATGGGGCCGACACCCTGACACTGAACGGTGGGCTGTATACCTACAACACCATTCTTACAGGCGCTGGCGACGACAGCGTTACCATTAAAGGAGCCACAACAGCAGGCACCCTTAACCTTGGTGACGGGCAAAACACACTCCTTATTGAAAATGAGGCGGGTGGCTCTATTATTGCTGCCGGGGGTGACGACACCGTTACCGTTCTTGGAAATTCCAAGAGCAGCATGAACCTTGGCAATGGCGCAAACCTGGTGACAGTGGAAGCTGATTTCACGGGCGGATACATTAGCACAGGGAAAGACAACGACACCATTACTGTAGGCAACATGGGCGGCGGCACCATGAATGCTGGCGACGGGGCCAACGACATTCATGTGCGCGGCAGCGTGGTTCTGCAAGGTGACGGTGACCGCGACTATATTACCGCCATGGGCACCACTGCGGATGCCGACAACACCATCGTGATTGATGGATCGTTCCAAGGAAGGACGGGCGGTGGAGGCAAGGCTATTCGTGCTGGTATAAAAACAGGAGAAGGGGATGACACCCTCATAATTCATGGCAAGGCAGACTTGGCGAATATCAACCTGGGCAATGGTAATAACAAAGTGGAGCTGCAAAGTGGTATTAGCAGTGCCTCTCAGGTAGTTACCGGAAGCGGCGATGACACAGTCACTGTAACTGGCAGTGTAATGGATACCAAATTCAACCTCGGCGAAGGTGAAAACAATATACACATTACTGGTGGTGCTGGAAAAACAAGTGTTACCGTGGGAAGTGGCAACAACATCATTACTGTGGATGGCAGCTGGGGAGATAATGGCACCCTGGTAACAAACGGCGGCAATAACCTGATTACCGTTGGTGGCAACTTCACCGCCAATGCCAACCTTGGCAGCGGCAACGACACCATTACCATTGCGGGAAGCTTTAACTCCGGCAGCGGCAGCATAAACGCCGGGGCCGGAAATGACAGTATTGAAGTAAAAGGCACCATCAACCAATACGGCAATGTGGACGCAGGCGCTGGTAACGACACCCTGGTTATTGGCAACGTACAGGGGAAACTGGCTGGTGGCCTGGGCGACGACAGCATGACAGCAAGCACCCTTTCCGGCACCTATGGTTCCATGGGGGGCGACGCTATTGCCCTTGGTGTGGACATGGTGGGCGGAAACGACACCATGCATGTTAACACCATGAGCGGCGGCACCCTTGGCGGCGATGCCAGCACCAACATGACAGACAACAGCATTGGTGGTGATGACATTATTACCGTAACCACCATGAGCGGCGGAACCCTTGCCGGAGATGCCCCCAACATTACCAGCAACAGCGTGGTGGCAGGCGATGACGCCATACACATTGGCACCATGAGCGGCGGCACCGTTTATGGCGACGGCAAACTGGCGGCTGGCGTTGAGGTGGGTGGTAACGACACCATTACCGTAGACATGTTCTCCGGCGCAGGGGCAAAAACCATTGACGGTGGCCTGGGTGATGACCTGTTTACTTACAACAGCAGCACAGGGCATACCCTGAGCTTGAGTGAAACAGGCACGGTAAGCATTGACAACCAAGCCAGCTACATGAAGGCCAGCATCCTCAACTTTGAAGGACTTGGCGGCGGCAACGCCAATGACACGCTCATTGGCAACTCCGGCAACAACATTCTTGTTGGTGGCGCAGGAGACGACGTGCTTACAGGAGGCGCGGGTGCAGACACCTTTGTATGGCGCATGGGCGACCAGGGCACAACAGATGCCCCTGCCCGTGATGTGATTACCGACTTTGGCAAAGACGACAAACTGGACCTGAGCAACCTTTTGGGCGACGACGCCACCAGTGGCAACCTGGATAACTACCTGAACGTGACCAGCGACGGAACGAACACCATTGTCCAAATCAGCACTTCCGGGCAAAGCAATGAAGGGCACTTCGACCAGGTTATTGTTCTGGAAAACAGCAGCCTGAGCCAGGCAGAACTGGCGCAGCAGATTCTGCTGCACAGCCAAAACAACTAAGAGCATTACTAAAACACCAAGGGGTACTTTACACAAAGTACCCCTTGGTTGCAGGCTTCTGCCATGTGTATCGCCCTCCTCTCAAGGCACTATACAGAGTTTCAAGGCTATGGTATTGGCAAGAAAAATTAACACAGGTTCTAGCGATAAGCTGCACCGTATTAAAAAGGGATTAAGCATGAAAATTCAAGCGGCATTTCTGTTTATTGCGCCAGAGGCAAACCCCAAAACACACCGTACCGTGGTAGACACCCCAGTAATAACCCTGACAACGGTGGGGGTAAAAAACTATGCAGAAGCCCAGAAGGTGGCTGTGCAACTGGTGGAGCAAGGGGTTACGGCCCTAGAACTGTGCGCCGGGTTTGGCAATGAAGGGGTGGGCCTTGTGAGCAAGGCTGTTGCCGGAAAGGCTGCCGTTGGGGTTGTACGGTTTGACGCCCACCCAGGGCTTGGGTTTAAAAGCGGCGACACCCTGTTTTAGGGAAACGCTGAGTTATTCCATTTTTTCTTAAAGCAACACAACAATACTCCTTTATTTGTGTATGAACCGCATGGCAGATGCAAACTGCAACACACCCTATAGTTATACTACCCTTAGAGCATTTTAACTTTGAAAACAATGCTGTCCGGCTAAAAAGCCGGACAGCATTGTTTTCAAAGTTAAAATGCTCTAATACTGGCTATTGCGTGTTGCCCGTACTCATATATGTAAAGTTTCAATCATTCAATACTTCACAACGATATTAAAACGTGTTAGCGTTGCATCAGTATAATGTTAGGTAAGAAAGCATAAACGCTTTATGCATACCGCATTTACTTGCTCCTGTGCCATGGGTGGCCGGCTTTCCCCCCCCCAGCTTTCCCCTGCATTACTCTCAAGCCATTCCTCTTCACCAGCTTGCCTCCTTCTGTAGTGCATGTTCGGTTGGGGATCTCTCCTCTCCCCTTCCCAAATTACTCTACAGTGGTGCCACCTGGGCCTCTATTACAGAAGGGTAATCCTCCTCGCCTTGGCGCATTCTCCTTTCCCTTGCACCGTAATTGCCAAGTTGCACTGGCTTTTCTTGCGCTGCACGGGCACTCTCCCTGGTTTCATATACTGCCCCCAACACAGCGACATGTCCCATACGAAAAAGCTTTACTCTTGATAAGATACAGGCTAGACGATAAGGTAACTGAACATTTTCATCGTGTTACGCCACGGTGACCATGCATAAGGAAGAACCATGACCCAAACCCCCACCCCACCCCCCACTGAGGTGGCCCCTTCACCTGAAGTCACTCCTCAACGTGCGGCAAGCCTGGAAGGTCTTGCCCCTGCGGATGTGGATTTCGCCCCGCCCCTTGTGCATGCCACCCGCATTGCCCTGCATCTTTTGGGCAAGGGTGTTTCCATTGGCTGGCTTATGGCGGGTATGGGCACCTCCGGGGAGAACAGAACAACACCTTCTGTGGCAGAATGTTTGCGCGCCGCAGGCCGTGCCGGGTTAAAAAGCCATGTGGCGGAACGTGAAAACATACAAAGCATTTCACCCCTTACCCTGCCCTGCATTTTACTGCTCAAAAATGACAGAAGCTGTGTGGTTACCCGCATTCAGGGGGAAATGGTGGAAGCCATTTTCCCTGAAGACTGCATTCGCGGCGAATCCGACTACCCCACCCCCCGCAAGCTGCTGGCCCAGCAACTGAATGACGATTATACGGGGTACTGTATATTCGTCAGCCTGGAAGAACAGCCAGACACCCGCATAAGCCCCCTTACCCCAAACAAAGAACGCCGCTGGTTTTGGGACGTCTTTACTCACTACCTGCCCATATATAAACATGTGGCCCTGGCAAGCGTGCTTATTAACCTGCTGGGCATTGCTTCTTCCCTGTTTGCCATGAACGTGTATGACAGGGTTGTGCCCAACAGTGCCTTTGACACCCTGTGGGTGCTGGCTGCCGGGGTATGCCTTGCCTACTTTTTTGACTGGCTGCTGCGCAATTTGCGCGGGTATTTTGTGGACGTTGCCGGGCACAATGCCGACGTGGTGCTTTCCAGCAAGCTGGTGAGCAAAATTCTTACCATGCGCATGAGCGTAAGGCCTGAATCCACCGGGGCGCTCATTAGCAATATCAAGGAATTTGAGTCACTCAGGGAGTTTTTCAGCTCCAGCTCGCTGCTTGTTTTGGTAGACTTGCCTTTCCTCTTACTCTTCTTGTGGCTCATTTCCTTTATTGCTGGCCCCATGGTGCTTGTTCCCCTTGTGGCCATACCCCTTATGATTATTTCCGGGTTTGTCATTCAGCGTATTGCCAAGCGTGAAGCAGAACGCAGCTACGCCCAGACCATGCAAAAAGGGGCATTGCTCAATGAAATTGTGAATGGCCTTGAAACCGTCAAAAGCTGCTCCGCCGAAGCCCACATGCTGCGTAAATGGGAACTGGTGGTGGACGACTCTGCCGAGGCTTCCAGCCGTTCAAAGCGCTACGCCACCCTCTCCACCACCGTTTCCAGCGGTATTTCCCAAATGGTCACCGTGGCCATGATTGTGTGGGGGGTATACCGCATCAGCACTGGCGAACTCACCATGGGCGGCCTCATAGCTTCCAACATTCTGGTGGGCAGGGCCATGGCCCCGCTTATGCAAATTGCCTCCATGCTCAACCGGCTGCAACATTCCCGCCTTACCTTGCAAGTGCTAGACAAGCTCATGGAGCTGCCCAGCGAAAATGATGAAGGCCAGGCCCACGTGGATTTTGGTCACATCCAACCCGCTTATACCCTGGAAGGAGTCACGTTTTTCTATCCCGGCAGTACGGTTGCCGGGCTGAAGGAAGTGAACCTGCACATTACCCCTGGTGAACGTGTTGCCATTATTGGGCGCATGGGGGCAGGCAAGTCAACTTTGGGCAAGCTTCTTATGGGGTTTTACCCCCCTGCTGAAGGGGCAGTGCGTTTTGGCGGGGTTGATTTGCGCCAAATTGATCCTTCAGACCTGCGCAGCAGGCTGGGCGTTCTGCCGCAAGACGTGGTGTTATTCCACGATACCATACGCAATAATATTGCCCTTGGCATGCCTTCTGTAAGCGACAGGCTTATTATGCGGGCAGCCTACCTTTCCGGAGCGCTGGAATTTATCCAGTCCAACCCCGCAGGGTTTGGCGGCAGGGTGGGGGAACGGGGCATGAACCTTTCCGGGGGGCAGCGCCAGTCCATTGCCCTGGCAAGGGCATTGTTGCTTGACCCCGATGTGCTTGTGCTGGATGAACCCACCAGCAACATGGACAATGCCACAGAGGCCATTATCAAGCAGCGCCTTGGCAAGGTTCTCGCAGGAAAAACCCTGATCCTTATTACCCACAGGCTGAGCCTTTTGGACCTGGTGGACAGGCTGATTGTTGTGGAAGGTGGAAAAATTATGGCGGATGGCCCCAAGCAGGATGTGTTGCAACTATTGTCCCACACACCGCCCCCGGTTCGTGAGCCACATGAAGGAGCCAGCCATGCCTAACCCCCTTTCCCCCCAAGAAATGGAAGAGCTCATCAAAAATGCCCACATGCCCCCTACCGGAAAAAAAACAACTGGAGGGTTCTTTTCCCGCAACAAGCAGGAAGAACAACTGCCCTACATGAACCGGGTAGACGCCGCCATGCTGCGCAAGCCCCGCTTTGGCCCGTTGCTGCTTTCCATTGCCACATGTGCGGCGCTTTTTGTCTTTATTCTATGGGCCTCTTTGGCACAAATAGACGAAGTGGCACGCGGCCAAGGGCAGGTTATTGCCTCACAACGCACCCAAGTTATCAGCAACCTGGAAGGCGGCATTGTTCAGGAAATATTGGTACGTGAAGGACAAACAGTACAAAAAGACCAGGTGCTTATGCGCCTGAGCAACGAAATGGCTGAAAGCGTCTTCCGCGATGCTGGCAATAAAATACTGGAAAACAAGGCCGCCATTGTCCGGCTGGAAGCAGAACTGCAAGGAACCCCCCCCGTATTCCCTACAGACCTTGTGGCAAAGGCCCCCCACATTGTGGAAGGGCAAAAAACACTGTTCGTAAGCCGCCAAAACCAGCGCCAGGCGGAACTGAACATGCTGGAATTTCAGCACCAGCAACGCCAGCATGAGGTGGCAGACCTTATGGCGAAAAAGCATGAACTGGAGTCTGCCCTGGTGGTGCAACAACGTCAGGTGGGTATTGCCAAGGGGCTTTTGGACCAAAAAAACTTTGCAGAAATGACCTACCTGGACCTGCAACAAAAACTCATTACCCTGCAAGGCAGCATTGATTCCGTAGCAGTGGCCATTCCCAAAGCCCAAGCTGCCGCCCATGAGGCAGAACAAAAAACAGCGGTGCGCCGGGCTGAACTTGATAGCTTTGCCGCAGAAGAACTGGCCAAGCGGAACTCCGAACTGGCCTCGTTGCAGCAAACCCTGGCCGCAGGTTCAGACAGGGTTGTACGCAAGGAAGTGCGCGCCCCAGTGCGGGGCATTGTCAAGCAAATCATGAACAATACCGTGGGCGGGGTTATCAAACCCGGGGAAACCATTATGGAAGTGGTTCCCCTGGACGACTCCCTCATTATTGAAGCGCGCATCAAACCTTCCGACATCGCCTTCATCAGGCCACAGCAACAGGCTACAGTAAAAATTACGGCCTATGATTCTTCCATATACGGATCCCTTGCCGGGCAGGTGGAACGCATCAGTGCCGATACCATTGAGGATAAACGTGGCGAAACGTATTACCTTGTGCAAGTGCGCACCACGGAAAACTCCATTGTTTACCAGGGCAAATCGCTACCCATTATTCCTGGCATGATTGCCTCTGTAGATATTCTGACAGGGCAGAAAACCGTTATGGATTATATACTGAAACCGATTCTCAAGGCCAGCCAGAACGCCTTGCATGAACGCTAAGAAGGGGACCGCATGAATACCCAACAGGCACACCACAGTATTATGCCCCCCCCCGGCATTGCCAAACGCGCGTTCACTCTTTGCGTTATTATTGCAACATATGTTGCCGTTGGCGGCTGGTTCTTTTTTACAGGCGAGCGCGATGCACTGATCCAAGACACCAAGGTACGCTTATGGTCAGAAACACGCGCCGTAGTAAACCAGGTTGCCTTGTGGCATGCCCCCATTCACCAGCAAGGGGAAGTGTTTGCAGCCATGGACATAGTAAAGATTTTCATGACCCATGCCGGGCCTTCTGCCGGTTCAGCCACAGAAATAACACTGCCAGTAAATGATGCACAGCGCCAGGCCATGGCGGTGTATTTACAGCGGTTTGCCACCAGGGTGCAGGCAACGCAAGCCCTGCTTGTTACCCTTGAAGGTAAGGTGGCCGCCAGCGGGGTGACGCCAACAAATGATAATACACAAACCGCAGTGGACACGCAGTTTAACACCACGTTATTGGCGGCAAAACTGACAGAAGGTGTGCCTTTTGACATGCCTGTGCGTATGGGAAGCACCGGGCCACTCCTTGATGTCGTATTTCCTGTATACGCTGCCGGAAGCGCAGATGGCAGCTTGCCTCTGGCAGGTGGGTTGCTGTTAACATTCAACCTTGCGGCCCCCCTGCAGCAATGGCTTGAAACCCCAAAAAACCAGCAAATAGAAACCCTCATTCTTGAACGCCACCACGATGAGCTGGTTTCCCTTACCCCAACAGGAACTTCCCCCTTGGCAACACTGTACGATGTTGCACTGCCGGGGGGAGACAGCCCACAGCCTTCGTCTTCAAAAACTTCCTTTCTTACCGATTTTGCAGGCAATACACTTGCTACCTTTTGGCGCACTGCCCCCGCAGCCCAAGGCAACCTAGAACAAGACCAATTTGCCGCTGCCATGCGTATTCCGCAAATGAACTCTTGGTTTATTGTCAAAAAAATTCCGTCCCAACCCGTAGACGCAAGCCTTAAAGCAATTGCCATACAAACAATTTTTGCTTCTATTGCGGCGGGTTTATTTCTGTTTGTGATGCTTGTTATGCGCTGGTGGTGGCTTGATGGAAGACGGCAGAAAAATACTCAAAAGCTGCTCCTAAAAGCACATAGCCATCTTTCCTTGCACCAGCAGGTTCTTGCGACTATTTCTGCATTTGTTAGTGAAGGGGTATGTGCAATTAACAATAAAGGTATTATATTGTATGTGAACCCGGCATGTGCTGCCATGCTGGAACTCCCCGAAGGGAGCATTATTGGGAAAGAACTGTATAGCCTACTCCGCACACCTCAAGTACGAGTGCATAAAGATGCAGACATGACGGTGCTGCATGGCAAGCAGGTGACACCATTTACAGACATCTGGACACACACACATACATATATACAACAAAAATACACCGTGTATAAAATACCACTTCGTGGACAGGAAGGCACTGCCTATGGCGTCATTACTATTTTTGCTCTCTCTCAGGAAACAAATCCTAAAAACTGACACCCTCTAACCCAATAAACAAATTCATGCGCTGAAAAATGTACTCGCACCTTTAAGCAGCGCTTACAGGAGAATTACCATGGCAATCAAGCTTGTTCCCCTCGCAGCACGTGGCCAGACCCAGATTGTGCAAAACATTGAGCCTGGCGATACTCTCCAGTTCAACTTCTCCCTGAACGACATCGTAATGACCCAAAGGGAAGACGACCTTGTGCTCATCACCAATGATGAAGGCACAATTGTCATCAAGAATTTCTTTGTGATGGCGGAAGCTCCCCAAGCTCCTTCCATTCTTGTGGACGGTACCGTTTTCAGCGCTACCCAGGTGGTAGAGGCGGTGCTAAACAGCCAGGGCAACGAATTAAGTACCGCGGCAGCAGCGGCACCACGGGGTGGCGGCACTTCCCAAAACAACTACGACTCAGGCGACCTGCTTAACGGGGTAAACCGCCTGGGAGCATTAGGTACTGACCAGTTTGGGCAAATACGGCCAACGCAAGAAATCATTCTGTCCCCCCCGCTTGCCGTTAATCTTCAGCCTTCATTGCTTCCCTTCTCTTTTGCAGCAACCGAAGATGTGCCCGGCACCTTTCTTATTCAAGGGAATGTGCTTGCTGGCAGCTCGCAGGGCGACCCAGGCGGCGGTTTTTCATGGGAAGGAGCAGGCCAGCCTGCCCTTTACGGCACCCTTATTCGCCAGCCAAATGGCACATTTTCCTACACGCTGAACAACGAACTACCTTCTGTACAGGCTTTGGGAGTGGGGGAAACCCTTACCGAACAGTTCTTTTACTCCTACACAGACGGTAACGGCGACACAGTACGCAGCGTGCTGACCATAACCATTAATGGCACAAACGACGCCCCAAGTGTGGAAGCAACGGCGGCCAGCGTTACAGAAGACACCCAGATTACCGCCACAGGCACCCTGCCCACCCCGGCAGATACCGACAGCAATGACACGCCTACATTTGTGCCTCAAACAAATACTGCGGGCACCTACGGCTCGTTCAGTGTGGATGCGGCGGGCAACTACATCTATACATTGAATAATTCCCTGCCTGCCATCCAGGCATTGGGGGTTGAAGAAACCCTTACTGAAACGTTTACCTACACAGTTTCAGACGGGCACGGCGGCACAGCCACCAACACCATTACCATTACCATTAATGGCTCAGAAGACTTCCCCACTGTGGCAGCCACCACAGACGCCCTGAGCGAAGACACTGAAACCATCACCACAGGCACCTTGCCAACACCGCAAGATATTGATATTAATGATATTCTGACATTTGTTCCGCAAACTGGCACCATTGCTACCTATGGCACATTCAGTGTGGATAGTGCGGGCAACTATACTTATGTGCTCAACAACTCCCTGGCGGCAGTACAGGGCCTTGCTGTGGGGGAAACCCTTACCGACGTTATTAGCTACACCGTAGACGACGGGCATGGCGGCACTGCCACCAACACCATCACCATTACTATTAATGGTACAGAAGATATTCCTACCGTGGCAGCCGCCACAGACACGGTAACAGAAGATACCCTCACTGTTGCCACAGGTACATTGCCTGCCCCAGCGGATGTGGATGTTCATGATATTCTTGCCTTTATCCCCCAGCCAAATACCAGCGGCAGTTATGGCAGCCTTACCCTAAATGCAAATGGCACCTATACCTACACCCTGAATAACAGTATGGCAGCGGTGCAGGGGCTTGGCGTTGGGGAACACCTTACAGACACCTTCACCTACACAGTGGAAGATGGGCAAGGCGGCACAGCCACCAACACCCTAACCATTACCATTAATGGTACCAACGACATTCCCACAGTAAGCCCGGCAACAGATTGTGTACGAGAAGATATTGATTTGATTGCACGCGGCGATCTGCCCCACCCGCATGACATAGACGTTAATGACCACCCAACGTTTGTGCCCCAAACCAATACGGCGGGAGCCTACGGCAGGTTAAGCATTGATGCCGACGGCGACTACGTTTACCGCCTGAACAACAGCCTGCCCGCAGTACAAGCCCTGGGTCACGGGGAAGAAATTACCGACGTCTTCATCTATACAGTCACAGATGGGCATGGGGGAACAACCACCAATACCCTGACCATTGTCATTCATGGCACCAACGACTGGCCCTGTGTTGGCGCAACAACCGACACAGTAACGGAAGACACAGACCTGACAGCCATAGGCATGCTTGCCACCCCTACAGACGTAGACGCCCACGACACCCCGGTGTTCATTCCACGCAGCAACGTTAATGGGGACTATGGCACACTCAGCTTCACCGCAACGGGTGCCTATGTGTACACGCTGAACAACAGCCGTACCGCAGTGCAACAGCTTGGCGTGGGGGAACACCGAACCGACACGTTCCTGTACACCGTTTCCGACGGGCACGGCGGCTTTGCCATAAACACCTTGACCATTACCATTAATGGTACAAACGATGCCCCGCGGGTTGGCGCAGCCACTGCAACGGTTACGGAAGACACGCATACCACGGCGCACGGCACCTTGCCTGCCCCAACTGATGTAGACAGGCACGACCACCCAACGTTCATTCCCCAAACAGGTACCGCTGGCACCTATGGCAGCCTTACCCTGAACGCAAACGGCACATATACCTACAGCCTGAACAACAGCATGCCTGCCATACAGGGCCTTGGCGTGGGTGAACACCTTACGGAAACCTTTACCTACACCGTTTCCGACGGACACGGTGGCACGGCCACCAACACCCTGACCATTACCATTAACGGCACCAACGACGCCCCCACTGTGGCCGCTGCCACAGACAGCGTGAAAGAAGACACCGATATTACCGCCACAGGCACCCTGCCTGCTCCAACGGATATCGACATTCACGATACCCCCACCTTTATGCCGCAAACAGGTACAAGTGGCACTTATGGCAACCTTACCTTGAATGCGAGCGGCGCATACACGTACACCCTGAATAACAGCATGCCTGCGGTGCAGGCGCTTGGCGTAGGGGAACACCTTACAGAAGCCTTCACCTACACTGTCACTGACGGGCACGGCGGCACCGCCACCAACACCCTCACCATTACCATTAATGGCACAAACGACATTCCCACTGTGGGTGCAGCCACAGCCACCGCAACGGAAGACATTCTTGTGGTTGTCAATGGTACCCTGCCCCCCCCTGTTGATGTGGACATACACGATACCCCCGCATTTATTCCCCAAACAGGTACCAACGGTAGTTATGGCAGCCTTACCCTGAATGCAAACGGCACCTACACTTACACCCTGAATAACTCCATGGCAGCGGTGCAGGGGCTTGGCGTAGGGGAACACCTTACAGACACCTTCACCTACACTGTAAACGATGGGCACGGTGGCACCGCCACCAATACCCTTACCGTTACCATTAATGGCACCAACGATATTCCTACAGTAAGCCCTGCAACAGATTGCGTGCGGGAAGACATTGACCTGGTGGCCCACGGTGACCTGCCACACCCACGTGACGTGGACATTCATGACCACCCCACCTTTGTGCCCCAAATCAATACCGCAGGGGCTTATGGCAGGTTGAGCATTGATGCAGACGGCGACTATGTTTACCGCCTGAACAATAGCCTGCCTGCGGTACAGGCTTTGGGCGTAGGGGAAGAAGTTACCGATGTCTTCATTTATACTGTAACGGACGGGCACGGGGGAACCACCACCAATACCCTAACCATCGTTATTCATGGCACCAACGACTGGCCTTGCGTTGGCGCAACAACAGATTCCGTGACAGAAGACACAGACCTGACAGCCATAGGCATGCTTGCCACCCCTACAGATGTAGATGCCCACGACATCCCGATGTTCATTCCGCGCAGCAACGTTAATGGGGACTATGGCACACTCAGCTTCACCGCAACGGGTGCCTATGTGTACACGCTGAACAACAGCCGTACTGCGGTACAACAGCTTGGTGTGGGAGAACGTCTTACCGATACATTCCAGTACACTGTTTCCGATGGGCACGGTGGCTTTGCCACAAATACCCTTACCATTACCATTAATGGTACCAACGATGCCCCACGAGTTGGCGCAGCCACCGCAACGGTAACCGAAGACACACACACCACAGCCCATGGCACCTTGCCTGCCCCAACGGACATAGACAGGCACGACCACCTAACCTTTATTCCTCAAACAGGTACCGCTGGCACCTATGGCACCCTCACGCTGAATGCCTCCGGCTCTTACACCTACAGCCTGAACAACAGCATGCCTGCCATACAGGGCCTTGGCGTTGGCGAGCGCCTTACAGAAACCTTCACCTACACGGTTTCCGACGGGCACGGCGGTACTGCCACCAACACCTTGACCATTACCATTAATGGCACCAACGACGCCCCCACTGTGGGCGCTGCCACAGACAGTGTAAAGGAAGACACGGATATTACCGCCACAGGCAACCTACCCTCCCCGGCAGATATTGACGTGCATGACCACCCAACATTTGTGCCGCAGCTCAACACCCCTACTGTGTATGGAACGTTCACGGTGAATGCAGGAGGCCATTATACCTACAGCCTGAACAACACCCTGCCTGTGGTGCAAGGCCTTGGCGTGGGGGAAACCCTGACGGAAACAGTTTCCTACACCGTTTCAGACGGGCACGGGGGCACGGCCACCAACACCCTTACCATTACCATTAATGGCACCAATGACGCCCCCACTGTGGCCGCTGCCGCAGACAACGTTACAGAAGACACCGACCTCACAGCCACGGGCTCCTTGCCTGCCCCGGCAGATATCGACATTCACGACACCCCCACCTTTGTGGCCCAAACCGGCACAGCGGCAACATACGGTTCTTTCAGCGTCAACACCGCAGGGCAATACATTTACACCCTGAACAACGCACTTCCCACTGTGCAGGCCCTGGGCGTGGGCGACACCCTGACCGATGTTATTACCTATTCGGTAAGCGACGGGCACGGTGGCACCGCCACCAACACCATTACCATCACTATTAATGGCACCAACGACGGCCCCATTGTTCACCCCTTTACAGATACGGTGATAGAAGACATCGACATTCGGGCTATGGGCTTTTTGCCAGACCCGGAAGATTTGGACGGCAATGCCCACCTGACCTTTGTGCACCAGCAGGATACACCAGGGGTGTACGGTTCACTGAACATTGAACCCAACGGGCACTACAAGTATACGCTGAATAACAACTCCCCGCTGGTGCAAGCCCTTGGAGCAGGGGAACAGGTGTTGGATGTGTTCACCTACGAAGTGATGGATGAACACGGGGCCATTTCCCAAACCACCCTTACTATTGTTGTGCTGGGCACCAACGATGCGCCTGTTGTGGGTGCCACCACAGACAGCGTAACGGAAGACACACACGTGCTGGCTTCCGGCATGTTGCCCCCCCCAACAGACGTGGACACCCACGATGTCCTTGCCTTCCTGCCGCAAACCAACAGCGCAGGCACGTATGGCACCTTCACCCTTGCGGCCAACGGCAGCTATACATACACCCTGAACAATACACTGCCTGTGGTGCAGGGGCTTGGCGTGGGTGAACAGCTTACGGAAACGTTTACCTACACAGTGAGCGATGGCAAAGGCGGCACCGACAGCAACACCATTACCATAACCATTAATGGCACCAACGATATTCCCGCTGTTGGGCCAGCCACTGCCAACGTGCAGGAAGACACAAACATCACGGCATCCGGCTTTTTGCCAAACCCGACAGATGCGGACGTGCACGACCACCTGACATTCATACAGCAGCAGAATACAGCAGGGGCCTATGGCACACTTAGCCTGCAACCAAACGGGCATTATAGCTATACCCTGAACAACGCTCTGGCTGCCGTGCAGGCATTAGGCACTGGCGAACATCTTACAGAAACGTTTACGTACACCGTAAGTGATGGCGAAGGTGGCACCACCACCAACACCCTCACCATTACCATTAACGGCACCAACGACGCACCTTCTGTAGGAGCGGCAACGGCCAGCGTAACGGAAGACACAGGGCTTACCGCCACGGGCACCTTGCCAACCCCAACGGATATCGATTCACACGACAGCTTTACTTACGTGCCACAAACGAACACCGCCGCCACCTATGGCTCCTTCACGGTGAATAGCAATGGCGTGTACACCTACACCCTGAACAACTCTTTGGCAGCGGTGCAGGGCCTTGGTGTGGGTGAAAAACTGACCGACACCATTACCTACACCGTAAGCGATGGCAAGGGCGGCACAGCCACCAACACCCTTACTGTGACCATTAACGGCACCAACGACAACCCGGTGGTGAGCGCCGCAGCCAATGCGGTTTCAGAAGACACCCAGCCCACCGCCACAGGCACCCTGCCCACCCCCACAGATATTGACATTCACGACACCCCAAGCTTTGTGGCCCAAAGCGGCACGGCAGCCACCTATGGCACCTTTAGCGTTAACAGCAGTGGCGTGTACACCTACACCCTGAATAGCGCCCTGGCAGCAGTGCAGGCATTAAGCGTGGGCGACAAGCTGACTGACACCATTACCTACACCGTAAGCGATGGCAAAGGCGGCACAGGCACCAACACCCTTACCATTACCATTAATGGCACCAACGACATTCCCACCGTGGCCGCTGCCACAAACTATGTAACAGAAGACACACGGCTTACCGCCACAGGCACCCTGCCCACCCCGGCAGACGTGGACGCCCACGACACACTCAGCTATGTGCCGCAAACGGGCACGCCTGCCACGTATGGCTCTTTCACGGTGAACAGCAGTGGCGTGTATAGCTACACCCTGAACAACTCCTTGGCCGTGGTACAGGGCCTTGGTGTGGGCGAAAAACTAACAGACACCATTACCTACACCGTAAGCGATGGCAAAGGCGGCACAGCCACCAACACCCTCACCATTACCATTAACGGCACCAACGACAACCCGGTGGTAAGCGCCGCCGCCAATGCTGTGGCAGAAGACATTCAGCCCACCGCCACAGGCACATTGCCCACACCTTCAGACATAGACATTCACGACACCCCAAGCTTTGTGGCCCAAGCGGGTACAGCTGCCACCTATGGCACCTTTATCCTCAACAGCAACGGCATTTACACTTACACGCTGAATAATACCCTGGCTGTGGTGCAGGCCTTGGGCGTTGGGGAAAAGCTGACTGATACCATCACCTACACCGTAAGCGATGGCAAAGGCGGCACAGGCACCAATACCCTTACCATTACCATTAACGGCACCAACGACATTCCCACCGTTGCCGCTGCCACCACTTCCATTGTGGAAGACACTTCCACCAAAAGCGGCAGCCTGCCTGCCCCTTCCGATATTGATATACGTGATGTGCTGGTATTTGTTGCCCAAACCAACGCACCGGGTGCCTATGGTACTCTTACGGTGAACAGTGCTGGTGGCTACACTTACAAGCTCAACAACGCCTTGCCCACTGTGCAGCAACTTGCCGTGGGCCAAACCCTGACAGACGTGTTCACCTACACCGTGAACGACGGCAAGGGCGGCGTTGCGGTGAACACCCTCACCGTGACCATTCAGGGAAGAAACGACAACCCGGTGGTGGCTGCCTGCACGGCAAACGTGACGGAAGACACAACCCTTTCCGCCAGCGGCACCTTCCCCACCCCTACAGATGTAGACACAGGGGACACCGTGGCCTTTGTGCCGCGCAGCAACGTGGTGGGTACCTATGGCACCCTCACCTACACTGCCAGTGGCACCTATGTGTACACGCTGAACAATAACCTTGCTTCCGTGCAATCCCTTGGCGTAGGGGAAAAGGTGACAGACGTATTCACCTACACCGCACGCGACAGCCAGGGCGGTACGGGCACCAACACCCTTTCCGTGACCATTAACGGCACCAACGACAATCCGGTGGTGGCTGCTGCCACGGCAACGGTAACCGAAGACACAAAAACCACCGCCACAGGCACCCTGCCCACCCCCACAGACGTGGATGTGCGCGACACACTCGCCTTCATTCCCCAGGCGGGCACTGCCGGAACTTACGGCAGCATGACCTTGATGGCTAACGGCAGCTATACCTACACCCTGAACAACTCCCTGCCAGTGGTGCAGGCCCTGGGCGTGGGGGAAACCCTTACGGAAACCTTTACCTATACGGTTACAGACAATAAGGGTGGCACAGCCACCAACACCCTGACCATTACGGTGAAGGGCACCAACGACGCCCCCTATGTAGCCGCAAGTACTGCAACGGTAAGTGAAGACACCGCCATAACCGCCAGCGGCGTGTTAAGCCAGCCCACAGACATAGACATTCACGACACCCTTACCTTTAACACCATGACCAATGTGGGTGGCGTGTATGGCAAGCTTTCCGTAGATGCTTCCGGCAACTACGTGTACGTGCTGAACAACAACTCCTCTGCCATTCAAAGCCTTGGTGTGGGCGAACACGTTACCGACACCTTCGTGTACACGGTAAGTGACGGCAAAGGCGGCACCGCCAGCAACACCATGACCATTACCATTAACGGCACCAACGACGTGCCTGTGGTGGGTTCTGCCAGCAACAGGGTGACGGAAGACCGCATTCTGACTGCTGCCGGGCAATTGCCGCAACCTTACGACAAAGATGCCCACGACACCCCCACCTTTACTCCCATGGCAAACCAGGCAGGCAGCTATGGCACCCTTACTCTGTCGGCTTCCGGTGCCTACACCTACCAGCTTAACAACGCTTCCAGCGCGGTGCAGGGGTTAAGCCAGGGGCAAGCCGTGCACGATGTGTTTACCTACACCGTAACAGACGGGCACGGTGGCACCACCACCAATACCCTGACCATTACGGTAAACGGCACCAACGACAGGCCAACAGTGGCCCCCACCAATACCACGGCCATTGAAGACATCCTTACCACCGTAAACGGCAGCCTGAGCACCCCGGTGGATATTGACGTGTTGGACACCGTCAACTTTGTGCCAAAAGCCGGGGAAGCTGGCCTTTATGGCACCCTGCAAGTGAATGCCAATGGCACCTATTCGTATGTACTGAACAACAGCCTGAGCGCCGTACAAAAACTGAGCATTGGCGACACGCTTACAGACAGCTTTGTGTACACCGTGGTGGATTCGAAGGGAGCAGCCAGCTCCGCCACCCTCACGGTGACCATTCAAGGCAGTAACGATGCCCCCGTGCTTGGCACCCGCGTTGCCAGTGTTACGGAGGACACCCACCTTGTGGCTTCCGGCTCGTTGGGCGGAACAGATATTGACGCCCACGATACCCTTACCTACACGCCAGTGGTAAACCTTGTAGGCCTGTATGGCACCCTGAACATAAATGCCAACGGCACCTATACTTACACCCTGAACAACAGCCTGGCAGCCGTGCAAGGCCTGGGCTTTGGGGAAACACTCCAGGAAAGCTTTGCCACAGCCGTAACCGATGGCCACAGCCCAAATGTTCCTGGCACGCTCACCATTGTTATTCGTGGCACCAACGACGCCCCCACCATAGGGGCCATGGGCGTTACCCTGAAGGAAGACACCACCACAGTAGCCAACGGGCAACTGCCTGTTCCTGTGGATGCAGACATTCACGACCACCCGGTGTTTACCCCCATGACCAATGAACCGGGCCTGTATGGCACACTCAGCATTGGGGCCAATGGCACGTACACCTATAGCCTGAACAACAGCATGCCCCAGGTGCAGCAACTTGGGGTTGGGCAAACGCTTACGGAAACGTTTACCTATGTGGTGCAAGACGGTCACGGCGGTGTGGGGTACAACACCCTGACCATTACGGTACAAGGCACCAACGATGCGCCCACAGTGGGGGCAGCCTACGATGAACTGTACTTCCCGGACGTGCAGCTGGAAGGGCACTTGCCACCCCCAAGCGATATTGACCGGGGCGACACCCTGACCTTTAACGCCGGGGAAATACAGGGTGAATATGGCACCCTTACCCTGAATGCAGACGGCACCTATACCTACAAGGTAGACCAGGGGCACAGCATTGTGGCCCACCCCAATGACGGCATAACCTACTACGAACACTTCACCTATACAGTAAGCGACGGGCATGGCGGCACCGCCAGCAATACCCTGACCATTACCCTGTTCCCAAGAGACGGCAACGGCAACCCACACTTCCATGCCGTTTCTGCAGGCGATTCTGTACAGGAAGACGTAAAACTGACCGCCAGCGGAGACTTGCCAACCCCTGGCAACAGTAGCTCCCAGGTGGAATACACACCACAAAGCATACAGGGCATGTATGGCACACTTACGCTGAACGAAGACGGCGAATATGTGTATACCCTGAACAACTCCTTGGCAGTGGTGCAGGCCCTGAATGCAGGCACAAGCCTGCATGAAACCTTCCCTTATGAAGTACATGACAACAACGACAGCGACACTGGCACCTTTACCATTACCATTAATGGCACCAACGATGCCCCGGTGGTTACCCCGGTAACCAACACGGTAACGGAAGACAACGTGTATGTTGCCACCGGGCATATGAGTGGCACAGATATAGATACAGATGACCTGGTCATGTATGAGCCAAAAACAGGGGAAAACGGCACCTATGGGCTGCTTATTCTCAACAGCAACGGCACCTACGCCTATATTCTGAACAACAGCTCCACGGCTGTGCAGGCTCTTGCCCCTGGTGAAACCGCCACCGACGTATTCACCATAACCGCGCACGACCTGAACGGAGCCACCACCACCTCTACCCTGACCATTGTGGTTAATGGCACCAACGATGCCCCCACAGTGGGTGGCGCTTCCTCAACCGTAAAAGAAGATCTGATCACCACGGTAACTGGCAGCATTCCGGCCCCCGTAGACATTGATGCCAACGACACCTTCACCGTGGTTCCCCAAACCAACGTGGCCGGGCAATATGGCACATTCACCCTGAATGCCAATGGTACATACACCTATGTGCTGAACAATACCCTGCCTGCAGTGCAGGCCCTAGGGACAGGCGAACGCCTTTCCGACTCCTTCAGCTTCACCATATATGACAGCCAGGGAGTGCCTGCCAGCAATACCGTTACCCTCAGCATTCAGGGCACCAACGACGTGCCCACGTTGGCCTCGGCAACGGGTTCTGTTACGGAAGATGGTACCCAATACCTCATGGGCATGCTGCCAAAGCCTGTGGATGTAGACACCCACGACACCCACTCGTTCACCCTGAGCAACCAGGCCGGACAGTATGGCACCTTTACGGTTACACCCAACGGTTTTTACACCTATGTGCTGAACAACACAGCCACTGCGGTGCAAGCCCTGGGCGTGGGGGAAACCCTTACGGAAAACTTTGCGTACACCGCAAAGGACAGCAGCGGCGCCACGGTAACCAGCACCTTTACCATAACCATTAACGGCACCAACGACCTGCCTACGGTGGCTCCTTCCACAGCTTCCATTGCGGAAGACACCCCCACAGTAAGCGGCGTGTTGCCAACCCCGGCAGATACAGACGCCAACGATGTGCTCACCTACACACCACAAAGCGGCGCAGCAGGCACCTATGGGGCGCTTACCCTGGACGCAGCAGGCAACTACACCTACACGCTGAATAACAGCCTCACGGCAGTGCAGTCGTTGCAGCGCGGTGAGCAACTGCTGGAAACCTTCACCTATACGGTAAACGACGGGCATGGTGGCACCGCAACCAACGTGCTTACCATTACCATTAGTGGCACCAACGATGCCCCGGTGGTAGCCCCTGCCGTTGCCAGTGTACGGGAAGACACCCAAACAACCACAAGCGGCACCCTGCCTGCCCCCACAGATGTAGACGCCAACGACACCCCCAGCTTTATTGCCCAAAGCAACACTGCTGGCACCTATGGCACGTTTACCCTTGGGGTACAGGGCGGCTATACCTATGTGCTGAATAATACCCTTGCGGCAGTGCAGCAGCTTGGCGTAGGGGAAACCCTGACAGAAACCCTGACGTACACCGTAACAGACAACCAGGGTGGCACCGCAACCAACACCCTGACCATTACCATTAACGGCACCAATGATGTGCCCGTGGTGGGGGCCACAACCGCTTCCATTGCCGAAGACACGGCAGCCATAAGCGGCGTGTTACCTACCCCCACAGACATAGACGTGCACGATGTGCTCACCTTTACCCCCATCAGCAACCAGACAGGCACCTATGGCAGCCTGACCCTGGATGCGGGTGGTAATTACAGCTATACCCTGAACAACAGCCTTCTTTCCGTGCAAAGCCTTGGGGTAGGCCAAACACGAACCGAGCAATTCAGTTATGTGGTGGGGGATGGCAACGGCGGCTTTGCCACCAACACCCTGACCATTACCATTAACGGCACCAACGATGCCCCGGTGGTAGGGGCCAGCACCAAAAGCATCAATGAAGGTGTTGCTACCGCTTCCGGCGTGCTCCCCACCCCTACAGACGTGGATGCATCGGATACAAAATCCTTCATTGCCCAAACAGGTACAGTGGGCAGCTACGGCTCCCTCAGCCTGAATACGGCAGGCAACTATACCTACACCCTGAACAATGCCTCCGCTGCGGTGCAAGGGCTGGGCGTTGGCGAAACAGCCACAGACATCTTTACCTACACGGTAACAGACAACCGGGGGGCAACCGCCACCAACACCCTGACCATTACCATTAACGGCACCAACGATACCCCTGTGGCCTTTGCCTCCGTTGGTCATGCCACAGAAGATACCGGACTGACGGTAATGGGCACAGTGCCAAGCCCAACAGATGCAGATATTCACGATATACTGGGTATTATACCCATTGCCGCCCGGGCTGGCACTTATGGCAGCCTTACCCTGGATGCGGACGGGCACTACACGTATACCCTGAATAACGAAACACCCGCCGTGCAAGCACTGGGAGTTGGGGAAACCGCCACCGACGTGTTCACCTACACCGTAACAGACAACCAGGGGGCAACCAGCACAGCCACCATTTCCATTACTGTGCATGGTACCAATGACGCCCCGGTGGTGGTGGCAGCCACGGCTGTGGTAACAGAAGACACCGCCATAACCACTACAGGTACGGTGCCTGCCCCAACCGACCCGGACGGCAACGACACCCTCACCATTACCCCCATTGCCGGGCAGGCTGGCACCTATGGCACCCTTAGCCTGGGGGCAAACGGGCAGTATACCTACACCCTGAATAATACATCCCCTGCCGTGCAAGGGCTGGGAGTTGGCGAAACAGCAGCAGACACCTTTACCTACACGGTAACGGACAACCATGGAGCAAGCAGCACAGCCACTATTTCCATAACCATACACGGGGTGAACGATGCACCGCTGGCTTTTGCTGCCAGCAATGATGTGACCCAAGACACCAACCTGATAGCCACAGGCACCGTGCCTGCACCCACAGATGCAGACATGCACGATACCCTGGCCATTACCCCCATTGCCGGGCAGGAAGGGACCTATGGCACCCTTACCCTGGGGGCCGATGGACAATATACCTACACCCTTAACAACGCTTCCCCTGCGGTACTTGCGCTGGGCGTGGGGGAAACCGCAACAGACACATTCACCTACACCGTAACAGACAGCCAGGGGGCAACAGCCACCAGCAGCATTGACATTACAGTACACGGGGCAGAAGCTGTGCCACTTATGGCCATAAGCGCCTTTGCTGCCCCCACCCTGTTCGATGCCGCTGCGTTCTCAGAGCCGCTGGTGGCTGAAGAGCCCCAGAACAACAACCTTGACCAGGAAGTGCGCGACCAGGTGCTCAGCAATGGTTCGCTCCACCCCGAAGGTGCCTATGGCAGCCATCCTTTGCTTGCCGGGGGTGAGGGGAACATACTGCATGAAGCAGGCCGCGAACCCACCCTGCCACCTGAAGGCATTCTGGGGGTCACCCTGAACCCGGAACTGGCCGCACAGGAACCCGCGCAGCCCCCCCATGCAGGGGAAGACAGCTCTGAAATGCCCGCCCTGCATGACCTGCTGGTAGCGGATAAAACCATGGATGACCTGTTCTCACATCAGGAAGCAAGTCCTCCCCAAACAGAGGGTTCCCCTGTACAGGAAGAGCACCCTGCCTTTATAGAACCTGTTGGCCAAAGCACAACACTGGATGAAGAAAACAAACTGCAACAGGAAATTGATCAAAACCTTACAAAGTATCATTCCAGCTAAAACTGGAATCGTTCACCAACAAGAATTGGTGAACGTTACTGCAAACATGCCATGAAATAGAGCGCTTACCGGGCGGGGATGGATACCATCCCCGCCCATATTTTTGGGGCTGTTACCAGTACAGCGCTACCCCGTGAACCAGCTGAAGTTCATGCGAAATGCCCCTGGGGTATCGCCAAACTCCGCGCCACGCGCAACAATAACCCGTTGTTCAAGCAGGTCGCGCAGCATGGCTGTTTCTGCAGCCTGGGTGCGTTCATGCAGTTTGGCATACATGTACAGCCCCCCGTCAGGCAGGGTAAAGGACAGCGCCTGCCCCCACTGCTGGCGAACAAACCGGGCAAGGGCCGCGGCCCGCTCAGGCAACACCTGCCGCAACGTGTGCACATGGTCTGGGGCTATGGCATTCAGGTAATGGCCTGCCAGCACTTGGGGCAGCACGCTCAACCGGGCATCCATGTGCTGGCGTACTTCTGCCAGTTGGGTAATTATTGGCTCTGGTGCCGTAATCCACCCGGCCCGCAAACTGCTTCCCACATAGCTGGAAAGGGAACCAATGCCAATAACCTGGTCTCGGCCCGTTACCTTCAAAGGCAGGGTATTGCTTGCCGCGGTGAATGAAAGCAGTCCATAGGCATCGTCTTCCACAATGGGAATATGCTTTGCAGCGCAATATTCCAGCAATTGTGCTTTGCGGGCCTGCCCAAGGCACCCCCCTGTGGGGTTGTGGAACACCGGGTTCAAAAAAACAAGTTTCAGGGTGCGCCGTTGCATAACCGCTTCCAGCCCTTCCACGGTAATACCGTGTGCGTCCATGGGCAGGGGGCACAGCCGCAGCCCTGCGGCCTGAAACACCGGGAGGGAATAAAAGTACGAGGGCATTTCCACCCCCACACAATCCCCTGGGGCAAGCAGACACTGGGTGAGCAAAAAAATGGACTGTTGTGAGCCGGATGTAATGAGAATTTGGGAAAGGGGCAGGTCAAGCCCCCTGTGCTGGCGCAAAAAAGCCTGCACCGCAACACGAAAAGAAGCAAGGCCAAAGCGCGTGCCTTCTTCTTCCTGCTCCGCCTGAATAAGGTCGTGCCACGGCCATTGCGGCACAGTCATATACGGCAGTAAATCGTTGGGCAGTGCGTCTTGGGCCAAATCCCGCAGGGCAAACCCTTTCTGTTTTGCCTTGTTGGTGAGCTCTGCCACCTGTAGACGGTACGGGTCTGTGGCCTGCCTGTTGCGAAACAATGTGGCACGGTGCCAATGCAATTCTGCAAAACCCTGCACCCCCCACTTTTCTGCGTTCACATAGGTGCCGCTGCCGTGCTTGCGCACCAATATGCCCCGCTCCGTCAGGTTTTCCAGGGCCAGAATCACCGTGGAACGGTTTACCCCCATGGTTTTTGCCAGCACGCGCTCCGCTGGCAGGCGCTCCCCGCCGTGCAGGTGGCCTTGCTCCACGGCCTCTTCAATAAGCCGGATAACCCGCTTGTACAGGGGCAAATGGGCGAGTTCCTGTTTTGCAATATCCCACATGGGTTACTCCTGTGCTGTTGTTAAGGGAACCACTACTTACATGGCATTTAAGAATCGCTCGCCCGAGCGGAAAAAGTGGTCGGTAAAAATACATGCCAATTGGAAGTGGCGTGCTACCTCCTTCTCATGGATACTGCAAAAAAACAAGATGGAGGCATCTCATGCAACAGCACACTTTCTATTCCCCACCCCTTGGCAACCCCATGCAACACCTGTGCGGCGGCGTTATTATGGACGTCGTAAACGTGGAACAAGCAAAAATTGCGGAACAGGCCGGGGCTGTGGCTGTTATGGCCCTGGAACGTGTTCCTTCGCAAATCCGTTCCGCTGGCGGGGTAGCCCGCATGACAGACCCAGCCCTGGTGGAAGGAGTTATGCAGGCCGTCAGCATTCCTGTTATGGCCAAGGCACGCATAGGGCACATTGCCGAAGCACGCATTCTGGAAGCCATGAACATTGGCTGCGTTGATGAAAGCGAAGTGCTTACCCCGGCGGACGAAGAGTTCCATGTATACAAATACGATTTCCGCGTGCCATTTGTGTGCGGGTGCCGTGACCTTGGTGAAGCGTTGCGCCGCCTGGGGGAAGGGGCCGCCATGCTGCGTACCAAAGGCGAAGCAGGCACGGGCAATATTGTGGAAGCTGTGCGCCACATTCGCCGGGTAAATAGCCAAATTCGCGTGGTACAGTCAAAGCCCAATGATGAACTCATGACCTATGCCAAGGAAATTGGGGCACCCTTTGCCTTGCTCCAAGAAGTAAAACGCCTTGGCAGGCTGCCTGTAGTGAACTTTGCCGCAGGGGGCGTTGCCACCCCGGCAGATGCCGCCCTGATGATGCACCTTGGGGTAGATGGCGTGTTTGTAGGTTCCGGTATTTTCACTTCCAGCAACCCGGAAAAATTCGCCAAGGCCATTGTGCAGGCAGTAGAGCATTATGAAGATGCCCCCACCCTGGTGGCTCTTTCCAAAAACCTTGGGCCTGCCATGGCTGGCCTGGAAATTGGCAGCCTGCCGCCGCAGCAACGTATGCAGGAACGCGGCTGGTAAACGGGAAACGCTGATTTATTCCGTTTGGCTGCGTTGCTTCGCTTTTTTTGAAACAGTCGAGGACGGAAGAGTCCACTCCTGCTTCAAAAAAAGCTCGTGCCTTGCCAAACGAAATAACTGAGCGTTTCCAAAATGCCATTTACTCAGTGCTTCCCTAGTATCATATATTCAGAACCGTTCCTGGGGTACCCTACATGCTAATACGGGTTCCAAAAGGACAATTCTTCAATACGCGCACAAGAGAACCCCCAGCCAGTGCAATGCAACTGGCTGGGGGTTCTCGTGCAGGCCCACTTCTTTTCCCAAATTTACTATTGCCTGGGAGCCAAGCAGCACGCTATATCAAAAAACACAACGAGTGCGCCCCCAACTGTTCACATCCATTTTCAGCAAGGAGCCCCCATGATAAAGCCTGCACTGGACCACATGCACCTGCAATGCGCTGCCCTGGAACCCATGATTGCCTTTTGGACACAAGCCATGGGGGCAACCCTTGTATGCCGCCGCAATTACGGCGAGGCCAAAGGGGCAATTCTGGATATTGGCGCTTCCGCCCCCCTGGCCCTGAAAGAAGTGCCTTGCCAGAACGGGGCTATTGCCAATGCCTGCATTGAGCACCTGGGCTTTGTGGTGGGTGACCTTGAAGCAGCGTGCGCCCATATACTCAAACACCCAGGGGTAACCCAGGTTGTTCCCCCATTCCAGTCAGAAAATTTTTTGTGCACGTTTTTGAAAGGGCCGGAAAACATTCGGGTGGAGCTTGTACAAAAGCTGACCCCGTTGGCAGAATAAAACCACACAAAAGCACCGCACCGCGGCGCAAAGATTAGTGTCAGTGGCGTAGGCCTGTTTTGCTATCGGTATGGCAGCCACTTTTATCAGTTCTGCCACTGTGCCCAAAAGCTGAAGCAGACATTGCCAGCAAACACACAAGCGTAAGCAAGCACAGCATACGCCTGCTGCACAATACCCTGCGCAAAGTTCTTACAAATTCCATAGTCCCTCCTGGCTTATTATATGCACACCGCATAGAGCAACTGCAACACGTCACCATAATATAGAATAACACATTAAAAGGCTACCATTTTTCTACGTCTGCACGCCGGCACCCACAGCCGGCATACCCCCGGCACCCTTTACTCTTTCTGTTCTTTGCACTACATTCTTTACTAGCTAGGGGGGCCCGAATGCGGGCTGAGATGGGCAAAGCCCACCACCCTTTGAACCTGATGCAGCGTAGCCCGGTATTGTACCGGAGTAACTGCCGTAGGAAAGCTGGAGTTATACGCTCTTCGCCCACCTGCGTGGGCATTTTTTATGGTGCCTCGCAAACGCAGCCGCGCATCATTACGTTTTCGAGGAGCTTATGACTGTCTTTTCACGTAATGCCGCACTTTCTTCGTTATTTTCCCTTCACAAACAACGCCTTGCCCTGGAAGAAGGCCTTGCCCCGGAAGCTATTGCCGCTGCTATTGAAGATGGCAGCATGGTGTTGCTGGGTAACCCGGCCCACCCCCATGTGCAGCCCATTGTGGTGGGCCAGCCCAGCCGGGTTAAGGTAAACGCCAACATTGGCACTTCCCCGCTGAACCATTGCCTGCAAACAGAATTGCAAAAAATCGACACTGCGGTTCAGGCAGGGGCAGACACCGTTATGGACCTTTCCATAGCAGGCAACCTGGAAGCCATTCGTACGGGCATGCTTGCCCGGTGCAGCGCCCCCCTTGGCACCGTGCCCATGTATGCTGTGGGCCAGGTGTACCTTGACGCCCAGCGCGATATTGCCGAAATGGACCCGGAATTGCTGTTTCAGGAAATAGCCAGGCAGGCAGAGCAAGGGGTTGATTTTGTCACCGTACACTGCGGCTTGACCCAGCGCGGGGTAGAATGGGCCATGGACGGTAGCCGCCTTATGGGCATTGTTTCCCGCGGGGGGGCCCTGCTTGCCCGCTGGATGCGCCATAACGGCAAGGAAAACCCGCTGCTCACCGACTTCGACCGTATTGTGGATATTGCCCTGCGCCACAACGTAACGCTTTCCCTGGGCGACGGCCTGCGCCCTGGTGCCGGGTGCGACGCAGGCGATGCCGCCCAATTTGAAGAAGTGCTTACCCATGGCAGGCTTGCCCGCCATGCCCTTTCCCGTGGGGTGCAGTGCATGATAGAAGGGCCGGGCCACGTGCGCCTGCATGAAGTTGCAAGCCAAATACAAACCATTAAACGGCTTACCAACAACGCTCCGCTCTATGTGCTTGGCCCATTGGTAACAGACACTGCCCCCGGCTACGACCACATTGCCGGGGCCATTGGCGGGGCAGCGGCTGTGCAGGCAGGGGCAGACTTTTTATGCTACCTTACCCCGGCAGAACACCTTACCTTGCCAGACGTGCATGACGTGCGGGCCGGGGTGCTTGCCTCGCGCATTGCGGCCCAGGCGGGGGAAACGGCCCTGGGCAGGCCCCAGGCCATTGCGCGGGAAAATGCCATTTCCAAAGCCCGGGTTGCCCTGGACTGGGAGGGCATGAGCCAGCTTGCCTACGACCCGGAAATGGTGCGCGCCCGGCGTGAACCCCATAAGCATGAAGAAGCCTGCGCCATGTGCGGCAAGTTTTGCGCAGTGAAAATGATGCAACCATAAATAACGTAAATATTATTACCGGATACACAAACACGGCTTGCACAATAAACGCTGCAAGCCGTGTTGCTTATTACAATTTCTTGGCCTACCAGTCCGTTACAGCAATGTTGAATACCTCTTGCCACAAATTGTGCTTTATAGTAAACAGAGTATAAATAGTTTTTCTTTTTCACTGCAATCATTCTTCAGTATCACTCTCTCTCCCTCTCCTCCTTCTTGTGGTACACCAGTTCGTACCCCCCACAAATTTTCCTACAGAGAACAGCGTAATTGCCGTAATCCCCTGCAATACAAGGGGAGAGTTCAAAACCCGCTGTCTCCATTCTCTTGTCACACCAACATAGCAACCTTAGGGAGGTTTCCCATGGCCCACCGCAAGCTCACCACCGCTGCTGGCGTTCCTGTGCCCGACAATAATAACAGTGTCACCGCAGGCCCGCACGGCCCTGTGCTATTGCAAGACATCTGGCTTTTGGAAAAGCTGGCCCATTTTGACCGGGAAGTCATTCCGGAGCGGCGCATGCACGCCAAAGGTTCCGGCGCGTACGGCACCTTTACGGTAACCCACGACATTACCCAATTCACACGGGCAAAACTGTTTGCGGAAATCGGCAAAAAAACAGACGTGTTTGTGCGGTTTTCTACCGTTGCCGGGGAACGGGGCGCAGCCGATGCCGAACGCGACATTCGCGGTTTTGCCATGAAATTTTATACGGAAGAAGGCAACTGGGACCTTGTAGGCAATAACACCCCGGTGTTTTACCTGCGCGACCCCTTAAAATTTCCTGACCTGAACCACGTGGTGAAACGTGACCCGCGCACCAACCTGCGCAGTGCAGAACGCAAGTGGGATTTCTTTTCCCACCTGCCAGAAGCCTTGCACCAGCTCACCATAGACTTTTCCGACAGGGGGTTGCCCCGCTCTTACCGCCACATGCACGGTTTTGGCAGCCACACCTTCAGCTTTATCAATGCCCAAAACAAGCGCGTGTGGGTCAAGTTTCACTTTAAAAGCCAGCAAGGTATTGCCTGCCTGACCAATGCGGAAGCTGCCGCCATTGTTGCCCACGACAGGGAAAGCGCCCAGCGCGATTTATATACCGCCATGGAAAACAAACAATTTCCTCAGTGGAAACTGTTTGTACAAATAATGACCGAAGAAAAGGCCGCCGCACTGCCCTATAACCCGTTTGACCTGACCAAAGTGTGGTTCCATGGGGATGCCCCCTTGCAGGAAGTGGGCGTGCTGGAACTGAACCGCAACCCGGTAAACTATTTTTCCGAAGTGGAACAAGCGGCCTTTAACCCGGCAAACGTTGTGCCCGGCATCAGTTTTTCACCAGACAAAATGCTCCAGGGCAGGCTGTTCTCCTACGGAGACGCCCAACGCTATCGCCTTGGGGTAAACCACTTCCAAATTCCGGTGAATGCCCCGCGTTGCCCCGTTACTTCCTACCACCGCGACGGAGCCATGCGGGTGGACGCCAACAGCGGCGACATAACCTATGAACCCAACAGCCATAACGTGTTCCAGGAACAACCGGAATATAAAGAACCACCGCTGCCACTGCACGGCGATGCCTGGCAATGGAACCAGCGGGACGATACGGATTACTTCATCCAGCCAGCCAAACTCTTTGCCCTGCTGGATGCCCCCCAACGCCAGCGATTCTTCCAAAACATTGCGGAAGACCTGCACGGCGTGCCGGAAAAGATTCTCAAACGGCAGCTTGACCTGTTCCACCTTGTCGACGCCGCCTACTATGAAGGGGTGGTGAAGGCCATGAAGGGTTAACCTAAGGAAACGCTGATTTATTCCGTTTGGCGGCGTTGCTTCTCTTTCTCCACTCGGGCTGCGTGGTGATGTGCAGGTGGCAATGCCACCCGCACCCTCCGCCCTCGCTCCACGGCTCGCTACGCTCGCGACTGCCGTCGATTTTAAGGAAACAGCCCTGGACGGAAGAGTCCACTCCTGCTTCAAAAAAAGTTCGCGCCTTGCCAAACGAAATAACTACGCGTTTCCAAAGTGCCATTTAATCAGTGCTTCCCCAAAATGATAAGCCCCCTGCCGCATAAGACCTTTCAGGCCGTGCAGCAGGGGGCTTTTGGTATCCTTAATATGCCATTAAAACAGAAACCGACTCTTCCGCCCTGCCCCCATTCCCTAAAGCCGACGGCAGTCGCGAGCGTAGCGAGCCGTGGAGCGAGGGCGGAGGGTGCGGGTAGCTTTGCTGCCCGCACATCTCCACGCAGCCCGAGCGGAGAAATGTCACGCCGCCAAACGGAAAAAAAGAGTGCTTTCTAATAGCGGTACCATTCAGACTTGTAGGGCCCTTCCACCGGAACGCTAATGTAGTCGGCCTGTTCTTTACTCAAGGTGGAAAGCTTTGCCCCAAGGCGACCAAGGTGCAAGCGGGCCACTTCTTCATCCAGGCGTTTCGGCAGGGTATATACCTGGGGCTTGAGGTCTTTGTTGGAAGCAAGTTCCAGTTGGGCCAGCACCTGGTTGGTGAAGCTGGCGCTCATCACAAAGCTGGGGTGCCCGGTAGCGCAGCCAAGGTTCATCAAGCGGCCTTCAGCAAGAAGCACAATGGAACGGCCAGAAGGCAGCAACCATTTATCCACCTGGGGCTTGATGTTGGTGCACACGCAGCCTGCGGTGGTTTCCAGGTATTCCACATCAATTTCGTTATCAAAGTGCCCAATATTACACACAATGGCTTCATCTTTCATGCCCAGCATGTGCCGGCCTTCAATCACCTTGTAGTTGCCTGTGGCGGTGACAAAAATGTCGGCTTCGGCAAGGGCGTCTTCCATGGTGGTTACTTCATACCCTTCCATGGCAGCCTGCAAAGCGCAAATGGGGTCAATTTCCGTAATCAGCACACGGGCACCAAAACCGCGCATGCTCTGGGCGCATCCTTTGCCCACATCGCCATACCCGCACACCAGCACAACCTTGCCTGCCACCATAATGTCTGTGGCACGCTTCAGGCCGTCGGCCAACGACTCGCGGCAACCGTACAGGTTGTCGAACTTAGACTTGGTCACGGCATCATTCACGTTAATGGCAGGGAACAGCAACTTGCCTTCCTGCTGCATTTGGTACAAACGGTGTACGCCTGTGGTGGTTTCTTCGGAAACGCCTTTCATGGTTTTGGCAACGGCAGTCCACTTGCCGGGGGTAGCGGCGTGGCTGGCCACAAGGCGGCTCATAACAATGGCCAGTTCCTTGTTGGTTACATGCTCATTGAGCAGGGAAGGATTTTTTTCAATATCTACACCCTTGTGAATAAGCAGGGTTGCGTCGCCGCCATCATCCACAATCAGGTCGGGGCCGGAACCATCAGGCCAGGTAAGGGCCATTTCCGTACACCACCAGTATTCTTCCAGGGTTTCGCCTTTCCAGGCAAACACAGCGGCCATGCCGGAATCGGCAATGGCGGCGGCGGCATGGTCCTGGGTAGAAAAGATGTTGCAGGAAGCCCAGCGCAGGTTTGCCCCCAGGGCATGCAAGGTTTTAATGAGCATGGCAGTTTGAATGGTCATGTGCAAAGAACCGGCAATTTTCAGCCCTTTCAGGGGCTGTTCCTTGCCAAACTTGGCAATCAACTCCATCAGGCCGGGCATTTCCCGCTCAGAAAGTTGCATTTCCTTGTGGCCAAATTCGGCCAAGCTCATGTCTGCAACCTTATAAGGAAGGGAAAGGTCCAGGGGCATGGCTTTGGGGAGTGCTGTTGTTGTCATGGCTCATCTCCGTGTTGGGTAATTTTTGCAGTGGTAACAAATGTCCACTGGTTAAATAAAATTTTGGAAACATGACGTGTTTCCGTGCATTACTCTGCTGTTGCAACCATAATATGCAAGCGCAAGCCGCGCTCCACCGGGGCAAGTTCGGCTGCCTTTACGGTAAACCCGGCGCGGGCAAACAGTTGCCTCAATGTCTCTGCCTCAAAGCCAAGCCAGCGGTCGCCATAATCGCGGCGCATGGTTTCGTCTTCATGGCGGTCAAAATCGGTTAAAACCAGGGTACCACCGGTACGCAACACCCGCCGCATTTCCATAAGCGCGTCCAAGGGCGTGGGCAAATGGTGCAGCACCATGTTCAGGCAGGCGCAGTCGGCTTCACCGTCGCGCAGGGGCAGGTGGGAAAGGTCGCCAATGCGCAGGGAAACACGGTCCAGCTCTGCCGTGAACCGGCGGCGGGCCAGTTCCAGCATACGCAGGGAACCGTCTACCCCAATCACGGTTTGGGCTATTTCCAGCAACGCAGGAATCATATTCCCAGTGCCACAGCCAAAATCGGCTGCCACAGCGCACGGCTCCAGGTGGCGCGTTACCGCTTCAGCCAGTTGAAAGCCCCCCAGCACCTCGCGGGAGAGTTTGTCCCAGTCTTCAGCAATGGCATTAAAAAACTGGCGGGTGTTGTTTACCCGTTCGTCCAATAAGGTTTGGGCCATGCTGCGGTCTGCTTCCAGGGCAGGTTCTTCACTCCAAAAGGGGACAACGGCCTGCAAAAAGTCGCGCTGCGCCCCCTTGGCAGGCACAGAATAGAAAACCCATAGCCCTTCCCGCCGGGAAACAAGCAACCCGGCATCAGACAAAATTTTTAAATGCCGGGAAATACGCGACTGCCCCATGTCCATAATATGCACAAGTTCATTCACATTCAGTTCAAACCGCCACAAAATATGTACAAGACGCAGGCGGGTTTCGTCGGCAAGGGCCTTAAACGCAGGAAGCACTTGAAGCATGTAAACACCCCCCCAACAATGGGAAGAAAAATGCCACCACGGTATTGGCTGGGCAGCCGTGTGAATGAAAGGACGTGAGAACGGATTGGGTAACGCAACCAAGCGGAAAAATCAGCCTCAACGCACAATGGAAACGCTCAGTTTTTCGTTTGGCAAGGCACAAGTTCATTTTGTGGAAGGGGTGGGCTTCTTTGGCCCTGCCCTTCCACAAAATGAGCGCGGTAACGCAGCCAAGCGGAAAAATCAGCGTTTCCATAAATCAATTTATCTTGATATCCTACACAGCGCCTCATGCCTTGTCAATGCCCTTTCTAGTATTACTATTGTCTCGTGCTACTGGCACAGTGGGCACGTTCCCACTTGACTCGGGCGCATTTCCAAAGCATCATGCAATACGGCTGTGGTAGCCAGAACTGGCTATCTCCATGAAATGCTTGTTTGTGCTTATTTTTCATTACAACATTCAGGACCCCCCATGCCCAATATCCTCCCCCTTTCCGAAGTAAAAACGACGGTTGCCCTTCAAGGAACAATTATTGAGGCATGGCTTGCAAAGTGCCTACACGGTGGTGCCCTGCCGCCTGGCCTGCGCAGCGCCATGGAATACAGCTTGCTGGCAGGGGGCAAACGACTACGCCCCATTCTTTGCCTTGTTAGTGCGCGTCTATTTGGCCTGGCAGGGGAAGCAGCCCTGCCGTTTGCCGCGGCCATTGAGTGCATTCATACCTATTCCCTTATTCACGACGACCTGCCTGCCATGGACAACGACGACCTGCGCCGGGGCAAGCCTTCAAACCACAAGCAGTTTGACGAAGCCACCGCCATTTTGGCAGGGGACGCCCTGCTTACTGACGCATTTGCCTTCATGGCTGGGGTGCAGGAAATACCCGCCCACCGCGTGCTACGAGCCCTTGCCCTGGTGGCAGAAGCCGCAGGTTCAAGTGGCATGGTAGGGGGACAATTTTTAGACATGCTTTACACAGGCGCTGCCCTGCAAGGCAAAACCGTTTCCCTGGAACAACTGGCAACCATGCACGCCATGAAAACTGGGGCCTTGCTCCGCTGCCCGTGTGAAGCTGGGGCAGTGCTGGCAGGCGCGCCGGAAGAAGCTGTGCAGGCTATGCGCCGCTACGGGGCTTCCCTTGGTGCGGCCTTCCAGATTACCGATGATATTTTGGATGAAACAGGCACGGAAGAAACCCTGGGCAAACCTGTGGGCAGCGACAAAGACATGGGCAAAACAACCTACCCTTCCCTGCTTGGGCTTGAGCACAGCACACGCCTTGCGGCAGAACATGCTGCCGCAGCAACCCAGGCTCTTGCCCCGTTTCATGGGCCGGAGGCAGCGCTCTTACGCGGGCTTGCGGAATATGTTATAAACAGGGTATCATAATTTTTTTCCGCAGGGCCATGGCACCCTGGGCAACTTGCCCAGCCTCATAATACATCCATTATAATAATGGTACCCTAGCGTTCCCCCAAGCTCCCCAAGAGCACCAAAAAACATGTAGAATAATTGCCGCGTTCATGCGGCCCAGCAGGAAGCACCACAGTGAGCACCATGCAAAAGGCTCTTACCCCACCCTTACTTGCCACCACCAAAGACATTGGCGCAGAGGCACCGGAATGCTGCCTAGCCACTGGAGTGGTGCTGCCAAACCTGACGCACCCGGCGCAGGTGGCCACGCTTTCCTTACCAGAGCTGCACAAATTGGCGCAAGAAATTCGTACTGAAATTATTACCACCACCTCGCGCAACGGGGGGCATGTGGGGCCTTCCCTGGGCGTGGTGGAACTTACCCTTGCCATGCTTGCCGAATTTAACCCGGAGCAGGACAAAATTATTTGGGACGTCGGCCACCAGGCCTATGCCTACAAGCTGCTCACAGGACGAAAAGACCAGTTTCACACCCTGCGCCAGTTGGGGGGTATAAGCGGGTTTCCCCGCCGGGAAGAAAGCCCGTATGACCATTTTGGCGTTGGCCATTCTTCCACCTCCATTTCCTCTGGTTTGGGCATGGCTGTGGCGCGAGACATGAAAGGGGAAAAGCACCACGTAGTTTCGGTTATTGGCGACGGTGCCCTGACGGCAGGCCTTGCCTTTGAAGGTATGAACCAGGTTGGGGCCAGGGGCCGTCCGTTCATTGTTATTTTGAACGACAATGAAATGTCCATCAGCAAAAACGTGGGGGCACTTTCCCTGTTCATGAGCCGCAACCTTTCTGCCCGGTGGGTACGCCGGGTAAAAAAAGAAGTGGAAGGCTTTTTGAAAAGCATGCCCGGCATTGGCGAAGACCTGTACGAAATAGCCCGGCGCAGCAAACACAGTTTCAAAAACTTCTTCACCCCCGGTATTTTGTTTGAAGCCTTAAACTTCAACTATATTGGCGCGGTGGATGGCCACGATATTGAAGCCTTGCAAAAAGTTTTGCGCCTTGCCAAAACCCTGGAAAAACCCGTGCTGGTGCATGTGCTTACCCAAAAAGGAAAAGGCTTTGCCCCGGCAGAGGCCAGCCCGGAAGCATTCCACGGCGTAGGCCGCTTTGACCCGGAAACAGGCACCATGGAAACAGGGCCAACACAGCCGGAAAGTTATACCGCAGTTTTTGGAAAAACGCTCTGTGCCCTGGCAGAACAAGACCCCCGCGTGGTGGCCATTACGGCTGCCATGCCCGCAGGCACAGGCCTTAGCCAGTTTGCCCAGCAGTTTCCAGACCGTTTTTTTGATGTGGGTATATGTGAACAGCATGCCCTAACCTTTGCTGCTGGCCTTGCCACCCAAGGGTTTAAGCCATTTGTGTGCGTGTATTCCACCTTTATGCAACGTGCCTACGACCAAATTGTGCATGACGTGTGCGTACAAAACCTGCCTGTTACCCTGTGCCTAGACAGGGCCGGGCTGGTGGGGGAAGACGGTGCCACCCACCACGGTGTATTTGATATTTCTTTTCTGCGGCACATACCAAACATGGCTATGGTGGCCCCCAAAAACGAACAGGAATTACGCCATGCCCTTGCCACAGCCCTTGCCCACAACGGTCCTTTTGCCCTGCGCTACCCACGCGGGGCAGGTACAGGAACCCAGCCAGAACCGTTACAGCCCTTGCCCCTGGGGGAAGCCGAATGGCTTGAAGAACACAACGGGGGCATTGCCCTGCTGGCCCTTGGCAACTGCGTGGCACCAACTTTGCAAGCAGCACAGAGCCTGCATGAAGAAGGCATTTACTGCTCAGTTATTAACGCCAGGTGGATTAAACCCTTGCCGGAAAATGACCTAAAGAAAATTGCCGCAACGCACGATAAAGTACTTATAGTAGAAGAGCACTCCCTTGCCGGGGGCTTTTCTTCCGCAGTTTTGGAATTTTTTGCCGACGCAGCACTCCCCTGCGTCCCCCTGGTGGATCGCATTGGTTTGCCCGATGCATTTGTGGAACATGGCTCTGCCATGAAACTGCGAGAACTGCACGGGCTACACGCCCAGGGCATTGCCCAGCGCATTCGCCAACTTGCTGCAAAAATTCCAACCGGGTGCAACGCAACAGAATAAGGCACATGCTAAACGCTTCCCCAAGCGCAAAAGCTGTGCTACAGTGTGCATTCACACGTAACAACACACCACGAAAGGTATTGGCTGCATGTTCATCTTTATTGGCTTAATCGTCGTTGTCGCCTCCATTATAGGCGGCTATTCCATGGTTAATGGGCCATTGGGCATGCTTTGGCAGCCCGCCGAACTTGTTATTATTTTCGGTTCGGCTTTTGGCGCGTTTATCATGTCGAACACTTCCTTTTCCCTTAAGCTGTGTGCCAAAGGCATGGGGCATTCCCTTAAAAATGGCCCTTCTAAAACCCAATACCTTGAAATGCTAGCCCTTCTTTATGGCCTGTTTGCCAAAATGCAACGGGAAGGTATTATTAGCATTGAAAAAGATATTGAACAGCCAGACTCCAGTGCCCTTTTCCAACGTTTCCCGCTTATGGCAAAAGACAAAGCAGCCTGTTTTTTTGTTGGCGACACCCTGCGCATTTACCTGACCACAGGGAACGCCGGGGAACTGGACAAACTTATGGGTGTGGACATGAACACCATGCACCATGTAGAAATGACCCCGGCCCACAACATTACCCATATGGCAGAATCCATGCCAGCCATGGGTATTGTGGCCGCCGTTCTTGGGGTTATTCTTACCATGGCACACCTGGATGCACCGCCAGCGGAACTGGGCCACCACATTGGTGCCGCCCTTGCCGGTACCTTCCTTGGGGTTCTTTTGTGTTACGGTATTATTGGCCCCTTTGGTGCCAAGCTGGAAAACATTGCCAATGAACGCCACATGTTCTTCCAAAGCATCCGTGAAGCGGTGGGCGCTGCCGTACGCGGCTCTTCCCCCATTGTTGCACTGGAATATGGCCGCAGAGCAATTCCCCTTGAATTTCGCCCCACCTTCCTTGAAATGGAACAAAAGCTCAAAGGTAGTTGATGCTTTTTACAAGGTACAGCGCCCGCTTACGGCACCTTAGTGTTGCCGCCACAGCGGGCGCAATGCCTTACAGCCCCGGTCTTGCGCCGCGCTCAAGGCGCGGCCTTATTTTTGGCTATTCATAACACCCGTGCCCTTGCGGCACTCTAAGTAAACGGAGCATCCCTATGGGCGGCAGCGCATGGAAAGTGGCTTACGCCGACTTTGTAACAGCCATGATGGCGTTTTTTCTGCTCATGTGGATTCTGAACATGAGTACGGATGAACAAAAAGCCGGGCTGGCTCAATTTTTCACTGAAGGAGCCACAGGCACAACCAACGTGGTTTCCCCCGTGGGGCTTGTGAACGTGAACCCGCTTATGCTTACCCCTGGCAAGCTGACCACAGAACAAATGGAACGGCAGGAAGTACAGCGCAACACCCTGGCCATTTTGCGTTCAGTAAAAGCTGAAATAGCCGAAGATAGCATGGGCCGTGTGACCACAGGGCTCAATACCAGCGGCAATGGCGTTATGCTTCAAGTCGTACCAGACATTTTTTTCCAGCCCGGCACAACAAACCTTACCCCCGCAGCCATGACCATGCTGGACAGGGTGTACGACATTATGAAGCGTTTCCAGACCTACCTAGTGGTGCGCGGGCATACGGATGTTTCGGAAACAGGTGCCCCCAACTTTCCTTCTGCCTGGGAACTTTCCGCGGCACGGGCCAATGCGGCTGTGGAATATTTGATACAAAAGGGCATTAACCCAAAACTGGTGCGCAGCGTTGCCTATGGCAGTACCCAGCCTGCGGTGCCCCCTTCCGTGGCCAATGCGGCAGAACTCAATGGCAGGGTTGAATTTAACTTCCATAGACCGGAAGTGATGTCCACCATCAGCAATTTTTAGGGAAAACTCAGCATTTCCAACATACCGTTTACTCTACGTTTCCCTAAGAACGTGTTTTAAAAACGGAATAAATCCGCGTTTCCACAGTATCCCTTAACCGCACGGGTGGCACCACCCGGCTCAGACCAAAGGAACCCTCATGGGCGGCGCATGGAAAGTGGCTTATGCCGACTTTGTTACAGCCATGATGGCGTTTTTTCTGCTTATGTGGATTCTTTCCATGAGCGATAAGGAAACACGTCAAGGCCTTGCTGGCGTATTCCGCGCAGAGGCCATTTTCAGTACCAACCAAATTAGCGCAGTGGGGGTTTCCAACAACCCGCTTATTCAATACGCGGGCAAAGTGGTAAAAGAAGACGTTAAAATTAACGAAGCTGAACGCACGAACATTGAAATGATGAAAAAACTCAATCAGTTCATGCTGCAAGATTCTTTCCCTTCGGGGGCCAGTGGCCTTACCTCCGACTCAGTAGGCGTGCTGTTGCACCTTGCCCCAGACCTGCTGTTTTCCCCAGGCACCGTGGAATTTACCGCTGAAGGGAAAAAGGTCATGGACCAGATTGTGGGGGTCTTATCCATGTTCCAGGCCTACCTTGTGGTGCGCGGCCATGCAGACACTTCCGAAGCTGGCATTGGAGGCTATACGTCCCTTTGGAACCTCTCCGCCGCAAGGGCCAACGCAGCCATTCGCTATCTTATTGCCCACAATGTCGACCCAAAGTTTTTACGCAGCGTGGCCTATGGCGACACCCGCCCTGCTGTTGCCTCAGACGCCCCCAACGCGAAGCAAATGAACAGCCGCGTGGAGTTCCACTTCCACAGGCCGGATGCTATGTCCACCGTTGTTGGCTACTAGGAGGAAACGCTCAGTTTCCCAAAAGCCATATCAACAGAATTTATGCTTAACAGCTTCGCTGTAAACGTTTACGCAAAACACAAAGCCCCCACCTCTGTTCACCAGGGGCGGGGGCTTTGTGTATACTATGGACAGCGCGTTACCGCAAAATAACCGTCTTATTCCCATTCAGGAAAACCCGGCGTTCCACATGGTATTGAATGGCACGGGAAAGCACCATGCTTTCAATGTCGCGCCCTATGGCTGTAAGCGCTTCCGGGGTGTGGGCATGGTCAACCCGTTCCACCCCTTGTTCAATAATGGGGCCTTCATCCAGGTGCGGGGTAACATAGTGGGCGGTGGCACCAATAAGTTTTACTCCGCGGGCGTAGGCCTGTTTATAGGGTTGCGCCCCAATGAAACTGGGAAGAAATGAATGGTGAATATTAATGCAGCGCCCTTTCAGGTCTGTGCACAATTCAGGGGAAAGAATTTGCATGTATCTGGCAAGCACAACAAGCTCTATCTGTTCGCTGGCAATAATTTCACGCAGGGCATGTTCCTGCTGCTGCTTGTTTTCACGGGTAACGGGCAGGTAATGGAAGGGAACGCCATGCCATTCTGCCAATGGCCGAAAATCCTGATGATTTGACACGATGCAGGCAATATCTGCCTTGAGGCTGCCTGTACGGTAGCGGTAAAGCAGGTCATTCAGGCAATGCCCATGCTGGGAAACCAGAATCAGCAGGCGTGAAGGTTCATGGGCAGCCGCCATTTCCCATTCCATAGCATAGGCTTTCGCAACAGCGTCAAAGCGCTGGCGTATCACTTTTGCAGCCGGGGCATCTGGCTCCGCAAAAAAGTGGACCCTCATAAAAAAAAGCTGGGTTTCTCTGTCACCAAACTGGGCACTATCAAAAATATTGCAACGCTGCTCAGAAAGAAATATACTTACAGCAGCAACTATTCCCACCTTATCAGGGCAAGAAATAGTAAGAATGTATTCATTCATAGGGACTGATGCTCCTTCGTTTCATACTGCAAACTCAATGCTGTCGGGCTATTTTTTGTTCTATGGCAAGCCTTTCACATAAGTAAAAGGCAACCCGGTGACTTTAAAGGCAAACGACACGCTCTGAGGCGCTAATTTCAGATAAAATAGCCCCAATGCTGCCCCGCGGGCCAGCCAGCCCGCATTGATTCAAACTCTATAAATTATATTGAGGAAGGCTTCATGTCCAGACCTTTTTGGCGTCTTGCTGTGGCGTCTGAATTCAGTGCCGCGCATGCGTTACGCAACTACCAGGGCAAGTGCGAACATATCCACGGCCACAACTTCACCGTTGAAGTTGTCATTGAAGGCGACCGCCTTACCCAAGACACAGAATTCCTTATGGATTTCAGTCATATCAAAAAAATGCTGAAGGAAACACTGGCCACCCTTGACCATAAAGACCTGAACACCACCGCCCCCTTTGACCGCATCAATCCTTCTTCCGAAAACATGGCCTGCCATATTTTCCGGCAGCTTAAAGCCCCGGTGGCTACATTTGGCGTACGTGTTTACAGCGTAACCGTGGGGGAAAAACCAGGACAATGCGCCACGTATTACGAAGGATAACCCACTGCCCCTGTTCATTTTTACCACTCGTTGCAAAGCTTCCTTTGTTTTTTACATAGCAGGATGAGACAGTCTGGTATTTTTATCTTGCATGGCAGTGCCCGGCGGAATATACTTTTTTTGTCCATTGTTCTGTGGCAGTGCACCTGCCTGCCACATTTACCCAATCCCTGTGAGGAGGCAGCAAATGTCTACGTATTTGCAAGAAGTGATTGAATCCGTAAAGAAGAACAACCCTGGCGAGCCAGAGTTCTACCAAGCCGCTGAAGAAGTGCTGCTTTCTTTGGAACCCTTGCTGAAGCGCGACTCCAAGTACCAGCAGCACAGTGTGCTGGAACGCCTTGTGGAGCCTGAGCGCCAAGTGACCTTTCGTGTTGCCTGGATAGACGATGCAGGCAAAGTGCAGGTTAACCGTGGCTACCGTGTGCAGTACAACTCTGCCATTGGGCCATACAAAGGTGGTTTCCGCTTTCACCCCAGCGTTTACAGCGGCATCATCAAGTTCCTGGGATTTGAACAAATTTTCAAAAACTCCCTGACGGGCCTGGCCATAGGTGGCGGCAAGGGTGGTTCCAACTTCAACCCCAAAGGCAAATCCAACAACGAAATTATGCGCTTTTGCCAAGCATTTATGACAGAAATGCATAAATACCTTGGACCCACCATCGACGTTCCTGCTGGCGACATTGGCGTTGGTGCACGTGAACTGGGCTTTATGTATGGCCAGTATAAGCGCCTCACCGCTTCACACTGTGGCGTGCTTACCGGGAAGGGCGTTACCTGGGGTGGTTCACTGGCCCGTAAGGAAGCCACAGGCTACGGTTCCGTGTACTTTGCTGAAGATATGATGACAGAACGCGGCACTTCCCTGCTGGGAAAAACGTGTGCAGTTTCCGGTTCCGGCAACGTAGCCATTTATACTGTGGAAAAGCTACATCAACTGGGCGCCAAAGCAGTCACCGTTTCCGATTCCACCGGCATGATTTACCACAAGCAAGGCATTAACCTTGAAGTGCTGCAGCAGGTAAAAGAAGTGGAAGGCGCACGCCTTACCCGCTATGCCGAATTGTGCCCTGAAGCAGAATACACCCCTGTGGAAAAATACGCCAAGGGCCGCAACCTTGTGTGGTCTGTACCTTGCCAGGCGGCCTTCCCCAGCGCTACCCAGAACGAACTGAACCTGGAAGACGCCAAAGAACTACTGAAAAACGGCTGCTTGTGCATTTCTGAAGGGGCAAACATGCCCAGCACCCCGGATGCCGTGGAAGCATTCCTGGCTGCCGGCATTTGTTATGGCCCTGCAAAATGCGCCAACGCAGGCGGTGTTGCCACCAGCCAGCTTGAAATGGCCCAAAACGCCAGCATGCAGCAGTGGACATTTGATGAGGTAGACGGCAAACTGAAAAATATCATGCACAACATCTTTACCAATGCCAGCACCACGGCCAAAGAATTTGGCGCTACCCACAACCTGGTTATGGGTGGTAACATTGCTGCATTCCGTAAAGTGGCTGATAACATGATTGCCCTAGGTGCTTACTAGAACACTGTAACGACAACGTGTTTGCAGGAGGTATTGTGCTTTTGCACCTGCCAAACCGCATACAAAATAATGCGCATAAAAAAACCGGGGAAATTCCCCGGTTTTTTTATGCGTAAGGCATCAATACGTCTTACTTACAGTGAAGCACTAATCATACGCAGCAAACGCACAAGCTGGTTGGTGAAACCTGCTTCATTATCGTACCAAATAATTACTTTGCCCATGCGCTTATCAATTACAGTCGTACACAGGCCGTCTACCACACCGCCATAGGTGCTACCCACATAGTCACATGAAACAAGTGGCACTTCCGTGTACCCCATAAAATCCTTCATGGTGGTTTCAGAAGCCTTTTTCAAGACCGCATTCACTTCCTGCACCGTTACATCACGGTCAAAGTCACATGTCAGGTCCACAATGGAAACGTTGGGGGTAGGCACACGCACGGCCATGCCGTCCAGCTTGCCTGCAAGTTCCGGAATAACCAGGGCAATAGCTTTTGCAGCCCCTGTGGTGGTGGGCAGCATGGAAAGAGCCGCCGCACGGCCACGGCGCAAGTCTTTATGGGAACCGTCCAGAAGGCGCTGGCTCATGGTATAGGAGTGAATGGTGGTCATAAGCCCGCGGCTGATACCAAAGGTTTCTTGCAGTATTTTGGCCACAGGGGCAAGGCAGTTTGTGGTGCAAGAAGCATTAGAAAGGACATGATGGGTTGCCGAATCGTAACTGGTATGGTTCACACCCATAACCACAGTAAGGTCCACACTCTGGCCCGGCGCACTGATAACCACTTTCTTTGCTCCGCAATCCAGGTGGCGTGCAAGCCCGGCACGGTCTTTTAACGTCCCTGTGGATTCAACCACAAGGTCAACGCCAAGCTCACCCCACTTCCATTCGCCTGTGGCGCAACGGGTCACCAAAACCTGTTTGCCATTCACAAGAAAGCCTGCTTCGTTGGGCTCTACCACGCCAGGAAACGTGCCATGCACAGAATCATATTTGAACAGGTGCGCCAGAGAAGCGTTGTCCGCCCTGGCGTTCACCACAGCAATATCAAGCCCGGCCCCTGAAGCTGCAAGGCGCAGCAAACATCTGCCAATCCTTCCAAAACCATTAAGCCCTATGCGCACTGCCATGTTTCCTCCACTCACATTTAGGCTTTGCCTGAACAGCCAAGCACATTTTTAATTTTATGCTGCACCATATTTTTCACCGCGTCCCTCGCTGGCTTTAAATAAGCGCGGGGGTCAAAATCTTCCGGCTTTTCCGCAAAATATTTGCGAATGGTCGCCGTAACCGCCAAGCGGATGTCTGTGTCTATGTTAATTTTGCACACGCCATAGCTGGCAGCTTTACGCAAAAGTTCTTCGGGAACACCGCGTGCCGCGCCCACTTTGCCTCCGTAGGCGTTGGCCATATCCACAAACTCTTGCGGAACACTGGAAGAACCGTGCAAAACAAGGGGGAAGCCTGGAAGCTTGTTGGTGATGGTTTCAAGGCGTTCAAAGTCCAGCTTTGCATCACCCTTGAATTTATAGGCCCCATGGCTGGTACCAATGGCCACGGCCAAAGAATTGCACCCTGTGCGTTTCACAAAATCCACGGCCTGATCAGGGTCGGTGTACACCGTTTTTTCCGAAACCACATCATCTTCAACGCCTTCAAGGCGGCCAAGTTCTGCTTCAACCCACACCCCTTTGGGCGTGGCGTATTCCACCACCTGCTTTGTCAGGGCAATGTTTTCTTCATAGGGCAGGTGCGACCCGTCAATCATAACAGAGGTAAAACCACCATCAATGCAGCTTTTGCAAATGGCAAAATCAGCACCATGGTCCAGGTGCAACACCACAGGCAGGTCTGTCTCTATAAGTGCAGCTTCAATAAGCTTCACAATGTAGGCCTGGCCTGCATACTTGCGGGCACCCGCAGAAACTTGCAGCACAAGCGGAGCGCGCTCTGCAGCACCAGCCTGCATAATACCCTGAATAATTTCCATATTATTCACGTTAAAAGCGCCCACTGCATACCCTTCACGGTATGCGCGCTCAAACATTTCACGGGGGTTCACTAATGGCATATGGCCTCCACGCAAGATCAAAGGTGCATACACGTACCAAAGCCAAGCACATAAAACCGTATGCGCAGACCACAGCCGTGTAGAGAGTTCACAAAAAGAAAAAATGCTGATTAATTTCTTTGTGTATCATACCCTAAAATGCATCGTTTGTGAATGGCAAAGGAGAGGTATTTCTCCCCTCACATGATGAAATAGATGCAGAAAAATAGAGCCTAGAGACAGCCAGGCTACATATGCCCCTGCAAGGCAGCCAAAGTGTCTGCATCCGTAAAATCGAATTTCAACGGCGTCAGGGTTGCATACCCTTGTGTCAAATACCCCTTGTCGCTTTCTGGCACAACATCTTCAGGAGGAATATCACCATTCAGCCACCAGTACTCACGCCCGCGGGGGTCTTCGCGCTTATGGTACCAGTCGCGCCACACAGCCGAAGTTTGCACACACAACTTCAACCCCAAATACTCTGCCACAGGGCGGTGGGGCAGGTTCAGGTTCATAACTCGGCGTGGGGGTAGCAAGTGGTATGGCAACCGTTCAATAACAGAAACAGCATACTGAGCTGGGGCAAGCACATCCGTGGCTGTAAAACAGTCATAAGAAACAGCTACCGCCGGGAACCCCAGGTGCGCAGCTTCTGTTGCGGCAGCCACCGTGCCGGAATATAAAATATCCGGGCCCACGTTTGCCCCGGCATTTATGCCAGAAACAACAATATCGGGCCGTTGCGGCAGCAGTTCGCTTATGCCAAGCTTTACACAGTCCGTGGGGGTGCCAAAAATTCCATAACCGCTGAATTCGGATTCTTGAATATACTTTACACGCAGCGGGGAAAGAACAGTTATTGAGTGCCCCACGGCCGACTGTTCTGTCATGGGGGCAATTACGTGCACTTCGTGCCCTGCTTCACGCAAGGCTTTGTATATGGCACGCAAGCCTACGGCATAAATGCCATCATCATTGGTCAAGGCAATACGCATTGTTCCTCCTATAGAATCATTATGAATGGTAACACCATCAGTTTCGTAAAGACCAACTGATTACATAGCATTTCCTTAACGCGCAGTGAGCTAGATCAAAAGGCACTTGCACGGTACAAATATGCACAGAAAAAAATGATCAGGACAAAGCCCCCCCCCTATGCCAAACGCAGGCGATACAATTTGGGAAGTGCGGGTCAAAATAGCCTTCCGTATGGCTTGCGTCAAGGCAAGGCCAAGTGTAGCTTTGCTTATTTATCGGCCTATACGGGAGACAGCACAAAAAGCATTGCCAAGAACAAAGATAATGCCTATATATAAAAGACTGTGTTCAAAAACGGCCAACAACAACGTGTTCAGCTTCTCTAAAAGATATCGAAACCAAGGTGCACCCCTGTGGATCAAAAGCCGGAAAAACCAACTATTCTTGTGGTTGATGATACCCCAGACAACATCACTCTGCTCTGCTCCCTTCTTGGCGAACAATATAAAAACAAAGTAGCCACCAATGGGCCAAAAGCCCTGAAAATTGCTGAAACCAACCCAGACCTTGACCTCATTCTGCTCGACATTATGATGCCTGAGATGGATGGCTACGAAGTGTGCAGGCAGCTTAAGGCCGACCCGCGCACCAAACATATTCCCATAATCTTCCTTACAGCAAAAACGCAGGAAGGGGATGAAACCAAAGGGTTCGAACTCGGTGCCGTTGACTACATAACAAAACCCATCAACCCGCCCATCCTTATGGCCAGGGTACGCACACACATTGCTCTGCAGGAAGCCCACAAAAGCCTGGAAAAGCAGAATGAAGTGCTGGAAGAACAGGTGGAACAGCGCACCAAGGAACTGGCCGCCCTGCAAGACGCCATTATTATCGCCATGGCTTCCCTTGCTGAAACGCGAGACAACGACACGGGCTTCCACATTCGCCGCACGCAGCATTATGCGCGAGCCTTGGCGTTGGAACTACAACGTGACGTGAAATTTGCAGGGGAAATTACCAATAAATATGTGGCAACACTCTACAAGTCTGCCCCACTCCACGACATTGGCAAAGTGGGTGTGCCTGACAGGATTCTGCTTAAACCTGGCAGGCTGACCCCAGAAGAATTTGAAGAAATGAAACGGCACACCATTTATGGCAGGGATGCTATTATTGCTGCCGAAAAAAGCTTGGACGTGCCGGAAAGTTTCCTTGTGGCTGCACGCGATATTGCCTACTGTCACCATGAAAAATGGGACGGAAACGGCTACCCATGTGCTCTTAAAGGTGAAGAAATTCCTCTTTCTGCCCGCATTATGGCCCTGGTAGACGTGTACGACGCCCTTATTACCAAACGTATTTACAAAGACGCTATCCCCCACGAAACTGCCATGAACATTATTCTTGAAGGCAGAGGAACCCATTTCCAGCCAGAAGTTGTGGATGCCTTTGTCAAAATCAATAGCCAGTTCATCGCTATTGCAGAACAATTCCGTGAGGATAACTAAGTTTTTGCGTTAACGGACCGACGGTTTCTTAGCTCCATGTGGTGCCTCCATCGCACAGCAAGGGTCAAAAAAATCCCTGTAAATGGCAGGCAGACCACTGCACTGGCAAAACTTCGTTAGCAAAATCTATTAGCTGCCCCAAAGCTTCAAGCCGGGAAGGCTTTGATATTGCCATTTTTTTTGATGTATTGAAAACTTCCACTTGACATTTTGAAGTTTTCAATACATCTTCTCATTTCGCCGCACGGAAACGGGTGGCGTGCCGGGAGTGATTCCAGCAGGTTGTCGAAAAAGTTTTTTAAGAAATTAAAAAAAAAGATGTTGACAACAAGGCCGAGTGGGTGCATATTCCCGCTTCGCCGCAAGGAACACGAGCGGCATGAACCACGGTTGACCGTGGGGTTCATTGACAAGTGAAGAGCGAATGGAAGGAAAAACGAATTCCCGAGTAATTGGGAGTTCAACAGAGATTCAGCTAGTTTGTTGATCGGCAAGATCGACGCTACAGTTTTTATTAACTGGAGAGTTTGATTCTGGCTCAGATTGAACGCTGGCGGCGTGCCTAACACATGCAAGTCGAGCGATGAAGGGAGCTTGCTCCTGGATTAGCGGCGCACGGGTGAGTAACGCGTGGATAATCTACCCACGAGATCGGGATACCAGCTGGAAACGGCTGACAATACC
>NZ_AUCY01000017.1 GCF_000430005.1 Desulfovibrio cuneatus DSM 11391
GAAGATGTTAACATAAGCCTCCATGGCAATACTCCCGACTCCATATTGGTCCCCTGTCTGCCAAACGCGGCCAGGGGGCTTTTTTATTGGCCATAAAGGAAGGGAGTTGCCTTCACCCTAGGTTATTCATTACGTACGCTAGCATTAATTGCCAAGTTTATATACATTTCAGACAATAGTACTCCATAACCATTCACGTTTTCACAATGTTGTCACCTTGCTTTATATCTATTTATTGAGTAAGTTACAGCCAAGAACAGCATTATTGTTTTTGTCTCAAGCTCTTCTATGTCAAATCCAGTATTGCTTCTTTCTCGAGTGACTATTCCACTCAACTCCATGCGGTTTTTCTGCTTCACGGAGGAGCAACATTATGTATAGCTGGGCCCCACTTTTTCAGGCATCCAATGCTCACTGCATCATGAACACTCTGGCAGGACTTTACTCACTGCACACAACAGAGGGTATTTTTCTTTCCTGTACAGAAGATATGGCAAGTCTGTTCATGAAAAAACGAAGCAGTATCATTGGATCGAATTTATTTTCAGCATTGCCTTCAGCTATTGCCACAGAGTATAAAGCGGTATTTGCACAATGTATTGCCCAGAAACAGCCTATCTCGTTCAACAATCAAGCTGAATTTCCTGTAGGAGCGAGGCAGCTCACCCTAACAGCGCACCCATTACTGAATGAACAGCAAGAAGTTACTGCGATTTTTCTCTCCCAAAGCACACAAGACTCTGCAAAACTTGTTGAAGATTTGGCCCGGCGCGATGTTCTGCTCCAAGTAACAAGCAAAGCCGCACAGTTGCTTCTTTCTGAAGAAGATAATTTTGATGTAGTTATTAATCAGGTTTTGGGCTTGCTTGGCGAAGCAACCAACGTTGACAGAGTGTATATATGGAGCATCCACCCCAGCCCAAACCCATCAGTGAACCCTGAACTGCACACCACGCAACTTTATGAGTGGTCCGTGGGCGCAGAACCACAACAAGACAGCGAAATTTGCACCAACAGGCCCGTTTCTGAAGCTATCCCCACATGGATTCCCACTTTTATTGCAGGACACTGTGTAAACAACCTGGTGCGAAACATGCCCTGGGAAGAACAGGAACAGCTTTCTCCACAGGGCATCATTTCCATTCTTACAGCACCCATTTTTTTTCATGGTGAACTGTGGGGATTTATTGGTTTTGACAACTGCCATTCAGAACACATGTGGAGCGAACCTGAAGAAAGTATTTTGCGTGCAGCAGGTACCCTGGTGGGAACAGCCATTCACAAACGCCTTGTCAACCAGGCGCTTTTGCAATCACAACAGCGATTTTACAATGTTGCAGAAGCCACGGGCGAAGTTTTATGGACACTGGATAGCCAACATCGTATCGCCTACATTTCTGAAAGGGTTCAATCCGTTCTTGGTTATGCCCCTCAGGAACTGATTGGCAAAGACTGGCGTGTGCTTTTGGCCAATGCTTCCCAATATACTCATAATCCTTTCCTGCAAAACGCTTCTCCCGTGTTCAAGGAAATCAGCATCCAAATGCTGCACAAAAACGGTAGCCTGCGCTGGATGCGTACCTCAGCAAAGTCTGTATTTGATCTTGCCGGCAACATTATTGAAACCAATGGGACCAGCCTGGATATTACTGAAGTTCATGAAGCAAATGATCGTTTACGGCAAGCCAACGAAGCCCTTGAAGAAGCCAACACAAATTTTGCCATGGCAGCCTCCAAGGCCAGCACCCTTGCCCTGGAGGCACAGCAAGCGAACAAAGCAAAGGGCGACTTTATAGCCAACATGAGCCATGAAATTAGAACACCCATGAATGCCATTATGGGTATTATGCACCTTGTGCTGCGTACCGAGCTTTCGGAAAAGCAACGCAACTATCTTGATAAAATTGATTTTGCCTCCAAGGCCCTGCTCCACACCATCAACGATATTCTCGACTTTTCCAAGGTGGATTCCGGCAAGCTTGAAATGGAGCATATTCCCTTTAGCGTTGAAGACATTATGGTCCGAGCACACGACATGGTTCACGCCAGCGCCACAGAAAAGAACTTGCATCTGACCATGAACATTGCCACCCCCACAGGCATTTGCTATTTGGGCGACCCTTTGCGGCTTAACCAGGTGCTCACCAACCTACTGACCAACGCTATAAAATTTACGGACAAGGGCACCATAACCATGGAGGTGTCCATAAAAGAAGAGTGTAATGGTGAGAGAACCCTTCACTTTTCTGTACAAGATAGTGGAATTGGCATTTCCAAAGAACATATGGTGACACTCTTCGACGCTTTCTACCAGGCAGACACAACTGCAACACGTCGCTACGGGGGTGCCGGGCTGGGCCTTACTCTTTGCAAAAATCTTGTCACCCTCATGGGGGGCGATATTCGGTGTGAAAGTACCCTTGGGCAAGGTTCCACATTCCACTTTACAGCCCGTTTCCCCATAGTGGAAAATTCTTCCGGCACCACCATGGGGGGACTGGGAGAGCTCAAAATACTTATACTTAGCCCTGATGGAGCAGAAGGAGCGCTACTGCGTGAGCTGCTGCATTCATTTGGCTGCCAGCAGGTTGTGCTGGCGACCAGCCTTGCCGTGGTGCAGTCGTTACCCATAAGCACCGGGGCTGGTGAGTTTTCCCTTATTTTCATCAGCGATAAATTGAAAGGCTCCCTGCATACTATCGCAGAACAACTGGTAGCTGGCCAGCCACACGTTGTTCCCATCATCATGGCCCTGGCCAGGGAAGCAAACCCCCTGGAAGCAGAAGAACCCATTCATGCTGTGCTACACAACCCTCTTTCTCAGTCCTCCTTATATGAAAGTATAATTCGTGCTTTTGGCAACATGTTGCACAGGTCAGGCAGGCAAGAGGAAGACAACCGTATCCACCAACTCACCCAAGGGCTTTCAGGAAAACGTATCCTGCTGGCCGAGGACAATGACCTGAACCAAATGGTGGCAGAAGATTTGCTCACCCAGTATGGCCTTGGTCTGCACATTGCCAATAATGGAGCCGAAGCCATTCGTGCCCTGGAACAACAACCGTTTGACCTGGTACTTATGGATATTCAGATGCCTGAAATGGATGGCTTAACTGCCACCAAAAAGATTCGGGAGCAAATACGGTTTGCTTCGCTGCCAATTGTTGCCATGACAGCCCACGCCATGCAGGAAGACAAGCAAAAAAGCCTTCACGCTGGCATGAATGACCATATAACCAAGCCAATTAATGCACTTGAGCTCTTCACTTGCCTTGCCCGCTGGCTTAAATAAGCACCCCGCGTAAGCGCAATCCCTCAATACTTATGCCCTTTACACCAATAAACCGCCACAAGGCCTTGTGCCTGTGGCGGTTTATTGTATTCACCGGTTACCCAAAATTTACATTTTGTAAGGCAAGGGAAACAGCCCGCGCTTACTCCAACAAAAGAAGGGAAAACGCCATAACAGCCATGCCAGCAACCAGGCCATAGGTGCAAAGATGATGTTCACCATATTCTTCTGCTGCGGGCAAAAGCTGGTCCAGGGAAATGAACACCATAATGCCTGCAACTGAAGCAAAAAGGACGCCAAACACTGCCGGAGAGAAAAACGGCATAAGGAGAAAATAGCCCACCATTGCCCCCACAGGTTCTGCCAAGCCAGAAAGCAATGAAAGGAAAAAAGCCTTTTTACGGCTTCCTGTGGCATAAAAAAGGGGCACTGAAACGGCTATGCCTTCTGGGATATTATGTATGGCCACGGCCACCGCAATGGCAAACCCAAGTTCCGGGTCTGTAAGCGCGGCAGTGAGTGTTGCCAGCCCTTCTGGAAAGTTGTGAATGGCAATGGCCAGGGCTGCCATCATGCCTGTTCGCTTCAATTTTGCAAAGTCATGCCCTTCATTTTTGGGCAACTGCTCTACCCCGGAATCCATTTCTTCCACGGAATGCAACATGTGCGGGTTTTCATACTCCGGCACGAATTTGTCTATGCCGGCAATAAGAAGAAGACCACCAAAAAAACCCGCCACCGTATACCAGTAAGCAAGGTCTGGGCCAATTTCTGCCCCCAGTGCTGCCCGTGCCTTGGGGAATATTTCTACAAAAGAGACATACAACATGACCCCGGCTGAAAAACCCAGAGCGAGGGAAAGAAAGCGGGTGTTTGTTTGCCGGGTAAAAAAAGCAATGCCAGAGCCTATTCCAGTGGAAAGCCCCGCGAGGAGCGTAAGCCCAAATGCATAAAGCACTGTATCAGTTTCAAACATAGTCACATCCCCAGAGCATTGTAACTTTGAAAGTATACATTGATTTATCAAGTAGCGCATTGGGTTATCAAAGTAACAATCTGGTATAATAAAAAAAACGGCACGCTTCGCGGGTGCCCGCGCAGCGTCCACTAGAAAGCGGCATGCCTCCCTGTTCTATTATACTTTACACAGCCCATAGCCTTTGTCAATTTACGCCCTCCCCTTCCCCCTTGCAGTCAATGGCTGCACCTGCGTTCCTGCGGCATCATTTCTTCTAAAATTAGTAAAAGCCAGACGTACAAAAAAGCTTGCTGCAAACGGCCTGAATACTGTATCATAATCTCTACTTTCGCATAAACCCACACTCTAGCCCCCGGCGCAATTTTTTATTGCCTACAGGGGATCATTATAAACAGGGTTCCAATTTTATGGTCATTCTTTCCGGTTTAGCCGCCTTGGGGGCAATTGCAGTTTGTGTTGCTTCAATCTTCAAGCGAGATACGCTTAAATCGCTCTACTTCAGCTTGCTGGCCCTGGCCGTGGTATTCTACCTGCTGGGCAACTTTTTTGAAGTTGTCAGCACTACCTATGACGCCGCAAAAGTGGCTATGCGCATCACCTACCTTGGTGTTCCCTTCATCCCTACCATCTGGTTTTTTTCCGTTAGGGAATATTGCGGCAAGCCGTTAAAAAATAGTACCATGCTGGCCATGCTGGTAGTGCCCATTTTTTTCGCCTATCTTGCCTACACCTGGGAAAGTAACAGCCTACTGTTCACCGGCATACAATTTTATGGCGAACCAGCCATTAGCCAGCTTGGCTTTATTCCCGGGCCACTTAACCCCTACCGCCTGTTCTATCAATTCGGCATAAACGTCGCTGGTATTCTTACCATTGTGCAGCAATACCGCCACGGAACTCCGCGTTTTCGCAAACAGGCATCCCTTTTTTTGGTTTCCGGCCTGATTCCCTTTTTCACCACAGGCACATTTTTACTGCTCATCGGTTCACGGGTGGTAGACATCACTCCCTTTGGGCTGGTCTTTACCCTGCTGTTGCTTTTTTTCACCATGCAGCGGTATGGCATGCAAAACTTTTCTTCCATCATTAAAGATAATGTGGTGGAAAATATGCTTGAAGGGGTACTGCTGTTTGACCAGGATGGCACCTATATGATGAGTAACAGAACCAGCAAGGTGCTGTTTCCCGAACTGGAAAAAACACCCATAGGCCAGCACCTGGACGCCATGGCCTTTTTGCCTTTTACTGCCAGCGCATTCAGTGCCAATGACGGTGTGCAACAAGAATTTACCCGCAGTTATGACGGCACATTGCGCACCTATAATGTTTCCATAAACCGCGTAAATGCCCGGGGCAAGCTGCTGGGCTACAGCATTACCATTTACAACATCACTTCTTTTAAAAACATTGTAAATGAACTGGAAGTACAGGCCAACCGTGACCCCCTTACAGGAGTCTACAACAGGCGCTTTTTCTTTCAGCGCGGGCAGCTTACCCTTGAACAGGCATGGCGCACAAGAGCCCCTTTAAGTGTCATCATGTTTGACCTGGACTTTTTCAAACGACTCAACGACAGCTATGGCCACCCCTATGGCGATTATGTATTGCGTACAACGGCTGCCTTATGTGTGCAAAACTTGCGGAAAACAGACTGGTTATGCCGCTATGGGGGAGAAGAATTTTGTATTTTACTGCCTGACACTCCTTTAAAGGGAGCCCAGGCAAAAGCAGAATTTATTCGTAATGTCATAAGCCAGCACCCCTTTGAAGAAGAAGGAATACGCAGCACCGTTACGGCCAGCTTTGGTGTTGCTGCCTTGCAGGAATCTGAAATTCCCGAAAGCCTGGAAGACCTGATTAAACGGGCAGATGCAAATTTATATAAGGCAAAAGAGCAGGGAAGAAACTGCGTTGTATAGCAGGAAAACCGCTGAATAACAGTTCCCCAAAATGCCCTTCTCCTCGAAAAGCAGGAAGAAGGGCATTTTTCATTTAGAGAGCCAACTCTTTGTAAAAAGTCCCAAGCGGATTATTGACAAAGACACGCTGCCCAAAGAGCTACGAGAGACCCAGCAGAAGCATACCTTGCCAGAGTGGTGCATTCACCGTGGGACGTGTATCACACAACCAGAACCTGCATGATGCATACCCAGCACTATCCAATTCCCCAAGGAGCTTCCCCCATGGTACGAACCGTTGCCAAGCGTGCCCCCGCACAAAATAACTGCGCACAGTCCATTGAAGGTATCACTGTAGTGATGCAACCCACTCCCCTGCGTTCATTGGCAGAAATTCAGGCTGCATTTGGAGTGAGCCGTGAAAAAATTCGCCAGTGGCACGAATACGGGGCCCCCATCGTCATAAACGAAAAAGGAGGCTACTCTGCTGAATACATGACCCTACACCTGTGGCGATTGACGGGGCAATAGCCACGCAGCCCCCAATCGTGCTTTCCCCTTGCTCCCCCCTGCCCAGCAGGGGTTTTTTATTGCAATAACTAGGTCACGCTAATGGCCGTCAAGCGTTGCAAGGCCCCCTACATCACCCTCCTCTTCCTCCCAGCTTCCCTCCCCCCCCCGGCAAAAGCCCCCCTAGGCTGGCATCAAACACATAAGGAGAGTTTTGATGCCAAACAGCCTTACCATGCCCCACATTCGAACTGCGGCAAAACAACTGCAATGCGATGCCCCTGCGGTGCAGGCCGTGCTGCGTGTGGAAAGTACAGGACGCGGTTTCTTACCAGATGACCGCCCTACCGTTCTTTTTGAAGGACACATTTTCTACCGTCAGCTCATCATGCGGGGAGAAAATGTAGCTAGCCTTTGCAAGGCCTACCCAAGCCTTGTGTTTCCTCACTGGACAAAAGCGCACTACAGCACCAGCACTGGGGAATGGGGTCGCCTTACCACAGCACGGAGCATTCATGAAGAAGCGGCTCTGTGTTCAGCCTCATGGGGGTTATTTCAAATTATGGGGCACAACCACAGGGCATGCGGTTTTGCCACGGTTGGTGCCTTTGTCACTGCCATGCATAAAGGGGAAGAAGAGCACCTTGCCGCTTTTGTGCAATTTGTGAAAACACACGGCCTGGCTGGGCACCTTGCCTCACATAACTGGACAGCCTTTGCCCGCGCCTATAACGGCCCCGGTTATGCCCAGAATGCCTACCACCAACGCCTTGCACAAGCCTATGCCAGCTATAAGGACCAGAACACCCAATAGCCCCGCGGCTGATATTGCAGCCCTGTTGGAATGAATGACGACTATTGCACAACCGCGCCATGCCACGGCTTGGCATACAAACAGATTTCAAGCCAAAGCAGCACAACCCTGAAGGAACTTCCCATGATGCGTGATATCAACACCCTTATAGAAGCCATTGCCGCCCCTGCCATGCTTGCCATGCTGGGCGGGCTGGCACGAGCATGCCGTTTTGGCGCAACCTCCTGGAAGCAATTTTCCGGGGGCATTATCATTTCCGGCTTCACAGGGGTTGTGGTGCACCTGCTGTTGCAGGACATTGACCTAAGTCCCTCCATAAAGTCGGCTATTGTTGCCACGGCAGGCTATTCCGGCGGGGCCATTATGGATGCCCTGGTAGACAAAATACTTTCCGGGGTACGTAACCTGCCAGTGCCGGGGGCTGAAGTCCCCCTCCAGACAACGCAACAATCAATACACCAACAACCCCAGCAAACCGCACAGGAGTGCCCAGAAGCCGCGCACCAGCCTGGGGCCACTCCTACCCCCCAAGAGGCAGCAATGCCCTGGCAAGACTACCCTGTTCAACCTCTGGGCCAAACTCTGAACCAGCCAGTGGCCACCCCTTCCAGCATACAGCAGCAATAAATTACCCCTGAGCCACCATTTCCTGCCAGTATCGCCACAAACCCACCCTTGCGCATTGCCAAAAGTTGCGTTCCCATTTAAGGGTACTCAACACGCTCACTCACTTTTCCCAAGGAACGTATTATGTCTTTACGCAAACGGCTTGGCTTGGCAGGCGAACCACTCTACCTCATGGATGGCTCCGCTTTTGTATACCGGGGGTATTATGCTTTTCAGAACATGGCCCGGTCTGATGGCTTCCCCACCAACGCCCTGTACATAGTAACCCGTATTCTTCTTAAGATGCTGCGGGAAGAACGCCCCAAGCACTTTGCGTTTGTTCTGGACGGCAAAGGGCCTACTTTCCGTAAAGATCTTTTTGAAGCATACAAGGCCCACCGTTCAGCCACACCAGAACCGCTTGTGGCCCAAATAGAGCCCATCAAGGCACTTATGGAACTCTTGGGCGTGCCCTTGATTGTAGCCAACGGTTTTGAGGCGGATGACTACATCGCTTCCTTGGCCTGCCGCTTTCGTGAACAACAGCCTGTGGTTATTGTGGGGGCGGATAAAGACCTGAAGCAATGCCTGCACCAGCAGGTGGTAATGTGGGACCCGGCCAGTAAAGATGAACGCGTCACCACCCTGGCTTCGTTCATTGAAGAAACAGGCATGCAGCCAGATTCCTGGCCAGACTACCAGGCTATTATTGGCGATAGTAGCGACAATATTCCAGGGGTCCCGCAGGTTGGCCCCAAAACGGCCCAGGGCATTATTGATAAATTCCCCACGTTGGAAACACTGTTTGCAGGGTTGGCTTCCTTGCCAGCCAAAGTGCAGGCTCGCTTTGCAGGCATGCACGACGTGTGCTTCATGTACCGAGAACTCACACGCCTGCGAACGGATGTGTGTACAGAACCAACTCTGGAAGATTTGAGCGTTCGTCAACCAGACATGCACAAGCTGCTCGACTTTTTACAGGAATATGAGTTGCGCTCTCTCATGCGGGAAGTGGCTTCCATGGAACGCACTGGCCTTTTTGGGCCAGTAACCTCCCCTCTTGCGGAACAAGACCCCTTTGCCTCACAAGAAGAAACAAGACAAAAACACAGCACCAAAAGCAAGGCAACTTCGCGCCGGGGAACCGCTGGCGGACAAGAACAGGGGCTACTGCTCTTAGCCGCTCCTGCTTCCCATGGGGCGCAGCCTTCCCCCGGCCACGCCCCGGCCCAGCAACCCATGGGCCAAGGTAGCCTGCTGGACATGGCTTCTGCACCTCCTGCGGCCCCTGTGGTACCTGTTACTGTTGCAATTGCCAGTACCACAGCTCAACTGCCACAAACAGGCAAGCGCATTGCCCTGTTGCCCCAGGGGGAGCATATGCTGGTGGCTTCCACAACATGGCAGCGAATATATACCGGCCCTGCACACGACCTGGCCCAATGGCTGCACGAAAGCAGCGCACACGTTCTGGGGGCAGATACCAAAGCCCTGTGTACCACATATTTTACCTTGAACGGCGTTGCCACGCTTCCATGGTTCGACCTTTCCCTGGCCGCATATTTGCTCAGCCCGGAAGAACGTACCTATGACTTTACCCAACTTGTTCACCGCTATGCCGAGCAAAGCGCCAGCCTGCATACAGTGGAAGAAGCCCCTGGCTTGCTGGCCCTGGACCTGGCAGAATACCTGCAAGAACAATTGCTGGCCCTGGACCTGATGCCTGTTTTTACTGGCTTGGAAATGCCCCTGGTGCCTGTTCTGGCCCGCATGGAAGAACGGGGCATTACCCTGGATACAACTGCCTTCAGCGACTTTTTACAGGAAGTGCAGCAAAACCTAGAACAGCTTACCCTACGTATTTACCAACAGGCTGGATTCCCCTTTAATATTCGTTCCAGCCAACAACTGGCCGATGTGCTGTTTACCAGCCTGGCTCTGCCCAAGGCAGGCAAAACAAAGGGGGGGGCCATGTCCACCTCGCAGGAAGCACTGGAAAAACTCCAGGGAAAGCACCCCATCATCAACTCGCTGCTGGAATACCGCAAGCTGGAAAAATTGCGGTCGACCTACCTTGAACCCCTGCCACGCCTGGCAGATGCCGCAGGCCGCATACACACCACATTTAACCAAACAGCCACGGCAACAGGCAGACTTTCTTCCAGCAACCCCAACATGCAGAATATTCCTGTGCGCGGCGCCTTTGGTAGCCGCATGCGGGCATGTTTTATTGCAGCTCCGGAAAAAGTGCTTGTGTGTGCTGATTATTCGCAAATTGAGCTGCGGGTACTTGCACACCTCTCCCAAGACGCGACCCTGCTTTCAGCCTTCAGAAACAATGAAGACATTCACACCCGCACTGCTGGCTTACTGTTTGACACCCCCTTGCAGGAAGTGACGCCAGACCAGCGGCGTAATGCCAAAACTATTAACTTTGGCCTTATTTATGGCATGGGGGCGCAAAAACTGGCGGCTGAATTGCAAATCCCCATGAAAGAAGCCAAAGAATTTATAGAGCGCTATTTTGCCAGATTCCAGCGCCTGAAAGAGTTTTATGACTCTATAGAAGAAGAAGCGCGGGAAAATGGGTTTGTAGCCACCATGGCAGGGCGGCGCAGGCTTACCCCTGACCTGGTTTCAAGCAACAACCAGCTACGTTCTCAGGCCCGGCGCCAGGCCATTAACACCCGCATTCAGGGCAGCGCAGCAGACATTATTAAACTGGCCATGATTGCCGTGGAAAACGATGCCGCGCTTGCAGCACTGGAAGCACGCCTGCTCTTGCAAATACACGACGAATTGCTGCTGGAGGTTGCCCCGCACAACGCCGAACCCGCAGCAAAGCGCCTGGCAGAGCTAATGGAGGCTGTCACCCCAGGGAGCGAAACCCTTTCTGTGCCCCTGCTGGTTGAAGCTGGCATTGGCCACACCTGGGCCGATGCCCATTAAGGAATGAGGAGAGAGCAATAGAAATAGAGGCCGCGCAAGCAACATGCGGCCGTACTCACCATACCTGCAATAACAGAAGCGCCGCAGATCTCTTTGAACGGGGAACTGCGGCGCTTGCTTATGGCAGAAAAGTGAGAAAAGCTACTGGCCTGGACGGAGCCTGCGTTTTTGCTCTTTACCAAAATACCAGTGATGGTAGCTGGCGCTGGGCATTGCCCCATCAGCCACGGCTTGCGCCACATCCGGGTTTGCCGCAAGGTACGCTTCTTCATCTATCAGGTATTGTCGTTCAAGATACTTGCTATAGGCTAGATAATGGGCATAGGGCGGGCGTTTAGTGACCCAGTTCCTACCTCCATAAGCAGAGAACAAAGCCACATCCACCACGAAAAAACCTGCATCTTGGCAAACGCCAGCCACCTCAAGGCGATATTCTTCTGGAATATACTGTTCCAGCACAAAATCCTTTCCACCAGCCAATGAACAGCATAAGCGCACAAACTCTGGGAGCAGGCCACTTGCAGCAATGGCACGTGTAATTTGCGGGGGAATCATGTGCCGGGTCCCTTCCACAAACACCATATGGGCTTTCAAGGCATCACTCGTGGCAACGCCGCCATCAGCTATCTTGTGGTACAGTGCCTCGCCGAATATTCGCGGGATTTCGGGGCGTAAGAGCGCGCTGGCAACACTGCTTTTACCCGAATAATGGGCGTCCATGAACAACACAGCCAGGGGCCGCTTGTGCTGCACATGGAACACGTGGCGGCCTAATGGGTCACCTGCCTGCTGTACACTGGGCCCCATATATTTAAAGGCATAGGAAGCCAGCATGCTGGAAACTTTGGCAAACGTAGGGAACAGGCGAATATCATATTCCCCTTGTCGCATGGCTCTTTTTACAGGAACAAAGGAGTCTTCCTCACTTTCAACCACCCCGATTTCCAAAACAAGTACACCGCTGGGGTCAAGCCGTTCCATTAGCCTGTGAATAAACGCTTCCTGGTCCGGCGCATAATGCAGGGCGGAAAGGCATAAAATAACGTCATACATGCGGGAGCCAAGAGAATTCCAGTCTGAGCAGGAAAAGGAACACGAAGGGAACCATGCCTTGGCATTGGCAATAAATTGCGGGCTATAATCAATGCCGTGTACATAAGATGCCTTCTGGAATGCAGCCCAGCCGCAGAAATAGCCTTCATTACAGCCAACATCGAGCACCCGTTTGCCCTGTAATACAGGAAGGGAAAGGGAGAGAAGTTTATGAAAGCTGTTTGAAGAACCTTTTTGCCAGGGAAAATCATGATACGCCATTGTATACCTCAATGACAAAAAAAGATTGATGGTGAGTTCAATGCCTGGGCAATGGAACGGGGCACCAATAAGAGTCAACGGAATTCATGGGCAAGACTCTGCCTTGGTTCTTACCGAGGCAAAACTTGCCCTAAAACATGCTATCCTCTTAGTAATACAAAAAGCGCGCCACATTGCTGCGGCGCGCTTTATTAGAAGAGAAAAAAAGGATTAGTTTTTCTTCTTCACAACGTCTTCTGCAAGGTTTGCAGGCAAACGTTCGTAGTGATGGAACTGCATGGTAAAGTTAGCACGGCCTTGTGTTTTGGAACGAAGGTCCGTTGCATACCCGAACATTTCAGAAAGCGGCACCTGGGCGCGAACGCTTTGTGAACCGACGCGGGCTTCCATGCTTTGTACACGGCCCCGGCGGCTGTTCAAGTCGCCCATAACTTCGCCAACATAGTCGTCTGGGGTAACAACTTCCACATCCATGATGGGTTCAAGCAGCACAGGGCCGCTTTTTTGCATAGCTTCTTTAATAGCCATGGAACCAGCAATGTAGAAGGCCTGTTCGGAGGAGTCTACCTCGTGGTAGGAACCGAATGTCAGGGTTACCTTCACGTCTACTACGGGGAAGCCAGCAACCACACCGCTCTTCAGGGCGTCTTGAATCCCTTTATCAATGGCAGGAATGTATTCCTTAGGAATAACACCACCACTGATGCTGTTCACAAACTCGTACCCTTTTTCAAAGTTCGGCTCGATTTCAATGACGCAATGGCCGTATTGACCGCGACCACCAGACTGCTTGGCATACTTCATGTCAGACTTGCCAGGCTTGGAAATGGTTTCGCGGTAGGCAACCTGTGGTTTCCCAACGTTGGCGTTCACGTTGAATTCGCGGGTAAGGCGGTCAACAATGATTTCAAGGTGCAATTCGCCCATACCAGCAATCAGAGTCTGGTTGGTTTCTTCGTCACCTTTTACGCGGAAGGAAGGATCTTCTTTGGCAAGCTTGTTGAGTGCAGCAGAAAGGGCATCACGGTCAGCTTTTGTTTTGGGCTCAATGGCCACTTCAATTACTGGCTCGGGAATATTGAGGGACTCAAGCTTCACAGGGCGATCAACGGAACAAATGGTATCGCCTGTGGAAACCTGCTTCAAACCAACAATAGCAACAATGTCGCCTGCGCCGGCCCATTTCACTTCTTCGCGCTTGTTGGCATGCATCTGCAGCAAACGACCAACACGGTCTTTTTTCCCGGTGGTTGTGTTCAGCACAGTTTGGCCAGACTCAAGCATCCCGGAATAGATACGGAAGAAGGAAAGGTGCCCGATGTAGGGGTCGGAAAACAGCTTGAACACAAGCCCTGCAAGGGGTTCATTGTCATCGCTGTGGCAAACAATTTCTTCTTCTTCCTTATCAGGGTTTATACCTACCATCTGCTCAATATCAAGCGGGGAAGGCAGGTAAGCTACCACAGCATCCAGCAAAGGCTGCACACCAAGGTTACGGAAGGCAGAACCGCAAAGAACAGGGACAATTTTCTGGCCAATGGTTGCGCGACGAATGCAGGTTTGAATTTCTTCGACGGTAAGCTCTTCACCACCAAGATATTTTTCCAGCAAAACCTCATCTTCTTCAGCAACGGAGTCCAACAGCACAGCACGCATTTCAGCAACCTTTTCTTTCAGGTCGTCTGGTACTGCAGTTACCACAAGCTCTTTGCCTTTTGTGCTTTTATCAAACACAATGGCCTGCTCGGTAACCAAGTCCACAACACCTTCAAGAAGGTCTTCTGCGCCGATGGGAATTTGGAGCACAACCGGCTTTGCTTTCAGGCGGTCGCGAATCATATCAACACAACGGAAGAAGTTCGCACCAACACGGTCCATCTTGTTTACAAAGCAAAGACGGGGAACACCGTAGTTGTTTGCCTGGCGCCAAACGGTTTCGCTCTGTGGCTCAACACCAGCCACAGCATCAAAAACAGCAATGGCACCATCAAGCACGCGCAGGGAACGTTCCACTTCCATTGTGAAGTCAACGTGCCCAGGGGTGTCAATGATATTCAGACGGTGATCTTTCCAAAAGCATGTTGTGGCAGCAGAGGTAATGGTAATACCGCGCTCCTGCTCCTGGGCCATCCAGTCCATGGTGGCTGCACCATCGTGTGTTTCGCCAATTTTATGGGAAACACCGGTGTAATACAAAATCCGTTCAGTTGTAGTGGTCTTGCCAGCATCAATGTGAGCCATGATGCCGAAGTTACGCTGATTTTGAAGTGAGGTTTGTCTGGACACTCTTCAACTCCCGGCTACCAACGGTAATGGGCGAAGGCTTTGTTTGCTTCGGCCATACGGTGGGTATCTTCACGTTTTTTCACTGCACCACCACGGCTGTTGTATGCATCAAGAAACTCAGCAGTGAGTTTGTTAACCATACCTTTCTCACCGCGTGCACGGGAGTAAGAAATAAGCCAGCGAAGTGCAAGGGAAATTTGGCGGTCAGGGCGCACATCCATAGGCACTTGGTACGTAGCACCGCCAACGCGGCGAGCTTTAACTTCAGACTGGGGCTTAACGTTTTCAACAACCTTTTCAAAAGCCTTCAAAGGCTCATCATTGGTTTTTTCGCCAAGCTGGGCAAGGGCACCGTACAGAATTTTTTCTGCAACGCCTTTTTTGCCGTTATACATGAGACGGTTAATGAAACGAGCTACAAGACGGCTATTATAAATAGGATCAGGCAGCACTTCTCTTCTTGGAACTGGACCTTTACGCGGCATGGAATAACTCCTTATTTAGGACGCTTGGCACCGTACTTGGAGCGGCTTTTACGACGATCCGCCACACCGGCGGTATCAAGGGTGCCACGCACAATGTGGTAGCGGACACCAGGAAGGTCTTTTACCCGGCCACCGCGGATCATTACCACGGAGTGCTCTTGAAGGTTGTGACCTTCACCAGGAATGTAAGCTGTCACTTCAAGGCCGTTGGTCAAGCGAACGCGGGCAACTTTACGCAACGCAGAGTTTGGCTTCTTCGGCGTTGTTGTATACACGCGAGTGCACACGCCGCGCCGCTGCGGGCATTCTTGAAGAGCAGGAGTCTTCTTGCGCTTCAAAATTGCCTTGCGCTCTTTACGAATGAGCTGATTAATGGTGGGCATTATGCTCCTCCGGTATTATCATAGGTGTTCAAAACAAAGCAGGACTATTTAAACCATATAATGGCTGCTGTCAAGCAAGCTCACTGAGCCTGCCCTTTTTCACCCTGCCCTGTTCAGGGAGTGTAAAATGAAAGAGCCCCGCAGGGCCCTTTCATTTTTGAAAAGCGCTTAAGACTAAGCCTCTTCTTTCGCCTCTGCCCCTGCTTCACTTTTGGCGGCAGGCTGCTTTACAAACTCAATAATGGCTAGAGGGGCAGCATCGCCCTTGCGTGGCTGAGCAAGCTTAACTACACGGGTGTAACCACCTGTGGAGGTAAACAGCGGACCAATCTCGTCAAAAAGACGGGCAACAAGGGTTCTGTCACCAAGAGTTGCATAGGCTTGGCGTCTTGCGTGAACGTCGTTGCGAAGCGCAAGGGTAATAAGGGGTTCAACAACGCCGCGAAGGGTTTTAGCCTTGGCAAGGGTAGTTGTAATACGCCCATTTTTTACCAGTGCGATAGCAAGGTTTTTTAACAGTGCCTTTCTATGGGAGGGCGTTCTGTTGAACTTCCGGCCTGCTTTCTTATGTCTCATTTTGCTGCTTCCTCTTCCATTCCTGATATTTCTTTTCGAAGTTATCCAACTTCATGCCGAAATCAAGGCTCATTTCATCCAGCACACGGCGGATTTCATCCAAAGACTTCTTGCCAAAGTTCTTCGTCTTCAGCATGTCAGCCTCGTGGCGCTGTACAATTTCGCCTACCAGCGTAATGTTGGCGCTTTTCAGGCAATTGGTAGCGCGAACAGAAAGCTCAAGCTCGTCAATGGACTTGAACAGGTTTTCGTTCAGTTCGCTCACGCCGCTGCTGCTTCCTTCCGCAGCGGCAGAAATGCCCTCATCAAAGTTAATGAACACAGTAAGCTGGTCTTTCAGTATCTTAGCACTATAAGACAAAGCGTCTTCAGGGCTAACAGACCCATCGGTCCAAACTTCAAGAAGGAGCTTGTCGTAGTTGGTCATTTGCCCAACACGAGCCTGCTCAACTGTGTATGCCACTTTCCGTACAGGAGCAAAGCTGGCGTCAAGGGCAATCAGCCCAATGTCCTCGCCGAGCCCTTCATGCATATCAGCAGGCACATAGCCTTTCCCCATACGTACTTCTAATTCAATTTCAAGCTCAAGGGGCGAAGTTACTGTGAACAGGTGCAGTTCCGGGTTCAGCACTTCTACATGCTGTGTGCATTTAATGCCAGCAGCAGTCACAGTGCCTGTTCCGGAAACGGAAAGGGTCAGACGCTGCGGTTCCTCCGTATCCATGGCAAAGCGTATTTGTTTCACGTTCAGTATAATATCTGTAACGTCTTCAAGTACGCCTTCTATGGTGGTGAACTCGTGCTGCACACCGGAAAACTTGACGGAAACACACGCTGCGCCCTGCAAAGAAGAAAGAAGTACACGGCGCATCGCGTTGCCCATGGTCGTACCATAGCCCCGCTCAAGCGGTTCGCAGACAAACTTGCCGTACAGACGGTCTTCTGCACCGGAAGCACGTATAACGTGCTCCGGCTTTACCAGTTCCGACCAGTTCCGTGCGTTGATGAGCCTGTCACCATGTTTAAAGATCATGATTCACCCGTTATTTGGAGTAGTATTCGACGATCAGATCCTCGTTGATGGGGCTCTGAATGTCCTCACGTTGCGGCATCGCTTTCACAACACCGCGGAAAGCCGAGGCGTCAGCTTCAAGCCATGCAGGGCAACCGCGACGGGCAATAGCACCCTGAGCGTCTGCAATGACAGCAATTTTACGCTTCTTCTCAGGCACTTCAACGATGTCACCAACGTTAACAAGCTGGGAAGGAATGTTGGCCTTGTGGCCATTCAGCGTAAAGATACCGTGGCGAACAAGCTGGCGTGCCTGCTGGCGGGAATGGGCAAAACCCAAGCGGTATACTACGCTGTCCAAGCGGCGTTCAAGGCTTATAAGCAGGTTTGCACCTGTAACGCCTTTTGCCATGTCAGCTTTAGTGAAGTAGTTAAGAAACTGCGTTTCAAGAACGCCGTACATGCGGCGCACTTTTTGCTTTTCACGCAGTTGGGTTGCGTAGTCTGTTGCCTTTTTACGGGTACGACCATGCTGCCCAGGTGCATAAGGGCGACGATCAAAGGCGCATTTATCCGTAAAGCAACGGTCGCCTTTAAGCATTAACTTGCTACCTTCACGACGGCAAAGGCGGCATTTGGATTCATTATACTTGGCCAAGGGTCTTCCTCCTTAGCTTAAACGCGACGCCGCTTTGGAGGGCGGCAACCGTTGTGAGGAATGGGAGTAATATCACGGATAAAAGCCACTTTAAAACCAGCGTTGTTAATTGCACGCATGGCAGATTCCCGGCCAGAGCCAGGGCCAAGTACATAAACGCCTACGGTACGCATGCCGTTTTCCTGTGCTTTACGTGCAGCTTGTTCGGCAGCAACTTGCGCAGCAAAAGGAGTGGACTTACGGGAGCCCTTGAAACCGGCTTGGCCGCAGCTCGCCCAGCTAATGGCATTGCCGCGCGTATCGGTAAATGTAATTATGGTATTGTTAAACGTTGCCTGAATATGGGCAAGCCCCACAGGCACGTTTTTCTTTTCCTTCTTTTTCACAGAACGTTTGGCTTTTGCCATGTCACACTCTCGATGGATTGCGATTAAATAACGGTTCCCCTAGCTGTGCATGGAAGCACAGGGGGTGCGCCCCTATTTTTTCTTGTTTGCTACAGCGCGGCGCGGCCCTTTACGGGTGCGTGCGTTAGTTTTTGTACGCTGCCCGCGCAGGGGCAAACCCTTGCGGTGGCGCAGGCCACGGTAGCAACCTACGTCCATCAAACGCTTGATGTTGGCTGCAACCTCACGACGAAGGTCACCTTCGACCTTGTAGTTTTGTTCAATTTCTTTACGAAGTTCATTGACTTCATCAGAGGAGAGGTCATCAATACCTCGCGCCCAGTCAATTCCTTTCGCGTCAAGAATACGCAAAGCTGTGGCTCTGCCAATTCCAAAAATATAGGTAAGAGCGATATCGGCACGCTTGCCGCGTGGCAAATCTACACCTGCGAGTCTGGCCACTGGAAACTCCTCGTTGCCTAGCCCTGGCGCTGCTTGTGCCGGGGGTTATCGCAAATTACACGCAAAATGCCATGGCGACGAATTACTTTGCACTTAGCGCAAATCTTTTTCACCGAAGGCCGTACTTTCATGACATACTCCACAAACTGTTTATTCATTCTGTCAAGGGGGGGGATTCACGTTAGAACGGAAATTACTAGCACCGCTCAAAAAGCGAGTCAACCAAAAAATCCCAAACAGAACGAGGCATGATTAAGCCAGGCTTAATATTTCCGGGCCTTTTGCCGTAATGGCCACACTGTGTTCAAAATGGGCAGAAATTTTTCTATCCCTGGTCACAGCAGTCCAGTTATCCGCAAGAATGTCCACTTCGTGGGTTCCCAAGGCTAACATGGGCTCAAGGGCCAGCACCATGCCCACTTTTAACGGCAATGAAGCCCCAAAAGCGGGAACAAAATTGGGCACTTCTGGCTTTTCGTGCAGGCTACGGCCAATGCCGTGCCCAACAAAACGCCGGATTATTGCCAAATTATGCTTTTCAGCATGTGTCTGAATGGCTGCTGAAATATCGCGCAGGTTGCCACCAGGTTTGGCTGCATCAACGCCAGCCATCAGGCATTCCTTTGTAACACGCATCAGCCTTTCAGCCTCGGCGCTTACCGCCCCCACTGCAACAGTGCGGGCGGAATCGCCGATAAAACCTTGGTACTCAACACCCATATCAAAGCTAACAATGTCTCCCTCTTTCAGGAGCCGCTGGGATGGGAAGCCGTGTACCACTTCTTCATTCACCGAACAACAAAGGGCAAAAGGAAAACCTTGATACCCCATAAATGCTGGGCGAACATTATACGTTCTGCAAAGGTCCTGGGCTATTTCTTCAAAGCGCATGGTGGGCACGCCTGGGGCAGCTTCCTTGCTCATTGCTTCAAGAATTTGAGCAACAAACCGGTTGGCCTCACGCATTACACCAATTTCATTCTCGTTTTTAAGAAAAACGCCGCGGAAAACCTTCACTATTGATACCGTCCCTTTATCTTTGTCTTGCCAAGAATGCCTTCATACTGCCGGGAAATAAGGTAAGAATTTACCTGACTCATGAAGTCCATGGCTACCCCAACCACAATCAGTACACTGGTTCCTCCGAAAAGGAACGGAATGCCGAATTGTGTTTGCAGAATAACCGGCAAGATGCAGACAGCAGTAATATACATGGCACCCCAAAGGGTAATGCGGGTAAGCACTGCGTCAATATATTCTTGTGTTTTATCACCAGGACGGATGCCTGGTACAAAGCCACCCTGCTTTTTCAGATTCTCAGCAATATCTTTGGGATCAAAAATGATAGCTGTGTAGAAATAGCAGAAGAATATAATGAGAGCCACGTAAAGGAGGTTATACACAAGGCTTGTATGCCGGAACATCTGGGCGATGTTCTGCAACCATGGGGCAGAGGCAAACTCGGCCAGGGTTGCAGGAAACATAAGCAAGCTACCTGCAAAGATGGGAGGAATAACACCCGCAGTGTTCAACCGCAAGGGTAAGTGCGTGGTTTGGCCACCAAATACCTTGCGCCCCTGTTGCCGCTTGGCATAATGCACGGGAATGCGCCGTTGGGCACGTTCCACAAAAATAATCCCAAGCATAACCACAGGAATAAGCACTACAAGAGCAATTCCAACTAGGGGTGAAATTGTTGCCCCGATTTGTGAAACAGTATTGATCACAGCCCTGGGAATGGAGGCGACGATACCTGAAAAAATAATCAAGGATACGCCGTTCCCAATGCCCTTGGTCGTAATCTGTTCCCCAAGCCACATAAGCAACATGGTACCTGTTGTCATGGTGAGTACGGTAATGAATTGGAACATAAGCCCCGCTTCAAGTACAACACTCATTCCAGTAACAGGACTTTTCTGCCCCTGAATAAGATTGGCAAGACCAAATGCTTGCACAGCGGAAATAAGCACAGCAAGGTATCTGGTGTACTGGGTGACCTTCTTCTTCCCGGCCCCCCCTTCCTCACGCGCCATGCGCTTGAGGTCGGGGTTAAGCACCTGCATCAATTGCATGATGATGGAAGCCGAGATGTAAGGCATTACCCCCAGCGCAAAGATAGAAAACTGGCTAAGCCCACCGCCGGAAAACATATCGAGCATGCCGATAAGGTTATTGGAGGCAAATTTCTTGAAGAACTCTGCCATTGCTACCGGGTCAATACCGGGCAGAGGTACGTGAATACCCACCCGGTATGCGAGCAGCAGCATAAACGTCCAGCCAAGCTTTTTCCAAAGCTCAGGCATGTGCGCCAAGCTTTTCGCCCCTTGCGCAGACACGGCTTAGCCTTCCAATGCGCTGGCTGCGCCGCCTGCTTTTTCAAGCTTTTCACGTGCCTGGGCGCTGAACTTGTGAGCTTCCACCTTCAGGGCGCGGGTTACTTCCCCATCGCCAAGAATTTTTACGGGGGAACCGTTCACAGCAAGGCCGCGGCCATAAATGGCTTCAAGGGAGATTTCAGTTTCGCCTTCAAAAGCTTCCAACAAGCGGGAAAGGTTCACCACATTGTAGGTTGTTTTAAAGGGGTAGTTTTTAAAGCCGCGTTTAGGAAGACGGCGCTGAAGGGGCATTTGGCCGCCTTCAAAGCCTGCTGGCACACCGCCGCCGGAGCGAGCGTTTTGCCCTTTGTTCCCTTTACCCGCTGTACAACCAAGACCGGAGCCAGAGCCACGGCCAACGCGTTTACGAGTTTTACGCTGCTCTGGGAAGGGGAATAAGTTATGCAGTAACATTATTGTACCACCTCCACCATGTGCTTTACTTTTTCAATCGCACCACGAAGGGCGGGACCATCTTGGAATTCTCTCACCGCATTGATCTTTCTCAGCCCAAGCCCATCCAGCACAGCGCGCTGTTTGGGTTTGGAGCCAATACGGCTACGGATCAGTTTTATTTTAATCATCTGAATGCACCTTTGGTTGACCGGAGCCAAGCAATAACCGCTGGCTTACTTCCGGGGGGTGGTAAGCTTTTTGCCGCGCACTTCGCTTACGGATTCTGCACTGCGAAGAGAGGCCAGGCCTTCTACAGCAGCGCGGAGAACGTTGTGCGGGTTGTTGGTGCCAATAGCTTTTGCAAGCACGTCTGAAACACCAACTGCTTCCATAACGGCGCGCACAGGACCGCCAGCGATGATACCAGTACCACGGGAGGCGGGCTTTAACAGCACGCGCCCGGCACCGAAGCGCCCCAGCACTTCATAAGGCAGGGTGCCTTCCACAAGGGGAATTTGCACCATGGACTTGCGGGCGCGCTCTGTGGCTTTACGGAGTGCTTCGGGCACTTCCTGGGCTTTGCCAAGGCCGAACCCAACAGCACCCTTACCGTCGCCAACAACTACAAGAGCTGAAAAGCTGAAACGACGGCCGCCTTTTACCACTTTTGCCACACGATTGAGGGAAACTATTTTCTCAATCAAGCCAGATTCGTTAAGTTCCATGAAACTACCTGCTGCCGTTAAAATTCAAGGCCGGACTCACGAGCGCCGTCGGCCACTGCCTTGACACGCCCATGGTAGATGTAGCCGTTACGGTCAAATACAACGCTGGAGATGTTCTTTTCTTTCGCCAAACGTGCAATTTCCTGGCCCACCAGGGCAGCACCAGTTTTGTTGCAACGGGCTGTCTGGCCATTTTTTACCAGACTGAGAGTGGAAGTAGCTACCAGCGTAGCGCCTTGTGCGTCGTCTACTATGGCGGCGTACAGGTGCATGTTGGAACGATACACTACCAGTCGGGGGCGCACAGCGCTGCCCGTGATCTTTTTGCGAATGCGAACCTTACGGCGCTTTCTAGCTTCTTCTTTGGTAAACGTTGCCATATGCTTCCTGCCTACTTCTTACCGCCAGATTTGCCGACCTTGCGGCGAACCTGCTCGTTTTCATAACGAATACCCTTGCCTTTGTAGGGCTCGGGCTTCCGCAAGCGACGGATCCGGGCAGCGATTTCGCCGACCAGTTCTTTATCAACACCGCTCAGGGTCAACTTTGTGCCTTCTGCCTTGGCTTCGATGCCTTGGGGCAGCTCCATCAATACTGGGTGGGAAAAACCCAGGGCCATTTCAAGGGTGTTCCCTTTCACAGCCACTTTGTAACCCACACCGATAACATCCAGGGTTTTTTTGAACCCTTCCGTTACGCCAAGCACGCAGTTGGCAAGCAGGGTGCGGCGCAAGCCGTGCTGTGCGCGTGTTTCCTGCTCGTCATTCTTGCGGGTAATGGTTATTTCTGCTGTTTCAAAAGCGTACTCAAGGCATGAAGCTGCGGGTGTGCCGATGCTTCCCTTGGGGCCTTTGACATTGATCATGCCATCAACAACGTTAACTTCTACACCTTTCGGTACAGAGATCGGTTTTTTGCCAATACGGGACATAGTACCACCCTACCAGATCGTGCAAAGAAGTTCGCCGCCCACCTTGCGCTCTGCTGCGGAATTCCCGTCGAGCAGGCCGCTGGAGGTGGAGAGGATGCAAATGCCGAGGCCGTTCTGCACTTTAGGAATATGAGCAGACCCAACGTATACACGTCTTCCGGGCTTGCTTACCTTCTTGAGGCCCGCAATTGCGGGTGTCCCTTTGAAGTATTTCAGTGCCAGGGTGATGGCCCGCTCGTCAACGCGGACATCATCAATATAGCCTTCCTGCTTCAAAATGCTGGCGATTGCCTCTTTCATTTTGGAGCGCGGCACACTTACTTCCTTGTGCAGGGCCATGTGTGCGTTGCGGATACGCGTGAGCATATCTGCAATGGGATCGGTTACCATACGGTTTCTCCTTCGAAATGATTACCAGCTAGATTTGCGTACGCCCGGAAGTTCACCGCGCAGGCTCATATTCCGGAAGCAAATACGGCAAAGTCCAAATTTACGCAGAAAAGCGCGGGGCCGACCGCAAATGGGGCAACGGTTGTAGCCCTGGGTGCTAAACTTCGGCTTACGCTGAGCTTTAACTTTAAGTGATGTGCGTGCCAAGGCGGTTTCTCCTTACTTTCTAAAAGGCATGCCCAGGTGTTCCAGGAGCAATTTGCCTTCTTTGTCGGTGGCCGCAGTGGTAACAATAGTAATGTTCAGCCCTTTGGGGTTGTCCATTCTGTCAGCTTCCACGTCCGGGAAAATGGTGTGTTCTTTAATGCCAAGCGTAAAGTTACCACGACCATCAAACCCACGGTCAGAAATACCGCGGAAGTCGCGCACTCGAGGCAGGGCAAAGTTCACCAGCTTGTCCAGGAAGTCCCACATTCTTACGCCACGTAGTGTAACGCGGCAACCAATGGGCATACCTTCACGCAATTTGAAGGCAGCAATGGACTTCTTCGCGCGAGTGACAACAGCTTTCTGGCCTGCAATGGCGGTTAATTCCGCCACTGCTTCTTCCATCAGCTTGTTGTTCTGGGCTGCCTGGCCAAGACCAATATTCAGCGAAATTTTTTCTAGCCCCGGTATTTGCATGGAGGATTTGTAACCAAACTCCGCCTGCAATGCAGATGCTACTTTTTCGCGATAGTGCTTTTCAAGGCGTGTCATTTCTTCTTACCACCCTGCCCGATGATTTCATTGCACTTTTTGCAAAAACGTGCCTTAACCACTTTCGTGTTGCCGTCTTTGCCTTTTTCTTCAACATAGCGGTAACCCACACGCACTGTTTTCAGGCAGTGGGGGCAACACAGGCCTACGTTGGAAATGTCAAGAGGCATTTCTTTTTCAATTCTGCCGCCGGGTTGCTGCAGGTGGGGGTTCGGCTTAGTATGGCGAATAACCATATTGACACCTTCCACCAGCACTCGGTCGTTTTTGCGCAGAATTTTTTTAACGGTGCCTTTCTTGCCTTTATCTTTGCCGGCAAGCACCTCAACCAAATCATTTGTATGGATACGGAATTGTTTCATATCGGGGCTCCTACAATACCTCAGGGGCAAGGGAGACGATTTTCATAAAGTTCTTGGCGCGCAGTTCACGGGCCACAGGCCCGAAAATACGTGTGCCCACCGGTTCGCCTTGCTTGCTCAAAAGCACAGCGGCGTTGGTGTCGAACTTTATGTAGGAACCGTCGGGGCGGCGCAGTTCTTTCACCGTACGTACGATGACTGCGCTCATAACGTCGCCCTTTTTCACTTTGCTGTGGGGCATGGCGTCTTTCACGGAAACGATTATGACATCGCCAACAGAGGCATAACGACGCTTGGAGCCGCCAAGCACCTTGATGCAGGCAACAGTTTTGGCCCCAGAGTTATCAGCCACTTCCAAATGTGATTCTACCTGTATCATGGCTGCTCCTTAGACGGCTTTTTCCACAATGGAAACGAGGTGCCAGCGCTTGTGGCGGCTGAGTGGGCGCGATTCGATGATTTTCACCTTATCGCCAATATTGCACTCGTTTGCAGGGTCGTGGGCCATAAACTTTTTATGGCGACGAATGAACTTTTTCAAAAGGGGGTGTTGCACAAGTGTTTCAACACGCACCACAATTGTCTTATCTGTTTTATTGCTTACAACCGTGCCAGTAAGGGTACGGCCAGCTCTTTTGGTAGCATCTGCAGTCATGTCTAGGCTCCCAGGTCTTTCTGCCCAATCAGGGTGAGAATGCGGGCAATCTGGCGCTTGGTGGCGGGAATAGCCGCAACATTTTGCAGTTGCCCTGTGGCATGCTTGAAGCGCAGGTCGAAAAGTTCCTTGCGCATTTCGGCAAGTTTCCCTTTCAGTGCTGCTACATCAAGACCAGCCAGTTCCGTAACGGCTTTGCCGGATACTTTTTGCTTTTGCAGTTCAGCCTTAATATTAAGAGCTTTTGCTTCGCGGGCAAGTTTTTTTCCGCAGCCCTGCTTTTCAGTCACTTTCAGCACGTTCTTTGAAGAGCGAAAACGCTCCAGGCGGCGAGAGGCACACTTTTTCATGTTAGAGACCCTCCCGAACCACGATATGCGTCTTAATGGGGAGTTTATGGGAAGCTCGTACCAGTGCTTCTTTAGCCAGTTCCAGGGAAACCCCTTTTACTTCATAAAGAATGCGACCAGGCTTTACAGGAGCGTACCAGCCAGCAGGGGAACCTTTACCGGAACCCATCCGCACTTCAAGGGGCTTTGAGGTGAATGGATGGTCGGGGAATATCCGAATCCACACTTTCCCACCGCGCTTGATGTGGCGCATCATAGCGATACGCGCAGCTTCAATTTGCTGGTTAGTAAGTTTGCCATGTTCCATTGCTTTCAAACCGATATCGCCGAAAGCAATTTGTGCACCGCGCAGGGCGGGGCCTTTAAGGCGACCCTTCTGCCATTTGCGGAATTTTATTTTTTTAGGAGAAAGCATTACTGATTCACCTCATTGTCAAGGATTTCACCCTTGAAAATCCACACCTTGACACCGATAATGCCATAGGTGGTCTTTGCCTCTGCATAGCCGTAGTCAATGTCGGCACGCAAGGTTTGCAGGGGCACTCGACCGTCGCGGTACCATTCGGTACGGGCAATTTCAGCACCAGCAAGGCGACCAGAACAGGTAATTTTAATACCTTCAGCACCGAACTTGCGGGCCATGGAAACGGTACGCTTCATTGCGCGGCGGAAAGCCACGCGCCGTTCAAGCTGCTGGGCAATGTTTTCTGCCACAAGCTGAGATTCCGTTTCCGGGCGACGGATTTCGTTTACTTCAATGGCAAATTCACGACCATACTTCTTGCGCAGATCGCCGCGAAGTTTTTCAATTTCCACACCTTTGCGCCCAATAACAATACCGGGGCGAGCAGTGGAAAGGATAAGCCGCACTTTACCGCCAGCCCGTTCAATTTCGATGCGGGCAAGGCCAGATGCAAACAGCAGCTTTTTTACATATTTACGGATGTTGTGGTCTTCAAACACAAAGGCCGGGTATTCTTTTTTACTAAACCAACGGGACTGCCAGTTTTTATTGTACCCGAGCCTGAAGCCGTAGGGATGAACTTTCTGACCCATGAGTTTTCCTACCCCTCAGCGAGGATAACGGTTATATGGCTGGTGCGCTTGATAATCTGCGTTGCGCGGCCTTGGGCACGAGGCATAAACCGCTTCCAGCTCGGACCTTCAGAAACAATGACTTGTTTTACAACAAGCCCGTCCACATCAATACCCGCCTTTTGGTGGGGGTCGTTATTGCTCGCATTGGAAAGTGCGGAATACATCACTTGACGGATGAGACCAGCAGCTTTCTGCGGAGTAAACTGCAAAATATTAAGAGCGTCACCCACTCGCTTGCCCACCACGTTACGAGCCACCAAAGAGGCTTTACGGGGGGAAACACGAACTGCTTTCAGGCTAGCTCTTGGCATCAGCGCAGCCTGGGCTGCTTTAGCCTGGCTTTGCTCTTCACGTTTTCTGGCATTTTTACCCATAACGTTACCCTTTACTTCTTGGCTTTCGTCTTTTTATCGCCAGCATGGCCGAAAAAGACGCGGGTAAAGGAAAATTCACCAAGCTTGTGTCCTACCATATTTTCGGTAACAAACACAGGGATGAATTTTTTCCCGTTGTGCACTGCGAAAGTAAGACCGACCATTTCCGGCACGATAGTGGACCGACGAGACCATGTTTTGATTACACGGCGGTCGTTGCTTTCAACGGCGGTTCCCACTTTCTTCATCAAGTGGTCATCTACAAAAGGACCTTTTTTCAGCGATCTTGGCATTGGTCAACTCCTACCTACTTCCGCCGGTTCACAATAAGCTTGGAAGAAGCTTTTTTCCGGTCACGAGTCTTATACCCCTTAGTGGGCACACCCCAAGGTGTAACAGGGTGGCGACCACCGGAACTACGACCTTCACCACCACCAAGTGGGTGGTCGACCGGGTTCATGGCAACACCACGAACTTTCGGACGACGGCCAAGCCAACGGTTACGCCCTGCTTTACCCAGGGAAATATTTTCATGCTGCACGTTACCAACCTGGCCAACAGAGGCCATGCCCGCAGCAAGCACTTTACGCACTTCGCCAGAAGGCAGACGAAGAAGAACGTATTTGCCTTCTTTTGCAGCTACCTGGGCGTAAGTACCAGCAGAGCGGCAGAACTGGCCACCGCGACCGGGGTACAGTTCAATGTTATGCACCAGTGTACCCACAGGAATGCGGCTAAGGGGCAGCGAGTTGCCGGGTTTAATGTCGGCACCTTCGCCACTCAGCAGCACGTCGCCCACATTAATGCCCACAGGAGCAATGATGTAGCGCTTTTCGCCATCTGCATAACGCAGAAGAGCAATGCGGGAAGTACGGTTAGGGTCGTATTCAATGGTGGCTACTGTGGCAGCCATGTTCATTTTATCACGCTTGAAGTCGATAATACGATACAAGCGTTTGCAACCACCGCCACGACGACGGCTGGTAATACGCCCGTTGTTATTGCGGCCACCCGTTTTGTGCAGCGCTTCAGTAAGGGAGCGCTCGGGCTTATTCGCAGTAATTTCCTCGAAGGACGATACCGACTGGAAGCGGGTACCGGAGGAGGTGGGGTTCAGCTTACGAATGCTCATTGCTTACACTCCCTCGATAAAGTCGAGCTTGCTGCCGGGGGCCAGCGTGACGTAGGCTTTTTTGTAGCCGGAAACAGAGCCAAAAAGGCGCTTGCGTCCACGGCTGAAGATTTTCTTCAGCGGCTTTTTAACCACTACGTTCACAGCGCGAACCTGCACTCCGAATGCTTCTTCCACGGCGGATTTAATCTGTACCTTGTTGGCATCCTTATGGACATAGAACGCCACCTGATTTTGTCCTTCTTTAAGGAAGGAGCCCTTTTCGGTGATAAGGGGCTTGATCAATATTTGTGTGTAGTCCATGACAAGACCTCTTATGCCGTAAGCCGAGCTGTTACTTGCTCGACTACGCTTTCCACCAGAACCAGGTGGTTGTGGTTCAGAATGTCGTACACATTGAGCTGCTCAGGGGTGATTATAGTCACGCCGGGGACGTTACGTGCGGCGAGCATCACCTCGATCATCTCTTCAGGGGCAACCACCAGGGCTTTCTTCAGGCCAAGGGCTTCCTTAACCTTCACAAAATGCTTGGTTTTTGCTTCGGGCAGCGTAATGGTGTTCACCACAATCAGCTGCTCGCCAGCCAGGCGGGCGGAAAGGGCCATTTTAAGGGCCAAGCGCCAAACCTTTTTGTTAACCTTGAAATCATATGTACGGGGTTGGGGGCCAAATATAACGGCACCACCACGCCACAAAGGAGAATTATTGGAACCAGCGCGAGCGCGACCAGTGCCTTTTTGTCTCCAGGGCTTTGCACCGCCCCCTTTCATAAGGGTACGGGTAAGGGTAGCGTGTGTACCACTGCGCCAGGAAGCGCGTTGGGCACGTACCACAAAGTGAAGGATTTCAGGGCGTACCGGAACTTCAAATACTTCCGGATCAAGGGAAAGAGTTCCCGCCGCCGTTTTATTCTGATCGAAAATTGTTACCTCAGCCATGAGCTTCTCACCTCGCTACTGCTTACGCACCATGACAAGGCCATTCTTAGGGCCAGGAACGGCACCTTTGACCAAGATCACGTTATCTTCCGGACGAATGGCGACGACTTCAAGGTTCAGAACAGTAACCTGACGAGCCCCCATGTGACCTGCCATTTTCTTGTTCTTCCAGACTTTGCCAGGTTCGGTGTTGTTACCGATAGAACCACCACTACGGTGCACTTTTTCAGCCCCGTGGGAGGAACAAGCTCCGCTGAAATTCCAACGCTTCATAACGCCCGCAGTACCCTTACCGATGCTTTGTCCGGTAATACGCACGTGGTCGCCAGCAGCGAAAAGAGTGGCGTTCAGCTCATCACCCACATTGCAGGAAGCTGGCCCTTCAAGGCGCACTTCCTGGAGGTTGCGGTAAAGTCCCTTGCCTGCTTTGGCAAAATGCCCAACTAGCGGCTTGGTAATGTGCTTTTCTTTGGCTTCATCCAACGCAATTTGTACTGCGTTGTAGCCGTCCGTTTCTTCTGTTTTAATTTGAATAACAGGGCACGGACCAGCTTTGATAACGGTTACGGCTATTGCGGAACCGTCGCTGCCAAAAATGCGAGTCATGCCGACTTTGCGACCCAAAATTCCCATTTGTTCAGCCATGACTTCCTCTCTACAGCTTGATTTCTACGTCAACGCCGGCAGGCAGGGAAAGCTTGCCAAGGGCATCTACGGTTTGCTGCGTTGGCTCAAGAATGTCCATGAGCCGCTTGTGCACACGCACCTCGAACTGTTCGCGAGATTTTTTGTCCACGTGCACGCTGCGCTGCACAGTGTACTTGTGTACATTGGTTGGCAGCGGAATGGGACCAGCCACGCCTGCACCTGTGTTACGAGCCGTATCAACGATTTCCGAAACGGCTTTATCCAGAATACGGTAATCGTAGGCTTTGAGTTTGATTCTTATACGATCACTACCGACTGTCGTCATCGCTCAGTACTCCGTAAGAATAATAAAAAAAGGCCGGCTCCTTGCGACCAGATTGATGTCGCCTGCTTACCGGCCAAGACCACTTCCTTGCGGAATGGATAACTTTGCAGGTAAAGCAAGAATTTCTTGCCATTGATCTGACACAGCCCTGGAGCATAGGCTGTGTACTGTGTGAGACATTGATTGGGTATCTACTACCTGCAAATGTCAAACCTAATTGGCTTGTGTACAACTAGGCGCAAGAAAGCGGGCTCAACCCGCCTTTGAAAAACACCCCGAAAGGCGCAAACCTCTTGGGAAACGAATAGATACACCCATCGCATAGGGTCGTCAAGGCTTTTTTCGATTTTTAAGTAATCTTTTACTAATTTTCCAAAACATTGCCATTGGGGCTGCCCCACTCGCTCACATAGACTGCGCAACATGGCGTAAAGGCCGTGCCAGCTCCCCCTCACTATTTTTTGGCTCTTATATAATGATACCCTCTCAACTTCACATTGACACACCCTACATGACTTACACATGGCCAGCCGTTCAGCCACCCCCAGCAGGGGCATGAAAAAGGGGTACCCACTGGGCACCCCTTTCAATCATACTATTTTAAACGAATTACATTTTAGCGCCGGAAGCGGCACCCTGCATTTTCACTTCAACCTTTTCAGTCAGGCTGGCATAGTAAGCACGCAGAATCACGAGAACTTCCTCGCGGCCAAAGTGGTCCGGAATTTCGCTGCCATCAGAAAGCATTTTGCGCAGCTTGGTGCCGGAAAGAATGACGCGGTCTTCTTTTTCGTGCGGGCAGGTACGAAGAGAAGCCATGCCGTCACACTTTTTGCAGTAGAATGTCCAGTCAATCTTCAAAGGCTGGCACAGCAGGTCTTTTGCCTTATCGCCTGTTACAGGGATGCGGTCAAAAATATCCTGTGCTTCAAACATACCATAGAAGTCGCCAACGCCTGCGTGGTCACGACCAACAATAAGGCGGTTCATGCCGTAGTTTTGGCGGAACAAGGCGTGCAGCAAGGCTTCACGTGGGCCAGCATAGCGCATATCAAGCGGGTAGCCTGCCTGAATTACGTTTTGCTTAACAAAGTATTTTTCCACCAGGGTGTCAATAGCCTTTACGCGCACTTCTGCAGGAATGTCACCCGGCTTCAGGTTGCCGATAAGGGAGTGGATAACAACGCCATCGCATACTTCAACGGCAATTTTTGCCAAATATTCATGGGAGCGGTGCATGGGGTTACGCAGTTGCAGTGCAGCAACAGTGGCCCAGCCGCGCTTATCCAGCTCGGCACGCAGCTCAGCAGGACGCTTGTACACATCCTTATATTTTTGGGGGTAATCGCCTTCAGAAAGGACCTTTACAGGGCCGGCAAGGCACACTTCTTTTTGTTCCATAACCATTTTCACGCCTGGGTGGTCGGCTTCTGCAATGGTCCAGAACTTGGCGTCGCCAGAATCTTCCCCGGCGCCCTTATAAATCTTTTCGCATTCCCACTTCTTTTCAGCAGCTGTCAGCGAAAATTTTTCTGTCACCTTCATGGTGGCATATACTTCGCCTTTGCGCATCAAAGCAACTTCATCGCCCACTTTTACTGCGTCGGTTTCTGCCTTGCTCGCATCAAGCACAACAGGCACAGGCCAGAAGGTGCCGTCTGCAAGGGTAAATTTGTCGCATACGCTCTTCCAGTCAGCCTTGGTCATGAACCCGTTCAGCGGAGAAAAACCACCGATACCCATCATGATGAGGTCACCCTTTACACGGGCGCTAATTTCCACTTTAGGCAGGCCTGCGGCTTTCTTCAATTCGTCAGCGCGAGCCGAACCTTCAAGCAGACTGCAAACCAGACCTTTGCCACCATGCGGGGGAACAAGTTTGGACATAACGACTCCTCAAGATTTTTTGAGTGACTAAGTGTGCAATAAAACAACAAATATTAATTGCGCTGTTCACGCAGAGTGCACCATGCACAACTCCACTTTGTGAAAAAATATACAAAAAGTCAAGCCCTCAAGTAACTTTTCATAGGAAAAGACAATAAATATTTTGTAAACATACACTATGTATTTAATATACCTATGAAAACAATTCACAAACACATTCATTCAAAACAATCCGACAAGAGCAAGCATACAACATAATTATTTCCAGGCGTTGCGTTTCAGGCGTACAGTGTAGTTTTCCAAAGAGCATCCCCCACAGCCCGCAACTTCTTCCCTTATACCAACTCCGAATATATACATTCATTACTCTACTCCCGAGCCATTGTGCGTTATTTACTTCTGGATTGTAAGCACCCAGTAAGCAATAATGTGCAATGCTTCCCAGCCTTTTCCGTTTCTGTTGCAGGCTAAAATAATTCCAATCACTATAAATAAAAGCACTGCACAAAAAGGTAAAGACTGAAAACCATTGGGAATTGCCAAGTTTAGTGGTATGCTCTATGCAAATGAGACTAAAATGACCAAAGTATCTGTTTTCGTTACTGAGTAAAAGGAATAGGCATGCAAAAAACCACCCTAGATATTATTTATACCATAGAAAAAATTACTAACTACCAGTGGCTTTACAACCTGAGCAAACGCCAATACAACACAGAAGAACGATATTACGAAAGTGAATTGCACGTTCTTTCTCATATTGTGCGGGACAATACCATTACGCTGAAAGACACTGCTTCCCTTCTCTACAAAACAAAAAGCTACATCTCACAAATTGTCAGCGCCCTGGAAACTAAAGAACTGATTGTTAAAAGTCGTTCCGCCACTGATGCCCGCAAAAGCATTTATCGGATTACAGACAAAGGCAGAGCCGTGTACCAGGCCCATATTGATTACGATTCCCGCCAGTCTGAACAGCTTGCTCAAGCCATGCGTGAATTCAGCCCGGAAGAACAAGTTCTCTTCCTACGCCTGTTGCAATGTTACCACGACTTCCAGCTAATCGATTCCAGCACCAATAATAAGGCAAACAGTCGGTAGGTGCCTCCTGCAACACGCGCCACATGAACTCGCCGCATCACGGTGAGCAACGCGAGTTTACACAGTTTCCCTGCCTCTATTCAGCGACCACCTTCAGTCGCCTCTTCTTCCATTCGTCTACCCTGTGCCATTGCTCTGCTGCGCCCTGCCTTCTCCTTCTCTTTTTTTGAAAGCCTCATCACACCCTTTGATTGCTCCACGTACCGAACGGCGATAAAATGGTCACCCGGCGGGCTTTGCTGCGCCTGCACATTAGCCTTGAAGATGTGGAAGACCTGAGAATAGACTTGAATGACGGCTTTGCCCAACTCCGGGCCACACGGTGGCCTATTACAGTAAACACAAAAAAAACCGACTGGTGAGGCAACCAGCCGGTTTTTTTGAAAGCATGCAGTGGCACGCCTTCACGAAAAAAACAATACCTAATTGGCTTGCTTACGAATGAATGAAGGTGTTTCGAAGTCGTCTTCACCAAAGACAAAATCATCTTCACCCGGAGCATAACTGGAGCCGCGCACAGGGGCAGGCGCTTGTGAGCTATTTTTACGAATGTACGCAGGCACGTTAAGATTCCCCCCAATGGGTGCACCAAGGGGTGCTTGCGGGGCAGTGGCTTTTTCAAGCCCCCCCAAAGAGCTCACTGTAGCAGCGGCAGGAGCCGGGGCAGCCCCTGGCTTGCGCAGCGGGGCAACACTTGCGGCTTTACTCCCTTCCGTGGCAGTAACAAAATTACTTTCAATGCCCGTAGCCACAACAGTAATGCGCATTTCATCGCCAGCGCTTTCGTCAGTAACAGTACCGAAGAACACATGCACGTCATCGTGAGCAGCTTCCTGCACAATGCTGGCGGCTTCACTTACTTCATCAATGGTCAAATCCGGTCCACAAGTTACGTTCATCAATACGTGGCGGGCACCGTCAATGGAAACACCTTCCAGCAGTGGGCTGGTAATGGCCTTCATGGCGGCTTCGCGGGCGCGGGATTCGCCAGAAGCAATACCGGTCCCCATCATGGCCAGGCCAGATTCGCTCATAACAGCGCGCACGTCTGCAAAGTCCAGGTTAATCAGGCCAGGAATCATGATCAGGTCGGAAATACCTTTCACGGCGTAATAAAGCACTTCATCGGCTTTCTTCAGCATTTCAATGAAAGTGGCTTTTTTGGGGGCCAGTTGCAGTAGGCGGTCATTGGGAATGGTAATGAGGCTGTCTACATGCTGGCGAAATTCGTTAATGCCAGCTTCGGCTGCTTCCAGGCGTTTTTTGCCTTCAAAAAAGAATGGCTTGGTCACAACGCCAACAGTTAATGCACCCATTTCTTTAGCAATTTGAGCAATTACCGGGGCTGCCCCTGTGCCTGTGCCGCCGCCCATGCCTGCGGTAACAAACACCATATCCGCCTCCCCAAGGGAACTGCGAATTTGCTCAATGCTTTCATGGGCCGCTTCACAGCCCATGCGTGGGTTGGCACCAGCACCAAGCCCTTTGGTAAGCTTTGCGCCCATCTGAATTTTATATTCAGCTTGGGAACGGCCAAGCGCCTGCACGTCTGTGTTGGCAGAAATAAACGTGACGCCTTTAAGACCAGCGGTTATCATGTTGTCTACAGCGTTGCCACCGCCGCCACCAACACCCACCACTTTAATCTTAGCGTTAATTTCTTGGTTGAACTCAAAATATTCCAAAGACATGGTGCCTCTCTCCTTGTCGTTACCACTGTGGTACTGTACCTTACTTGCGCGCTATTGCCAATGGCAATTTTTCTTAATATCGCAGTTTTTTAACTGGAGCAATTTCTTTTAGTTAAGACCTGCTCTAGGCTATGTCTGCAAACCACTTCTTCATACTTGAAAGAACACGGTCAAACATATTTGTATCCCGAATACGGAACTTGCGGTCACGCCCTTCTTTTTCTGCGCCGTAACACAAAAGCCCCACAGCGGTGGCATATTTAGGGCTATTCACCACGTCGCGCAGGCCACCCACGTTACGGGGGTAGCCAATGCGGGTAGGCAAGTTAAAAATTTGCTCCCCAAGTTCCTGGCAGCCATCAATGAGGGATGTCCCCCCAGTTAACACTACCCCTGCTCCAATCTGGTTCTTGCAGCCAGAACGCACCAGTTCCTGGTCCACCAGGGCAAGAATTTCTTCCATGCGCGGCTGGCAAATTTCAGCCAGCAACTGGCGGGAAAGGCGGCGCGGGGGCCTGTCGCCTACACTGGGAACTTCAAAAATTTCATCATTCTGCACAAGGTCCATCATGGCGCAGCCGTATTTAACCTTAATGCGCTCAGCAGAGGCCATGGGGGTGCGTAAGCCAAAGGCAATGTCGTTGGTCAGGTTTTGCCCACCAAGGGCGAGCACCCCGGTGTGACGAATGGAGTCGTTGGAAAAAATAGCAATGTCGGTGGTACCGCCGCCAAGGTCAACAATGGCAACACCCAGTTCACGCTCTTCTTCTGTGAGCACGGCCTTGGCAGAAGCAAGCGCTTCCAGCACAATGTCTGCCACATCAAGGCCACTTTTGTGGCATGAGCGCACAATGTTCTGGGCGCTGGAAACAGCCCCGGTAACAATATGCACTTTCACTTCCAGGCGTACACCGGCCATTCCATAGGGGTGCACAATACCGCGCTGGTCATCCACAATATATTCTTGCGGTATGGTGTGAATGACTTCACGGTCAAGGGGAATGGCAACGGCGCTTGCCGCTTCCAGTGCGCGTTCCACATCTTTCTGGGTAACTTCCCCACCCTTGATGGCAATAACCCCGTCGCTGTTAAAGCCCTTAATGTGGCTGCCAGCAATGCCTGCATACACGGAACGGATTTCACACCCGGCCATAAGCTCAGCTTCTTCCAATGCCCGCTGCATAGACTTGACGGTTTCTTCAATGTTCACCACCACGCCTTTACGCAGCCCATTGGAAGGGCTGTTGCCAATGCCTACAATGTCCACTCCGTCTTCGGTCGCTTCCCCAACAACGGCACAAATTTTGGTAGTGCCAATGTCCAGACCAATAATCAGTTCCGACTTTGCCATATATTTCTCCTTAACCAGCCAACCAGCCAGTTATACCGCATTGCGGAAAGCCTACACACCCGAAGGTTTGGATTTTTCTACCCACACATTGCTGCCGTAGGCCTTAATTTCACGTACTGCCTGAATTTCCTTGCGGCGGTTCAGGTCTTCCAACGTCAGGCTTAACCTGTTCAGGTTGTCCAACCATTCTTCCAGCCCGACACTTAATTTCAGGCGGCTGTCATCTATATAAAGTTCTACCCCCCGTGAAGCGGAAAGGCGGACAAACGTAATGTTTTTTCCACCAAGGGGCAAGCCCGTTTCACGTATGTGCCGAATAAGTTCCGGTAAATAAGCGGTAGAAGTTTCCGCTCCTTTTTCCACCTCAAGCGTAGGAAGAGGGGTAAACTGATTTGGAGTAACCGGGGCAATAATGCTTCCCTGTTCATCAGCATAATACATGCCGTTTTGCAGCAGAACAAGAAAAGCAGGTTCGCGTTCGCTAATGCCAATAACCAGGCGGTCTGGCAAAATACGCTTAATCGATACTTCTTTTACCCAGGGGTCGCGGGCAAGGTGCTGCTCCACATCCGCTATGGAAAGCGCCAATGTGTTGGCCCCTTCACTTAAGGATGAATTATCTAGAATTTCTCTAGAACTCAATCTGGAATTACCCTGAATCTCCACATACTTCAAGGTAAAATATGGACTTGTCGTTAAAAAACGGTAGCCATAGAGCAGGCCAAGGCTTAATGCAACTACACAAGAAATGGAAAAAATAGTTACTGCGGCAACGGGGAAATAGCGTGAAACCCCTGGCAACCAGCGCTTTTTTTTCCTTGCAGGTTTTATTTCGCGCCGGGTATTTTTTTGTGCTTTTGCCCCTTCAGCGCCCTTGCGGAGTAGTGAAACTCCCCTTTCAGGACGCACAGGTGCTCGCCTGCGTTTTATCGCCATATTTTCACTTCCGGCTCCAGAATTACACCAAACCGCTTGAAAACACGTGCTTTGCCTTCATCCATAAGCCACATGGCATCTGCAAACGTGCCCCCGCCGCTATTCACCAGAAAGTTGGCATGCTTTTGAGAAAATTCCATGCCCCCTCGCTTAAGGCCCTTGCACCCGGCAGCGTCCAGCAATTGCCCGGCAGAACGGTTGTTGCCAGGGTTTTTGAACACACAGCCTGCACTTTTTGCCGTGACTGGCTGGGACGTTTTTTTCAGAATAACCACGTCGCGCATACGGTGGGAAATGTGCTGCCTAGCTGCACGCTCTAGCGCAAACACAGCCCCCAGCACCATAAACCAACCGTCATGATCGCGCAATGTGCAGGAACGGTAGGCAAAAGTAAACCGCATTGCAGGCAGGGAAACAACCCCCAAGGAAGGAGAAAAAATACGAATGGAGTGGACAATATCTGCCACATTCACTCCATAAGAGCCTGCGTTCATGGCAACGGCCCCACCCACACTGCCAGGAATGCCACACATGCCCTCAAGGCCTGTAAGCCCATGCGAACAGGCAAAGCGCAAAAGCCCAGGCAAACGGGTGGAAGCATGGCACTGCACCAGCACCTTGCCCTGCTCCTCCCCCACCACTTCCGGCTTGCCCATGGGGCGCTGGCGCACTACAACAAGAGAAGGAAGAGATTCTGCTGCAATAATATTGGTGCCTTCGCCCAAAAAAGCCACAGTGCCTTCCAGCCCGGACAAAATTTCAGGCAGTGCCGCGCATGCTTCGGGGGAATACACGTCCACCAGGGCACGGGCCATGCCCCCAACCCCCATGCTGGTATAGCATGAAAGTAGTGGGCGCTCCACAATGGTCACATCGTCAAAGCGCACGGCTAGGCCTCCAGCCAGCGTTGGCCCACAGTGTAAATGGGGCCAGCACCCATGGTAACAAGCACGTCACCTGGACGTAATTCTTCCTGAAGGCTTTCAAAAAGACCCTCAAAGTCACCCACATAGTGCACTTTTGTTTTGCTTACCTGCCGTATGCCCTGGGCCAAACTTTCACCGCTCACTCCGGGCAACGGCGCTTCAGAAGCGGCGTAAATATCGGTTACCAGCAATTTATCGGCATTTTCAAACGAAGTGCAAAAATCCCCAAACAAAGCCTGAGTACGGGAAAAACGATGGGGCTGAAAGGCCACCACAAGCCGCCTGCCAGGAAAACACTGCCGGGCAGTGGCAAGGGTTGCCTTAATTTCCGTGGGGTGGTGCCCATAGTCATCAATTACCGTTACGCCCCCGCGCTCTCCTTTCAGTTCAAAGCGCCTGCCCACCCCGGTGAACGATTCCAACCCGGCGATGCAAGCTTCCATGGGCACGTCGGCATGCAGGGCAAGGCCAATGGCCCCCAGGGCGTTCAAAATATTATGCCTGCCGGGCTGTACCAGGCGCACTTCCCCCAGGCGGCAGCCTTTCAGGCGCACCACAAAGCGGCTGTGGTCAGAACATTCCAGCACTTCGGCGGTAAGGTCGTTGTGGGTTCCAAATCCATAGGTCAGCACAGGGCGGTTAATGTGGGGCAGCACGCGCCGCACGCCCACATCGTCACCGCACACCACGTTAATACCGTAAAACGGCACACTGTTCATAAAGCGCACGAAGGCTTCATCAATGGCAGCAAGGGTGTCGTAATGGTCTACGTGGTCCAGGTCTATGTTGGTGACTACGTTCATGATAGAGCGCAAACACAAAAAAGACCCGTCTGATTCGTCGGCTTCTGCTACCAAAAACTCGCCGCTGCCAAGGTGCGCATTAGCGCCATAGGCATTGAGCCGCCCCCCGATAATAACCGTGGGGTCCAGCCCGGCGGCATGAAAAATTGAAGCCGTAAGGGACGTGGTGGTTGTTTTACCATGAGTGCCGGCAATAGCAAGCCCCGTGCGCAGGCGCATAAGTTCTGCCAGCATTTCCGCACGGGGAATAACGGGAATACCCAGTTCACGGGCTGCCGCCACTTCCGGGTTTTCATTGCCCACAGCAGTGGATTTCACAAGCACATGGGGGGTTCCCAGGTTTTCCCGGTTGTGTCCGATGCAAATATTGGCACCCAATTCACGCAGCCGTGCCACCACCGGGCCTTCCTGCAGGTCTGAACCCTGCACCTTGTACCCAAGGTTCAAAAGCACTTCCGCAATGCCGCTCATGCCTGAGCCGCCAATGCCTACCATGTGAATTGTTTGTATTTTACTGTGCATGCATATCAATTCTTTCCGGTTACCTTTTTGTTCTTTGGCAGGATTGCCCCCAAAAAAGACAAAAAGAGGTGATTGTAAAGGCAAACAACACGCAATGCGCGCAATTTTACTCGTAAAGTCGTCTCAATGCTCACCGGCTTCTTGCCGTGCAGCATTGCATGCATATTTAGAAAAACACTGCGGTGCAACACGTTTATTACTGTCATTCTCACTGCGTGCCACTTGCCATGGCACGCCAGAACATTCGTGCGGGGGAAAACACAATATGCGTAAATAATAGCACCGTGCGTTGATGAAAACAGCCTAACATAAAAGGGGCATGCCTGCATCAATTTTGTAGCCCATTCGCAGCAGGAGGCAAAAAATATATTTTGCCGCCAAACGCTGCCCCCCCTTGCCCCACAGAGTACAGAGCCTCTCTCTAGGCAAATTGGTTTGCAATAGCCTCCGCAAGTGTTTCTGCAGCTTCTGGTTTTGCAGCTGCACGGCTTGCATTCGCCATGCGCGTACACACGCCTGGGGCATTCAAAATTTCAGTTATGGCGGCAAGCACCAGGGCGTTGCCATCCGGCCCGGCTGTTATGCGGTTTTGTTCTAATAACACCGCGCCACCTGCGTCTACCAACGCTTTGGCATTAAACCACTGGTGGTTATGCGTGGCAAAAGGAAACGGCACAAGAATGGCAGGCACGCCAGCGGCTGTGAGCTCGGCCAGGGAAGACCCCCCCGCCCGGCAAAAAGCAAGGCTGGCCCAGGCATATGCTTCGGCCATGTTGTCCACAAAGGCATCCACCCGCGCATTGATTACTCCGGCCATGGCATAAGCCGCCCGTACACGGGCCACATCTACCGGCCCGGTTTGGTGCCACAGGTGCACGCCAAACTGAACCAACTGGGGCAATAAGGCAATAACAGCATCATTAATAGCTTTGGCCCCCTGGCTGCCCCCCATAACAAGCAGGTGCCGCCTGGGGTTGGCATCTTCCTGGACAACCGCATCACCTTGCGGAGCAGCTTCCGCCCTGGCATAGGTTTGGGCAGCAATGCCCTGCCGAATGGCAAGGCGCACCGGGTTGCCCACAAGCCTTGTTTTTTCAGGGGAAAAGCCCTCTGCCACAGGCAGAGAAAGGTAAATACGGCGCACCAGCCGCCCCAACACACGGTTGCTTTTTCCCGGCAAGGCATTTTGTTCATGAATGGCCGCAGGCACGCCCAAAAGCACAGCCCCCAGTACCCCGGCAAAGGCGGCGTAGCCACCAAAACCCAACACACATGTGGGCTGAAAGCGGCGCAAAAAGCCCATGGCCTTGGCCAGCCCGCGCACCATGGCAAACCCTGCCCCCACGCCGCGCAAGCCACGGCCAATAACCCCGCGCACAGGCAGACCTACAAATTCAAGCCCAGCCTTGGCTGCCAGTTCTTTTTCCGGGCCATACAGCCCGCCAAGCAGTACCACCCGGACATCCGGATGGCTGGCCCGCAACGCTTCCGCCACGGCCAGGGCTGGAAAGATGTGCCCCCCGGTGCCGCCAGTGGCCAGAACAACGCGCAACATAATCAGGCCTTACCTGTGCGGGAAAGATTCAACAGCAGGCCAACGCAAATCATGGAAGTGAGCAGACTACTGCCGCCATAGCTTAAAAAAGGCATGGGAACACCCTTTGGCGGGGCCCAGCTCATAACCACGGCAAAATTCAGCAACATGGAAAGGGCCACCACAAGCAAAATGCCAAATGCAGTAAACCTGTCTTGCAGTCGTTCCTGGCGAATGGCAATAAGCAAGCCGCGCCAGAAGAAAAACAAAATACCCGCAAACAGCAGGGAAAGGCCTATAAATCCGGTCTCTTCCCCAAGTACCGCCACAATAAAGTCTGTGTGGGCTTCCGGCAGGTAAAACAGCTTTTGCTTGCTGGCCCCGAGGCCCACACCACTTATGCCGCCAGAGCCAAGGGCATACAGCCCTTGCACCAACTGGTAGCCTGCGTCATCGGCCACGGCAAAGGGGTCACGAAAAGCCAGCAACCGCCGTGAACGGTAAGCAGCCTTGGTAATGAGCAAATACCCGGCACCACCTGCAAGCAGCGCAGAAATAAACAGGTAGATAAGACGGGTGCCCCCCACAAGGCACATGAAAAAAAGCAGCAGGGAAAGAATAACAGCGCCGCCAAAGTCAGGCTGTAACAGCAGTAAAAAGCACATCATGGCAGTCATGAGGAAAGGGGGAATAACGCCTTTGTCAAAGGTTTTAACCACTTCCTGCTTGGTGCCCATAAAATAGGCCAAGTATAACACCAGGGAAATTTTAGCAAATTCCATGGCCTGCAAGCGAAAAGCCCCTACCCCCAACCAGCGCTTTGCACCGTTCACAGAAATGCCCAGGGGCGAAATGGTAATAATAAGCAGGCAAAATACAATAATCAGGGCCGGGTACAACATTTTATAAATAACGGCCCGCGGGGTGTACAACACCACCGCAAGGGCAATGCCCCCCACACAGGCAAACAGCACCTGCCGCTTGAAATAATAATAGGCGTCTGCCTGGCTTCTATCTGCCACAATACCACTTGCGGAAAACACCATGAGTAGCCCGGTGGCCACAAGTAAAAGCGTAATGGCAAGCAGCCACCAGTCTGGCTGCCCAAGGCGCTGGTTTCCTGTAGGTGATTCAGCCATTATTCCCCCCTGGCAAGGCTACGGAATGCCGCACCCCGTGCCATGTAGTGCACATATTGATCGTAACTTGCCGTTGCCGGGGAAAGCAGCACAACGTCACCTTGCACGGCAAGGCCACGCGCTGTTGCCATGGCTTCGGCCATGGTTTCCTGCCAGGAAACTGGCGCGGCACCGGTAAAAGCCTGTTCAAAGGCTTCTCGGCAGCCGCCATACAGGCACACATGCTTCACCCGCTGTTGCAGCAAGGGGCGCAGGCTGGCAAGGTCGCCCCCCTTGAACTTGCCCCCGGCAAGCAAAATTATGGGCCGCTCCACACTTTGCAACGCAACGCGCAAAGCGTCTACAGTAGTGCTTTTGGAGTCGTTCACATACAGCACGCCGCCCTGTTCACACACAATTTCCAGGCGGTGTTCCAGTGGGGCAAAAGCACTTGCTGCTGCCACGGCCTGGGCCTGCGTAACCCCAAAAGGCCTGCACGCCAAGGAAGCGGCAGCAGCATTTTTGCGGTTATGTTCCCCCAAAAGTTGCATATGCCCAAACGCTTCCCCAGCATCAATCAGCGCAACCTGCGCCTTGTAGCCCCGCTTGCGCCATTCTGGTTCCAGTTCAGGGTCCAGCACAGCATAATCCGCCCCGGTTTGCGGGCTGAACATGCCAAACTTGGCGTCTTCATATTCTGCCATGCTGGCGTGGTAGTCCAGGTGGTTTGGCGCAAGGTTAAGCAGTACCGCCACATGGGGGTGAAAATTGGGGGCCCCTTGCAACTGAAAGCTGCTCACTTCCAGCACAAGCACGTCTGCCCCGCCCCCGGCCAGCACATATTCTGATAGCGGGGTGCCAATGTTGCCCCCCAAAAATACTTTTTTTCCTGCGCTTTCAAGCATGGCAGCGGCAAGGCTGGCAGTGGTTGTTTTCCCGCTGGTGCCCGTTATGGCAAGAATGGGAGCATCCACAAAGGGCAAAGCCAGGGCCAGTTCTCCCTCGCATGGCACCCCCGCCTGCGCGGCATGGGGGGCAACATCGGCAAGGCGCACCCCAGGGCTGACCACCGCAACGCAGGCCCCGGCAAACTGGGCAGCACTATGGGGGCCATACACCGCTTCCAGCTTCCCCGCAGCTTTCAAGGGGAGAAGGTCTTCTGGCAAGGGGGTTTCTTTCTGGTCTATCACCCGCACCCGCAGCCCCATGGCAGCAAGCAGACGCGCCGCCGCACGGCCTGATGACCCAAGCCCCACCACAACCGCCAGGCTGCCCACGGGGAAACGCCCCTGTAATGTTGTTTTCTGGCTCATACTATGCCCTGCCCTTATTGCCGCGCTAACGCAATTTCAAAACGGAGAGTGCTGCCAGCCCCAACAGGGCAGACATTATCCAGAACCGGATAATAATTTTTGATTCCGGGGTGCCTTGCAGTTCAAAATGGTGATGCAACGGTGCCATGCGAAAAATGCGCTTGCCACCGGAAAATTTGAAGTAACCCACTTGCAGCACAACGGAAAGAGTTTCCACCACAAACAGGCCGCCCACCACCAGCAACATCAGCTCCTGCTTGCACAGCACTGAAAGAAAACCCAGCACGCCCCCAAGGGGCAAGGACCCTACATCGCCCATAAACAGCTGGGCCGGGTAAGCGTTATACCATAAAAACCCAAGGCTTGCCCCCACCAATGCCCCGCAAAATACGGTAACTTCCCCCACCCCTGGCACATGGGCCACTTGCAGGTAGGCTGCCATGTTCACGTTGCCAGCCACATAAACGAAAATACCAAAACACAACCCGGCCACAATCATGGGGCCAATGGCTAGGCCATCCAACCCATCGGTAAGGTTTACACCGTTGGAAGTACCAATCATGACAAACAGGGCAAAGGGGATATAAAACCAGCCAAGGTCCGGGGTAAAATTCTTGAAAAACGGTACTACCAGCTTTGTGGAATACACGGGCATGGCAAACAGAATGCCCATGGCTATACTGGCCACCACCACCTGCCCCAAAAATTTGGATCGTGCGGAAAGCCCTTTATTGTTCTTACGGCGAATTTTTGTAAAATCGTCCAAAAAACCCACCACAGCAAACCCGGCAAACACCATCATGGTAAGCCATATATACGGGTTTGCCAGATCGGCCCACAGCAACACGCTGACCATAAGGGAAAAGGCAATAAGCAAGCCGCCCATGGTGGGGGTGCCTGCCTTTTCCAGGTGAATCTTTACATCATCCTGAATGTATTGACCAAACTTGATGCGCTTCAACATCTGTATAAAATACGGCCCCACTAATATAGAAATAATGAGTGCCGTTAACAAGGCCCACACAGAGCGAAACGTAATGTAACGGAACACGTTAAAGAACGATATATCCGCGCTGAGGGGGTAAAGCAGGTGATACAGCATAGAAGCCTCATGTTCCTTTAGTCAGACGCCACTTTTGGGCAATTTTACGTACACAGGCTGCGGACCCGCCACGTGCTGTTACGGATATGTGAACTCCCCACTGAGTGGGGCGGCGCTTGGTGTAGCACAAACGCCATGCAAAGCAAGAGGTTGCCAATGATTTTTTTGAGGTGGTGACATGAGAAAGGGACCACTGGAATGCCACCAAGCTTGTAACAACGCGGGGCGTTACCCTATGCTCCAAACTGGTTGGTAAAGACCTCCACCAATCGTTCTAGCCTGTTCATGCGCGAGCCTTTGAACAAAAACACGCCATGCTTCAACTCCAGTTCTTCCAGCAAGCCAAAAAAATCCTGCCCGCCCAAAACCGGATAAAAATGTCCATGGAAGTCGCCCTGCTTCAAACCTGCCCGCACATTTTCCCCGTAACCACCCTTCCAGAACACCAGGCAGGCACCGCTGGCAGCAATGGCTTTTCCCAGCGCTTCATGGGCAGAAGGAGCAACACTGCCTAGCTCACCCATTTCCCCCAGCACCAAAACCAGCGGCACCGCGGCATTTTTTGCCATGAGCGTTGCCGCTTCAATCATACGGCTCATGGAAAGAGGGTTGGCGTTGTAGCTGTCGTCTACCAGGGTAAAAGGACCAACCTGACGCTTGGTAAAGCGCTGTTCCGGCAACGTGGCCTGGGAAAGCCCTTTCACAATGGCTTCTGGTTGCAAACCAAGCAATGTTGCCACTGCAAAAATGGCCGCAACATTTTCCGCCCCATAAGGCCCCATAAAGGGAGCAGCTACAGCCACTCTTTTGCCATCAACCTGTAAAGCATACTGCCCTGGCTGTTCCGGTACAAACCGGGCACAATAGGCAGCCTTGCCTGCCGTACCGGAAAAGGCCTGGGCAACAATACTTTTAGATTGAAGAAATCCTTCCATGGCACTCACTTCGGCCACCAAATCCGGGTAGTCCGCATTGTACAAAACAGTGCCGCCTTTTTCCACATACCGGAACAGACGTGATTTGTAGTGGGCTACCCCTTTATCGCCAAGGCCCTCAGTATGTCCGGCTCCCACGTTAAGCACCAGGGCAATGTCTGGTTCCAGCAATTGTCCAAGTTCGTCCATATCATGCGGCTGGCTGATGCCCACTTCCATAACCCAAAAGGTAGCCTCTGCTGAAGCATTCAGCATGGAAAGGGGCAACCCGATGCCATTATTGAAATTTTTACGGTTACATGACGTTTGGGCATGGCTTGCCAGCACTTGCACCAGCACATCTTTAACGGATGTTTTCCCTGCTGTACCGGTAATACCCACCACCTTGGCCAGGCTGGTTTCCCTATGGCTTTTAGCAAGGCGCTGCAAGGCAACGGTTACATTGGGCACCACCAGCACCGGGGGCATACCGTGTTCCACATTCCCCAATGCATCAACAAAGGGGTTGTGTTCCGCAACAATGGCCAGGGCACCATTTTTTGCTGCGTCCCTGGCAAAATCGTGGCCGTCTACCCGTTCCCCGCGAAAGCAAAAAAACAGGCACCCAGGAGTGACTTCCCGGCTGTCTATGGCTGCCCCTGTGGGGCATACATGGTGCAAGGCTTCAGGCAACAGGCCAGATTCCGCCAAGGCCTCACAGGCAGCTCCCCCCCAGGCGTCAGCATTTTCAAGAACAGTGCCACAACCAAGGGCAAATGCAATTTCAAGCAGGGTCAGCCTCATGCCAAAAGCTCCCGAAGAATGGTTACGTCACAAAACGGGTGCTTCTCATGGCCAATAATTTGGTATGTTTCATGCCCCTTGCCCGCCACAAGCAAGGCGTCGCCAGGGCGCGCCATGGCCACTGCCAGGGCAAGGGCCTTACGCCTGTCTGGTTCCTGCACCACTTCTACAATGCTGCCCACCCCTGTCAGCCCTGGCAGCACCGCTGCCATAATGGCTTCCGGGTTTTCCTTGCGGGGGTTATCAGATGTCAGTACGGCAATGTCGCTGAATGCAGCCACGGCCTTGCCCATAAGCGGACGCTTGGTAGCATCCCGATTGCCACCGCAGCCAAATACCGTAATAATTCGGTGAAAACCCACTTCCCGCAGGGTGGAAAGCACATTGATCAGCGCATCAGGGGTGTGGGCGTAGTCCACAAAGGCGCTAATTCCCTGGGCGCTAGGCACCCGTTGCAGCCGCCCCGGCACACCGGGAAAATGGGAAAGGGTCTGAAACAGTGCCGCATCAAAGCCAAGACCAAGCAAAACTGCCTGGGCGGCTAGCAGGTTGGAAGCATTAAACGCCCCCACCAACGGTGAATGAATTTCCCAGCGCTGGCTGCCAAACTGCATACCAAGACGCAGGCCAGAAGGATTGTGTTCCAGCACAGTGCCGTGCAGGGTGCGCTCGGCCTGTTCCCCAACAGGGTGGGTTAAACCAAAGCCAATGGCCGTGGGTACTTCCCGGAATAACCGCAAGCCGTGGGCGTCATCTATATTGCAGGCCAGGGTTTTGCCTGCCAGGGGAGTGCCGCCAGCTTCCGGGGTGTGGAACAGCCGGGCCTTGGCGGCAAAGTAATGTTCCATGTCCGGGTGGTAGTCCAGGTGGTCTTGCGTAAGGTTGGTAAACAGCCCCGCAGAAAAATCAATGCCCGCCACCCTGCTTTGGTCCAGCGCGTGGGAGGAAACCTCCATCACCGCATATTCCACGCCACTTGCCCCCATGCGGGCAAGCAGTGAATGCAGGGCCAAGCACCCAGGAGTGGTAAGGGGGGCTTCCTCATAATGTCCTGGCCAGCGGTAGGCCACGGTGCCCAGCACCCCGGCAGATTTTCCCGCCTGGGTTAGCAGATATTCCAGCAGGTAACTGACGGTAGTTTTACCATTGGTGCCCGTAATGCCAATAACTTTAGGCAAACCGTTATGCTTGGGAAACCCCAGGCGGGCCATTTGCCCAAGGGCTTCGCGCACGTTATCCACCGGCAGTACCTGGCAAGCAGGAAACGCCTCCAGCGCAGCACGCAGCAACGGGGCAACGGCCACACGGCACACCACGGCCACGGCCCCGGCTTGGGCTGCCTGCACAGCATACCCTTCTCCCCCGCTCAACCCTTCGGGCAACGTGGTGCCATTAGGCTGGGGGGCTGGCAGGGCTACAAACACGGTATCAGGCCCGGCAAAGCGCGAACTGTCTGTTACAGTCAATTCCCCTTGGGCAAGGCGCTGACAAAGTTGTTGCATTTCCTGGTTTGTCATATGGAAGTATCCTCCAACCACAGCACACAGCCCTGCTTGTTTTCCGGCCACGGTGAACCGGGGGTAGGCGTTTGACGCACCACAAACCCGCCCTTTCCTTGAAATTCCGGCACAACCCCCTGGGCGGAAAACACTTCCGCCGCTTTGCTCACCCCAAGGCCAATGACGTCTGGCACCGTGGCTGAGGGTTTGGAAGAAACAACACGGCGCATTACCCGGCGCTGGGGCTTTTGCTCCACTGAAACAGGACCAGCAGCAGTTTGCAAATCGGTTTCAGCCTGGGCTGTGGCATTTTCAGCACCAGGTGTTTTGGCTGCCTCGTTCTTGCCAAAGGCTTTTTTGCGGCGTTGTTGTTCCTTTTCTGCCACGGCTTTTACCAGCGGGTCGTCAGAATCTGGCAGCAACCCATGGTAGGCCATGGTGCGCAGGGCCACATCGCGGAACACAGGGGCGGCAATAATACCACCGTACTGGTTCTTGGTGGGTTCATCCATAAGCACACACACAAGGTAGCGGGGCTGGTTAATGGGCAACATGCCCACAAAAGAACCTACGCGGCCAGAACCGTATTTGCCGGAACGGTCTGCCTTTTGCGCTGTGCCTGTTTTCCCCCCCACAATGATGCCGGGAATACGCGCAGCCTTGCCTGTGCCCCCTTCTTCTTCCACCACCTCACGCAGCATGGCGCGCACCTGACGCATGGTTTCCGGTGAAAAAATGCGCTCTGCATCTTTTCCTTTCTCTGCCACGGGCTTACCATCAGTAGAACCATCTTCCTGGTTTTGGGAAGCGGGATCATTGATAACAAGACGCAATTTTTTGTCCACACCATCGTTGGCAAGGTACAGGTAAGCCTGGGCCATTTGGGCAAGCGTAGCGGAAAAGCTTTGGCCGAAAGAGGCTGTGGCGGTATCAATTTCATGCCATTTGCTGGCCGGGCGCAAAATACCACGCGACTGCCCGGCAAGGGGCAAATCAGTAACCTGACCAAAACCAAGGCGACGCAGGTAATTATAATACCGCTCCGCCCCAAGTTTGAAACCGATTTTAGCCACCCCAATGTTGCTGGAAACGTGCAAAATTTTGCTCACCAGCAGTGCGCCGTAGGAGTGCGTGTCATGAATAGTGTAGCTGCCAAACTTCCATTTACCGTTTTCACAGAAAATTTCCGTTGTGGGGGTGACCACCTTTTCTTCAAGAGCAGAAGCAATAAGGAATGATTTGATGGTGGAACCTTGTTCCAGGGCATCGGTAGCCAGACGGTTTTTACGCACGGCTTCGGTAAAATCCCCTGGCTTGTTGGGGTCGAAAAACGGGTACTGCGCCCAGGCCAGAATATCCCCTGTGGGCACGTCCACCACAAGGCAGCCGCCCCATTTGGCACCGTACTTTTCCACCCCTTCGGCCAGGGCTTCTTCTGCAATGAATTGTACCTGGGAATCAATGGTCAGGCGGATGTCGTCACCGCGCAGGTCACTGATATCACCCCCGGTGCTGCCAAGCCGCCGCCCCACAGCGTCGCGCTGAATAATCTGGCGAATGCGCGAGGCGCTTAAGGTTTCTTCCAGGGCTTTTTCCAACCCTTCAATGCCCTTATCGTCCACGTTCACAAACCCAAGCAATTGCCCTGCCAGGGTTTTGTAGGGGTAAATACGCTCAAACTCCGGGGAAAGGCCAATGCCTGGCAAGGAAGCTTCCTTCACCTGCTTTGCCACGGTGTCATTCACTTTCCGCACAATCCACACGAAGCGCTTGCGCGGGTCCAGCAACTTTTCTACCCGGCCAGGTTCCACTTCAAGTATTTTTGAAAGTACCGCTACGGTGGTGGCCTTGTCTTGCACCAGTTGGGGGTTTGCCCAAATGGAAGAACTGTCCACACTGCGGGCAAGGTAGTTACCATTTCTATCGAGAATGCTCCCGCGCACTCCCACCAGGGTTTCCTTGGCGGTGTGCTGGCGGGTTGCCTTGGCTGCTAGGTCTTCCCCCATAATCACTTGCAATTCAAAGGCTCTGTACCACAACGCAACAAACAATATGCTAAATAAAATACCAACAAGCCAAAGCCGCCGCACGCTGCTTTCTACAGGTGCTCTGGGGGCTTCAGCCTTTGTTCTGTTTGCTGTTTGGGCACGGGAGGGGCGTTTTGCCTCTCGGGAGGGACGTTTCGTCTCTCGGGGGGGGCGTCGCTTCAAAAAAACCATTGGTATTTACTTTCCTTGCAAGGATGTTTTGTTTGCAGCAGGGGAAGGGTCCATGCGCCGAATTTGCCCTGGTTTGGCAATTTGCAGCCCCATGGTTGCCGCCCTGTTACCCAGTTGCTGGGGGGAAAGCAGGTGGTCTCGCTCCACCAGCAATTTGCTTTGCAATTCCCAACGGGCGTCTACTTCATTTTGCAACGTCTGTACGCTGTACGCCAGTTTTGTACGCTCAATGTTCAACCATACCAAAAAAAGAGCCAGGGCAAGAAAAAACAACACAGCAAGCACCAGGGGTAAAATGCCCCTGTGGTCAGCCCCTGTGGCCTCGGCTTCTGGCTGCAACTGCTTAAGGGCCATACTACACCCGTTCCGCCACACGTAACTTAGCTGAAGAAGCGCGTGGGTTTGCCGCAGCTTCCGCCGGTGCGGCGCACACAGGCTTGCGGGTAAGCACCTGTAAGGTGGGCACCTTGCTGCACGCACACACCGGAATGTGCGGTGGGCATACGCAGGCTATTGCTTCATCACGGTAAAAATGCTTTACGATGCGGTCTTCAAGGGAGTGGAAGGTAATAACAGCCACCCGCCCCCCTGGGCGCAAACGCGGCACAATGCCATGCAAAAATCGCTCAAGTTCGCCCAATTCGTCATTTACCACCATGCGCAAGGCCTGAAAGGTGCGCGTTGCGGGGTGGTTGCGGGCCTTGGCACGCCACTTTGCCGGGTAAGCTTGTTCCACCACACGGGCAAGGTGGGCTGTTGTTTCAATGGGGCCTATGCTGCGGGCATCATCAATGGCCCGTGCAATTTTCCCTGCCATGGGCTCTTCCCCATATTCCGCAATAACCTGGGCAAGGCGGGCCACCGGGGCCTTGTTCACAAAAACGGCAGCATTTTGCCCAGCGCCCGTGTCCATGCGCATATCCAGGGGGCCATCATGCACAAAGCTGAACCCACGCTCTGCCGTGTCAATTTGCAGGGAAGAAACACCAATATCCACCAGAGCAAAGTCCACCAAGTCCCACCCGACTTCGTCCAGGGCTTCTTCCACCTGAGAAAAACAGCGGTGCATGGTGCGCACTTGCCCTGCGTATGCGGAAAGACGCTGCGCCGCTAAAGAAATAGCTTGTGTATCCCTATCCAGAGCCAACAAGGAAGCGTCGGTAAAGCCCTGGGCCGTGGCCCGCCCCAGCAAGCCGGAAGAATGCCCCCCCAGCCCCAGGGTGCCGTCCACAATGCGCAAGCCTGCGCGCAAAGGCAAAAAGGAAAGTACTTCTTCATACAGCACGGGAATGTGCGCAGAACCTTGAAACAGCTCCACTGCCACCGGGGTAGTTACCGAAGTGGCTGGCGTGGCGGCTGTTTCAGCCGTGCGTGAAGAGGGAGTGCGTTTTTTGCCCATTTTTAGAATCCAAAATCGATACCAGAAGCAGCTATCTGCCCGGCAACGTCGTCAAAACTTTGTTGTAAAACTGGTGCCAGGCGTTCTGGTGCCCAAACCTCAAAACGAGGCCCCTGGCCCATAAGCACCACTTCCTTGCCAATGCCTGCATACTGCATATGTTCTCTGGAAAGGCGTATGCGGCCTTGCGGGTCCAGTTCCATTTCTTCCGCCCCGCCAAGCACCAGCCGGCGAAAATCGCGTACGCTACGGGCCGGGTTGGCAATGCGGTTTATCTTCTGCTCAAATTCTTCCCACGCAGGAAACGGAAACCCCACCACGCAGTCATCATAAGTGGTAAGCACCACTCGCCCCTCCGGGCTATGGGCTGCCACCGCACTGCGAAAGTCCGGTGTAAGCATAAGCCTGCCTTTGGGGTCTAACTGACGAAGTGAACGGCCTCTGAAATACATGCCTTGTCCTGCTCGTGTGGGAGTTGGTGTGGAAGATTCAGGGTAGGTAACAAGAAGGCGAACAGGCCTTCACTTACCACTCTTTACCACTTTTCCCCACTTATTCCCCCATTCTTGCTTCCATGTCAAGTAATTTCACCTGAAATTGGGGTGCTGCTTCCCCCTGCAAACACACACTGCCAATGATTTCACAGGGCAGCATAATAAGTGGCACTCCCTGCTATAACATGCTGTGCCCAAGGGCACTGGATGGCAAAAGCAACGGGCAGCCACGCGCATCATTACTATAGGTTAGGAAAGAACACGAAAGCCCTAGGCCGGAAGTCTGCTATGCCTTGTTCCTCCAAAACTCGGCTGATGTATGCCACAAGTACTCCCTGTGAATTCATCATCCTTTCAGACCAATCCAAAACTGCGTTTGCGAACTACGTTCATTACAGGAAGCCGCCCAAGGCTATTTTGCAATAGCTGTTATTTAGTATTGATTAAAACCCCTAATCACCGTAGTATACACCAGCAACTAGGGATATGCATTGCCACTTCCCGCCCCGGGCGGGCATACCCCTGCCTGTGCCATGGTGCCCTCTATGTGCGCCTGCACGTTCACTTTTATTTCCCTGGCTCTCCTTGTTTTTTTCCTGAAACGTGCAAGCCTGCTCTTGGTATTGCTGAAGGAGGCGTTTTGAAAAAGCAGTCAAAACAAATGGCTATTCTGGGTTTGGCGCTGGTTGCAGTGGCGCTGGTTGCCTATGCCCTGCCAACCCCCACCCCCGCGCTGCCGCACCGCATTTTGCTGCCCAACAGTGGCGGCTTTGTTGTGTTTACCCATGCTGCCCATACCAAATATGAGGCAAGCACATGCGCCACCTGCCACCACGACCTCAATATTCCTGAGCGGGAACTGAGCGACGCACAAAAGCAAGACCCCTCCAAGGTTTTTGCCTGTGCAGACTGCCACGGCGCAGCCGAAAACCCGACCTTTAAAGAAAGCCACAAGCAACGCTTTGCCAACAAAAATGACGGCGGCGCCACATGCGTGGCCTGCCACCACACGGAAAGCCTGCCCACAAGCGACGCTACCCTTTCCCCCCAGGCTGTGGCCAAGTTGGAATTTAGCGGCTGCAAGGAATGCCACGCCGAAATGCCAGGCCGCATGGATGCCTTCCACGCAAGTTGCGCTGGTTGCCATGAAAAAGTGAAAAAAGGGCCGCCCAGCAAAGCCTGCCAACAGTGCCACATGTAGGGGGAAAGCACCATGAAGTTACCGTTTATTCTTACTGTACCAGACAAACGCCCCCTGGAAGAACTGCACGGCATTACCACCCTGCTTGTTCCCCTGCGCGGGCATACCCCAGCCCCTGGCATTAAAAAACGTGTGGCCGTTGCAGCCAACACACTGCTTGCTGTGCACCCTGATATGTCCCTGGGTGAAATACACGCCCCCTGCCATGGGGTAATAAAAGATATTACAACCCGGCATATAGAAATTACCTGCTCCGAAACACCACCGGAAGGGAGTCAGCCAGTGGCCCCCGTTGACCTTTCCGGGTTGGACGAACAAGCCCTGTGCAGCGCCTTAAAAGAGCTTGGGGTTTCCGTGCGGCCCTTTACCCGACCCTGCAAAACCTTTGTTATTAACGGGCTGAACCCGGAACCGGGCATGGTGTACGCAGAAGAAGTTTTAAGCAGCCACAAGGAAATTCTGGAAGCAGCACTTGCCCTGGTCAAACGCCTTTCCCCCGCCACCGAATATGTGCTGGCCCTGCCTGCGGGCAGCCACAGCAGCCTGGATGGCGTCCGCAACCACTTTGTGAAGCCGGAATACCCCATCAGCCTGGCCCGCCCCCTTATTAAAAGCCTCACAGGCAAGGAGAGCAGCGCAGACATAACCATGGTGCGCCTGCACGACCTGTTTGGCCTGGGCCTTGTTGCCAGCTCCGGGTTGCCGCGCACCCGCACGGTTCTTTCCGTGCAAGGCCGCAACTTTCTGGTGCCTGTGGGCACCCCTGTGCAAACACTGCTGGACGCTGCCCTGGTAAGCGTAAAGCCCGGCGACACGGTGGTACTTGGCGGGGCCATGCGCGGGCAAGCGCTTTCTGTTCTGCGCCGCGGTATTGATAAAGACAGCGAAGCGTTGCTGCACATACCCGCCAAAAGCAAACCCCCGCTGGAAGATAACCCCTGCATTAACTGCGGTGCGTGCATTTATGCCTGCCCCATGCGCCTGCGCCCCAACATGCTTAGCCGTTATGCGGAATTTGAACAGTATGAAGGGTGCACCAAGGAATACCTGAACCGCTGTATTGAATGCGGGTTGTGCGGCTATGTATGCCCTGCCTGCCGCCCTATGCAGCAGTACTTCCGCAACGCCAAAAAGGCCCTGGGAATTGAAACGCTCCAGCGCAGGTTGCCGCTGTAGCCACTGCCTTACAGTAACAGCGCACCTAGCGGCAACAGACGCACAACGTAACATGCTCTGGTTTGATACCACCGCCGCATGCACGACTACGGGAAGGAGAACAGGATAATGCCTCAAACAGACATCACCTCCCTCAAACCGCTTTTTGTGGTAGAAACACCACCATACATACATAATGGCGTCACCATTCATGGTATGATGCGCGACACCTTGCTGGCCCTGGCACCAGCCATGATTCTGGCCCTTATGGCCCACGGGGTTGCGGCATTTCGGGTAATGGCCCTGGCTGCCGGGGTAAGCGTGCTGGTAGAAGCCATGTGCGTACGCATTGCTGGGCAGAAATTGCGCATTGAAGACGGCACAGCCCTTATTTCCGGCCTGCTACTGGCCTTTATGTTACCAGTCCAGGCCCCCTGGTGGCTGGTTACTGTGGGCGCTGCGCTTTCCATGATTTTGGGCAAACATGTGTTTGGGGGCCTTGGGGCAAACCCGTTGTGCACCCCCCTGGTGGGCTGGGCCTGCCTCAGCATTTCCTGGCCCAAGTACATGAACCCAAGCGCCATGGTGCTGAATACCGACTTCCTCGACCCCCTGCTACGCCTGAAATTTTTTGGCACCCAAAGCATTTCCCCGGAAACATACAAAGCTCTGCTTATGGGTGAACAGCTTGGCGGCCTTGGCAGCGTCTATATTGGTGCCCTGCTGCTTGGGGGTATTTTTCTGGTGGCCCGCAGGGCCGTGCGCTGGGAAATTCCGGTAGCCTACCTGCTTACCGTGTATGCCCTTGGCTTTTTACTGTGGCACATTGACCCTGCCCGCTACATTGCGCCAGAGCTGTACCTGCTTACCGGCAGCACTGTATTTGCCGCTTTCTTTCTGGCAACCGACCACCCCTCCTCCCCATTTTCCATATGGGGCATTGCCCTGTTTGGTGTTTTGGCAGGGGCCATGACAGTGCTTATTCGGGCCTATGGCACACACCTTGATGGTGCCCCCTTCGCCATTTTGCTGGCCAACCTGTTTACCCCGTTGCTGGACATGATTCGCCCTGTTCCCTGGGGCGGGAGGAAGTAGCATGCGTGAAATAGCAAGCATGATAGTGGTGCTTTCTGTTATTTGCGGCATTTCCGGGTTTGCTCTTTCCTACTTGAAGCAAACCACACAGCCCATTATTGAAAGCCAGGTGCTGAGATATGTCCAGGGGCCAACCATACGCAATGTGTTCCCCGCTGCCACCAACAACCCCATTGAAGAACGCAAGGAAGTGGCCCTCAGCACTGGCCTTACCACCGTGTTTCCCTTTCGGGTAGAAGGTAAACTGGTGGGGGTTGCCCTGGAAACACAGGGCAAGGGCTATGGCGGCAACATTGGCGTTATGGTGGGTTTTGATGTGCAGCGCGATGTGTTGCTTGGTATTGGCATTACCCAAATGAAGGAAACCCCCGGCCTGGGCACCAACGTGGCCCAACCTAGGTTTACCGGGCAATTCCCCGGCAAAGGGTTGGAAATAGCGTTAAAGTCTGCCGGTGGCACCATCGACGCTGTTTCTGGCGCAACCATTTCTTCCACGGGCACGGTGCTGGCTGTGCAACAGGCCGCAACGCTGTATAAAGAGCTGAAACCGCAAATCAGCCAGCTTTGGCCTTAGGGCATTGCAACGTTAAAATGCTCAGTGTACGCGTAGCGAACACTCGCCAAGCGTGCCGTTTTATTTTGCTACCTCACTGAATTCTGCGAGAAATTCAATCATCTTGTGAAGAGATGCATGGATATTTTCAAAGCCAAAATGCTCTCGGGAGGCAATTATGGCATCTATGTGGCAAGAATTCTCCAAAGGGCTATGGAAGGAAATTCCTCCCTTCCGGGTTGTACTTGGGCTGTGCCCCACCCTGGCGGTCACCAAGTCGGCGGAAAACGGGTTGGGCATGGGCGTTGCCGTTATCTTTGTGCTCGTTCTTTCCAACGTGCTCATTTCCGCCGTGCGCGGCATTATTCCCAAAAAAGTGCGCATTGTGTGTTTTATTGCCATTTCAGCCACCCTGGTGGTGGCGGTGGAACTGCTTATGCAAGCCTTCACCTACCCGCTTTACCAGCAGCTTGGCATTTTCGTGCCGCTCATTGTGGTAAACTGCATTATTCTTGGCAGGGCAGAAGCATTTGCTGCCAAAAACCCGGTGCACTTGGCCCTGGCTGACGGCCTGGGCATGGGCATGGGCTTTACCATAGCCCTTACCCTTATTGGTTCCATCCGCGAATTGCTGGGCACAGGGGGCATTTTTGGGCACAATGTCATGTGGAACGGGTTTGAGCCCTTTGGCATAATGGTGGAAGCACCGGGGGCATTCCTGGCACTTGGCACTGTAGTAGCCCTGATGAACTTTTACACAGCCTGGGCTGCACGCAGGGCCGGGCTTGAAGTACCTGAAAATGCTTCGTGCCAGGGTGGGTGTTCTGGTTGTGCCACAGGCCAACGCTAAGCAAACGCTGATTTAGCGGAATAAGGAGTACCCCATGGACTATTTCTTAATGTTCATTAGCGCAGTGTTTGTAAACAACATTGTGTTGGCGCAATTTCTTGGGCAATGCCCTTACCTTGGTTGTTCCAAGGAAAAAGGCGTTTCCATTGGCATGGGCATGGCCGTTATGTTCGTAGCTGTTATGGCCACTGCCGTTACCTGGCTTGTGCAAAAATATGTGCTGGACCCATTTGCCCTTGGCTACCTGCAAACCATAGTTTTTATTCTTATTATTGCAGGGCTTGTGCAGTTTGTGGAAATGTTTCTCAAAAAAATAATGCCCCCGCTGTACAAGTCGCTGGGTATTTACCTGCCCCTTATTACCACCAACTGTTGCGTGCTCGGCCTTGCCATTTTGGTGCAGCGCGACGCCATGGATTTCAGCACCTCTGTGCTCTACACCCTGTTTGCGACCCTGGGTTTTATGCTGGCCCTTATTCTTATGGCTGGCATACGGGAACGATTTGCCCTGTGCCGTGTACCACGCGCCTTGCAGGGAACCCCCCTGGGGCTGATTATGGCAGGGCTTATGTCTTTGTGTTTCATGGCCTTTAAGGGAATGATTTAGGGAAACGCTGAGGTATTCCGATTGGCGGCGTTACTGGCTTTTTTTTGAAACAGTCGAGGACAGAAGAGTTGACTCGGCCCGTCCTGGGCCTCAGCCTTCAGCTCCTGCTCCAAAAAAAAGCTCGTGCCCTGCCAAACCAAATACCTGAGCGTTGCCAACAAGCCATATAATTAGGACTATAGTAACAGTTACGAGCTGCAACGCACTGATAATGTTCTCACGCAGCACGGGCATGGCCCACCACTGTAGCACCACACCACGTACGAAGCTTTTTACAAAGGAAACAGCATGGTTCTTACATCCGTACTGACCCTTGCCGGCATTGGCTTAATCCTTGCTCTTATCCTTGTTGCCGCCTCCCTGGCCTTTCGGGTGGAAGAAGACCCCAGAGTGGAAGCAGTGCTGGAGGCTTTGCCCGGCGCCAACTGCGGCGGGTGTGGCTATGCCGGGTGTGAAGCCTATGCCCAGGCAGTGCTTGCCTCACCAGATGTACCCGCCAACCTGTGTACGGTGGGGGGGAACGATACTGCCACCAAGGTCGGGGAAATTTCCGGCAAAACAGTAACTGCCACTGAACCCATGATTTGCTTTCGTCGTTGCAGCCGCCATGAAGGGCAGGTGGAACACCGCTACCACTACGTTGGGGTAAACACCTGTTCTGCTGCGGCCCAGCTTGAAGGCGGGCCCTACATGTGCAGTTGGAGCTGCCTTGGCTATGGCGACTGCATGCGGGCCTGCCCCTTTGATGCCATGGTGGTGCGCGACGACCTTATTGAGGTAATTACCTCCCGCTGTGTAGCTTGCGGTTGCTGCATTAGTGCCTGCCCACGCGGCATATTGCAAATAATTCCCCAGCGGGCAAGGGTTATGTGTTTTTGCGCCACCAAAGAAAAAATGAAAAACGTGGCCGATGTGTGCTCCGTTGGCTGTATAAACTGCTTGCAGTGCGTAAAGGCATGCCCTGCCCAAGCTATCAGCTATACCAACTTCCGCATTGAAATTAACCACAATGCCTGCCTTGCCTATGGCGACAAATGTGGCGAAGCCTGCGTGGCTAGCTGTAGCCGCAAAATTCTGCGCAACATGCGTGTGCATGGGCCTGCTGGCCTTATATGCACAGATGAAGCTGCCTCTCCCCAGGAATTAGGGCAAGAACAAAAAGACGATGACGCGACACAAGAGGGAACGGATGCAAAGGCAAGCCCACTGGCCGCACAAGAAACAGCCCCACAAGGTCAACCCAAAGAGTAACTCCCGCAACAGAAGGAGAAGCTATGCTCTACCGTACCATAAATAGAAGAGCCTTTCTGCGCGGGGCAAGTGTTGCCGGGGTAGCTGTGCTTGCCGGGCAACTGGTGCCGGCCCCCCTGGCCCACGCAGCCAACGCCCTGCTCGGCAATACCACCCCCGCCATTACCCAGGAAACGTACCTGCTTATGGGCACCATGGTTACCCTTACGGCCCATGCCCCCCAACAAGAACTGGTGCTTGCCGCCTTTGCCGCAGCACAGCAGGAAATGGTTCGCCTTATTGATGTGTATAGCAGGCACACTAGCAGTTCTGCCCTTGGCACCCTGAACAGCCAGGGCAGCCTGAAAGACGCCCCCCCGGAGCTTGCCAGCCTGCTGCACCGGGCCATGGGCCTTGCCAAAATCACAGAAGGCCTGTTTAACCCTGCGGTGCAACCCCTGGTCGATTTGTTTGGGCGCAGCAGTACAGCAGCTCTCAAAGCCAGAATAAACACCCATGAACTGCACGAAGCCATGGCCCTGGCAGACCCTGCCGCTATTGCCCTGCAAGGCAAAAGCATTCGCCTGACCAGGGGGGGCATGGGCCTTACCTTAGATGGCATTGCCAAAGGTACCATTGCCGACGCAGCCAGCGCCGTGCTGCTTGCCCATGGCATAGGCAACTTTATGGTCAATGCTGGGGGCGACATTCGCGTGCAGGGCAATTCCCCCAAAGGAACGCCGTGGGTTATTGGCATTGAAAACCCCGCCCACAAAGGCTACCCGGCGGAAGCTGTGGCCCTTGCCACGGGTGCCATTGCCACCTCCGGCGGGTATGAAAATCGCTTTGACGCCATGGGTTCCACCCACCACCTGGTAAACCCCCTTACCGGGCAAAGCCCGCGCCTTGCCGGGGTTACGGTGGTGGCCCCCACTACGGAATTAGCCGACGCCCTGGCCACCGCGTTCTGCCTAATGCCCCCCACCCAAAGCATTGCCTTGTGCGCCGCCAGCCCTGGTATAGAGTGCCTGCTGTATGGCGAAAATGGAGAGCGCAGCACCAGCCAGGGGTGGCATTCGCAACTGGTATAACCCGCACGTTCTTGCACACAAAGCCCACCTATGGCACAGCAGTTTTCTTTGGAAAGCTGCTGTGCTTTTTTGAAAAAGAAAAGCCAATTTCGGTTCTGTCCCTCACAAACGTATTCATTGTAACGGATGAAATGCTTTCATCCATACAGCAGATACGCAAAATGTTCTTTGCCAAATAGGTGCCAATCAGGGTAATCTCCCCCACGGGAAGCCCCCAAATACAAGGAACTTGGCTTGCCTGGGCATGCCCGGCACATACAAACAAAGCCGCCCCATTCCTCTGATACGACAAATTTCCCCAGACCCTTGCCCAACGCTAAGGAGAATACTATGAACAGCCCGTTTACTAACCGTATCCCTGTATGCCAGGCCCTTGCGGCACAAGGCCCCATGGATACCATTCATATTTGCGGCTGGGTGCGTACCCGGCGCGACTCCAAAGGCTTTTCCTTTCTGGAAATAAACGACGGTTCTTGCCTTGCCAATATTCAGGCCATTGTAGATGAAGGCACCCCTGCCTACGCCAACATTGAAAAAGCCACCACCGGCGCTTCCGTATCCATTCACGGCAGCCTTACCGCCTCTCCCGGCAAGGGGCAAAAGTGGGAAGTGCGCGCCGCAGAAATGAGCGTGCTGGGTGAAGCAGACGCCGAAACGTTCCCTTTGCAGAAAAAGCGCCATTCCGACGAATTTTTGCGCACTATTGCCCACCTGCGCCCGCGTACCAACAAGTACGGTGCCCTGTTCCGCATTCGGTCTGAAGCCGCCTTTGCCGTACATGAATACTTCCGGGAGAACGGTTTTTTTGGTGTACACAGCCCCATTCTTACGGGGTCAGACTGTGAAGGCGCAGGGGAAATGTTCCGCGTAACCACCCTGAACCAGGATGGCACCAGCAAAGAAGGGCACAAGTCCAGCCCGCAAGAACTGTTCCAGCACGACTTTTTCGGCAAGGAATGTAACCTGACGGTTTCCGGCCAGCTTGAAGCAGAAAACCTGGCTCTGGGCCTTGGCAAGGTCTATACGTTTGGCCCCACCTTCCGGGCAGAAAACTCCAATACCCCGCGCCACGCTGCGGAATTTTGGATGATTGAGCCAGAAATGGCCTTTGCCACCCTGGAAGACAACATGCAACTTGCAGAAGGCCTGACCCGCTCCGTGGTCAAGCGGGTGCTGGAACGCTGCGCCCCGGACATTGACCTGTTCAACAAGTTTGTAGACACAGACCTGGAAAAACGCCTCACCACCCTGGTAAACGAACCCTTTGCCCGGGTGAGCTACACGGAAGCGGTGAAAATTCTGCAACAATGCGGCAAAACTTTTGAGTTCCCTGTTTCCTTTGGTACAGACCTGCAAACGGAGCATGAGCGCTTTCTGGCAGAAGAACATTTTGCCAAGCCCGTGATTGTATACGACTACCCCAAAACCATTAAGGCCTTTTACATGCGCTTGAACGACGACAACACCACCGTGGCCGCTATGGACGTGTTAGTGCCGCGCATTGGCGAACTCATTGGTGGTAGCCAGCGTGAAGACAGGCTGGACGTGCTGGAAGCGCGCATCCGGGAACTGGGCCAAGACCCTGCCCACTACTGGTGGTACATGGATTTACGCCGCTTTGGCAGCGTGCCCCATGCCGGGTTTGGCATGGGCTTTGAGCGCCTGCTTATGATGCTCACCGGGGTGACCAACATCCGCGACGTTATTCCATTTCCACGTACCCCCGGCAACCTGGAGTTTTAAGGAAACGCTGATTTTTTCCGTTTGGCTACGTTGCTAGCTTTTTTTGAGGCGGGGCAGGACCAAAGAGTCCAGCACCCGCCTCAAAAAAAAACATCGCGCCTTGCCAAACGAAAAAACTGAGCGTTTCCTCTCTCCGCTTGAATAGCGTAACATGGCGGTTTTAGCGAAGACTCACAGCATGAAATGGTTTGTCCGCTGGCAGGTAATGGCAATATCTGTTCATTGCCCTGCCTTACCCCAAACATAAAGAATCTCTCAAATAACTACGGAGCTACCATGGCAGACCACGAAATAACAGCCAAAAACTGCTGGGAAGTATACAGTTCAGAAAAAGAACGCAAAGCCATAAACACCCTGGCCCAGCACTACATTGAATTTTTAAGCACCTGCAAAACAGAACGCGAAACCATCCAGTACGCCATGGGCCGCCTTGCCAAAGCAGGCTTTACCGAAGGTCTGGGCAGCAACACCGCAGGCTTCAGCCTGCACGGGAAAACCCTGCTGGCAGTGCGCCGGGGCAAGCGCCCCCTGGCAGAAGGCATTCGCCTGCTCTGCGCCCATGCCGACTCCCCTCGCCTGGACTTAAAGCAACGCCCCTTGCAAGAGCAGTGCAACATTGGTCAGGCCAAAACCCACTACTACGGCGGCATCCGCAAATACCAGTGGCTTGCTCGCCCCTTGGCCCTGCACGGGGTGGTAGTGCTGGAAAACGGCACCACTATTCCTGTGGTGCTGGGGGAAGCCCCCACCGACCCTGTATTCACCATTGCCGACCTCTTGCCCCACTTGGCCAAAAGCCAGGCAGACCAGCCCATTAGTAAGGTGTTTGAAGGCGAGCGCCTGAACATTGTGCTGGGGCATGAACCCTTACCGACCAAAGACCAAAAGACCAAGGGCGGCAAGGAAGGCAAGGACGAAAAAACCAAAGACCCTGTGAAGGCACACCTGTTGCACCTGCTGCACCAGCGCTATGGCATTGTGGAAGAAGATTTATATTCCGCTGAACTACAAGCCGTGCCCGCTGGCCCGGCCCGCAATGTTGGGCTGGATTCTGCCCTGGTAGGTGGCTACGGGCAAGACGACCGGGTGTGCGTGTTCGCCACGCTAGAAGCCTTCCTGGAGCAGAAAGAAACCCCGGAATACACCCAGTGTGTTATGTATTGGGATAAAGAGGAAATCGGCTCAGAAGGCTCCACCGGAGCGAAGTCCCGCTTTTTTGAATACTGCATGGCAGACCTGCTTGCCGCCTGGGAACCTGCAACCCCGTTTTCCCGTATGATGATGGCAACCCGCGCCATTTCTGCCGACGTACACCCCGCAGTAGACCCGGACTGGCAAGAGCTGCATGAAAAAATGAATGCCGCCTTTATTGGGCAAGGCCCCTGCTTTTGCAAGTTCACAGGACACCGGGGCAAGTATGAAGCCAACGACGCCCACCCGGAATACGTGGCCTGGCTGCGGAACATGCTTAATAAAAAGAGTATCCCATGGCAAATGGCAGAGCTTGGCAAGGTGGACGGCGGCGGCGGTGGCACGGTAGCCATGTACCTTGCCGCCTATGGTATGCATATTATTGATTGCGGCCCGCCCATTCTTTCCATGCATAGCCCGTTTGAGCTTGCCAGCAAGGCGGATATTTACGCCACCACACTGGCTTTTAAAGCTTTTTTAGAAGCGGAATAACGATCACTGCCCGTTGGTCTTTCTCTGCATGACGTAGAAGCAGAAGATTGTGCAACACACCGCCCAATCTTCTGCTTTTACATTGCAAAAAAATCTTTCCCCCTCGCCCCGGCATCCAACATGTGGGGGCTTTTTCTTTTGGGAGGGGAATTGTCTGCGGTTTGGATTCTTGCGGCGCAAGCTCCACACAACCTCCCGCAGCATGAGCTCCCCAAAATGGGCCCCCACCACCCCGCCGTAATACCTCTTGTAAAGCAATTTCATTGGGTGTAATTTACCCACACCCAACGCCCTACGCCCCCCCGTTTTCCGCCAAAGGTCTTGGGCACAAACCGGTTTTGACAAGTTTTCCAGCAACATTACCAAGGTACCCAAAATGTTACGTTGCTCCTCGTCTCCTCACACGGCCTTGCCTGTAAAAGAGACCCGCTCCCACCACCCCGTTCTTTCCATTGTCAGCCCCATTCATTGCGAGGAACTTGGGCTGGGGGCTTTTTTAGATAAAATCCAAGAAGTGCTGATAACCATTGGCCTGAGCTACGAAATAGTCCTTGTGGACGATGGCTCCACAGACAACTCCTGGCTGCGCATGCAGGAAGAATTCCACAGCCGTCCCTTTTTGCGCTGCCTGCGCCTTTCACGCAACTTTGGCAAAGAAGCCGCCATGGCTGCGGGCCTTAACGCCGCCAACGGTCAGGCCATTATTACCCTGGATAGTGACCTGCAACACCCGCCAGAATGTATTGTAGAAATGGTGCGCCTGTGGCAACAGGGCGACGCAGACGTGGTGGAAGCGCAAAAGTCTGTGCGCCAGAAAGAATCGTTCTTTTCCCGCCTGTTTGCCCAAAGCTTTTATTCGGTTTTTGCTCTGGTTACCCCGTTCAACTTAAAAAATGCCAGCGATTTCAAACTGATGGACCGCAAGGCCCTTAATGCCTGGAAGCAACTTTCTGAGCGCCGGGTGTTTTTTCGAGGCATGAGTACCTGGCTGGGGTTCCGCCAAAAAATTGTGTATTTTGAGCCGCATGAACGGCACAGCGGCACTACTCAATGGTCGTTTCTCGCTAAGCTCATGCTTGCCCTGGATTCATTGAGCGCCTATACTACCCGCCTCCTGTTCCTGGTATGGGGCCTTACCGGCCTGTTTGGCCTGTTTGCCCTGGCTGTGGCAGGGGAAGCCTTGTGGATGAAATTCCACGGCAGTGCCATGTCTGGCTTCACCACCGTTATTTTGCTTATTCTCATTAGCACTGCAGCAATACTTATTTCCATTTGCCTGTTATCGTTGTACATACGGCAAATTTTTCATGAGGTAAAAGGCAGGCCCCTGTATCTTGTAAGCGAAAACCTGGAAAACTCACCAAAATCGGTGCAGGAACACACCACTGCCATGCAACGCCGACGCTGGCCCATACGCCCATTGAGCAGGAAGATAGGATTGCGCCGGGGCAAGGGTATGCCCACCGTGCAACGCCTTATTGGCAGGCCCAAGGCTACAGGGAAAACGCCTTACAATACCCCCGCAACAGCCCAGCCAGAGGAAGCCCATGCATTGCCTACCCCTCGCTGACGACTGCGGCATTTCCACCGCGGTCACAGACAGTATTTTACGCTGCCTCAACGCTGGTAGCCTGCGCGGTACCAGCCTGCTGGCCAACGGGACCTGCATGCACAGTGCAGCCCAAACCCTTGGCATGGCCCTGTATACCCAGCCGGAACTGGCCATTGGCGTGCATTTGAACCTGCTGGAAGGGCGCTGCACCTTGCCCCCGGCTCAGGTGCCCCTGCTGGCAGATGAAGAAGGCTGGTTCCGCTATGGCCTTGGGGGCCTGTGGGCGGCAGCCACCCTTGGCACCGCCGCACAAAGAAATAACCTGCAAAAACAAATGCTGGCAGAATGCTGCGCCCAAATAGACGCCGTGCAAGCAGCCTTGCACCATGGCTGGCAAGCGGCCTGGGCTGCACAGCACCCCAACGCTGTCCCCCAGGAAACATGCCCACCGTGCCCACCATGCTACCTGGACGGGCACCTGCACATTCACTGCCTTCCGGCCTTTCGCCCGGTGCTTGGGGCATTGCTGCGCACCTACAATTTTCGCCATGTGCGCGTACCAGCGGAACTACGCCAATGGATGCATGCCCCCCTGGGGTTACAAATGGTGGGGGGCCTTCGCCGTGAACTGCTTGGCCTGTGGGGGCGGGAGTTACGCTGTTTCTTGCAGGAACAAAACGTGCCGTTCCCTGGCTACTTTATTGGTTCTTTTGCCAGTGGCAGCATGACCCTGCCCTTATTGCAAAAATGTCTAGAGGCCATAACAAAACGGACACCTGCCCCTGAAGCATTGGTGGAAATTATGTTCCACCCTTACCCGCACACAGTGGCTACAGCAGCTCCCCTTCCGCAGGCAAAACCCCAGCCCCAACCTTCTCTCCATAGTGCCATTGCAGCACGGCAGGCCCGCCTTGCTGCGGCCTATACCGCCCCCAGCCGCAAGCAAGAAGAAGCCCTGCTACTTTCACCCCAATACCATCACGTTCTAGCCAGCCATGACCCTTCATGGCAAAAAAGCATACGCACATGATTACCACACTGTGGCAAAACATTCAGCAACGCATTACCTCCCGCTCTTTCGTAACCCTTGTGTTTGTATACCTGCTGGGCCTTTCTTCCATGATTAGGGCCAACCGTTTTTATCTGGATGACCTAGGCAGAACCCTGTATGGCTATGCAGACTGGCTCCCTTCTGCCCGGCCCCTGGCGGAAGCCCTTTCCTGGCTGTTCTATTTAGGCCCCAAAACCCTGGACGCCTCCCCCCTGACCCAACTGCTGGCCATTGCCATTCTGGCCCTTACCTCGCTTTTACTGCTGGAAGCATTGCGCCTGCGCCCCACCTTGTGGGCGCTGTTATGCACGGTTCCCATTGGCCTTAGCCCCTATGGGCTGGAAAACCTGAGCTATAAATTCGATGCCCCCGGCATGGCCTTTGGCCTGCTGTGTGCCGTGGCCGCTGCCTGCATGTTGCGCCGCCCAAGCCGCCGCAACATGCTTTATGCTGCGCTGCTTCTGTTCGCTTCCACCTCATTTTACCAACCAGCCATGGGAGCCTACCTTGCCATTTGCACCTACGTTGCCCTGAAGGATCTTGCCTCCCGCAAACGCCTTGGCACCGTGCTGCGCCGCATAAGCACCCTTGTCCTGCCCTTTGTTACGGGGGTTGGGGTGTATGTGCTGCAAGCTCCGTTGTGGTTTGTTCCTTCCCAATACACAGAGTATGTGGAAAAACATGCAGACATGCCTGAACTGGTGCAACTGCCCGGCGTACTGCAAAGCAACGTTGCCACATACATGCGCTACATGCTGAACGACTGGACAAGCAACAGCATGGGCCGCCTTTTTGCCCTGGTAGCCCTGCTCTTTTGCCTCACGCTTCTGGCCCGGTGGGCACGCAACACACGCTCCGCAGTGGTACAACACGGCGTGGGCGCATTACTAACCCAAGGGGTACGCTTGCTGGCCCTGGGTTTGGTACTGGTCTGCTTTCTGCTTACCCCTTTTGGCTTCCAGCTTTTATTGGAAAACCCGGTGTGGACCCCAAGAACTTTTTACGGGTTTGGGGTTATGCTGGCTATAATACTGCTGCAACTGCATACTTTTTCCAAGGGAAATGTGCAAAAGGTCGGCCTGCGCATTGCCCAATGCCTGGTTATTTGGCAAGTGCTTGTATTTGCCCAGGTATACGGTAACCTGCAAGACAACCAAAACGACTGGGAACTGACCCGCATGACCCTGCTGGCAGCCGACCTGAACGCCTACATTGCTCAAACCGGCAGTTGCCGGGTGGCGTTTGTGGGGTCGCTTGGCAGCTCCCCCCTCAATTTCCAAACCACCACCCGCTACCCCTTGCTGGGTCGCCTTGTTACCGTGCCCCTGACCAGTGCCTGGCGCTGGGGCTATGAAGAACTAAAAACCTTTGGCGTTACCCTGGAAGCGCAAGCCCTTTCCCCTGCCCTTGCCACCCAGCCCCGCAAGCTTTTCACCAAAAAGCCGGGGTATTCCATTGAAGAAGGTCCAAACAGCATTGGCATTATTACCTTCCAGCCCATGCCCGTGGCCCGCCCCAACCTTTTAGCCAAAAAACCATGATCAACCACACAACATTCTTACAATTCGTGCGCTTTTGCTGCGTTGGCGTAGCCAATGTACTGGTAGATTACGGCGTGTACCATGCCCTGGGCTTTTTTATGCCCATTTATACGGCACGTGCCCTTTCCTGGATAGCGGGCTGCCTGTTCAGCTATACCATAAACAGACGCTGGACGTTTAACGCACGGGACAAAGGCCTGCGGCCCATGGTGCGGTTTGGGGTGGTGAACGCTGCAAGCCTTTGCCTTGGGCTGGGGCTGCTGTACCTGTTCACCTGGCTTGGGTGCGGCCCCACCGTTGCCTTTTGGCTAACCCTGCCCTTTACCACGGTTTCTAACTACCTTGGGTACAAATTATGGAGCTTTCAGGAAATGGACTAAGGGTAGCTTCACGCCGGAAGGCACAAAAGAACATGATACAGGCAAACAAAAACAACCTGTAGGCCGTGGCCGCTTTGTTATTTCCGGCTACCAGAATGAAGAGGAAAAAGAGTTTTGCTGCGGCGTGTGGGCAGCCCTTGAGGGCGCTTTTATAGCCAGCACAACCCATCTATTTTGTTGGCACTGCCGGGCACAGCGTGTATTTTAGTACGTCATTTCAATTCATTAAAAAACTTCTTCCATTATGAACAGTAATTCTATCTCTTACAAAGGGCTGATTAGCGTTTGACCTTAGTTTCGTCATCTTGTACAATTAGGGGTTGAGAATAACAGTAGTGAGGAACCATGAAAAAAGCGCTCATCACAGGCATTACCGGCCAAGACGGGGCATATCTTGCCCGCTTTCTTTTGCACAAAGGGTATGAAGTGCACGGCATTAAACGTCGCTCCTCCCTTTTTAACACCCAGCGCATTGATGCCATTTACCAGGGCGTTCATGACAAGGGAAAACGTTTTTTTCTGCATTATGGTGACCTCACAGACAGCGCGAACCTCATCAGCCTGGTGCAAAAAATCCAGCCGGACGAAATTTATAACCTGGGCGCGCAAAGCCACGTACAGGTTTCCTTTGAATCGCCAGAATATACCGCTAACGTAGACGCCCTTGGCACCCTGCGGGTGCTGGAAGCGGTACGCATTCTTGGCCTTGCCCATAAAACCCGCGTGTATCAGGCTTCCACTTCCGAACTGTATGGTTTGGTGCGTGAAACCCCACAACGGGAAACTACGCCGTTTTACCCCCGCTCCCCCTATGCCTGCGCCAAAATTTATGGCTACTGGATTACGGTGAACTACCGTGAATCCTACAATATGTATGCCTGCAACGGCATTTTGTTCAACCATGAATCGCCCATGCGCGGGGAAACCTTTGTGACCCGCAAGGTAACACGCGGCCTTGCCCGCATTGCCCTTGGGCTGGATAGCTGCCTGCACATGGGCAACATCAATTCCCTGCGCGACTGGGGCCACGCACGAGATTACGTGCAAATGATGTGGTTAATGCTCCAGCAAGAGCAGCCAGAAGATTTTGTTATTGCCACAGGCGAACAGCATTCCGTGCGTGAATTTATTGAAGTATGCGCCGCTCATTTCGGCCTTTCCCTCACCTGGAACGGGGAAGGCGTGAACGAAGTGGGCACGGTAGCAGCCTTCAATAAAGAAACGATGCTTGCCTTGCTGGAGCGCCAGATGCAAGGGGAAGAAACCGCCACCCGGGAAGCCTTTATGCGTGAGGTTGTGCTGCGCATGGAACAAAACCCGGCCTTGCGCCCCGGCCATGCCTTGGTACGCATAGACCCACGTTATTTCCGCCCGGCAGAAGTGGAAACACTGCTGGGTGATGCCACCAAAGCGAAAGAACAGTTGGGCTGGGTACCCAAAACAACGTTTGCTGAACTGGTGCAGGAGATGGTGGAAGAAGACTTTGCCCATGCCCGCAAAGATAGCCTGTGCCTGCATGCCGGGTTTGAAGTGCATGAGGTGCGTGAATAATGCCATCTTCCCAAGCCTTCCAGGCCGCCCCCCCCATGCAGCCGGGCAGCAAGGTGTATGTGGCCGGGCACCGCGGCCTTGTGGGCAGCGCCATTAGCAGGGCGCTGCACGCCCAGGGTATTACCGCAATAATTACCCGCACCAGCAAAGAGCTTGACCTGCGCAACCAACAGAATGTGGCAAATTTTTTTGCCAAGGAACAGCCTGAGTATGTTTTTCTTGCAGCGGCAAAAGTGGGGGGCATTCATGCCAACAACACCTACCCAGCAGACTTCATTCGCGACAACCTGCAAATGCAGACCAACGTCATTGACGCTGCCTGGAAAAACGGATGCAAGAAGCTCCTGTTCCTTGGCTCTTCCTGCATTTACCCCAAGCTGTGCCCCCAGCCAATTAAGGAAGAGTACTTGCTTACCGGGCCGCTGGAGCCCACCAATGAATGGTACGCCCTTGCCAAAATAGCGGGCATAAAAATGTGCCAGGCCTACCGCGCCCAGTATGGGTTCGACGCCATTTCTGCCATGCCCACCAACTTGTATGGCCCGGGCGACAACTACCACCCGGAAAACAGCCACGTTATTCCGGCCCTGATTCGCCGCTTTCATGAAGCAAAACAGGCTGGAAAAAGTGAGGTTGTCATTTGGGGCACAGGCACCCCGCGCCGTGAATTTTTGTATGTGGACGATTTGGCAGAAGCCCTGGTGTTCCTTATGCAGCAGTATTCCGGGGCAGAACATGTGAACGTTGGGTGCGGGCAAGATTTGACCATCAAAGAACTGGCAGGCATGGTAGCCCACGCTGTTGGTTTTGCCGGGGCCATTACCGCAGACGCCACAAAACCAGACGGCACCCCGCAGAAATTGCTGGATATAAGCCGCATAACAGCCCTTGGCTGGCAGCCGCGCACCCCGTTGGAAGTGGGCCTTGTCACCGCGTATGCCGATTTTTGCCAGAAGGAAAAAATTGAGCAATGAGTGATTCCACCCCCACCTTGATTGGCTCATTGCGCACGTTGCTCCCTTTGCTTACGCGCCAAGACAGAATGCGAACTGTGCGGTTATTGATTCTTTCTTTTTTTGCAGCCCTTTCTGAGCTTGGCTTGGCAGGCGGTGTGGCTTTGCTGGCAACGTTTTTTGCCACGCCGGAAAAAGCCTTTATGCAGTTGCCAGCCTTTATAAAAGACCACGCTACTTTTTTGGAACAAGACCCGCGTTATGGCATAGTGGCAGCATTTTGTCTGGTTATTTGCCTGCTTGTTGTCAAGAATGCCCTTGCAACTGTTAATGCATGGCTTTCTACCAACTTAGCGGAAGGCATATCCAACACAACCTCGTTGCGAATAATGCAGTTTTTTTGCAGGGTTCCGTATTTGTGGGTTTCTCATACCGGAACGGCAGAAATGCTATATACTTTTTCAGCCGCACGGCAACTCGGCAACACCCTTATCAATCTTATTCAAATTATCAACCATCTCATTATTGTTTTGCTGTTTTTTGTGGGCTTGCTTGTTATTGCCCCCCTTCCTTCCCTTCTTGTCTTTTTTTTATTCGCATTAAGCACCCAGTGTATCATTAAAGTTCTGCGTAAAGCTATTGATGTTAGGGCTTCTGCTGTTTACAGAGCCGACCATGAATCATATTCCTTGCAACAACTGGGCATTCATGCCCTCAAGGAATTGCGCCTCTATGGCCGTACGGAAACCTTGTCTTCACAATATGGCCAAGCGCTTATGCGCGCACAGAACGCAAAATCCCGGCAGTCAATGTTTTCCCGGCTTCCTATTAACGCCCTTGAAACACTCGGTTTTTGCATTCTTCTTCTTATGCTGCTCTTTCTTGTGTGGGTACAAGACGCAAGCATAGCAAGAATTACCGCCATCATGGGGTTTATGGCCGCAGCTGCTTGGCGGCTTTTGCCTGTGGGCAACCGGTTGCTGGAATACTGGGTTGGGTTACGGGGAAATGCACCGTACCTACACAGGGCCGCCCAGGCAATACAAGAAGAAGCGAACCTTGCCGGGAGCCTTATGGAAATGAAGGCTGGTGGAACAACCGTTCCTTTGCCTTACTCCCAAGCAGTGCAGGTGGCCCAGGCCAGCTTTGGCTACCCTGGTGCCCCTTCCCTTGCCCTTGATTGCGTTACGTTCAGCATACCCCGTGGTTCCATGGTGGGAATTGTGGGCCTTTCAGGCGCTGGAAAAAGCACGTTAATCAATATTCTTGCAGGGCTTATTCCCCCCACCTCCGGGAATATTCTTATTGATGGTACCCCGCTTGAATTGCAGAACACGCCTGCATGGCTTGCAAAAATCGGCTATGTTTCCCAGGCCCCCTATATTTTGAACCTTTCACTGGCGGAAAATATAGCCCTGAGCACGTGGGGCGAAAAGCCAGACCCTGCACGGGTGCTGGAGTGTTGCCACATGGCAGCTCTCGATTTTGTAAACGATTTGCCAGATGGCATTGACACCATACTCGGGGAGCGCGGCACGCGCCTTTCCGGTGGGCAGGCCCAAAGGGTTGCCATTGCACGGGCACTTTACAGCCACCCGGAACTGGTTATTTTTGATGAAGCCACCAGTTCATTGGACATGAAAAACGAGAGAGCGATTCATGAAACTATCTTGTCGTTGCGTAAGCAAATGACATTGGTTATTATCGCTCACAGGCTTTCAGCCGTAGAGGGCTGCGACCAGCTTGTGTGGCTGGATAAAGGGCAAGTGCGTGCGTGCGGTCCAACCAAGGAAATACTTCCAGAATATAGCGCTTTTTTGCACCAACATGAACCAGAAGCCTTTCAGGCAGAGTAGAGCATCTTATTTTTTGAAAGCTCCCCCGGCCTTTGGCACGTTACATGGAATTTTCACATAACATAGAGCTATCATGGAATAGAATGCACTCTCCTTGAGTGTTCGCGCAGCAAGTTTTAACGCAATTGCTCTAAAGGGAAAACATGTTCAATAATGCTACGATACTCATTACAGGCGGCACTGGTTCATTTGGCAAGCAATGTGTTGCCACTATTCTCGCGCGGTATACCCCCAAAAAGCTGATTATATTTTCACGCGATGAACTGAAACAGTTTGAAATGGCGCAGGAATTTTCACCGCAACGCTACCCCTGTATGCGCTATTTTATTGGTGACGTGCGCGATAAAGAGCGGCTGTACCGGGCCTTTAAAGGGGTGGACTATGTCATTCACGCGGCGGCCCTAAAGCAGGTGCCTGCGGCTGAATACAACCCCACGGAATGCATTCATACCAATGTGACGGGTGCAGAAAACATCGTGAACGTGGCTGCGGATGTGGGCGTAAAAAAAGTGGTGGCACTTTCCACCGACAAAGCCGTAAGCCCTGTGAATTTGTATGGGGCCACAAAACTTTGTTCTGACAAGCTTTTTGTTGCCGCCAATGCCTTTACAGCCTGTGCAACGGTGTACAGTGTTGTGCGTTATGGCAACGTTATGGGCAGCCGCGGCAGCGTTATTCCCTTTTTTATCAAAAAACGTGAAGAAGGCGGCCCCCTGCCCATTACCGATACCCGCATGACCCGCTTTTGGATTACCCTTGAGCAAAGTGTGGAAATGGTGCTCAACGCCTTTATTCTGGCAAAAGGTGGGGAGATTTTTGTGCCTAAAATTCCCAGCATGAAAATTACTGAACTTGCCCAAGCCATTGCCCCTGGCATGCCTACCGTGCCAGTTGGCATACGGCCAGGAGAAAAGCTGCATGAATCCATGATTACCGCAGAAGATTCACGCAATACCATTGACATAGGCGATTACTATGTCATCAAGCCAGAAGTGTGCACCTATGCTGGCCCGGCCGGCACACCCGTACCTGAAGGGTTTGAATATAACTCCGGCACCAATACGCAATGGTTAACAAGCGAAGAACTGCGAACCATACTCCAAGCCCAAGGGTTTGCAGTATAAAGAGCTATTCCACAATGAGCGATACCTTTATTCCTTATGGCCGGCAGATTATAGACGAAGACGACATTGCTGCGGTTACCGCCGTGTTGCGGTCAGACTGGCTTACCACCGGCCCGGCAGTGGGGCAATTTGAACAGGCCGTGTGCGGCTACACAGGTGCCACCCACGCCATAGCCGTTTCCAATGGCACTGCGGCATTGCATATTTCCATGCTGGCCCTTGGCATTGGCCCTGGCGACGAAGTGATTGTTCCGCCCATGACATTTGCTGCAACGGCCAATTGCGTGCTGTATTGCGGCGGTAAACCCGTGTTTGCCGATGTACTTGCTGAAAGCCTGCTGATAGACCCGGCAGCCGTTGAAGCAGCCATTACCCCCCGCACCAAAGGCATTATTGCTGTAGACTACGCTGGCCAACCCTGTAATTGGGATGCGCTGCATACTATAGCCAAAAAACATGGCCTTTTTCTGGTGGCAGACGCCTGCCACGCCCTGGGGGCTGAATATCACGGACGCAAGGTTGGTACACTGGCAGACATTACGGTGTTCAGCTTTCACCCGGTAAAGCATATTACCACAGGCGAAGGGGGCATGTGCGTTACCAACAGCCCTGAACTTGCCCAAAAGCTCCGCATGTTACGCAGCCATGGCATTACAACCGATGCTCGCCAGCGTGAAACAACAGGGGCCTGGTTCTATGAAATGACCGAGCTGGGCTATAATTATCGAATCACAGACATTCAGTGTGCTCTGGGCCTGAGCCAGCTTACAAAGCTGCCCCAGTGGATCCAAAAACGCAACGAACTGGCACAGGCCTATGATGCCTCTTTTCTGCACAGTGCGGTAAGGCCACTGCAAACAGCCCCCAATTGCCTTAACGCCTACCACCTGTATGTTGTGCGGGCAAAAGAGCGCGATACCCTTTTTGCAAAACTGCGTGCTGCAAACATTGGGGCCAATGTGCATTATGTGCCAGTGCACCTGCACCCCTATTATAAAAACAATTTAGGCACACATCCTGGCATGTGCCCTGTGGCGGAACAGGCGTATGAGGAAATTATAACACTCCCCCTGTGGCCTGGTATGGATTCTTCATCGGTTCAACGGATTGTTACTGCGTGCCAAAATGCAGCAGATGAGCCGAACAGGTGAAACTCTCCCCTATGGTAGTCATTCGCGCAGACGCAACCCCCACTATGGGCACGGGCCACGTTATGCGGTGTATTGCCCTTGCACAGGCAGCCAAGTCTAGCGGCTTGGCTGTTTGTTTAGTGGGCCATATTACTGTGCCCTGGGTGCTGGAACGGTTGAAAAGTGAAGCTATCGCCTTTACCTTGCAGGATGGCCCACCTCCGGCCCAGGAAAGCCCTGCCAAGCTTTTGCAAGACCTTGCATCATGTGGGGCGCAAAACTGGGTAGCACTAGATGGTTACCACATTGGACCAGACTGCCACAAGGCTGTGCGTGAGGCTGGCTATAAATTGCTGGTCATTGACGATTACGCCCACTTGCCGGAATATTCCTGCGACATTCTACTGAATCAAAATATTGGGGCAGAAGAGTTAGCATACACAGGCAATATTGGGCAGAAGCTGCTTGGCCCCCGGTTTGCCCTACTTCGAAATGAATTTTTAGAAGCCCGAAAAAAGGCCCTTCAACGCCCGGTGCCAGAAAAGGCCACAGAGGTGTTGCTAACCCTTGGTGGGGGCGATTTTTCCCACATACTGCCCCAACTTGCCCCGGCCTTTTCCAGCCCAGAGCTTGCAGGCTGCACCTTGCGCGTTATTGCCGGAGTCATGCAGGAAAAAGCCATACGCACGGCATTGCACCAGTGCCCGGCGAATATTGTGGTTTTGCCGCGGGTGGAGAATATGCCGCAGCTATTTCTGCAAACAGATGTGTGCATAACCGCGGGGGGCAGTACCTGCTGGGAACTGTGCTGCCTGGGTGTCCCTTTTTTAACGGTGCAAGTGGCGGAGAATCAAGCGTTGGTTGTGCAAAACCTTGAGCAAAAAAAAGTTGCCTTGACACTTTGTGAAAAAAATCTAACTGATCTTATCGTGTCGCAACACAAGCAAATAGTTCAACGCAAGAACAATCAAAGCACCGTTGATGGGAAAGGGGCATCGCGCGTGCTTGGGCAAATGATTCAACAACAAATAGAGCTTCGGCCAGTTTCTGAAACTGACATGAACGCATTATATACCATTGCGAATAACCCTGCTGTAAGGAGCTTGTTTTTTTCTCCCCAGCAAATTTCTCTGATGGAACACAAACTTTGGTTTGAGAACAGACTAAGCAAACGAGAAGAGGAACCTTTTTATCTTGCCACTCTCAAAGACTCTCAGACAGTTTTAGGGTATGTCCGCTTTGATAAAAAAAACAATAACTTCTTTGTGTCAATAGCACTTGACCCTCGATGGCAAAAACTAGGCCTTAGCGGGCACATCCTCAATGCAGGCTGCACAAAGGTTAAAAAATTATTCAACCAGTGCTGTTTTTACGCATGGTGCCATAAAGATAATGATGCGTCGAAAAGCATCTTTTTCAATCTTGGTTTTGAAAAATGCACCCGTCCGCACGAAACGAAACGAGATTTCATACTCTTGAAAAAAGCATAATATCCTTTGGTGACAAGAAAGATAGTAAACGATAAAAAGTTTTCATACCCCCCCCAAAAAACACCCATAATACTTTCTTTTTAGAATCCATGGAGTGAAATGCATACATCCAACCTACAATTATTCCCTAAACAACTACTTGTGATTGCCGCACACCCGGACGACGAAATGCTTGGCTGCGGCGGAACATTGGCCCGTATGCGCGCATCAGGAGCCGAGGTGAGCATTCTGTTACTGGGGGAAGGCCCTACCTCCCGAGAAAGCAATGAACAGGAAGTGGCCGCCGCTCAAACAGCATCTTCCACTTCGGCATTAGCAGCTGCTGCGGCTCTTGGCATTTCGGATGTGCGCTTTGCGGCCCTCCCTGATAACCGGTTTGACACCATTGCCCTGTTGGACATTGTTAAAGCGATAGAAAGCATTACCCATGACCTTTCGCCAGATCTTATTTTTACTCACCACGTTGGGGATCTGAATATTGACCATGTTCTCACTCACAATGCGGTTATGACGGCTTTTCGCCCTCTGCCGGGAATTCAACCAATAACTATTTTAAGCTTTGAAGTGCTCTCCAGTACAGAGTATGCACCGCCAGGAATGAGAACAACCTTTCATCCCACTGTATATGTCAATATTGAATCGTTCCTTGATGCAAAACAAAACGCCCTCCAAGCGTATGCATCGGAAATGCGTCCATGGCCCCATCCACGTAGTTTTGAAGCAGTTGAGCATTTAGCCCGATTTCGTGGTAGCCAATGCGGGTATACTGCTGCTGAAGCATTTGTTTTATGTCGGAGCATCTTTTGATGGACAAGAACTATATTGTTGCCGCCTCACGCCCTTGGTATGCAGGAATCACCGAACGATTATCAAAGAAACACCCTGGTTCTTTTTTCCTTGCAACTACCCCAGATGAACTACTGCAATTGGATTTAGCAGCCCTATCTCCTCAATATATATTTGTTCCGCATTGGTCATGGATTATTCCGGAATCCGTATGGAAAAATTATGATACTGTTATTTTTCACATGACCGACCTTCCTTTCGGGCGGGGAGGAAGCCCATTGCAGAATCTTATTGACCAGGGCGTTAAAAACACCATGATTTCTGCGCTTAAATGCGAAAAAGCCCTTGATGCTGGTGCAATTTATCTTAAAGCGCCTCTCTCGCTTGAAGGAACGGCAGAAGAAATTTTCAGCCGTTCAGTGCCTATAATTGAAGAAATGATTCTTCAAATTTGTACTCTGTCTCCCAAGCCTGTGGAACAAATAGGGGAACCTGTTTACTTCCAGCGGCGCAAGCCTGAAAATAGCAATCTTATCGCCGTAAATTCACTTGAGAAAGCGTATGACTACATCCGCATGCTGGATGCACCGGGATACCCTCCTGCTTTTATAGAACACGGTGCTTTTCGCATAGAGTTTTCACAAGCAACCCTGAATGACAATCAGCTTACAGCAAACGTTACCGTGACACTAAAGGATGAATGGCATGACTTGTAGTTTTTCCTTTGCAGGATGCAACAAATCCCAAATCCCGGCTAAAATTCTTATGGTTGCCGAACTTTCTGCCAACCACAACCAAAATATTGAACGGGCAGAAGCCATTATTCGTGCCGCCGCAGATGCCGGGGCTGATGCCATTAAACTGCAAACGTACACCGCAGACACCATGACTATTCCGTGCGATAGCGAATACTTCCGCATAAAAGGGACATTGTGGGAAGGGAGAGCCCTGCACGATTTATACAAAGAAGCCTATACCCCGTGGGAATGGCACCCCCGTTTGTTTGGCCTCGCCCAAGAGCTGGGCATGGGCTGCTTTTCTACACCGTTTGACGCTACGGCTGTGGATTTTCTGGAAAGCCTGAACACCCCTTGCCACAAGGTTGCCAGCTTTGAGGTGGTGGATATTCCCTTGCTCCAGAAAATAGCCCGCACCAAAAAACCGGTTATTATGTCCACCGGCATGGCCACGGTGGCAGAAATAGATGAGGCAGTAACCACCTTGCGCCAACACGGCACCACCGAGCTAGTGCTGCTTAAATGCACCAGTTCGTACCCCGCCCCGGCGGAAGAAGCCAATTTGCGCACCATTGCCCACATGAGCCAACTGTTTGATTGCCCGGTAGGCCTTTCAGACCACACCACAGGCAGCGCCGTGGCGGTAGCATCCGTTGCCCTAGGGGCGTGCCTTATTGAAAAGCACTTTACCCTTTCTCGCGCGGATGGTGGCCCAGACGACAGCTTTTCCATGCAGCCTGAAGAGTTTAAACAAATGGTACAGGATGTGCGCACAGCGGAAAAAGCCCTTGGGAAAGTGAATTATACACGTACCGCCAAAGAGCAACAAAGTGTTGTCTTCCGCCGTTCCTTGTTTGTGGTGAAAGATATGCAGGCAGGGGAGATATTTACGGAAGAAAATGTGCGCAGCATTCGGCCTGGGCATGGGCTGCATACACGCTACTTCCACGATGTATTGGGGAAAAAATGCACCTGCGCCATTGCCATGGGCACGCCACTTAGCTGGAACATGCTGGCATGATGCGCGCCGCCCTTATTGGCCTTGGTAATATTGCCTGGAAATATGACCAAGGCAGACCCCCCACAGATTTTGCCCTGAGCCAGGGCGGGGCCATGCGCCGCCACCCGGAAGTGCAACTTGTTGGTGGTTGTTCACCAGAGAGAGCAGATAGAGAAGGATTCAGTGACTGGTCGCAGGGGGTGCCTGTTTTTGAGACCCCCAAAGCCATGCTGGACCAATTACAACCGGAAATGGTGGGAATTTGCTCGCCTACTCACGACCACTTTGACCATGCCCGCCTTTGCCTTGAGGCCGGGGTACGTGTGCTGTGGCTGGAAAAACCACCAACAGAAACGCTTGATGAACTGCAAGCCCTTATCACCTTGGCAGACAAGAAAAATGCGACGGTATGCGTTAATTATTTTCGCCGTTACCTTCCCTCCTACCAGCGACTCAAACAATTGATACAAACGCAGGAGTATGGCACCTGCCATTTGTTGCGTCTTTTATACTCCCCAGGGCTGGCACGCAATGGCGTCCATTTTTTAGACCAACTGTTCTATGTTACAGGTGCCACTGCCTATGCAATAGACTGGGTAGAACGGGGGCGCGATTCCGAGAACCCTGCATTTACCCTGCGCCTTTCCACAGGGCAACGGGTGCAAGCCTTTGGGGCCCAACTGTGCTACCATTCTAACGACATTGATGCCGTTTGCGACCGGGGTGTTTTTTCTATCCACCATGGGGGCAAGCAGGCCACGGCTGAAATTGCTCAGGAAAACAGTTTGTTCCCCGGCTTTTACGACCTTACCCCGGTAACGCCTTCGCCCTTTGGTGAAGTTTCCTTTGAGCGCTATATGGACAGAGTTTTGGAAGACCTTGTGGCAAGCGCCAACGAAGGAAGCCTGCCCCAAAGCAACCTGCACTCTGCCTATTGCACACAGGCACTCATGGAAGATATTCTGGCAAAGGCAAAGACATGATCCTTTTTGCAGCAGGCGACCCCGGTGGCAGCAGGGCCCTTGCCCCCATACTTCATGAATTATGTGGCAGCAACAGACCCTTTGCCGTGGTGAACCATGGTTTTTTGGGAAAAGAACTCCCTAAAGAGTTTATTCCGTACCGTATAGAGCCTGATGCCGTAGCGAGCCTGATGCCCCAAGCCCAGGCTTTTGTTTTTGGGTCCAGCGTCAGCGACCCATACCCCTTGCACCTGGCCCGCCTTGCCCGCAGCCACAACGTGCCTGTCATTCATGTGCTGGACAATTGGGCCTCTTACAGCGCACGGCTTTGTACAGACGGCCAGGCAATGCTGTTGCCAGACGTCTATGCTGTGATGGATGAAGACGCCAAGGCCGCAGCCATGGCCCAAGGTATTCCAGAACAGTGCCTTGCGGTTACAGGGCACCCCGGCCTTGCAATAGTGGCAAAACATCTGCAATCATCGCTGTTTCAAACCCAACAGGCGGCAAAGGCCCATTTTGGCCTTCCTCAAGAGAAGTTGTGCCTTGCCTTTGTTTGTGAGCCTTTTCATGCTATCTTCGGTGCTGATGTAACTGCACCAGGGCACCCTGGCTTTACTGACCACACTGTGCTGCACGCCTTTGCCCAGGCGCTTTTGCCTTATGCGGGTACAGTGCACATTGCTCTGTTGCCCCACCCAAAACAAACCACTCATGAAGTTGCCACCCTTTGGGACGCAACGTGTAGCAGCCTTGGGGGCACGGTGATTCACGCTACGCAAGGGAGGGATGTTTTGCAGGCCGTAAACGGCGTTGCGGGCATGGCCTCCATTCTGTTGTATGAAGCCTGGCTCATGGGCTTGCCCGTGCTTTCAATGCAACCCGGCGTGCGCCTAGAAGCCTTGCAACGGTTTGCCTTTCTGGATGGTTTATGCTACACGCAAAACGTGCAAGAACTACCCAAAATGGTAGCAAATTGGGTTGCGCAATGCTCCGCACAAAGGGCACTGCACCCTAGGCCAGAACTTGCTCTACATGCCGCAGCCCCTGCCAAGCTTGTTGCCTTGATATTATCATTTATCCCCTGAGCCTTGCAATGAACATCGCCGTAATTACAGCCCGTGGTGGCTCAAAGCGCATTCCAGGAAAAAATATCCGCCAATTTTCCGGAAAGCCCATGATTGCGTGGCCCATTCTTGCCGCCAAGGCAGCCGGAATCTTTTCTCATATTGTGGTTTCCACAGACTCGGAAGAAATTGCCAGAGTGGCCCAAGACTGGGGGGCAATATGCCCTTTCATGCGGCCTGCGGCCCTTTCAGACGACCACACCCCCACAGCCCCTGTGTTTGAGCATGCCCTGACCGCCCTGGCGGCTGAAGGCATTGCCGCAGAATATGCCTGCTGCATTTACCCCACTGCTCCTTTTTTGCTCCCCGAATTTTTGCAGCAAGGCCTGCATGAGCTTGAAACAAGCGGGGCCCCTGCGGCCATGTCGGTAACGGGTTTCGACTTTCCCATATTACGCGCATTGACCTTGGACGCCAACGGCGGCCTTGCCTTTAACTGGCCGGAATATGAGTTGACCCGCTCGCAAGATTTGCCCGAATTTTACCACGACGCCGGGCAATTTTACTGGGTGAGGGTTACCAGCTTTCTGGCAAGCAAGCGGCTTGTAGTGCCGGGAACACGGCCTGTTTTTTTACCCCGCAAGCGCGTTCAAGACCTGGACACACAAGAAGACTGGGAAGTGGCTGAACTCATGGCGAAGTCACTTCTACTTGAAGGAATAAAGCAATGAAACTTGCCCTGCATGGCGGCACACCTGTAAGAACAAAACCGTTTCCTGCCTATGTTACCGTGGGGAAGGAAGAAAAGGAAGCTGCGTGCCGCGTTATAGACTCCGGCATTCTCTCCCGCTACCTTGGTGCCTGCCATGAACAGTTTATGGGTGGCACAGAAGTACAAGCCCTGGAACGTGAATGGGCCGAGCATTACGGCACAAAACACGCCATTGCTGTTAATTCTGCCACCTCAGGCCTTATTTGTGCCCTTGGGGCGGCAGGTATTGGCCCAGGCGACGAAGTTATTGTTGGTCCCTGGTCCATGAGTATTTCCGCCACAGCCCCGTTGTTTTACGGGGCTATTCCAGTTTTTGCCGATGTGGAACCAGACTGCTTTTGCCTGGATGCAGACGATGTAGAGCGAAAAATTACGCCACGCACAAAAGCAATTATTGTTGTGGACCTGTTCGGGCAACCCCATGACGCAACACGCATTGGCGAATTGGCCAAAAAACATGGCATTCTCGTTATTGAAGATGCCGCCCAGGCACCCGGTGCCACCCTGCATGGCAAGCCGGCAGGTGCCTTGGGTGACATTGGTATTTTTTCCTTGAATTACCATAAGCACATTCACTGCGGGGAGGGGGGCGTTATTGTTACCAATGACGATGCCCTGGCCCAGCGGCTGTGCCTTATTCGCAACCATGCCGAAGCGGTAGTTGAAGGCCTGGGGGTTACCAACCTCACCAACATGCTCGGATACAATTTCCGCATGACAGAGCTGGACGCTGCCGTGGCCCGTTGCCAGCTTCCCAAGCTTGCAGCGCTCAATAAAAAGCGCCTTTTGAACGTTGCCTACCTTGAAAAAGGGTTACACCATTTGCCGGGGCTGACCATGCCCAAGGTACGCCACGGGGCCAAGCACGTGTACTACGTGCACGCCTGCCTGTTCAACGAACAGCAGGCTGGCATGCAGGCCAGCAAGGTTCTTGCGGCAATCAAAGCAGAACTCCCGCACTTTGCCCTGCGCGAAAAAGAAGGCACCAAGCTTGGCGTTGGCTATGCCCGGCCTTTGTACTTGTTGCCTATTTTTCAGAACAAACAGGCCATTGGCCACAATGGATGGCCTTTCAGCCTTGCCCCACAACACTCCTACACGCAAGGCCTTTGCCCCAACTGCGAAACGTTGCACCACGGGGACATACTTACCCACGAATTTATGTTGCCCAGCATGGAAAAAGAAGACCTGGACGATGTCGTGAACGCTTTTGAAAAAGTGTGGGGCCTGCGCAATGAGCTTTAATAATCTCCCGGCAGAATACAAAGAGCTATGGGAAAAGGCACCAGACATTTCGTTAAATGACTTGCCAAAATATTCTAAATGGCCAGATCGCCTACTTGGGCTTGAAAAATGGTCCCGACCAGAACGCACAAGAGAAGACATTGAACGTGAATTTGAAATTGAAACCTACGCGCCACAATATGAATATTTGACAAATCACCCAACACTAACAGATTTTCACGCATTGCATTCAGCACTATATACAGAGAGCCGTTCGGGAATCTGCTCACTACAAGGGCAATTTAAGCAATTGCCCATTGCCGATATTTATGCGCTAGATAATGCCGTCATTGCAACCTACATTGCCAAATACCTTCCTGCTGGTGCCCTCGTTGATATTGGCGCTGGTACAGGACGAACAATAATTAGCTTAGGCGAACAAAGCGACTTTGCTAACTTACCCCTGTTTGCTTTGGAAAAAATGCCTAGTGCACGTAAAATTATTTATGAAATTGCCAAAAGAAAAAAAATGAATATTTGTGTTGCAGAGTGCGACCTAACACTCTCACCATTAGCTCATTCTCACGGCATACCCAAAAACAGCATTATGTACACAAATTCAGTTATCTATACAGTAAGTCGCCCGGCACACGAGGTGGTGCATGATATTTTACAGCATAAGCCAAAATTTGTCATACATTTTGAACCGTTTGTAAGCTACTTCGATACGACTACTTTATACGGGAAAATGTGCACGGCATATCTCAAAATGAATCAATATAATACATCGTTCTGCTCCGAGTTGAAAGCTATGAACGGTAGTACAATTGAAATTTTATTAGAAGAAGCTGAGATTTTTACTAATAATCCTTTTTTCTCACGTTCCGTTCTCGTCTGGGCACCCAAACACTAAGAAATTCTTTCAATCCAAAAAAATAACATCATAACAAAAGATGCGTTTTGACAGGCTGTTAGTGAATTGATGAAGACATATCTATTTGCGAAAGACAATTGTAGCAAATGGCAACCCAAGTTTGAGATAGGTGTAAACAATGGCATTTGATTATAAAGGCTATGATGAAGAAACCCTCCTTGCCCTGTGCGCTCCTTCCGGCACTGACCTTGGGCTGGCGAGATGGGTTTACTGGACAGCAGAGGTGTATTCCTTTGGTGTTCACATGCGTGATTTTGCCTTTTATCCGTCATTTCTTCCGCTCTACTGCTATACAGACCATGGCGCAGGGGCACTGCAATATGACACCATTTTACCCCATGAACTGACGCATGACGCTCCTGTGCAGTTTTACCACTCTCCTGACGCGGTGGACCTGTTTAAAACAGTCTCGGATAAACCCTGCCACTGTATGTATTCACCCTTCGTCTGGTACAGAAGGAAGAATAACATCACCCAGTCGCCTGTGGCCAAAGGAACACTGGTGTTCCCACCGCACTCCACAACCGATGTCCTTTTGCAGGATGGCTACATAGAACGCTACATTGAGCACCTGAAAGGCTTTCCTGAGCACTTGCAGCCCGTGTGTGTCTGCCTGCATATGCATGACATAAACAACGGTCAATACAAGCTCTTTTTGCAAAACAATATCCCGGTGTATACGGCTGGCAATGGCACAGACATTCGGTTTGCAGAGCGCTGGTATGATATTGTGCGTCATTTTGCCTATACAAGCAGCAGCGGAGTTGGCTCCAGTACCTATTACTCCATTGAAATGGGCATTCCCTTTTTCATCAGTGGCGAACCGGTAACGCTTGTCAATACGGGCAATGTGAATTTGCCTCTTGGCGAGCTAAAGGACTCGCAGATATTGCAAGAAACACACATTTTTTTCACCAGGAACGGCCACGAAATAACGCCAGAAAAAAAACATTATGTGGAAAAGCATCTCGGGCTATACAACAGCATAAGCCGGGTGCACATGGCCAAAATTCTCTATGCAGCCTATTGTAAACATGGCAAGTTTCTTAAGGACCTGTTCCATGCATTTAAAAACGCCTCACGGCCACTCAGGAAAAAGCTGGGACTTGTAAGAAAGAATACCCAGTAACTTTCCCCAGCTCCTTGCAGGCCGTAACAGGCATGGCTCCTGCTTGGCAGCATGGCTGAGAGCCATGCCTATGACGAATTGCTGGCCTGCCACAACAAGTTGCAGCAAATCTACCAGTCCCGCTCCTGGAAAATGACGCAGTTCTTTCGCAAGTGCTATAAACTCCTGCGATAACGTACGGCATTTTTCTCTGTAACGGCTTGGTGGTTCCTTGAATTTCCCAAAAATTCCATGTTGAGAACGGATGCAGGTATGCAAGTGGAACAGAACAAGGTTGATATTATTGTCGTAACATACAACGCGGCGCAGTGGGTAAGCTATTTTGCACCTGCCTTTACCACATTACCGGAAGGCTGGCGCGTGGTGGTGGTGGACAATGCTTCACAAGACAATACCCTTGCCCTGTTGCGGGAGCAGTATCCGCATTTTTGCCTTATCGCCTCCCCCACCAACCTGGGCTTTGGCGGAGCAAACAACCTTGCCCTGCGCAAAGCCCTGCAAAATAATTGTGACTACGTATTTTTATTGAATCAAGATGCGCAAATCAGCGTTGAGGACATACAGAAAATTATTGCGGTGCAAAAAAACAACCCGGAATACCAGGTAGTAAGCCCTGTGCACTTAAATGGGGAAAAAACCTTTTTTGATAAAGGGTATGCCAGTTACGTGCAGCAAGGGGAAGCTGGTCACATTGCCTTTGACACCCTTATGAACAGGCCGTTGCAACAGGTATATAGTGTGCCATTCGTCAATGCTGCTGCCTGGCTGCTTACCAGCACGTGTTTGCGAACTGTGGGTGGCTTTGACCCCCTTTTTTTTCACTATGGGGAAGATAGCAACTACCTGGACAGAGTAGCACACTGCCAGTACAAAATAGGCATAGTACCCAGTGCCTTTGCCTGCCATAACCGGGAGTTTCGGACCAGTGAACGGGAGAACAGCCTTTCCCTGGTGGGTCAATACTTGGCCATGGTTGCCAGAACTCCAGAAAATACCCTTCGGTATGGCGTAAAAGGCAGTATCCGCTTACTCCTGTCCTGTGTGAAGCATTTGCTCCGCGGCAATATTCCGGCAGCAACCGCACGGTGGGATGCATTTTGTATTTTCTTACGACAACTCAGGGTGCCAAGGGCCTACCGAGCCATGGAAATACAATTACAGGAAGAACCGCCCCGGAATAAATAACCCTGCTTCTTTGCTGTTATTTTTCACACTGAGCATGGTACAACATGTTCTGTACAAACGGAGAACTGCCACAATGCCCGCACCCATAGCCCTTTTTGCCTTCAACCGCCCGGAGCACCTCAAGCGCACTCTTGCTGCCCTTGCTGCCAATGAACTGGCTAGCGAGAGTGACCTCTATGTGTTTTGCGACGGCCCAAGGAATGTAAAAGAAGCCCTGCGCTGCATGGAGGTGGTGCACACTGCCCATGAAGCTGTGGGCTTCAAAAGCGTTACCGTGCGCCAGCAGGAAGCAAACAGGGGGCTCGCCCCAAGCATTATTGAAGGGGTAAACCAGGTGGTTGCCACCGCTGGCAGCGTTATTGTGCTTGAAGACGACCTGACCACTTCACCCTACTTTTTGCGCTATATGAACGATGCCCTCACCCTGTATGCAGACAACCCCAAAGTTGCTTCTGTGCTTGGCTGGAGTTTCCCCCACGACAACCACCTGCTGCCTGAAACGTTTTTCTTAAAAGGAACGGACTGCCTTGGCTGGGGCACGTGGAAGCGTGCTTGGGATTTGTTTGAACCAGACGCCGGGTTACTGCTCAAGGAATTACGTAAAAAAGGCCTGAATGCAGCTTTTAACGCCAATGATTCGTACAACTACACAGAAATGCTGCGTGCTGTGAAGCATGGCATGGTAAGTTCCTGGGCCGTGCGTTGGCGTGCAACAGCCTATTTGCATGACATGTATACCCTGCACCCGGGGCGCTCGCTTGTGCAACACGAGGGAAGCGACGGTTCTGGCAGTAATGTGGGCGTTACCGACTTGTTTGATGTGCCCATGACCACAACCCCTGTTACCGTTACCCCCCAGCCTGTGGAAGAAGACCCGCATATCAGAAGCCTGGATATGCAATTCCATCGTAGGTTTAGCCCAGGGGCGCAATCTCTTTTGCAACGGCTAAAGCAGGGTATATTGCAACATCATCTTGTGCAAAAAAACAAGCACAAAATTATAGACTGGCTCCCACCCGCGTTGTACCGGTTCATTCTTCGGGTAAAAGGCCAGCGACCTTCGGAACCACTTTCGTGGCAAGGCGATTACCCCAACTGGGAAAGCGCCTGTGCTGCCTGTGGGGAAAAAGGTTCTGACGCACCTGAATGCCAACAACATGAAGCCATGTGTCAACAACATGGCGCATTGTGCAACGAGAAAGAGTATGACTGGCCTCTTGTAGCAGGGTTCATGGCTGTTGCCGCCCAGCACAATGGAGCCCTGCATGTGCTTGATTATGGGGGAACTTTGGGCTGTAGGCAGCAGCAAATCAACCACATTGTTCAGCTATTGCCCAATGTAACATGGCATAGCGTGTCGCCCCCCAATGCAGGCTTCTTGCAAATGCAACAAGCTGCCCCACAGCCATGCACTTTCCATGAAAGCATTCAGGACTGCTTCGCCAAAAATCCTATTAACGTCATGGTATTTTCAGGTATCCTGCAATACCTGCACGACCCTTACGCTGTGCTGCAAGAAGCGCTTGCGTGCACGCCAGACGCCCTACTTATTGACCGCACCCCGTTTTTACCAGCGCGCGACAAGCTTACGGTGCAGCATGTGCATGAAGCTGCCCCTTCAGCACTGCGCCCTTGCTGGTGGCTGAACCGTTGTCGTGTTGCCAGCCTGTTTGCAAACAGGTATACTTGTTTGCCTGATTATCAATCACCTGTAGACCCCGCAGGTTTTTATGGTTTTCTGGCGGTAAAACGTCGGCTTTAACAACATCATTCTTGCCAAATGGAAAGAACCAATGCCCCTTGCCAATATACCCTTTGCCAACCCCCATGCGGCGTATGCCGCCAGGAAAGAAGCCATTCTGGAGGCTATAACCCGCGCCCTGGACAGTGGCTACTACATTCTGGGCAGCGAAGTGGAGCAGTTTGAAAAAGACTTTGCCGCTTACCTTGGCATAGCCCATACCAGCGCCTGTGCCAACGGCACAGATGCCATTGAACTTATGTTGCGCGCCCTTGGCGTTGGCCCCGGCAAAGCAGTATTTACCGTTTCACACACAGCCGTTGCCACGGTTAGTGCCATTGAGCGGGCCGGGGCAATGCCCGTTCTGGTAGATATAGACCCAGTGCACTACACAATGTGCCCCGCCTCACTTGAGCAAGCCGTGCAGCACCTTGTGCGAACGCTCCCTCAGGTGACCCCGGCGGCTGTTTTACCCGTTCATATTTACGGCCACCCCTGCAACATGGACGCCCTGGCAGAAATTGCCGCGCGGCACAACATGCGCTTGCTGGAAGACTGCGCCCAAGCCCACGGTGCGCAGTACAAAGGGAAAATGGTGGGTACGTTGGGCAAAGCCGCTTCCTTCAGCTTTTACCCAACAAAAAACCTGGGCGCCCTGGGTGATGCCGGGGGCGTAGCCACCAGTACAGCAACCTTGCACAATGAAGTGTGTGCCCTGCGCCAATATGGCTGGAAGGAGCGGTATATCAGTGCAATACCGGGCATAAACAGCCGCATGGACCCTGTGCAGGCCGCCATACTTGGCGTGCAGCTTACGCATTTGGCGGAAGACACAGCCGCCCGCATTCGTATTGCTGGTGTGTACACTTCCGGCCTGGCTGGCACAGGGCTTTGCCTGCCACAGGTGGCCCCTTGGGCCAAGCATGCTTTTCACCTGTATGTGGTGCAATGCAAAGAGCGAAGTGCCTTTATGCAATACATGCAAGAGCACGGCATAGGCACAGCCATACACTACCCTGTACCCGTGCACTTGCAACCTGCCTATGCCGGGCGCGTATTATGTGCCCCCAAAGGGTTGCCCGTAACAGAACAGATCATGCACACCATTGTCAGCCTGCCCATGTTCCCGCAATTAACCGATGCGCAGGTGGAGCGGGTTTGCACAACCATACAGGCCTGGGCCAAAGCCGGGGCGTAAGGAAGAATCATGAATTTTTCTGGCGCAAATGTGCTTATTACCGGCGGGGCGGGGTTTATTGGGTCTAACCTCGCGCGAACCCTTGTTCACATGCAGGCCAACGTAACCCTGGTGGACAGCTTTATTCCTGAATACGGCGGCAACCTTGAGAATATTGCCGACATACGGGACAAAATAACGCTGAACATTGCCGACGTGCGCGACCAGCACGCCATGCGCTACCTTGTGCAAGGAAAGGATTTCCTTTTCAACCTTGCGGGGCAAACAAGCCACATGGATTCCATGACAGACCCCTTTACCGACCTGGAAATAAACAGCAGGGCACAGTTATTTATTTTGGAATCGTGCAGGCTGCATAACCCCGGCATACGTATTGTTTTTGCCGGCACACGCCAAATTTACGGAAAGCCGGACTACCTGCCCGTGGACGAAAAACACGCCCTACGCCCGGTAGATATAAACGGCATTAACAAACTGGCCGGAGAATGGTACCACCTGCTCTATAACACCGTATATGGCATTCGTTCCACCATATTACGCCTGACAAATACCTATGGCCCCTGCATGCGTATTAAGGATGCCCGCCAAACATTTGTGGGCATTTGGATTCGCAGGCTTTTGGAAGGGCAACCCTTTGAAGTATGGGGCGGCGAACAGCTACGCGACTTTACGTATGTGGATGACTGCGTTACGGCACTACTACTAGCAGCACAAGCGCCGCAAGCGTGCGGGAAGGTGTATAACATTGGCGGCGACAAAGTAGTCAGCCTGAAAGAACTGGCAGACATACTTATTGCCGTGCATGGCAGCGGGAATTATTTGCTGAAGGAATTCCCCGCAGAGCGTAAAAAAATCGACATTGGTGACTACTATTCCCAAGATGAGCTGATACGCAAAGAACTGGGCTGGGCTCCGCAGGTGCCGCTTGAACAGGGCCTTGCAACTACGTTGAATTATTATACCAGGCACTTGAAAGCGTACTTATGACCACACGCCACTTTTGCACCTACTTTGACCATAACTACCTGCCACGCGGCATGGTTATGCTTGAAAGCCTGCACGCACACTGCCCGCAAGCCATTGTCCATGTTTTATGCCTGAGCGACCAATGCCACGCCGCATTGGCAGCACTCAAGTATCCTTTTGTGCGGCTTTTGCGCCTTGCAGAGCTTGAAGCGGCAGACAAGGAACTGCTGGCAGTGCGCCCCACCCGCAGCCTTATTGAATATTACTTCACCCTTACCCCCTGTTTGCCATGGCATTTGCTGCACACGGTAGAAGGCATAGACGCCATTACCTACCTTGATGCAGACATGCTGTTTTTTTCCTCCCCGGAACCCATTTTTGAGGAAGCGGGTGAAGCTGCGGTGGTGCTTACCCCCCACAAATTTTCCCGGCACATTGCCCACCTTGTCTGCTGGGGCATTTACAATGTAAGCTGGCTTACATTTGCCAACACACAGGAAGGGCTTGAGGCCTTGGAATGGTACAGGAGTGCTTGCCTTGAATGGTGTGGTGACAAGCTGGAAGGCGACCGCTTTGCTGACCAAAAATATTTAGACACCTTTCCCACCCGTTTTAAAAACGTGCATATTATGCAGCATGCAGGTGGTGGCCTTGCCCCCTGGAACATAGCGGATGCTCACGTAGAAATGTCCGGGGGCAGCACCATGGTGGACGGCGTTCCACTGGTTTTTTATCATGCCCATGGGTTTAAGCACATTGTTGGCCCTTATTATTCTTCGGGGCTCCGGGGCTATCAGGCAAAAATCCACAAAGTACATGCACAGGCTATTTTCACTCCTTATGTGCACGCACTGAACCGATGCACGAACGTTATTTCTGCCAATATCGCAGTGCAGCAACTGCATTCTGTTCGCGGTGAAAAAACACAGGGCCTGCTGAAAACATGTAAATGGCTCTTGAAGGAATGGCTTTCCAGCACCCTTGTTATGGCTAAAAAAGCCACGCCGCCGGCAGGTACCTAACGGTGGCCCACCAGCAACAAAAGAGCGTGTTCTTTTTCACTCAATAGAAGCGTTTGCTGAATGTGCGGGAAATACGATGATTCAATACCATACTGCACTGCCAACTTTTTTGCGCCCACGAGAAAACGAAACAATGGATCACTCACAAGAGCCACCTGTCCTGTTTACCATTATTGCCGCTACCTACAATGCGGCCACCTGCTTGCCCCAGTTACTGGACTGCCTCGCCAGCCAAACCTGCAAAGACTTTGAGCTTGTGGTGCAAGACGGTGCCTCAAAAGATGCTACCGCAGCCGTTGTTGCCCAGTACAAGGACAAACTTCCTGCAATTTCTTTTGTGAGTGAGCCAGACACAGGCATTTATGATGCCTGGAACAAAGCACTGAAACGTGCACGCGGAGAGTGGGTGCTATTCTTGGGAGCCGACGACAAGCTGGCGGAAAGCACCACACTGCAACACGTGAAGAATGCCCTGCAACAGGCACAGCCTGCCATTAATTTTGCCGCGGGTGCCATGAAAATGCTGGATGCATCCGGCATGTGCCACCTGCACTCTGTTCCTAATGTGCACGCCAACCCGGAGCGATTGGAATATATAATGCCTGCGGCTTTTTCTTCTTTGTTCCAGCGAAGGAGAATTTTTGCAGGCCAGGGGTTCAACCCCAACTACCGTATTGCTGCCGACTACGATTGGCTTTGCCGTGTGTGGAAGAATGATGAGGCTATTGACCTGGACATTCTGGTAACAATCATGAATGAAGGGGGAGTTTCTTCACTCCCACAAAACCGGCTGCGTGTTGAACTTGAATGTGCCCGTGTTTCAAGCTCCTATTTTCCGCATGTCTGGAAAAAAGAACGAATCATGAAGCTGGGTAAAGCCGCACTTGTTTCCACCTGCTTTACTGTTTTTTCCTCACGTGTGGCGGCAAAATTGCTTGACTCCATACGCAAGCTGCGCGGGTTGCCCCCGGTGTGGTTTAGGTAGTCAGAAATGGACAACTGTATAATGCAGGCAAAGGCGACTACAGGACATAAAGGCACGTTTGTAAATTCCATGGAAAAGATGAACCAAACTCTTTGTTCAGAACGCTCCGTGCATCAATGCACCCCACAGCCGCCTCAGCAAGCGGCAGTAGTTGTTATACTCTATACGCCAACTCCAAGTCTCATGGAGCTAGCTTCTTTTAGACAGTGCATTACCGTGTTGAAGAGGCAACCCCTGGTTATTGCTTGCCCTCTTTCCTTGAATACCGCATGTTATGAGCGGGTTTTAGAAGAGGCAGGAGCATCAGCAGCGATTGAGCGATTTAATGACAAATGCTTTACAAGTGTCGCTTCGTACAATAATCTTATGAAATCATTATTCTTTTATGAGAGATTCAGCCGATTCACGTATATACTTATTTACCAGCTTGATGCATGGGTTTTTCGGGATGAGCTCAATCAATGGTGCGAAAAAGGCTATGAGTATATTGGGGCTCCTTGGTACACAAGCACCGGCAAAGTGAAGCAAGTCTGTGGCAATGGCGGTTTTTCCCTGCGTAAGGTTGCTACATTTATCAAAGTCCTTTCTGGAGAACTACAACAAGAATGCCAGTGGAACTATAGCTACATAGCACGAGAGTTACAGAACATTCCCATTACACAAGCACCCTTTGAATGGCTCCGTGAACTCTTAGTTTTTTGTCGATGCCGCATATCTTTGGCAAATGGAATTTATCGGGCAAACAATAATGAAGACTACCTGTTTGCCAAGGTGTTATCTGCCATTTACGGCATGAAAATGCCAGATATACAGGAGGCATTTGCCTTTTCTTTTGAGCAGCACCCAGAAGATGCCTTTAGGCGAACGGCAGGCCAGCTACCCTTTGGTTGCCATGCTTTTGAAAAAAACAACCCCGAATTTTGGTCGCAATGGATACCTGCCCTGAAACAACTAGTTCTAGGCTGACACTCTATGAAAATTTACGCCATTAATTACGCAACGGATAATTTTACGCTTCATCAAACCGTGAATGCATTTACCGCAAAGCATATTGGCAAGGCTGATACAGTTATTTCTTATGGCCCACAGGACCTGGATACTCAGTTTCAAAATACACATGCCGAAATTCTGAGCAATAAGCGCGGAGCAGGTCTGTGGCTGTGGAAGCCGTATGTTTGTCTGAAAACTTTAGAGGAAATGGCTGAAGGTGACTATCTCTTTTATTGTGACGCAGGGGCATACTATGTTTCCAGCATTCGCCCGCTTGTAACCCTGCTGGAAAGTCTCAGCACGTTTTTATTGCCATTTACCGTTTGTTCTCCCGAAAGTATGTTTACCAAAAGAGAGTTGTTCACCATGATGGGAGTGGATGAAAGCATTCATGCCTGCACCCATCAAGTACTTGCTGGCTACTTTCTTGTCAAAAATTGCCCGGAGGCGCGTTCTTTTTTTCAAGAATACCTGACGGTTGCCTGCATGCCAGGAGCATTGGACGAATCAACATGGCAGCAACAACGTGAAGATTTCAGGCATCATAGGCACGACCAGTCTATATTTAGCTTGTTGTGCAAAAAAAAAGCAATATTAAGCTACAGGGACCCCTCCGAATGGGGGGAGGGCGGACTTTCTATTTTCAGGGGCACACCCTTGGCAAATACACGAGATGTTGCTGTGTATAACAATGTCCTTAACTCCCCGTATCCACGTATTGTTGAGTTGTGCAGAACAGGTAACCCCTTTGTGCACCGCATTAAACTTTGGGCAGATAAAAACCTTAAAAAGAAGAGTCTCTTTTCAGAATAAAGACTATTGCACAATAGTCTTAAAGCGACTTCCCGCGGGGAAGAAGAATGCGAGCATTATCTTTAGAGCACAGATAAGGGTACAACATATTCATTGCAAATAGTCTTGATTAGCGAATACGCCATTTTTCCTGAACAAGGCGTTTGAACAGCCGCAACCCCTCTTTTGGGGAACAAAGCACCGTAAAAACGGTCTGCATCATCTTGCGGTAGGCAAACGCAATGTACGCTATTTTATTGGCAAACAAGAGCTTTCCCAACGCATAGGGGGAAGTTTTCAGCTCGTCGTAAAAAGCCATGAGTTCTTTGGGGGCCAGCAGGTACCAGCGCATAACAGCCCATACTTCCTGCCGCAGTATGGGCAAGGATTGAGCCACAAAAGCGGCATCATCCTTCCACTTTTCAGCCACCATCATTCGGCTTACCACACGCGACTTTGCCCGCGTTGCCGCACTCATGGAACGCTGCAAGCTTTGCCTGTTAATACGGATAAAAACCAGAGGAACAGGAACACAGGCCACGGCCCCCAGGGCTGCAAGCCGCACCCACATGTCTGCATCTTCCCCTCCAAAGGTAAATGCAGTATCAAACAAGCCCACAGCAATGCACATTTCACGCCGGGCCACAACGGCGGAAGCAGAACCTGTAACCGCATAGGTGCCAAGGCGAACGCTATCAAATGTGGCTTGCCCTTGTGGCAGTTGTTCTCCTCCCCCTTGCGTGGGCGCATCATGCTCATCAATAAAGTTGACACCACAATGAACAAAGGCAAGTTCCTGCGATTTTTGCAAGAGCCCCATTTGGAGTTGCAACTTTTCCGGGTGCCAAACATCATCACTGTCCAAAAAAGCCACAAATTCACCGGTGCTGGCAAGAACGCCCTTATTACGCGCGCCGCTCAGCCCAACATTTGGACCGCTTAACAGTGTAATGCGGCTATCGTGTTCTGCCATGGCTTCTACACGGGCAGGGCCACCGTCTGTGGAGCCGTCATTCACAACAATAATCCGTGCAACAGGGTATGTTTGGGCTTGGACAGAAGCAATGGCCTTTTCAATGAACAATTCTACATTATACAGCGGAATAATTACATCAACAGTACCACTTGGGCAAAAACCAGCAGGCATAATTCCCTCGACAGGTGATAAAGAAGTGGCTATGATTCGCTTTGAAAAATAACATCCAGCAAAACAGTTCGTATCCTTTCTTAACCTAAGCAAAATGTCAACACTCTTCATTTTTGGTAGGTATTTCTATGGATTCATTGTTTATAGTTGTCAAAACGAAACTAAGAAAGGTCCTTTCTCCCTCTCAGTTTTTGTATTTTCAAAACATCTGGCATTCTCTCTGTGCAGCTTATTATCAATTTTATTTTGCCCAAAAGTATCACTATCAAAAATTTCGAATGTGGATAAAACCCTTCCAAATGGCCCCCTTCATTCCTACCGGAAAATATCATTCACAGCGGGGGCAAGACTGGTTCCTTGATACCGTTGTTTTTCCCGGAAAACAGCATGGTTTTTTTCTTGATATTGGGGGAAACCACCCGCTTGACATCAACAATACGCTGTTCTTTGAACGGGCAGGCTGGACTGGTTTAGCCTTTGAGCCTCAATCCGCTCTCTGTGAACTTTGGAAAACAGAACGCACAACACCTTGTTTCCCATTCCTGCTTGGGGAAGAGGAAAAAGAAGTTTCCTTTGTCCAGGTTGTGGAAGATGACTGGCGCCATGCCCTTTCAGGGGTACAAAGCGATACGCTTTTAGCACAATTAGACAACAACTGTAAAACTGAGACCCTTGTGCTCAAACAGGTTCGCCTGGCAAACGTCCTGCAGGAACATGGCATTACCGAAGTTGACTTTATCTCTTTGGATGTAGAAGGCCATGAACTGCAAGTGCTACGGGGAATAGATTTTTCCAAGGTACACATAAAATGCATTATTCTGGAAAACGATCTCTCGAAGTACGGTGATGATGCCGTGAGAAATTTTCTGTTCAACAAAAATTTCAAACACATAGCGCGGCTTTGTGGCGATGATGTTTTCGTGCATACTTCTTTTTTACCCCAACTCCACGCAACACAAATATGAACACTCCTTCCCCCTGCCTTTTCGCAACTGTTCACGTGCCATGGCCCTGGTTCCGTCAAACAGAGGATGGTGCCGGGCGTATTGGTACACAGCAATTTTATTTGAATGAAGTACCAGAACAAGCTGAAGAACCACAGTGGCTGGCAGTGCTGGATGAGCCCCAGGACAATTTTTGTACACGGGTCCCCAAAGAGCGCAGAATACTGTTTATTACAGAACCCCCGGCAGTGAAGGTTTACCCCCCCCGGTACCTGAACCAATTTGGCATTGTTGTTTCGGCATTCCCGCCAGCGGGCTTTAAAGGAACATGCCTTATAACAAACCCCTGCCTAAACTGGCACTACGGGCTACAAGCCCAGGCCCCTGTGGCTTCTAACAGGTTCCGTACGTTGCACGATTTTGCCCATATGCCCCCGCCTGCCAAAACAAAGTTACTCTCGGTTATTTGTTCCACCAAAACATTTACCCCAGAGCAAATACAGCGGCAGGCTCTTGTAAAAGCGCTCAAACACCATTTTGGCGACAAGCTGGACGTTTTTGGCCGTGGAGTACGAGACATTCAGGACAAAGCTGAAGCCATTGATGACTATCAGTATCATATTGTGCTTGAAAATAATGTCATCAGTCACTTTTGGACTGAAAAACTGAGCGACAGCCTGCTGGGGTGGAGCTTTCCCCTTTACTGCGGGGCACACAATATTACCCAGCACATTCCCCGGCAAGCCATTTGTGTACTTGATTACAACGATGTGCCCGGGACCATTGCTGCCATTGAACACGTTCTGGAAGAAAAGAGCTATGAAGCACGCCTTGAAGCCCTGACAGAAGCCAGAAACTGGATTATTGCCGCCACCAATATCTTTCAATATACTTCCAGCCTTATTGCCCGCATGGCGCAGCACTCACAAGTGCCGTTGCTCGCGCAGCCCCAACGAATCAAAAGAACAAGCCGTTGGGAAATCGCTGTGTTCCGACGCCTGCGCAAGTATGGATTTTTTCAAGCTGGTGAAAAACAATAACACTATTCAACAAATGCCTTGTGCTGTGCTGCCACTATTAAACAACCCTTTCCTGTGCCCAAAAGCTGCCCCAAAATGAACCAGCCACTCATTTCCATTATCATGCCTGCATACAATGCGCAGTCATTTATTGCATCCAGCATTGCCAGTGTTATTGCCCAAACGTGGCCCCACTGGGAACTGCTTATTATTGATGATGGTTCAACGGATGGCACCGCTTCCATTGCTGCTGCCTTTGCCCTTCAAGACAGCCGTATTCAGTGCCTTTCCCAGGAAAATGCCGGCGTTTCGGCAGCACGCAACTTAGGTATGCAGCATGCACAGGGACCACTGCTCTCTTTTTTGGACGCAGACGACCTTTGGGCAGCCAACACCTTGCAGCTTCTTGTGCAGCCCATGCTGCAAGACCCCTCCATTACATTTGTGCATGGCACCATTTGCCGCTTTGATAACAAAACATTTTCCATTGCGCCAGAAGTATGGAAGAATTTTTGCAAAAGCAGCAACGCATACCACAACATGCTCATGCACCACTATTTTTCCATTTGTTGCCTTTGCTTTCAAAAGTCATTGCTTAACCACACCCTGCAATTTAATGCCGCCGTTTCCCATGGGGAAGACAGAGACTTCTTTCTGCATATTTTGCCCGGCGTAAAAGTGCATGAGGTCAAAGAAGCCGTGGCCTATTGCAGGCTACACGCAAATAATGCCAGCCTCAACGCCGCCCAGGCAATTACCCATGAACGGGCAGTCATGCTCAGCCACATACACCGGGCACACCTGCCAGAAGCAGTAAAGCATAAGGCTTTATCTGCACTGGAATTTCGGTGTGCTGTTCTGGCTGCATATGTGCAGCATGACCCCCTACAGGCCTTGCGCTATTATTTTGTGGCACTGCGCCAATGCTGGCACAACTGGAACCTGTACCTCCTTCCCCTGCGTAAAATCCGGTTCATGCTCTTTTCCCGGTTCTCGCAAACAAAATACATCCCACCGGAAATAATACAGTACATTCACCCGGAAAGAAGCAAGCAACCGCTGGTTTCGTTGCTTATTGCCACCGTGGGACGCATTGACCCTTTAGTGCGCCTGCTCAAGTCGTTGCAAAACCAGACCTATACTCAATTTGAAATCCTTCTTGCAGACCAAAATCCCTCGGATTTTTTGGCGGAAGCACTGGCCCCCTTTGAGGCGACAATGCCTATAATGCGCATTTCCCTGCCTTCAACAGGGGTTTCTGCCGCACGCAACGCGTTAGTGCCACTGGCAAAAGGCGATATTATAGCCTTCCCTGATGACGACTGCTGGTATGCTCCAAAGGCACTCGCCAGTGTCGTTTCTCTGCTACAGCAGCATCAACATGCCTTGGGGCTTGTGGTGGGCTGGAATGCCCAGCCTGCCATGAAAACTAAAAGGGGAAAAACCGTTCCCTGCATTACCAGAGAAACTGCTTTTAATCGTGGTGAAACATACACCCAGTTCTACCGTAAGGAAGCATTGGCAAATATCTGGTTTGACCCAGAACTTGGCCCTGGCACAGGCTTGCCCTATGGCTGCGGGGAAGATACGGACTTTCTTCTTCAGGTGATTGCCGCAGGTGCACCTGTTAGTCGTACCAGCGATGTGCTTGTGTACCACCCGGAACCAAACCTTGCAGACCCTGCCCTGCCAGCCAAGGCCAAGGCCTATGCCCTGGGGCGCATGCACCTGCTGCGCAAGCACAAGTTCCCGTTGTGGTTCAAATTGGCCAACGTGCTGTACCCACTGCTGCGCCTGCCCCTGGAAGGGAAAAAGGCATGGCCATACCGTAAAGCAATGTTTATGGGAAGAATAAAAGGGTGGTAGTGTCCAGAATTTTTCGCACATTTTGTAGCAGCCATGTGGGTTAGCTTTGGTGGCTTATACCGAAATCTCTTGTTTCATATTCATGTATC
>NZ_AUCY01000018.1 GCF_000430005.1 Desulfovibrio cuneatus DSM 11391
TCTGAAGCAGGAGTGGACTCTTCCGTCCTCGACTGCTTCAGAAAAAGTGAAGTAACGCCGCCAAACGGTAAAAGACACATCAAATCAGGAAATGGGTGGATTTTTGGGTTTGGCTAGGCGCGATGTTTTTTTGGAGGGGAGGGCTGGGTTCTTTCACCCTGCCCCCCCGACAAAAAAGCAAGCAACACCGCCAAACCCAAAAAGACACTTATTTCCTAGAAGGTGACGGCGTCACGGATGATCGGACACGTCATGCAGTGGCCGCCGCCACGCCCACGGCCCAGTTCGCTGCCAGAGATTTCAATAACTTCCACGCCTTGTTTACGCAGCATGGCGTTGGTGTGGGTATTGCGGTCGTAAGCAAACACCACACCAGGGGAAACGGCCACCATGTTGTTGCCGCTATCCCACTGCTGGCGTTCCGTGGCGTAATCGTTGCCAGCGGTTTCCACCACCCGGATTTTCTTCAGGCCAAGGGCACCTGCCACCACTTCCACAAAGGTGCCTTTGTCGCGGGTCAGCTCAATGCCACCGGGCTTGTTGCTGGGCCGCAGGGAGAAGGTGCGTACCTGGTCCATAATGTGGGGGTACAGGGTTACCAGGTCGATGTCGCAGAAGGTGAACACGGTGTCCAGGTGCATGGCGGCACGCAGGCGGGGCATGGCGGCAATAATCACACGCTCAGCGGCCTTGTTGGCAAACAGGGCTGCGGCAAGCTGGCTGATGCCCTGCCAGGAGGTACGTTCACTCATGCCAATAAGCACGTTGCCATTGCCCACGGGCATTACGTCGCCACCTTCTACTGTGGCAGTACCGTGGCTAATGGTAGGGTCGCCGTACCACACGTTCACTTTACCGGCAAAGTCCGGGTGGAACTTGTAAATGGCGGTGGTCAGCACAGTTTCTTCATGGCGTGCAGGCCAGTACAGGGGGTTCAGGCTCACGCCACCATACAGCCAGCAGGTTGTGTCGCGGGTGTACAGGGTGTTGGGCAGCGGGGGCAGCAAGTATTCGGTAATGCCCGCAGCTTCACGCACCAGTTTCAGCATGTCTTTGCCATAGGTTTCCGGCACTTCTGCGGTGGAAAGGCCACCAATAAGGTGTTCTGCCAGGGTGCGAGGGGGCAGGCTGTCCAGGAAGGCGCGTACGTCGTCCACAAGGCCAAGGCCTACTTCATTGGGCACAATTTGCTGGTCCAAAATCCACTTGCGTGCTTCGGGAATTTCCACGGTTTCTGTGAGCAGGTTGTGCATTTCCACAACGTCCACACCGCGTTCACGCAGCTTCACAATAAAGTCAAAGTGGTCACGCTTGGCGCGTTCTACCCACAGCACATCGTCAAACAACAACCTGTCGCAATTGCTTGGGGTAAGGCGGGTGTGGGCAAGGCCTGGGGCGCACACCATTACCTTACGCAAGGTTCCCACTTCGGAATGAACACCAAAAGGCATTTTTTTCGTATCGGTAGTCATTGTGTATTCTCCTGTAGTTAACAGTAATAACAGCGAATTAGATGGTAATAATACCCGTTGCCAGGCAGTAGGCTGCCACGGCAGCAGCAGCTACCACACCCAAGAAGACTGTACGTTCACTCCCCGTAAACACACTCACGCCCTGCTCACGCCGAGCCATGATAAACAGGTAAGAACCCGGTGCATAAATAAGGGCCGAAAGCAGAATGTACTTTAACCCGCCAGCAAACAGCATGAGCAGCGCATAGAACGTACCAATGGCAGCTATGGTCAGTTCTTTGTTTCTGGCTCTGGGGTTTATGTCGTAGGTTTCGCGGGTAAGGGCAAGCTTGTAGCCGTAAGCACCCACAAAGAAATACGGAATAAGGCTAAGGGCGCTGGTCAGTTCCAGGGCAAGCATAAAGGCATAGTCGGTGAACAGGGTCACCACAAGGAAAGCCTGAATAAGAATGCTGGTAAGCCACATGGCGTTGGCGGGCACGCCTTCACTATTTTCCTTTCGGAAGGTAGCTGGCACGGAACCGCTTTTTGCCACGTTAAACAACACTTCCGCAGCCAGAAGCGCCCAGGAAAGGTAGGCACCCATAACGGAGACAATAAGGCCCACACTAATAAAAATGGCACCGGGCCTGCCGAGCAGGTGTTCCATTACCCCGGCCACGGAAGGTTGGCGCAAGGCGGCCAGTTCCTGGCGGGACATAACGCCGTAGGAAAGCAGGGTAACCATAACAAACAGGGCCATAACACCCAAAAACCCCAGCACAGTGGCAGAGCCCACATCTTCCCGGCGCTTGGCAAGGCGGGAATAAACGCTGGCACCTTCAATACCAAGGAACACGAACACCGTCACCAGCATGGTGTTGCGCACCTGGGTGAACAGCGATTCTGCCGGGACTGTTTCAATGAGCATTTCCGCATGGCCCACAAAGCCATACTTTTCAAGCCCGGCAAGGTCGGCCTTGAGGTTGTCCACAATGTTGTAGCTGAACATGTTCATAGAGAACGTGTCGGAATTGAAGGCCCAAATAACCACCCCAATAAACACCACAAGGGGCACTACTTTGGCCACCGTAACAATGGTGTTAATGGCGGCTGCGCCTTTTACGCCGCGCAGAATAAGAAAGTGGTAGGCCCAAAGCAGTACAGAGGCAAACAGCACCGCAGCAATGGTGTTGCCGTCGCCAAAAATGGGAAAGAAAGCCCCAAGGGTGGATTTGATGAGTACAAAGTAGGAAACGTTCCCTACGCAGCTTCCGGCCCAAAAGCCAAAGCCGGAAATAAAGCCCATGTAATTACCAAACCCTTCCTGGGCGTAAATAAACACCCCGGCATCCAGGTCTGGTTTTCGGGCGGCAAGAGTTTGGAACACAAAGGCCAGCATAAGCATGCCGCTGCCTGCAATGGTCCAGGCAATAAGAGCGCCTGCCACGCCAGTTGAACGACCAAAGGTTGCCGGCAATGAAAAAACACCCGCGCCAACCATTGAGCCCACCACAAAGGCAACCATTGCCCAAAAGGATAATTTTTGTTCAGTTGACGCCATAGCGCACTGCTCCTTTAGAAGTTGCAACCACATATGCTTACGGCAAAAAGCTGCCACAGCAACGAATATTCAGGGGATACAAGAAATAAGAAGAAATGATATTCACCTGTATTCCCATGCAGCAAAAACGCACAAGAAAATACAATAGAACAGATGTCAAGCTATCACTCAGCCTGTTTTATGTCAACGGCATCACTTAATTAAGCAAATACTTTTATACATTCCATGGCTATTGCACAAAACATTTGAACTGTAAGAGGACTTCTTCCGTAAAAGCCGTGCATGCACAGGTAAACACCGTGCAAATAGGTGCCCAATGCCTATGCACTGCTGTACTGCGAGGCATAACATATCATACTAAACTACTTACAATTTTGTACAATAGTGATAGTAGTGAAGTCGAGTTTATTTTTCGCACTGCCAAACGGAATAATTCAGCGTTTCCTTAAATAGTAATGGTACCAGAATACAGCCCCGCCACCGCAGCTATTGCTGCACACCACACCGCAACAAGCAGCATTTTTTCCCATGGCGGCAGGCGCAGCACCCCTTGTTCGCGCCGGGCCATAACATACAGCACACTGCCAGGGGCATACACCAGGGCACTGAGCAGAACATACTTTATACCCCCGGCCCACAGCACCACCAAAAGATACAAAATGGCAACGCAGGCAATAATGGCATCACGTACCCGCAGCGTGCTATTGCGTGCATAGGTTTCTCCGGAAAGGGCCAACTTCAGGGCAAAGCCAGCCACAAAAAGATACGGCATACGGCTAAGGGCGCTGGTCAGTTCCAGAGCAAAGCCATAGGCATAGTCGGAAAACACGGTACACAGCAAAAAAAACTGTACCAGGCCACTGGTGGCCAGCAACGCAAGGTGTGGCACCTGGTTACGGCTCATGCTGTACATAAACCGGGGCATCCCTCCCCGTTTTGCTGCACTGTACAGCACTTCCATGGCTAAAAGCACCCAGGCAAGGTACGCCCCAAGCACCGTAACCACCAGCCCGGCCCGCACAAACAGGCCACCACGTGTGCGGCCCAAATATTCCAGAATTCCTGCCAGGGAAGGCTGACGTAGCGCCGCAAGGCTTTGGCGTTCCATAACACCGTATGAAATAAGAGTAACCAGAATAAACAGAAGCAGAACGATGAAAAAACCCATCAGTGTGGCAAGGCCCACGTCTTTTCTGCGCCGGGCATACCGCGCATAAATGCTGGCTCCTTCCACCCCAATAAATACATACGCAGCCACCAGCATGGTGCGGCGCACTTGCTCCACCAACCCTTCCGGCCCCTGGGCCCGCATTAGCCATGCGGCGTGCCCGGTGCGGCCATAATAATCCAGGGTGTCCACATCTGCCGGGGGCGGGGGTAGCGGGCCACCCCAAAAATTCAGTTGAAACATTTCCGGCTCAAAGGCCCCGGCAACAATAACGATAAAAATAATAACGATAAGCACCTTGGCCACGGTGGCCACGGTGTTAATGACTGTGGCCTGGCGTATGCCGCGCAATACAAGAAAATGCACCAGCCAAATGCCTGCGGAAGAAAGCAGCACGGCAAGGGGGGTGTTGCCTTGACCCAAGGCAGGAAATACCAGGCTGAATGTAGACTTTATAAGCAGGAAATAGGAAACGCTGCCCACACAACAACTTGCCCAAAAACCAAACACCGCGAAAAACGCCGGATATTCCCCAAACCCTTCCCGAACATAGTCATATATGCCAGCCTTCAAGGTAGGCTTGCGCCAGGAAAGTTTTTGAAACAGCAAGGCCAGCATAAGCATGCCTACCCCGGCAATAACCCAGGCAATAGTCGCCCCAAGCGCTCCTGCGGCCCTGCCAAAGGTAGCAGGCACGGAAAAAATGCCTGCATCCAGGATAGAGCCCACTACAAGCGCTGTTAACGCCGCAAGGGAAAGCTGGTGCGCCTTGGGAACCATAAAAAGCCGCCTCATTCTTTTGGAACAACTGTTAAGGGAGCAACGCTGCCAAACGGAATACATCAGCGTTTCTTTTTATGCGAATAATTACATGCTGGTATATGCCAGCACTATACAAGAAACAGCCATTCTATCAACTGAATATTCTCCAGCCTGCACAGGCACGCATTCTCTTTGCGCCAGAACATCTGCACATAGGCCCAGCGACTAAAGCCTGCTGTAGTTATGCGCTTTCAACTTTTACCAGCTTGCATTCCTGGCCGCAATTGCGCTACTATATATTCAAGGGACTACACAAGAAGAACAATCACTTATTTGTTACTCCACTGCCAAATAACAGCCCGTCCACACTCCACTTTTGTAAGAAAGGAAAACACCCAATGCCGCGAAAAGTGAAAAGTATATTGAAATTTTGTGCCTTTGCCGTTGTGGTTGCCCTGTTTACCATGTGGGGGGTGCGTGCCTTTAATGCCTGGCAGTCACCGCCACTGCAACTGTGGCACACCGTTATTCCCCAGGAAATGCGTGAGGCCGAACTGAACAAGGCAGACTGGGCAGCCTACTTGCAGCGCGAAAACGAGCTGTTTGAAACAGTGCGCAAGGAAGTGACCGATAAAATCCCCCAGGCAGCCCAGGTGCCCAGTAACCGTTTTTATGCCAAAGCCCCCATTTACCCCCCCAGCTTTGCAGACAACTGGAACCGCTCCTATGTTATGGAACCCCAAGGCCCCATCAAGGGGGTTGCCATATTCCTGCATGGCCTGACAGACACTCCTTACAGCTTGCGCCACCTTGCCCGCCGCTATACGGAAAGTGGCTTTCTTGCCATTGGCCTGCGCGTGCCTGCCCACGGCACGGTGCCCGCAGCCTTAAGCGACGTTACCTGGGAAGACTGGCTGGCTGCCACCCGCCTTGCCGTGCGTGAAGCAAAGCGCCGCACCGGGCCGGAGGCCCCCCTGCACCTGGTGGGCTTTTCCAATGGCGGGGCACTGGCTGTAAAGTACGCCCTGGATGCCCTGGAAGACCCCACCCTTGCCAAGCCCCAAAAGCTTATTCTTATTTCCCCCATGATTGGCGTAACCCGCTTTGCCCGGTTTGCTGGCATTGCGGCTGTGCCTGCCCTGTTCCCCCCATTTGCCAAGGCAGCCTGGCTTGGGGTTGTGCCGGAATTTAACCCCTTCAAGTATAATTCGTTTCCTGTAAACGGCGCACGCCAGTCGCACCGCCTTACCGCAGAACTGCAAGAACAACTGGCCCGCCACGCCAGGGCTGGCACCCTGGAGGCAATGCCCCCCATACTCACGTTCCAGTCTGTTATCGACTACACCGTCAGCACGGCGTCCATTATTTCTGTGCTGTACTCCCGCCTGCCCCAAAACGGCAGCGAACTGGTGTTGTTTGATATTAACCGCGCCTCTGTATTTGGCCCGCTCATGCGCTCTGCCTCGGAAATTGCCCTTTCCCGCCTGCTGCCCCCCTTTCCCCAGCGGTTCGACCTTACGGTGGTGGGCAACCGGGCAGTGTACGACATTCGCACCAACACAAGAACCATTGTGGCAGGCACTTCCGTAGAACAGGTGCAGGACCTTGACCTGGTCTACCCGCAACAAATATTCTCCCTTTCCCACGTGGCCCTGCCCTTTCCCATGGACGACCCCCTGTACGGCATGTCAGTGCGGGCAGAGGGCCCCCACCCCTATGGGGTAAACCTTGGGGGGCTTTCCCTGCGCGGTGAACGCGGCGTCCTTATTGTAAACCCTGCCTCACTCAGCCGCACGTCTTCCAACCCGTTCTTCCCGTACCTGCAAGAACGGGTGGAATTGTGGCTGGAAAAATCGGTTCAGGCGGTGCAGCATTCCATCAAAGCCGCCCCCCTGCCCCCTGGCTATGAAGAAAACGCAGAACACATGCAGGAACCAGAACAAAACCTGCCGCAAGACGAAGAAATGTAACGCGAAAGCACTGTATAATAGGCTACTGTAATTTTGTGCTCTTTGCGCTTGGCAGAGGGGGGCAAAGCCTCCCCAACTCAATGTAGAAAGTTTATGAACCGCTGATTAATTGGCATTTAGGAAACGCTCAGTTATTTCGTTTGGCAAGGCACAAGCGTTTCTTGAAGCAGGAGTGGACTCTTCCGTCCTCGACTGTTTCAAGAAACGCGAAGTAACGCAGCCAAACGAAATAAATCAGTGTTTCCCCACACAGGGGGCACCAGCCCCCTTTTTTTATGCTGGCAAGACTTGCCAGCCCCTGTTAGTATACACCTATACATTGTTCAAAAAAGACACCATAGTGGACTCAGGAGAGATAATTTCCCTGAGCGCCAAAATACTACCAGCATACCCGTTTCTTTTTTTACGGAGAAGACCATGCAAAAACCGCTTGAGGGCCTTGTTGCCGTTGCCCAGCGCCAAAAAAAAGCCCATATTGTCATCAAAAATGCCGAAGTATATAACGTATTCACCAAAACATTCCGCCTGGCAGAAGTCGCCATTTATGGTGGCTACATTGCTGCCATTGGGGCAGGCTACCACGGGGAAGAAGAAGTGGACGCCCAGGGAGCCATGCTGGTGCCAGGGTTTGTGGACGGCCACGTGCACATTGAAAGTGGCATGGCCATGCCCCAGGAATACGCCCGCACCCTGGTGGCCCTTGGCACCACTACCATTATTGCCGACCCCCACGAAATTGCCAACGTCGCAGGCATTGCCGGCATTGAATATATGCTGGAAGCCACGGAAAATGCCCCCATTAACGCCTATTTCATGCTGCCCTCCTGCGTGCCTGCTTCCCCCCTGGAAATGGGGGGCCATGCCCTGGAAGCTGCCCACCTTGCCCCCCTGCTGGCCCACCCACGGGTGCTGGGCCTTGGGGAAATGATGAACTACCCTGGGGTGCTGGCAGGCGACGCCGGGGTTATGGCCAAACTGCGCATGGCAGAAGGCCGCCCCATTGACGGCCATGCCCCGGCCCTGAAAGGGGATGCCCTGCAAGCCTATGCAGCGGCAGGTATACGCAGCGACCATGAATGCCTGCTGCCGGAAGAAGCCCAGGCCCGCCTGGAAAATGGCATGGCCGTTATGTTGCGTGAAGGGTCTGCCACGCGCAACCTGCTCAGTTTACTGGCCGTGGTGAACGATGCCACAGTGCCGTACTGCTTTTTTGCCACAGACGACCGCCACCCGGAAGACCTGGAACAGCGCGGGCACATTAACCACATGGTGCGCCTTGCCCAGGAAGATGGCAGGGTGAACCTGCCCAATATTTTGAACATGGCCTGCTTTAACGCTGCCCGCCACTTTGGCCTGCGCGACATTGGCGCCATTGCCCCTGGCTACCGGGCCGATTTGGCCCTGTTCCCCAAAAACAGCAACTGGCGGCCCAGCCATGTATGGAAAAGCGGCACCCTTGCCGCCCATAATGGCAAAGCCCTGGGCACATGCCGGGCAGTGAACGAACAGGCAGTACGCGGCAGCATGCACCTGCCCCCCCTTGGCCCCCAGCACCTGCGTGTGCCTGCCACCAGCAACAAAGCCAGGGTTATTGGCACCATTGCAGAGCAGGTGGTCACCCAGAAACTGGTTATGGAACTGCCCCAGGAAGCGGGTTGCTTTGTACCAGACCCGGCAAACGATGTGGCTAAAATTGCGGTGTTTGAACGCCACCGTGGCAGCGGCAACGTGGGGGTGGGCTTCATCAAAGGGCTTGGGTTGCAGCAGGGGGCTGTGGCTTCCACCATTGCCCATGATTCACACAACCTTGTGGTGGTGGGCATGGACGATGCCAGCATACTGCTTGCCGCACAAGAATTGCAGCGCATTGACGGCGGGCTTGCCATTGCCTGCCAGGGCCGTGTGGTGGCTTCCCTGCCCCTGCCCCTGGCTGGCCTTCTTTCCGACAAGCCAATGAAAGAATTGACAATATGCCTGAAGGACATGCACAATGCCGTGCGTGAACTGGGCCTTGCCCAGGGCAACGACCCCTTCATGACCCTGGCCTTTATGAGCCTGCCTGTTATCCCCCACCTTAAAATAACAGAGCGCGGCCTGGTGGATGTGGATGCCTTCACCGTAGTGCCTGTAAGCGTGGCCCCATAAAGCAGGCACGGCAAGTACCAAAATTCCCCATGAAGGGGCTTGTTTTTCATGGCATATCTATTACAGTAGTGCTATACACTGGAGCATTGCATAGGGAATTTCGCCTTACAAAGGCATGCGCGGCAACACACTTGGCCTGCACAATACCTCTACGCCAGGGGGGAATGGAACAAGTCACCAGTGTTTCCTTAACAGCCTGTTAAGCACAGGCAGTAGTTCATGGACAGCTTATGGAAATTACACTTTGGGGAGTTCGCGGCAGTATTTCTAGCCCCTCATCCGCAACTCAATACTACGGGCCCAACACCGCCTGCATTGAATTACGCACGGAAGATGATATGTTCCTTGTGTTTGATGCAGGCTCGGGCATTCGCCTTTTAGGCGATAGCCTGCCCGACAAAGGCACCTGCCATTTGTTCATTACCCATGGTCACTTAGACCATGTGCAGGGCCTTGGCTTTTTCAAGCCATTGCACCACCCAGGGTGGACAACACACCTGTATTTGCCGGAATGGCTGGCAGACCTGCCGGAAGCCTATTTCAATGGCACCCTTTTCCCCATTGCTTTTAGTTCGTTGCGGGGCAGCACTATTCGCCACATGGTTACACCCGGCACCCCCCTCCTGTTAACTAGCCCACAAGGAACAGAAGTGCGCGTGGAAGGCATTTTGACCAACCACCCCGGTGGCAACATGGCCTACCGCGTGCAAACCGAAGGCCTTACCTTTTTCTACTCTGGCGACCACGAAATTACAGACACCCCGGAAGTGTGGGCCAGCACCAAAGCCATGCTGCACGGTGCCAATGTAGCTGTGGTGGATGCTTCCTATAACAGAAGCGACAAAATGCCCGGCTGGGGCCATTCTGCCTGGGAAGACTGGGTAGAGGCGGCTAGAGAGGTGGAAGTGGGCTGCCTTGTCCTTTCCCACCACCAGCCAAGCCGCACAGACACAGAACTGGACACCCTGCAACGCAACCTGCTGCTTTATAAAGAAGAAGGCACCCCCCCCATGTATGTGGCGCGGGAAAACATGCGCCTGCTTCCCCCGGCCCACCCCCCGTACCAGCCGGAAAGTAGCACATGGCTGCATGAATTTTTAGACGACCTTGCCCTGTACCGGGAAGAAAACGTCATTCTTGACCGTATTCTTGCCAAAGCGCGGCACATTACCCGTGCGGATGCAGGCACCATGTTCCTGGCAGAAGGCAATGAACTGGTCTTTGCCTATACCCATAACGACACGTTTTTTCATGTAAACAGCTCCTACCGTTATGCCTATGTGAACATGCGCATGCCCATTTCCCGGGAGTCTCTTGCAGGCTACGCCGCCGCCACCGGGGCCACGCTGAACATTCCTAATGTGCACCTGCTGCCTGCCGATTCCACCTACAAATTCAACAGCGAATTTGACGCAAAAACGGGCTACAACACCCAGTCTGTGCTTACCATGCCTTTTTTTGGCAGAAACAAGCAACTGTTGGGGGTGCTGCAACTGCTTAACAGCGTTCACCCCCGCACCAAGCAGCCCTGCCCCTTTACAGCCGACATGGAAGCCAATGTACGCATACTGGCCCGTGAGGCCGCAAAATTCCTGGAATTCGGGGCCATATTGCGGCAAAATATTTACCGCATGCTGCACATAACCGCCATTCACGACCCCAGGGAAACTGGCCCGCACGCCGAACGGGTGGGGGCCATTACCGCTGAACTGTACCAACGCTGGGCAGAAAAGCAGGACATTTCCCCCGACCAGATCCGCCACTTCAAAAGCCAGTTGCGTATGGCAGCCATGCTGCACGACATTGGCAAAATTGGCATTAGTGACCTTGTGCTGAAAAAGCCGGGCAAGCTTACCCCTTCGGAATTCATTGTCATGCGCGACCACGTTTCCCTTGGCGGTGCCCTGCTTGCCTCGGAAGACCAAGATATTACCGAACTGGCCTGCCTTATTGCCCGCCACCACCACCAGCGCTGGAACGGAACAGGCTATGCAGGCTCCGGCCAGGAAGGTTTGCTGGCAGGTGAAGACATTCCCCTTGTGGCCCGCCTTACCGCCCTGGCAGATGTCTTTGACGCCCTTGTTTCCCCCCGCTGCTATAAGGCACCGTGGTCTTTTGAAGACGCCCTGGGCTACATACAGGAAGAATCCGGCAAGCACTTTGACCCGGAACTTGTCACCTGTTTTATGGAAATAACCGATATTGTCCGCATGATTGGCCAGCGTTACCCGGATACCAACATCGCTTCTGCCCTGCTCCCCCCCGTGGATTAACACAGGGGCCCCAGGAGAAACGCTGATACATTCCGTTTGGCACGGCACAAGCGTTTCTCAAATGCCATGTCACCGCTGGTTCCCAAGATTTTCGTTGCGTTCCCCATAAGGCATTGCACTATGCTCTCCCCTAAACTACGCAGTATGTTCTTCAAGCAGTCTGTGCTGTTCGCAGCCATTGCTGCATGCCTTATGGGGGCCATACTTGTGCTGCACGCCTTGCAGCCAGCCCCGCTGCGCATGGTGGAACTGGCAACCTACGACGCCCTGCTCCCCCTGCGCACCCGGCCCGCGCCTTCCGCCTTGCCAGTGGTTATTGCCATTGATGAAGAAACCCAAGAGACTTACGGCCCGTGGCCCTGGCCCCGCACCTTGCTGGCCCGGCTGCTGGAAGCCGTTGGAAAGCAAAAAGTAGCCGCCATTGGCCTTGACCTGGTGCTTTCAACCCCGGACAACACATCCCCTGCCAGCCTTGCCGCCACCCTGCTCCCCAACAGGCAGAACCTGGAACTGATACACGCCCTGAATAACCTGCCAGACCCGGACACCATTCTTGGAAACACCATTCAGGTGCTGCCTGTGGTGCTGGGTGCCTATGCCCGCGTTGACAGCCAGCCAAGACCAAACACCCCCATGCCACCCCCTGCCGGGTTTGTAGCCGTTGGGCATGGGGCCAGCCCGCAATTTGAAAAACACCTTACTGAGGCAAGCGGGGCCTATTTCCCCCTGCCCCAATTTTGGCACCATGCCCCTGTGGGAATGGTGAACCTGCCGCCAGATACCGACGGCGTGCTGCGCCGAATTCCCCTGGTAACACAACTTGGGGAAGGGGTGTATGCCACCCTTGCCTTGCGCACCCTGATGCGGGCTTTGCACATACCCAACATACGCATTACCATGGGCAGCCGTGGCCCTTCCACCCTGCATGCCGGGCCCTTTGCCATTCCTATTGCCCACGATGGGTCCATGCTACTGCCTTTTCAGGTGGAAACCCAAAATACACAGCACATAAGCGCCAAAAGCCTTTTAGATGGCACCCTGCCCCCTGAAACCTTGAAAGGCCGCATTGCCTTTGTGGGCGTTACCACCCCCAACCTGCCAGGGGCCAGGCCCATTTTGGAAATGGAAACACCGGAAAGCACAGCCGTACATGCCGCCCTGCTTAATGCCATTGTTTCCAACGACTTTCTTGTGGCTGCCCCCTGGGTGCCCCTGCTGGAATCAGTCCTCATTGTACTTGCCAGCCTTGTAGGCTTTGCCTTTTTTGGCTTTCTTCGCCCCATGGCGTGCGCTGCTGCCGTTATTCTTCTACCCGGCATTATGCTGCTGGGTACCTGGCACTTTACCAAGCAAGGTATTTTTGTTTCCCCTTTATACACTCTGCTTGCCTTTACCCTGCAAGGCATTGTGCTGGGCACCCTGCGCTACCGCACCCTGGCAAGCCACAAGCAAGCCATTATGGCGGCCCTGCACCACGCAGTCACCCCTGGAGCATTGCAACGCATTACCCGCCTGCCCATGCCCCTGCACCCAAAGGAACACGAAGTAACGGTGCTGTATGCCAGGCTACGCGGCTTTTCCACCCTAACCCGCAAACTGGCCCCGGCCCAAAGCCTGGAAGTGCTGAACCATTTTTGCGCCACCCTTAACCAGGAATTGCTGGCACACCACGCCACCCTGGATACCCCCATTGATGTTGGCCTGCGAGCATTTTGGAACGCCCCCCTGCCACAGCCAGGGCACAAAGCCCACGCCGTGGAAGCAACCCTTGCCTTGCAGCAAAGCATGCGCGCCCTGAACACCCAGTTGCGTGCAACCCATGGGCTTTCCCTGCATGTGCACATGGGGCTGCACACCACCACAGCCCCTGTGGGGTGCCTATTCACGGGTTCCCGCCCGCAATATACCCCTGTGGGGCACAATGTGCGCCTTACCATTCAACTGGAACACATAGCAGCGCAGTATGGTATTCCCCTTGTGGCAAGCGCGGCAGCCGCACCCCCCCCCACCCCCCATTTGGTTATGTGCCCGCTAGACACCCTGGCCCTGCCTGGCAGCCGCACCCCTGTTGCCCTGTGGTTTCCCCTGACGCAGGAAGAAGCTGACGCGCGCAAAGAAGAATTGGAGGCTTGGCAGGAAGCCCTGTTGCTATATAAAAAAGGCGAATTTGCAGAAACCGCCTTGCGCTGCATTGACCTGCACGACCAGCACCCGGACGAAGCCCTTTACGCCCTGTTTGCCGACCGCGCCCAGAAACTGGCTGCCGCCCCGCCCATTTATTGGGAGGGGGTGTGGAATTTATACGATGCAAAGCCCCACTTTTAGGGAAGGACTTCTTTTTTTCGTTTCCCTATATTTCCATCTAGTTCAACAAATAACACATACACCCCTTTCTTTTCCCATTATGTATTGACACAGTAGCCAAATCAGACTATTTCTTCTTACTATGAGTGAAATCACTGAAACGGTTTTGCTACTTCCTGGCGCAAGCGGCATGCCACATGGTGTGCAAAGCAGCTCTTCAATTCAGGCAGTAAGCAAACCCGCGCACGTGCATACCACATACCCTGGCTGCCAAGCGGCTTGTTGTGCCTGCATATGCTCGCACTCTGCACAAACAAGCGCCTCAAAGACAGTTTCAGGTGAAAATATCATCAGGCCTTCAAGCTACGGTACGTTGGTAAACAACACCGGTGGAGAAGAAGTATGAATTCCGTTGCTACAGTCAGCCAAATATCTGGTGAGGCATATGTTGAACGTAATGGCCAAAAAGTAGCCTTGCAGCAAGGTGACCCCGTATTTGTGGCAGATACGGTGCTCACCAGTGCTGATTCCAAACTGGAACTGCACTTTGCAGACGATGCCGTTATTTCCCTTGGCGCTTCTACAAAAATCGCTGTGCAAGACTTCGCCTTCGACCCGCAGGGGAAAACGCCCCCCTCCTTTGCCCTGGAAATGCTGGACGGCTTGGTGCGTTCTGTTTCCGGCAAGGTGGTGGAACAAAACCCCGAAGCGTTCAAGCTTTCCTCCCCTCTTGGTACTGTAGGCATTCGCGGTACGGAAACGCTGCACCACATTACCATGAAGTATGAAGTGCACACCGTGGTAAACATGGAAACAGGGCACACCGTGGTTATTACCACGCCCGACGGCCGCCAGGTGATTATTGCCGAATCGCTTAAAGGGGTAACCATTTTCCAGGACAACCCCGGCCCCCTCAACCCGCGTTCTGTAAACCCCGACGAAATTCAGGAAGAACTCAAGCAAACCTTTGCCAACGATGAACCGGGCGCACGCCCCCTGAACGGCTTTTTCGTGCTGGCCGACACGGCCTTCTTATCCGCTTCCGGGGCCAACCATGTGGAAGGCGGCCCTGCGTTCATTTCCGGCGCACAAATACAAAGCCTGTTTGGTGCCCTGAACAATTTCATGACCAGCCTTGGCTACTCCGGCCTTAGCCACTCACTGGGGCAGTTCGGCAGCGGCATATCAAACTACAGCGACTATTCCGGCAGCCTGGTAGGTTCCATTGGCCGAATGCTGGCCTATGGCAATGCCTGGAACTGGTCTAACAACGCATCCTCAGCCGACTTCTTCCCTGTGCTGCCCCCAAGCGCTCCGATTGTGGTGCCCAGCACCCCCACGGCTCCCATAGCCCCCACGGGCCCCACCCTTGCCATTGGCTTGCAATACGGCAGCTATTACTTCGCCAACAACCAGAAAGTGCTGGAAAGCGACCCCTTTGGCATTCAGTGCCGGTTGCAACTTTCCGCCCCCACCACGGGGCAGCCTCTTATTCTGTCCATTGGCGGCAATGCCGTGGCAGGCACCCATTACGAAAGAACACTAGGTGTGGGCGATATTATTGAAGACTGGAAGGTGTACCCCGCCGCTAACACCCTTTTTTCTGCATTTTCAGAACCCCTCCCCATTGATGGAGCCTACATTACCTGGCTTGGCGACGGCAAAATAGCCATTCACTTGCCCCCTGGGGTAACCTCCTTCTACTTCCAGGTGCCACTTATTGACACCCTAGGTGGATCTTCTGCCCACACCTTTGAATACACTTTGGTGGATTCCGGCGGCTACACCCTTTCCACCAGCCCCACCGGCAAAGTTACCATTGTGCCAGACGAAGTGGCACAGGAAAACGGCTGGGTGCCACCTGTTCCCGGCACTCCGGAATATAACGACTTCATAACCAATCTCAACGTACCCGGCCCCAAAGGGCCCCTTGTGGCTATTACCCAGGGCAGTGGCTCTGTGCTGGAAAATGCTGACCAAAGCTACTCCATTTCCCTCACACCACGCGGGGGAACCCTTGCCCTTACTGGCGGCACCACCACCATTGTTCTGGAAATTACCGGAAAAAATGGAGCGCTGTTAGGCAACACCAACTTTGATGGCACCACATTAGCCTCTACCATTGCTTCCACCTATGGAATAACGGCAACTTACGACGACACCACAGGCAAGCTTACCATTACCCTGCCCAACGGCTGGACAGGCACCTCCATAGACTTCTCCACTGGCCTTACCCCAGATTCCACTGTGGAAACCGGAACAGCCAGCGAGCAAATCAACATCAGGGTGGAAAGCGTTGCAGGTAATGAAGCTTCCCATAACCCGGAGAAGATCGAAACCGATATTATCGACATTCCCACCGTTTCCGTGGAAGCCGGGGCCGCGTCATTCAGCGAAGACGGCGGCACGGTAACCTTTACCTTTACCCTGAGTTCCGGCATTCCAAGCGGCCTGCCCATTACCTTGGACTGGACTGGAACCGCTGCTGGCGGCTGCAAGCTGCTCAACGGCGACCCCCTGCCCACCAGCATCACCATTCCCGCAGGGCAAACCACCTATACCATTACGGTAAAGGGCACCAACGACCACCTGCAAACAGGCAACAAGCCCCTGAACGTAACCATTGTGCCTGATGGTGGAACAGCTGAGGCAAATGACAACTACCATGTAAGCGGAACCGACGGCACAGCAGACGCAACACGCATAGACGACGTACCGGCAAACTACGACGGCCCCTTGGTGCGCCTTGTGGCTGGCACAGGGGATGTAAGTACCAATGGCAACGACCGCCACGCCGTGGTGAATGAAGACGGCAGCGCAGGCAACACCAATGGTGGCATTACCTTCAAAGTGGAACTGGTAGACCGGGCAAACACCACCCAGGCCTATAGCGCACAAGAAACCATTACCGTTACCCTTACCCTTGCCGGCAAGGGCGGGGCTGCGTACGGCACCGACTATAAGCTGGACTGGGCAGCCATACAGGCCATTGACTCCGCCGCCACCTTCGACAACATTACCGGGAAACTGGTCATTCACCTGCCCGCAGGCACCACAAGCTTTAGCCTGCCTGTTATTACGTTAAGCGATGCCATTAAAGAAACGGGTGAAGGCTTCAGCCTGAAAATTGATTCTGTGGATGGGAACGAGAGCACCGTGCTGCAAAGCAAAGACACGGTGGAAACCGACATTGCTGATGGGGAAACCCTTGTTTCCCTCACCACCAACGCCACCCCGGTGAACGAAGGCAGCAACGTAACAGGCACCATTACCCTGGATAAAACCTTTACTGAGCCTGTTACCATTACCTTGAAGCTGAATGACGGCAACGGGAACATTACCACTCACAACGTTACGGTTGCCGCCGGAAGCACCACCGCTACCTACAGCCTGCCCACCATCAATACAGACAAGCAGGAAGGCAACAGAACCTACACCGTAAGCGTGGACAAGGTGGAAACCGCAAGCAACGCTGCGGCTGAAGCCGTTGCCGACCCCACCAACGGTACGGCCACGGGCACCTTGCAAGACGTCATGAACGGCCCTGTGCTCAACCTTACAAGCAGTGGCACAACCGTATCGGAAGCAGGCACTGCTACCTATACTGTCAACCTGACTAAAGCCTCCGTGGAACCCATTGATGTGGTGCTGACCTTAAGCCCCACAGGAACCAACGGGGCCACCATTGGCACAGACGTGAAATGGCCCGACAATGCAGACATTCTCAGCTCGCTCCCTTCCGGGTTCAGCATTGTCAGCAATGTCAATGGCGTGCTGACAATTCGCGTACCAGCTAACTACGCCGGTGGCTCGTTCAGCGTGAATGCCAGCATTGTGAACGATACCTTGGCGGAAGCGAACGAGAGCTTTAAGGTGACGCTTGGGCTTGGCACCCCTTCGGTAAATGCACCGGGCAGTGAAGCCACCCTTAATAACGCCCAAAAAGAAGCCACCACCACCATTACTGACGACGGCAACGGCCCGCAAATTAGTATCACAGCAGACAAACCCGCCATGGAAGAAAACGAGGGCACTTCGCTGTTCACCATTAGCGTGAACGGCACGCCTTCTGAACCCATTGACCTGAAGCTGTCGTTCAGCAGCTCCGCCGGGGGGGCTACCCTTACGGGTACGAATGCTGACGTAAAGTGGCCCACCGCCGCAGAAGTACAGAATTACCTCACAACCAACTACGGCGCGGGCTTTACCGCTACCGCCAATGGGGACAACACCCTTACCATTCGGGTGCCTGCGGGCTTTGCCCTTGGGGCATTCAAGGTGCCGGTAACAGTGGTGAACGATGTGCTCACCGAAAACCCGGAAAGCTTCAACGTGAACGTAGCCATTGTGCCCGGCACCAACGGCAATGGCAGTGAAGCGAAAATTGCCAGCGGGGGCGGCAGCGCCACGGTAACCATTACCGACGATGCAAACCTCGACCCTTCCCTGCGTACCGGGCCCAAGCTGCGCCTTGTGGCACTGGATGCCAGCAACACCCCTGTGGCAGACCGCGACGTTTCCGTAATGGAAGACAACGCCAGCAAGCAAGGCAGCACCATTACCTACCGCCTGGAACTGCTAGACAGAAATGATGGCACCACCCCCCAGGCAGCCGGGGAAGAAATCAAGGTCACCATTGATGTGAAAAGCCTTGGGGGCGCTACTTATGGCAGCGGCACCGGAGGCGACTTCTACTTCGACCTTGCCAGCATTCCCGCCAAGTATAAAGCCACATACGACAGTGGCAGCGGCAAGCTGACCATTTATGTGCCCAAAGGGGAAAACCACGTTGACATTCCCGTAAAAACGGTACCTGACCTGCTTACGGAAAAAGACCGCCCGGTTTACGATGCCAACGGCGACCCGGTAATGGATGGCAGCCAGCAGCAAAAGCTGGAAGACGAAGGCTTTGAGCTGAAAATTAGTGACGTTCACGGCAACGAAGCTTCTATTATTACAGACAAAAACACCATCACTACAGAGATTGACGAAGAGCCTAGCGGCGTACAGGTGGGCATTCGGGCCATTGCAGCTTCCAATGTGAAAGAAGAAGGAGTAGCAAAATTCCAGATATTCCTTTCCCAGGCAGCAGACGAAGACGTGGAAGTCATTCTGCGCCCCACGGGAGCTTCCAAAGACAATTTTGAAACACTCCGTTTTATCATTCCCAAAGGGCAAACAACCCTGAACATTGAGGTGCCCATTGCCAACGATCAGGTAAGCGAAGGCACTGTGCCCTTTACCATGGAAATTGCCGACGTTATTGGCGGAGAAGGCTTTGTAAACACCAATGCTTCCAGCGCCAACGGCAGTTTTACAGACAACATGGACGGCCCGGAAATTTCCATTACCGGCGACGCAAACGCCCAGGAAAGCCAGGCCGATGCCATAGAGTATACTATTTCCCTGGGCGGCACCTACCCTGTGCCTGTGGAAGACATTGACCTGCGCATTACCCTGAGCAACAGTGTGGATGCCAAATTTGGCGACTTTGCTGATTTGTGGGATGCTCTTGCAGACCAGGGCATTGAACTGCTTGAGCGTACCAGCGACGGCAGCATTCTGGTGCGTGTGCCCACCGGGTGGAATGGTGGCAGCTTCAACTTTCCTGTGAATGTGGTGGACGACTTCAAAACAGAAGGCCCTGAAACCATTACCGTTTCTGTGGCAGTGGTTACCAGCACTGAAGCCCCCGGCAGCGAAGCCACGGTAAAATCAGGGGAAGGCTCAACCAGCACCGTTATTGCAGATGACGACACCAACATAACCCGCGACGGCCCCTTCCTGAAGCTGGTGGGCACCGGGTTTATCAGTGAAAGTGGCGGCTATGCCAATTACAAGGTTATTTTGTGCGATGCACACGGCAACCCCATTGACCCAAGCCTGATTACCGAAGATGTGACCATTACCCTGGGCTTTGGCCCAACCCCTGGAGCACCCAACCAGGCCCAAGAACGGGTAGACTACGAACTACTGCCCGGCCAGGAAACCCTGGTTATACGGGCAGGCACCAACAGTGCTTCTGTGGACATACGTATTGCCGACGACAACCTGACCGAAGAAAACAAAAGCTTTGATGTGTGGATTGATGATGCCACAGGGCAAGAGGTGCGCTACAACACCCCTACCCTGCAAGACAACAAAGTGACCACCGTTATTGTGGACGACACCCAGCCCTGGCCCAAAGATGGCAACAACCAACCCGTGGAAGGCGTGGGGAGTGAAGGGCACGGCGCCGAGGCAAAACTGGAAGGCCCTGCTGTAAGCCTGTTCGGCCCTGGGCACATTCTGGAACCGGAATTTGGCAGCACGGGTGAGGCAGATTTCACTTTAAAACTCAGCAGCATTTCCCAAGAAGATGTAACGGTAACCATTAAGCTGGACATTGCACCAACCGGAACAGCGGGAGTTAAAGGCTTTGACCTTGCCGACCTGTTTGCAGGCACAACCTCTGCTGCCATTCTGGCAGAGTTGGAAGCCCTGAACCCAACCCTGACCTTTTCCAACTGGCAGCAGTCCGGCACGGGCTATACCTTTGATATTACGGTGACAGCCAACAGTACATTTACCACCTTCAAGCTGCCCATTCAGGCAGATGATATTTCGGAAAACAACTGCACCTTTATCACCAAAATTGAAAAGGTAACAGGCAACGAAGCCCACATAGACACCAACCTTGACGATGTGCAAACAACCATTGTGGACGAACCCCTGGGCGGGCCAAAAATAAGCCTGGAAGTAAAGGATTATAACGCTGATGGCAGCAGCAGCTGGGGAAGCTCCGCTGACCTGCCGGAAACCTATACACCCAGTGACAGCGGGGACACGGACAAGGTGTATTTCCGCCTTACCACAGACAGGGTCGTTTCAGAACCTACAGAAGTGGTTTTCCGCCTGTACGACAGCAACCGGAACGTTATTGACAGAGGGCTTATCCCGGGGCTGACAAAAGGTGTGGACGCCTATGGTACCTACTACAAGATTACCATTCCCGCAGAGCAAAATGAAGTTACGTTCAGCGTGCCCAAAATAGTTGGTCAGTATGATTATTTCCAGTTGCAGGCAGAGTCTGCCACTGGCTCTGAAACCGTTATTGACCAGGATTCCTGCATTACAGAAGCTGAACAACATTGGGGTAGCACAACCACCCGGCCCATAGTGAGTGTGGAAAAGGTAAACGGAAATAGCTCGCATGATGCAGAAGGCGCAGACGCGGCCTTCCGCCTGAAAGTGACCAATGGTTCCATTGACACCCCAACCACCGTTACCCTGAAAATTTCAGGGCTCAACACTGGCTTTAATACCGCAGATATTAAAGAACTCAATGGCGTAGCCATAACCTGGCTGGACCCATCCCGCGGGCTCTTCACCGTCACCCTGCCTGCAGGGCAAAGCGTACTGAACTTTACCTTGGGGCTGCAAGAAAACGACGGCTATGAAGGCCCGGAAAGCTACATCATTAACGTGGTGGGAACAGAGGGCAAGGCGTGGTCTGGCAACTCTGCCACTGGCGTTATTGACGATGGCCACACCCCCCCTACAGTTTCCCTGGGGCAGGAAGGCACAGGCACATTCCAGGAAGGAACTTCCGCTAAGTACTACCTGGAGTTTGATACCGCCATCAAACCCACAGAACTAGTCACGGTAAAATTAACGTATACCAGCAACGGGGCCACACCGGGGGACTATACCCCTGTGAACACGCTGTATATTGACCCAAGCGACAGCAACTGGAGCTTTGACAACGCAACCCAGAAATGGCGCTATTCCTTTAGCGTGGAACTGCCCAACGACGAATTTTCGGAAGGGAATGAACAATTCAAGGTGGAAATTGCCGATATTTCCCAAGGATTCAGCAAAAACCCGAACCCTGTGGAAACCACTATTGAAGAAGTCAAGGACGGCCCCACCATTTCCTTCGACCATGGCAGTGCTACCGTGGCGGAAGACGGAGTGAATGCCCCCACCTTTGAACTGGTGCTTACCCGCCCGGCCGTGGAAGACGTGTTTGTATACCTGCGTGTGAACGCAGGCAGCACCAAGGTTTCTGGTACCAACGACCCGGCTTCCCCCCTGGATGTGGACTTTTCCCGCATTAGCGGGGCTACCGCCATTTGGGATAACACGGAAAACTGCTGGTTCATCAAAGTAAAAATTCCTAAAGGTGACATTCAGGCCACCCTCGATTTGGCTGGCATCTTCAATAACGACAAATCCACCGAACTGGACGAAAACTTCAGCTTTACCATAGACCATGTGGATGGCGGCGAAGTGCACATTAATAGCGGCAAAGACACCGCAGCCATTACCCTGGAAGATTCCCGTGATGGAGACAGCATTACCGTTACTGCGGACAAAACCAGCGTTAACGAATGGGACGGAGTGGAAGGCAACACAGATACACTTATTACTTATACTTTTTCCTTGCCTCCAGGTGTTACCGCCACGGAACCCATTACCATTACCTTTACCGTGGGCGGCATTCGGGCAGATGGCCTGAGCGCCGATGACCTGCGCAATGTCTTTGGAACCCATACCGTAACCATTCCGGCTGGGGCAAATTCCATTACATGGGTTATGAAAAAAGATGCCCTGGTCAACGACAAAATTGACGAACGTAGCCCGGCAGAAGGCATTGTGGTAGAAATTACCAACGTGCATGGCAACGAAGCAGGCGGCGAAGGTGGCAAGGCAACGGTGACCATTACTGACGACGACCATGCCCCGGTGACGAACCCGGACGATGTGGTTATTCTGGTGGCCCCGCATTCCGGCAACGATAGCTGGACCATTGATGTGCTGCACAACGACACCGATGCCGATGGCGACCCCTTGCGCACCGTGGCCAAAACCATTCAGGGCAGATACGGCACATTTTCCATTGATGATAATGGAAACATGACCTACACGGTGGACAACGATTCCACTGCCATTAAAAATGGCAGCAAGGGCGACAAGTTCACAGAATTTAACGGGTTTTCCTTTGAAGTGGCAGACACAGACGCCCTCACAGGCAACGCCATCTATAATATTGTGAACAGCAATGCCACCCTGGAAGTGCAGGTTACCGATACGTACACAGGCAACGGCAATGCCCAGTGGATTATGGGTTCCGGCCAGGCAGAAAAAATTGATGCCGGCGGCGGCGCAGACGTTGTTCGCGCTGGCGGTGGCAACGATACAATCACCGTGAACAACGACGCCAAGGGCGAATACTTTGGCGATGCTGGCAGCGACACCTTTGTGGTAAAACCCAAAACGGGCATTGTGGCTGCGGCAGCCGACTTTGGCACGATTCACGGCGGCAACGGCACAACCGACACCGAAGTGGATAGCATAACCCTTGCCGGAACAGGCCAAACCTTAAGCTTTACAGGCTGGGACGGCACCAAAATTACCGGCATTGAAGTGCTGGACATTACCGGCACGGGCGACAACAACGTGCTGCTTGACCTTGACGCTGTGACCAAGCTTAATGCCCAGCGTGGCGACACCACAAACCCCATTCGCATTGTGGGCAATGAAGGTGACACCTTTACCCTGACCGATGCCGAAACTTGGACCGCCACGGGGCCTGAAACAGTAAACGGGGCCAATTACTACCGCCTCACAAACGGCAGCCAAGAACTGCTGGTGCATGAAAGCGTGCGCCTTGTGGTGAACGGCACGGCAGGTGCTGATGCCATTGACGTGGCCAGCCTTGCCAACCAGGGCACAGGCCGCTTTGTGGTGGAAGCAGGAGACGGCAACGACACCATTACGGCTGGCACCAGCAGCAAAGACATAGTCAACGCAGGTGCTGGTGACGACGTTATTACCCTGAATGACGCAGGCACCCCCAACGGCACCTTTGACAAAGACGACATCACCAAAGTGGATGGCGGCGCAGGTAACGACACCCTGCGCTTTGCAGGCGCAGCCGGGCTGGTTATGGACTTTACCACCGGCCTGCACGCCAATATTAAAAACGTTGAAGTGCTGGATTTAAGCCAGAGCGCAGGAAGCATTCTGCGCCTGAACGGAGCTGCCTTCCAGGCCCTTGCAACCACGGACACAGGCAACAGGCTGTATGTGGAAGGGGGCAACACCCTGGAACTGTGCAACACCACGGAAAACACCTTTGCCAACTGGCAGTATGCCAGCACAGACGGCGACTATTACGTGTTGCAGTGGGGTGCTGATGCCAGCAAACAACTGTATGTGCACAATTCTGTCACCCTGTCCATTAATGGGGGCACAGGGGCTGACACCATTAACTTTGCAGACTACCCCGGTGCACTGACCATTACATCTGGCGACGGCAACGACACCATTACCGCAGGCAATGGGGTAAACACCATTACCGCAGGCCTTGGCAACGACAGCATTACTGGTGGCACTGGTTCCGGCACCTACAACGGCGGTACTGGCAACGACACCATTACTGGCGGCACTGGCAACGAGGCCATTAACGGCGACGACGGGGCAGACGTACTGCGCGGCGGCGGCGGGGCCGACACCATTCACGGTGGCGCTGGCACCGACACGCTGTATAACGGCAGCGCCCAGGAAGCCCTGTTTGGCGATGCAGACAATGACACATTCATACTGCACAGCCTTACAAACAGCAGCACCGTTACCGTTAACGACTTTGGCACCATTGACGGCGGCACAGGCACCGATGTGCTCAAGCTGGCAAGCACCGACCAGACCCTTGACCTTTCCGGCCTCGGCACTGGGGAAATTGACGGCATTGAAACCATTAGCCTTACAGGCACAGGCGCAAACCACCTTATTCTGGATGCCAGCACCCTTACCAACATGGGCATTGCCAATGGCGGTATACTGGCCGTAACAGGCGACGCAGCAGACACCTTTGAACTGCAAGGCACCTGGACTTTTGCCGGGGAGAACGGCAGCAACGTGCAGTACCGCGACCCCAACGGTTGCCTTGTGGAACTTCCCGGCACCATGCGCCGTGTGGTTGCAGACGCCATTGCCCTGCCAGACAAAGACGCAAGCGGCATCATTACCGCCGATGAACTTGGTACCATTACCGGGAAAACTGGTCTGACTACCCTTACCCTGGACAGCAGCCAGAACGACACGGTGCTTGACCTTGTCAGCATTGCCAATAGCCAAATTACAAACATAAACACCATCAAACTGGACGGCTTTGGCAGCAATAACCTGGTTATTGGGGCAAACACCCTGGCCAACATGGGCCTTGGTTCCGGCACCTTAACGGTTGAAGGCGACACCAACGACACCTTTGTGCTGCAAGGGGCGTGGGCTTTTGCCGGGCTGGATAACGGTTATGCCACCTACACCCTGGGCGGGGCCACCCTAAAAGTACACAGCAACATAAACCAGTTGTACCAGGGCACCCCCAGCAATGATACGTTTGCACTGGTGGACAAAGACAACAACGGCATTATCAGCGGTAACGACTTTGCCCGTATTGATGGCAAGGCAGGCAACGACTTACTGGCCCTGGATGCAACCCAGACCGGAAAAACCCTTGACCTTTCCAACCTTGGCGCAAACAAAATCAACGGTGTGGAAATCATTGACCTTTCCGGCGCTGGCAACAACAGGCTTGTGCTGGACGAGAACACGTTAACCAACATGGGCCTTGCTGCCAACGAAACCTTGACGGTGTACGGCACGGCACAAGATTCCTTTGAACTGAAAGGCACAGGCTGGAACTACATCGGGCTGGATAACGGCTACTATGTGTACAGCAACAACGCCGGGCAGTTCCTGCATGTGCAGGAGGGCCTCACCAGGGCGCAGGAAGGCACCAGTGCTCATGAGATATTCTCCATTATTGACACCGACACCATTGGTGGCATTACGGCAGCAGACTTTGCCACTATCCACGGCAACGGTGGTAACGACACCCTGCGCATAGACGCCCACGCCAGCCAGGATGATAAATCCCTTGACCTGACTGGCCTTGGGGCCGGGCAAATAAGCGGCATTGCCACCATAGACCTGACTGGTAATGGCAACAACCTGTTGCGCCTGGATGCAAGTACCATTGGCAACATGGGGGTAGACACCCTTACCGTAACAGGCAATGCTGGAGACACCTTTGAACTGGCAGGCAACGACTGGTCATACCAAGGGGTAGACGCTAACGGGCAACTGTTTCAAGATGCCAGTGGCAAGAGTTTGCTTGTGGGCTTTGACATGCTCAAGATGACCGCCCCCGGCACCCTTACCAACACCTCCGGGTCTGATTACCTGCTGGGCACCAGCGCAGACGACACCTTCACATTGAAAGGATTCAATGCAGGCACTACCTTTGTAGGCCTTGACTTTGGCAAAGTAGATGGAGGTGAAGGGCATGACATTGTTTCCTTTGAGGAAGACTATCGTTGGATTAATCTCACGAACTTGGGCGCAGGCAAGCTCACCAACATTGAAGGCATAAGCCTGACAGACCACGGTGCCAACCAGCTTGATGTGGATGAAAACACCTTTGAGGCCAACAAGCACTACATCATTACGGGCGATGCCAACGACACGGTGAATTTTGTTGATGTAGATACCAACTGGACATACGAGAGCCTGGCAGACGGGTGGGCCAACTTTGTGCACAACACCAACGGCACCACAGTAGCTATTGCCGAAGCCTTGATGCAGGGCTACCCTGCCCCCAGCAGCCTTATGGCCCCGGCTTCCATGACGGCAACGGAAGAAACAGACGTGTATGCCCCCACTGCCAGCCAGAGCGAACCCCTGACAGGGGAAAACACAAGCAGCGTGCTGGAGCTTGCCACCTTTACCCAAAACGGCATGGACACCATAGCACTGCACGACGGGCAAATACTGCACATTGATGCTGATGGCCTGAATGCCCTGCACGAAAAAGGCGGCGTTGCCATGATAAGCGGCGACGAAACCACAGAAGTTGTGCTTGAAAGCGTCACCTTATTCCGCACAGGCAGCACGGTGGAATTGGAAGGCAACCAGTTTGAATACTGCACCTTCACCGCACCGGATGAAACAGAAATACAAATGCTTATTCAGACGACGTTGCTTACAGGGCAGGCTGGGTAAGGGTTGGCCTTAGCGGAATAACTGCAATAAAAAAAGCGCTGTGCGAAAACACAGCGCTTTTTTTGATTTGGTATGACTTAACAATTTTTGCGGCGCAAGAACCCTCGCAGAGCGAAAGAGTTAAAAAACCACAAGCCGTTGCGGCGCAAGCGCCACACAACCCTCCAGCGCTTTGCCAAACAACAAACCCCTTACCCCGTTACAGGCCTCACTTTACACCCTTTGCCAGCCAAATATTCTTTAATAACCGGAATAGTATACTCCCCGTAATGCACAATGGAAGCAATAAGCGCAGCAGAAGCATGCCCCTGGGTTAACGCTTCATACATATGCTGGGGCGAGCCTGCCCCGCCGGAAGCAATAACCGGAATGCGCACACCATCGGCAATGGTGCGGGTCAGGGTCAGTTCATAGCCTGCCTTGGTGCCGTCGGCATCAATGGAATTCACGCACAGTTCCCCTGCCCCCAGCTCCTCGCACCGTTTGGCCCAGGCAATGGCATCTATGCCCATGTGGGTACGGCCGCCATGAATAACAATTTCATAGCCCGAAGGAATGGCCGCCGTAGGGGGCACCTGTTTTACGTCCATGCCCACCACAATGGCCTGGGAACCAAAGGCCTCGGCCCCGTTACTGATAAGTTCCGGGGTTTTCACCGCCGCAGAGTTAATGGAAACTTTTTCAGCTCCAGCCACCAGCACGGCCCGCATGTCTGCCACGCTGGCAATGCCGCCCCCCACACTAAAGGGAATGGCAATGGCTTCTGCCACGCGCTCTACCACGTCCAGAAAAATGCCGCGCTCCTCGGCAGAGGCCGTAATGTCGTAAAACACAATTTCGTCGGCCCCTTCTTCATAATAGCGCCGCGCAGTTTCCACAGGGTCGCCAATGTCTACGTTGCCCTGAAATTTCACGCCCTTGGTAAGCTTGCCATTACGTACATCCAGGCAGGGGATAATGCGTTTGCTCAGCATGGGCTACCTCGTTTCTGTGTAAGTATAAAAGTTACGCAACAGCCGCAGCCCGGCGGCACCGCTCTTTTCCGGGTGAAACTGCACAGCCCAGAACCCTTCACGCCCGTAAATGGAACAGAATTCCACCCCGTGGGTGGTGGTGGCAATTACCAGTTCCGGGGCAGGTTCTGTGTAATAGCTGTGCACAAAATAAAATTCCGCTGCCGGGTGAATGCCTTCCAGCAACGTGCTTTTTTGCTTGGCTTGCAAGCTATTCCACCCCATGTGGGGAATGATGATGGGCTGGCCTTCCTCATCCTTCAGGGCAGGGTCAAAACGGCGGCAAATGCCCTTTTCAATGCCCAGGGTGGGAGTATTATTTTCCTCACTGCGCTCCAGCATAATCTGGCAGCCAAGGCACACACCCAGCAGGGGCTTGCCATCAGCTATCAAGGTGCGCAGCACAGCGTCCATGCCTGTGCGCTGCAACATGCCCATGGCTTGCCCCGCAGCACCCACACCAGGAAAAATAACGCCTGTAGCAGCGCCAAGCTCTTCCGGGTTGCGGGTAATGGCGGCGGGAATGCCAAGGCCTTCCAGGGCGCGGCGCACACTGGTCTGGTTTCCTGCTTCGTAGTCGAGTATGGCAATCATACGGTTCCTTTTAAGGCTGTTGTTTTTCTTTGGGGAGGCTCTGCCTCCCCAAACCCCTCCGCCAAGGGCATGATGCCCTTGGAACCCCACATCGGCGTTCAGTTTTTCGCTACGCGAAGAACTGAACGCTAATGGGGGTCAAGGGGAATCATTCCCCTTGCAGGGGTTGGGGGACAGCGTCCCCCAAGTGAAATACTGTAAGAACAAAAGACCATGGATTAGAAGCCAAGAACAGACTCAGGCCCGGACGTAGCAGTTAATGCGCCAGTTGAAGGCCCATGCCCTGTTTCCCCAAACCGCACCAGCACCATGCCTGCAAAGGCTTCCCCCTTGTACACTTCCACGCGGTAAGTGCTGCCGTCTTTATCCAGGGAGTATTGGGGCAAAAAATCTTTCTGGAACAGTTCCACCCCGGCTTCTGTGCCGTTTTGTTCCTTACGCGCTCCAATGGCATTTACCCGGTAGCCTTCCGGCACTGTCACAGTAAACGAATCGCGCACCCCCACCACATTGCCCAGGGGCACAGTTACGGGGCTGGCGGTGTCGCACTGCATACCAAGGCTTGGCAGGGAATTGTCAAATTCCATAAACTGCGGCTTGAAGCGCGTCAGGGTACGGTTGCCATAGGCCACCCGCCATGTACCATCTTTTTCCGGCACCATTAACAGCAAGGGCTTGCTGGCTTGCAGGGCAGGGGCTTCCCCCTGTTTGAAAGGCAACAGGCTTAAGCTCGTCCGGGCATTATCCAGGGGCAGCACCAGCTTGCTATCAAAGGCAGCAAGCATAAGGTTGGAATTCAGGGTAGCCAGCACCCCTTGCGGGGTAAGGGTAAAATTGCGTGTAAATTCTATGCCCATTTGCCGCATGAACGATTCCACAAGCAGCAGGTGATAATAGCTGCGGTATTCAGTGGAAAATTCTTTGCTGGCTTCCAGCCCAAAGGCTGGTTTGCCACTGCACACCGCAAAATAGCTCAAGGTTTTTTCCATTTCCTTGTCGCCCTGGCGGGTATGGGTATTGCGCAGGTGGTAGCGGTGTTCCGGGTGGAGCAGTTTTTTATTGGCATCTTCCGTAGCGGTTTGGGCCATGCCTTGCAGGTTAGCAAAGCGCGGGGCGCTCATGTCTTCCTGGTCAATAATCACGCTTTGTCCCCAGCGGCCGGGGTTATGTAGCTTGTCTTCAAATGCGGGGCGGTAAAAGCCACTGCCATCATGCAGGTTCAGCACCAGGTCCACGGTGCTTTCCGTAAGCACTTCTTTGATGCGGGTCACGGTGGCGTAGTCCGGGTCTGTGGTGTTGAGGAAAGCAAATTTGCGGTTCATGTCGCCGGAACTGCCCCGGTTGCGTAGCAAAATGCTGGGCAAGTTCAGGTCTGGCACCACCCACACGGCACCTTTGGTAATGGTATAATGCGAAGCAATTAAGGCTGCGGCAGAAAAACCGCCGGGTTCGTCGCCCTGAATGCCCCCGACAACCAGCAGGGTGGGGCCACCAGGGGCACCCATTTTATGCAGAATAAACGAAGAAGCCGAAGGGGCAAAAGGCAGGGTAGGTAACGGCCCGGTGGCCAGGGCTAATGCATTTTCCACCATTGCTTGTGGAATCGCTTTTGAAGGCAGCACAGAGGAAGGAAGAGCGGTGGGCACAACGGTACCTTGCCCGGCCTGACTGGTTAGGGCCTGGGGGGACGAAAGGCTGGCAGCAAGGGCTGGTGATTTTGGGGAGGCTGTTTCACTCTGGCGGGGTAGGCTGGGTTGGGTTGCATCAGCAACAGGCGCACTGCCCTGCGGGAGGGAGGCTGGCAGAAAAGAAAGGAGCGTTTCAACACGCAGGCTGCTCCAATAGGAGGTAACACCGCTGCCCAATGCTGCACCAAGCAGGAAAGTACCCAATAATATAAAGTGCGTGCGTTTCATGTGCGGTGGCGTATGCCGCTCCTTTAAGGAATAATACCGTGTAGTGCGTTTATACAGTGCCATATTTTATGCAAAATTCCAAGAGAACCCTGCAAAGCTTCCCCATGCCCCGGTGGCCCTGTTTTTGGGGTTATGGCCCCAGCACCAACCACGCGGGAATAGCCTTTGCCTGCCCCCTTCCCCACACGCACAATCCCACGTGGTATGGGTCAAAACAAGCTGAAAAACATATCCCTATGAAACAATTTTTACTTTCATGAAGCCTGGGGACTTGACAAATTAAACCAAGAACCGTAGCGTTATTTTACGCAAAAACACGTTGACCGATATACTCCGGCCAATGCATTTTGCTCAAAATTGTTTTACCACGCCAACCTACTTTTCGGGAACCACACAGTATGTCCTTCTCCTCCATTTCCCTACACAGCACACTTTTGCAGAACAGCCTTCTTGGGCTGATTCTTGTTGTCGTCTGTGTTTTAGCGGGAATGCCGTAGCGGGATTAGTGTATTTTCATACAGAACCCCCCGTCGGCATTCCCGGCGGGGGGTTTTTTGTTGACCCCGCTGGCATACCACGGGAAAACCAGGCACTTTGGAAATGCAACCCAAAGGGTCAAGCCAAGGAGGCTCTATGTATTCCATGCAAGGCGCGGACCTTGTTATCCGGCTTCTTGAACGACAAGGAATAGACGTGGTTTGCGGTATTCCCGGCGGCGCGGTGCTGCCCCTGTATGACGCCCTGCTACGCCACGGCGGCATTCGCCACGTGCTGGCCCGGCATGAACAGGGGGCAGGGTTTATGGCCCAGGGCATGGCCCGCGCCACAGGCAAAACAGCCGTGTTTTTTGCCACATCCGGCCCGGGGGCCACCAACACCCTTACGGCCCTGGCAGATGCCCGTGCCGATTCTGTGCCTGTGGTGTGCATTACCGGGCAAGTGGCAAGCCCCCTTTTGGGCACCGATGCCTTCCAGGAAGTAGATACCTATGGAATGAGCCTGCCTGTGGTAAAACACAATTTTTTGGTACGCAGTGCACAAGAGTTGCTCAAGGTTATTCCTGAAGCGTTCCGCATTGCCGCTTCTGGCAGGCCTGGCCCGGTGCTGGTAGACATTCCACGCAACATTCAGCTTGCTCCCGTGGAATTTGCTGCATGGCCGGAACCCGGCACAGCCACGCCCCACCCCCAGGCCCAGGAAGCAACCCTGCAACAGGCCCTTGCCCTGCTGCTTTCTGCCAAGCGCCCGGTTATTATGGCTGGTGGGGGCGTAATGGGGGCTGGTGCGGTGGATGAAGTGCGGGCACTGGCAAAAGCCATGGGTGCCCCTGTGGCCATGTCGCTGCTGGGGCTTGGCACCATGCCGGAAGAAAACCCCCTTTCCCTTGGCCTTATTGGTATGCACGCCGCACGCTACACCAACATGGTCATTGATGTGTGCGACCTTTTGCTGGTGGTGGGGGCACGGCTGGACGACCGGGCCACAGGCCTTGTGCAGGGCTTCTGCCCAGAAGCAAAAATTGTACACATTGATATTGACCCCAGCGAGTTGGGGAAAATCCGGCAAGCCCACATTGATATAGTGGCAGACGCTGGTGCATGTTTACGCTGGTTCCTGGAACATATGCCTGCCGATGCAGCTAAGGCCCGTGCCCCGTGGCTGGCCCAGGTGGCAGCCCTTAAGCTGGCGCACCCCCTGCACACCCCCGGTGCAGATAAGCCCACTACCCCTTATGGCATGGTGCGGGCCGTGGCCCAGCGTGTGCCGGAAGACACCATTGTGGTGACCGATGTGGGCCAGCACCAAATGCGCACGGCCCAGTTTTACCCCATACGCCACCCCCGCAAGTGGCTTACTTCCGGCGGGCAAGGCACCATGGGCTTTGGGTTGCCTGCCGCCATTGGCGCAGCCCTGGCCTTTCCACAGCGCACAGTGGTGTGCTTTTCAGGCGACGGCAGCCTGCTTATGAACTTGCAGGAAATGGCAACGGCAGCAGACCAGGACGTGAATGTTAAAGTGATTCTGGCTGACAACGGCGGCCTTGGCCTTATTCAGCAAATGCAAAACCTGCTGTTTGAAGGGCGCACAGGCGTTTGGCGTTATGAACGCCCGGTAGATTATGTGAAGGTGGCGGAAGGGTTTGGCTGGTACGCCGTGGACCTTGGGGCAAGCCAGAACCCGGCAAAAGCCTTGCAGGAAGCGCTGGAACGCCCCGGCCCGGCCCTGGTGCGGGTGCCGGTGGCAGCTGAGGAGAATGTGTACCCGCAGGTTTTGCCAGGGGCGGCCAATACTCAAATGATCGGCAATTAAGCACACTATGCCCTTTTGCCCTCTCGCTACGTCAGGTGGCGTCGTGTATTTCAGTCATGTACCAAAGCGTACACTCCTTCATACACGACTTACCTTCCTTGCGAGAGAGCAAAAATCCTATAGTGTGCTATCGGTAAAAACGTAGTTTTTCATCCGGTAAGAGCACCCCCTGTAAAAAACACTCGCGCCTTGCCAAGCAAAAAAACTCACCATTTTCATCCCTATGACGTTATTTAGGAAACGAGCCCTGCCTCGGAGCATCTATCCCGCCCCAGGAGCGGAAGAAAGGAGTTAGGCAATATGACGACTACTTCAGAAAATAACACACCCCTGGTGGCCCTGCGCCTTACGGTGCTGAACCATCCAGGGGTGATGAGCCACATTTGCGGTATGTTTGCCCGCCGGGCGTTTAACGTGGAAAGTATTTTTGTTATGCCCATGCCCGGCACAGACAAAAGCCGGGTGTGGCTGTTGGTACATGAAGATGACCGCCTGGAGCAGGCCCTGCGCCAAACAAGCAAGCTGCATGATGTGTTTGAGGTGACCACCTGGCCTGGGGGGGTGGATGCCTTCCAGCGGTTTGCCGCGTTTATGGATGTTTGGGAGGCCACCGCCGCCAACCTTACGCCAAAACGCTGATTTTTTCCGTTTGGCGGCGTTGCTTCATGTTTTTTACAGGGGGGCAGGGCTAAAGAGCCCACCCCCCCTATAAAAAACACTTGCGCCTTGCCGGACGGATAAAAACGGGCTTTGGGAAACGCTCAGTTTTTCGTTTGGCAAGGCACGAGATTTTTTTGAGGCGGGTGCTGGACTCTTCGGTCCTGCCCCGCCTCAAAAAAACCGAGTAACGCCGCCAAACGGAAAACTCAGCGCTTCCCTAGCTGCGGTAGTCCGCATTGATGTTCACATACTCATGCGTCAGGTCTGAAGCCAGCAGGGTATATTCCCCGTCTCCGCTTCCCAGCACAATGTCCATGGCCAGGTCGCGCCCCTGCAAGGGTTCTTTCAGCAGGGAATCAAAATCAAGGGGGGTGGGCTGGCCCCCGGCAAACAGTTCCACACCGCACAAGGAAACCCGCACTTCTTCCGGCACAAACTTAGCCCCGCAGCGCCCAAGGGCTGCTACAATACGCCCCCAGTTGGCGTCTTTGCCGTACATGGCAGTTTTCACCAGTTGGGAATGGCCCACGGTACGGGCAGCGCGTTCCGCGTCGGCTGCGTTGCGTGCGCCAGTTACGTGAATGTGCATCACCTTGGTGGCCCCTTCACCATCTTGCACCAGCATATAGGCAAGGTTCCCCAAAATGCGCACAAGGGCCGCTTCCATAAGGGCCATGTCCTGCCTTGCCACCCGCACCCCGGAAGCGCCGTTGGCAAGGCCATACAGGGTGTCGTTGGTGCTTGTGTCGCCGTCTACCGTAGCCCGGTTAAAAGTAAGGGCCACAGCGCGGGAAAACAGACGCTGCCAGGCAGCCGGGGGAATAACCGCATCACACAGCACCGTGGAAATCATGGTGGCCATATTGGGGCAAATCATGCCTGCGCCCTTGGCAAACCCTGTCAGGGTGACCACACCGCCTGTAAGGGAAACCTGCTCTCCGCAAAATTTGGGAAAGCTGTCTGTGGTCATCATGGCTTTAGCCAGCTCTTCCACCGAGGCGTTGCCAAGGTTTTGCACAAGCGCCGGCACGGCGCTTTCCCAGGCGGGCATATTCATTTGTGCGCCAATAACCCCTGTGGAAGCGGGCAGAATTTCTTCCGGCCCAATGCCAAGGGCAGTGCCCACCAGTGTTTGGGTGTGGCGGCAGTTGGCAATGCCTTGCTCCCCGGTGCAGGCATTGGCCTGCCCGGTGTTTACCAGCACAGCGCGGGCATGGGGCGATTTGTGCAGCATTTCCTGGCCCACCAGCACAGGGGCGGCCTTGAACATGTTGGTGGTGAACACCCCGGCCGCAGAACACGGCAACTGGCTGTATACAAGGCTTAAATCAGGTTTGCCGGAACGCTTGAACCCGGCGGAAACAGCGGCAAGCTGGAATCCTTTTGCAAGTGGTGTAGACATACTCATATCCTGTAACCTTGAAGTATTGTTGCCTGTGGCTATTTGCCGCAGCATTTCTTGAATTTTTTGCCACTGCCGCAGGGGCAATCATCGTTGCGCCCCACTTTGGGCGTTTCGCGTTTATCCGGTCCTTTTTTGTGGCCTTCCCCTGCGCCGGAGTAAGAAAGACGGGAAGAACGGTCTTTGTGCATAAATGGAGATTGCTGCGGCCCAGGCTGCGCGGAAGCACTTTCAAATTCCTGCTCTGGTTCTTGCTGGGCAGGGGCCTGTGGTACCGCTTCGTTGTGCCGGGGCACACTGGCTGTGCCCACCACCGGGCCTTCTTCAACAGTGGTTGCGGTCTCAGGCGCTTCAGCGGCATCCTGCCCCACGCTTACCCCAAGGTAGGTGGTGTCTTCCCCTTGCTCGTTCTGGCCTTCTGCCACTTGGAAGCGGAGGCGGGCAACGGTTTTCAGCACGTTTTCCTGCAAGCGCATAAGCATGTCGCGGAACAGGGCAAACCCTTCACGCTTGTATTCTTGCTTGGGGTCGCGCTGGCCATAGCCGCGCAGGCCAATACCGTCGCGCAGGTGGTCCATGTTCAACAGGTGTTCTTTCCAGCAGCGGTCCAGTTCTTCCAGCACAAAATAGCGCAGAATGTCCTGGTAAATTTCCGGGGCAGCTTCACGCACTCGGGCCAGCATACGTTCAGCACATTCGCGGGCTTCATTCTGGTTGGGCAACTCTTCGCCCTGCCAGTAGGCATTCATGCTGAAAATATCTTGCAGGTTGGCCCGCAGCATGTCTTTTTCTTCTTCACTCAAGGCGCCGCGTGCCGCTTCGTACCCTGCATACAAATCGTTGAGCACAGCATCAATAAACTCTTGCACCAAGCCTTCCACTTCCGGGCGGCTGATGGCATCATAACGCAAGGAATACACCACTTCGCGCTGCTGGTTCATAACGTTGTCGTAATCCAGCAGGGTTTTACGAATTTCAAAGTTATGGCCTTCCACCCGCTTCTGGGCATTTTCAATGGCCCGTGAAATCATGCGGTGTTCAATGCATTCGCCGTCTTTCAGGCCCAGGGTTTCCATAACCTTCATGATGCGTTCTGAACCAAACAGGCGCATAAGGTCGTCTTCCAGGGAAAGGAAGAAGCGCGAACAGCCAGGGTCGCCCTGGCGGCCGGAACGGCCCCGCAACTGGTTGTCAATACGACGGCTTTCGTGCCGTTCCGTACCCAGAATGAACAGGCCCCCAAGCTCGCGCACGCCGTCCCCAAGCACAATGTCTGTACCCCGGCCTGCCATGTTGGTGGCAATGGTCACTTTGCCCAGTTGCCCGGCTTCTGCCACAATGTCTGCTTCCTGCTCATGGTGCTTTGCGTTAAGCACGTTGTGCGGAATGCGGTCACGCTTCAGCAGGGTGGAAAGCAGTTCAGAAGTTTCAATGGAAATGGTGCCCACCAGAACAGGCTGCCCCTTGGTGTGCAATTCTTTTATCTGCTCCACAATGGCTAGGTACTTTTCCTTGCGGGTGCGGTACACCACGTCAGGCAGGTCTTTACGCACCATAGGCCGGTGGGTGGGAATGGAAACCACCTCAAGCCCGTAAATTTCATGAAATTCAACGGCTTCAGTATCTGCCGTACCTGTCATGCCGCTGAGTTTTTCATACAGGCGGAAGTAGTTTTGGAAGGTGATGGAAGCCAGGGTCTGGTTTTCCGCCTCCACTTTTACGCCTTCCTTGGCTTCAAGGGACTGGTGCAACCCGTCGGAAAAACGGCGGCCCGGCATAGGGCGGCCTGTAAATTCATCAACAATCACCACCTGTCCTTCTGTAACCACATAATCCACATCCAGGCGGAAAGCGTGGTGGGCCTTCAAGGCCTGCAACACGTGGTGCTGCAAGGTGATGTTTTGCATGTCGAACAGGTTGTCTACCCCCAGCAGTTCTTCACACCGCTGCACGCCAGCATCGGTAAGCATGGCGGTTTTGGCTTTTTCGTCCAGGGTAAAATGAGTTTCGCGCTCCAGCAGGGGAATGATATTGTTCACGGTGCGGTACAGGTCGGTGGAATCGTCTGCCGCGCCGGAAATAATAAGGGGGGTTCTGGCTTCGTCAATAAGAATGGAGTCCACTTCGTCCACAATAGCAAACTGGTGTTTGCGCTGCACAAGCTGGTTCTGGTAAAACTTCATGTTGTCGCGCAGGTAGTCAAAGCCAAATTCGTTGTTGGTGCCGTAGGTTACGTCCGCAGCATAGGCGGCTTTGCGTTCTTCGTCGCTCAGCCCATGCACAATAACGCCCACACTCAACCCAAGAAAATTGTACAGTTTGCCCATCCAGGCAGCGTCGCGCTTGGCCAGGTAGTCGTTCACCGTAACCACGTGCACGCCTTTGCCGCCCAGGGCATTAAGCACCACGGCAAGGGTTGCCATGAGGGTTTTCCCTTCCCCGGTTCTCATTTCCGCAATTCTGCCACCATGCAATGTCATGGCACCAATAAGCTGCACGTCAAAGTGGCGCATGCCCAGCACACGGTTGCTGGCTTCACGCACCAGGGCAAACACTTCCGGCAAAAGTTCGTCTGGGGTCACTTCCTCTTTGCGCAAGGCTTCCTGCCATGCGCAAATTTGGGTACGCATGTCGTCGTCTGAAAGAGCCTGCATGCGCTCTTCCAGAGCGTTGATTTGCGCCACAAGTTGCGTCTTGCGTTTAATGTAGCGCTCGTTCTGCGAACCAAACAACTTTTTAAATATAAGGCTGAACATGAGTACTCCAGGGAGGGTAGGTGGCTGCAACACTTGAGGTAAAGTAGGCGTTAACCCGGCAGAGTCAAGCGCGGGCTGGAAAAAAGTCATTTTTACACAGGGTGGGCAGCCGGGGTACAGTACCCCAAAAAGACCCACAAAAAATGGCAGCACTGTTCCTTGGGCTGTGTGTGTAAAAATGTGTGGTGCAGCTTGCCAGTGTAGCTTTTTTGGTAAAAAAAACAAAGTGTTCTTTTTTTGGGCAAAACCCCCTGAAAATCCATGCAATTCAGTCTACCCAAACGATTCCGCAAAGGGTATGGGCGGTTACTTTTTACCGGACATCAGGCAGTTTTTGCGGCAGCACAAGGCCTACTTCAGTCGCGTACAAAACACACTGCCCGGCACAATTCATGACGGAAGGCATGGGGTTATTATAATACAGCAATAAAAAGTATATATTTCAATTACATGTTGCGGTACAAACACGAGAGAGCCTTTCAGAGTTACATCTCTTTTTTGCTGACTTTTTTGCTATTTTATGAAATTGTCAGCACCACGCAAACTGGCAGGCAACAGCCGTTTTTACTTTGCCAACCTTTTCTTCTTCCACAGGAACGATTCTTCTGGGTGTTGAAGTAAACAACCTATTGTAAAGAATTACGTTCGGGAAACGTTCGACAGGAGACACTGTCATGTTCAACTCTCTTCTTCCTCAATCAGCCCCATTTTTCAAGCTGTTGTTAAAACAAAACCAGATATTGCGCACTGTAGCTGCCGCTGTTGTGGAAATTCTGGAACACAACAATGCCCTGGACAAACAACACAGGGAAGTGGCCACACTTGAAGCCAAGGCAGACAACCTGCATATGGTTATCAGCCGCCACCTTTCCCAAACGTTTATTACCCCCATTGACCGCGAAGATATTTTGCACATTAACAAGGCGCAAGAAGAAGCCATTGACCAACTGCACAACATGGCCAACCGCCTGTATATTTTTGAATTTGCCAAAATCCGCTTTCCCATGCTGCGCCTTGCCCGCACCCTGCACCACATGGTGGAATTAACAGGCAACATGCTGCAAGGCCTGAGCAAACGGAGCGACAGCCACAATACCCGCGAATTCCGCACCCTGCGCAATGAATGTGAAATGCTGCTGAGCATGGGCCTTGGGGAGTTACACGACCTGAGCGACCCCACCCCGGCCAACATTCTGGAAGTGCTCAAATGGAGCCAGGCCTACGACCGCATGGAACTGGCCCTGGAACAGGTGGTGGAACTGGCAGAAGCCATTGAGGAAGCGGTGCTGAAAAATGCTTGATATACCTCTATTACTGGTAATCATCATCTTTACTGCCCTTATTTTCGACTTTACCAATGGTGCGCACGACTGCGCCAACGCCATTGCCACAGTGGTTTCCACCAAGGTACTCAGCCCGCGCACCGCTGTAACCCTTGCTGCACTGCTCAACCTTGTGGGTGCTCTGCTTGGCACGGAAGTGGCCAACACCCTTGGCAGCGGCATTGTGCGGCCTGAAGTGGTTGCGGGCAGCCACATACTTGTTCTGGCAGCGCTTTTTGGGGCCATTTTCTGGAACAGCATTACCTGGTATTTTGGCATTCCCTCTTCTTCTTCCCACGCCCTTATTGGCGGGCTTATGGGCGCTTCCTTTGCCCACGCTGGCCTTGAATCGCTGAACTTTCTTTCTATTTTCAAAAAAATTATTGTGCCCCTGCTTGCCTCCCCCATTGCCGGGTTCATTATGGGCGGGCTGCTTATGTGGCTTATTTACCTGATTTTTGCCAAAGTTAACCGACCCCTGGTCAACCGCATTTTCCGCAAGTCGCAAATGCTTTCCGCAGGGGTTATGGCCCTTAGCCACGGCCTGAACGATGCCCAGAAAACCATGGGGGTTATTACCCTTGCCCTGCTTATTTTTGGCAGAATTGAAACCTTTCATGTTCCCCTTTGGGTAAAGCTGGCCTGTGCCTTGGCCATGGCCGCAGGCACTGCCATGGGCGGCTGGAAAATAGTGAAAACCATGGGCCACAAAATATTCAAAATGGAACCTGTGCATGGTTTTGCTGCGGAAACCTCCGCCGCCATGATAATTGGCTGCGCTTCCATGATTGGCGCCCCCATTAGCACCACCCATACCATTACCGCCAGTATTTTTGGGGTAGGTTCCACCAAGCGCCTTTCTGCCGTGCGCTGGGGCGTTGCCGGCAACCTGATTATTGCCTGGGTTATTACCATTCCTGCTTCTGCCACCGTGGGGGCGCTTAGTTTTTGGGGGCTTGAACTGCTGGGCGGCCTTTTCTAGGGAAACACTCATTTATTCCGTTTGGCAGCGTTGCTTCGCTTTTTTTGAAACAGTCGAGGACGGAAGAGTCCACTCCTATTTCAAAAAAAACTCGTGCCTTGCCAAACGAAATAACTGAGCGTTTCCAAAATACTATGTAATCAGTTTTTTTTAAATTCCAAAACCTCCAGGGAGAATCGCGCAATACGCCACGCTTAAAGGACTCCCTGTAAAAATCAGTAACACATTTCTATACACAATAAAAAAACGGCGGGTTTCCGCCGTTTTTTTATTGCCCTTGTTGCAAAACTAACACCATAAGCTAGCTGCACAAAACATCCAAGTTACCTATTGAAAATGCGTGCAATATCAAATACAATTCCTGTACCAGCCTGTAATGCCTATACAGAATCACATCTTTTATTCCTGTATTCCGGCACCACACCTATGCGTTTCCTGCTGCCAGGGTTACCTTTGGGCATTTTCCTGGCAGAGCAGGTAGCGGCCTCACTGCACCCAGGTAAAATTCCCCGCACGCACTGCCACCCCCGCCAGGCATTCTGACATTGCCTGTTTGCCAACGCATAACACCTTCAGCACAAGGCGGAAGCATGTCTCTTTCCACAGACCAAAAACTTTCCCTGCGGGCGCTTGTGGCGCTTGTTATGGGCTCCATGATAGGCTCTGGTATATTTGCCCTGCCCTCTGCCCTTGCCCAGCAAACAGGTTCGCTGGGGGCCATTATTGCCTGGTGTATTGCGGGCTGCGGTATGCTCACCCTGGCCCTTGCCTTCCAGAACCTTTCCCGCAGAAGGCCCGATTTAGATACTGGCATTTTCGCCTATGCCCAGGAGGGCTTTGGCGATTACCTTGGCTTTTCTTCTGCCCTTGGCTACTGGATTGGCTGCTGCATTGCCGACGTGGCCTGCATCATTCTCATTAAAGCCACCCTTGGGGTATTTTTCCCCATGTTTGGCGACGGCACCACCCCTGTGGCCCTGGTTGCGGGCACCGCCCTTATTTGGGGCGTGCATTTTCTTATTCTGCGCGGCATCAAGGAAGCGGCCATATTAAACACCATTGCCACCGTAGCCAAAATTGTGCCCATTTGTGTATTTATTGTGGTTATTCTGTTCCATTTCGACAGCAAAATATTTATGGAAAACCTGTGGGGCGGCGTGGGCTACACCCCCTCTTCCGTGCTGGGGCAGGTGCGCAACACCATGCTGGTTACCGTATTTGTGTTCGTGGGTATTGAAGGGGCCAGCGTCTATTCACGCTATGCCAAGCGGCGGGAAGACGTGGGCATTGCCACTGTGCTGGGCTTTTTGGGAGTGCTGGGCCTTTTGGTACTGGTTACCGTGCCCGCTTATGGCGTTATGCTGCGGGCTGAAATGGCAGGCTTGCCCACCCCTTCCATGGCAGGGGTGTTTCAGGTAATTGTAGGGCACTGGGGCGCTGTGTTCATTGCTACGGGGCTTGTTGTTTCCATTCTGGGCAACTACCTTTCCTGGTCGCTTCTGGCTGCGGAAGTGATGTTTTCCGCTGCCAAGGCCAATGCCATGCCCGCCTTTTTGGCCAAGGAAAACAAAAATAACGCCCCCATTACGGCCTTGCTGGTTTCCAACATTATCATCCAGTTTTTCCTGCTGCTTACCCCGTTTGCCGATTCCGCCTTCAAACTGGCCCTGAAAATGACCAGCGCCATGACGCTTATTCCCTACCTGCTGGTGGGGGGCTATGCCTTCAAGCTGGCATTCACCGGGGAAACATATGAAACAACCCCAGCCCCGCGCCGGGGGGACCTTGTAAAAGGGTTCCTGGCAACCCTGTATGCTTTTGGCATGCTCGCCGCCGGGGGCCTGCGCTTTATTATGCTTTCCGCCATTCTCTATTTCATCGGCACCGTTTTGTATATTATGGTGCGCCGGGAACAAAAAAAGACCCTGTTTACCCCTGTGGAACTCATGGTGTTCCTGGCCGTGGGAGCCATGGCTTGCTTTGGGGTGTGGAGTTTGGCCTCCGGCAACCTCGTATTTTAAGGAATTATCTTGGGGGACGCTGTCCCCCAACCCCTGCAAGGGACGTGACGCCCCTTGACCCCCATTTACGCTCTCAGTTTTGCATTGCGAAACTGAGAGCGTAAATGGGGGGATCCAAGGGCATCATGCCCTTGGCGGAGGGGTTTGGGGAGGCAGAGCCTCCCCAATAAAAATCAATACAATTTGTACACAATAATCTACCCGGCATCTGCCGCCAATGTCTCCACGGGGAGAATGGTAAAGGGCACGGTTTCCATCATACCTGCCAGCCATTCCCGCACTTCCCGTTCCTGATGCGGTGAAAAGCGCACCAGCAGCACGGCCCCCCACCTGTCCACCACGGTCATAATGCCCAGGTTATCTTCCGCTTCCAGCAGGTACCGGAACATATGCACCTGCCCGGCATGAATTTTTACATACAGCCTGCCGGAATAGGCAGGGGCAGGGTATACCTTGCCCTTGCGCGGCCTGCGGCGCTTGCCCCGGCTTTGCCCGGCAGGCTGCACGCCCATGGCCGGGCAATGGCCTTTGGGCAAGCAGCGTTCCCCGGCTTGCCCGCTGGCACTGGGCACTTCACGCACTACGTCTTCCATAAATAGCTCACACATTCCTGCGGTTATCCGAAATTTTCATTGCGTTACAATGGATTAATGCAGCAAGTTTCCGGTAAGTTTACTCAGCACACAGCTCCACAGGCTCCAGCAACAATGTTGTGCCTTGGGCCTGCACGGGCCTGCCAGCCACAAACGAACCATCGTGCGGCAGCCGCACAGGCCCGGTAAAGCGGCATTCTGTGTAATATTCATTCACCCCTTGCACCTCGCTGGCTACGCTGCCACGCTCTTGTTTATGTCCTTCCGGCACCACATACACCACGGGCAACTGGCACTGCGCCGCTACAAATGCGGTAGCCTTTGTAGCCACCAGGGCGCGTAAGGCAGCGGTGCGGGCTTTTTTCGCATCGCCCGCCACCTGCCCTTGCATGGTGGCTGCCGGGGTGCCGGGGCGTTTGGAAAAGGCGAACACATGGGCATAGGAAAGGGGCAAGGCCTGGCACAGAGCCATGGTTTCAGCAAACTCTTTCTCGGTTTCCCCTGGGAAGCCTGCAATAATGTCGGCCCCCAGCCCCCACACAGGACGCACCTTGGCAAGAGCCTGCATGAAGGTGGCGGCCTGATTGGGGTCATAATGCCCGCGCCCCATGCGCCGCAGCACAGCAGGGCTGCCACTTTGCAGGGAAAGGTGCAGTTGCGGGGCAATAATGTTGCTGTGTTGCAGGCACACCAGTGCCTTATCGGTAAGTTGCCCAGGCTCCAGCGAACTAATGCGAAGGCGCATACGCCCTGCCCACACCGGGGCAAAGCGCTCTTCCACGCGCTCCATAAAATCCCAAAAATCCACGGCAGGGTTCAGGTCGCGCCCGAACTGGCGCAGGTTCACCCCATTAATGCCTATTTCCCGGAAGCCCGCTACCAGCAGGCGTTCAATTTCTGCCAGGGCATCTTCCACCGGGCGGGAACGGGCCTTGCCCCGTGTGCTGGGCACAATGCAGTAGGTGCAGCGGTGGGAACAGCCGTCCTGCACCTTCACAATAGCGCGGGAGCGGTCGTACCCGCTCACCTGAAAAGGCGGGAAGGCGGCAATATCGTGCATGGCGGGAGGTTCCTGCCCTGCTATGCCCATGGCAGCCTCGCCTGGCACAACAGCCAAATCATCAGCCTGAACCTCCAACACGGGCAGTTGCAGCAGCAATGCCTTGTCATGCTGGGGCACAACTCTGGTTACTCCTTCCAGGGCAGCCATTTCCGGGCCAAGCACTTCTGCCGCGCACCCGGTAATAACAATGCGGGCCTGCGGAGCCAGCCTATGCAACCTGCGCACAGCGCTGCGCACGTCTGCTACGGCACCAGCCGTTACAGCACACGAGTTTACCAGCACCACATCTGCCACTTCCGGCTGCACAACTTCCGTGCAGCCATGGGCCAGCCACGCCTCACGCAGGGCATGGCTCTCATACTGGTTTACTTTACAACCCAAAGTTGCCAGAAAAAATCGGAACGGAGCAAGTGTTTGCATGAAAATCCATTAGTGGGTTTATTATGGGGGAGGCAGAGCCTCACCACTTTAAATCACCTAACGCAGACAGGAAGAGAAAACTGAACTCGAAGGAAATGCGTAGTTTTTTCGTTTGGCAAGGCGCGAGCTTTTTTTGCAGTGGGTGCTGGACTCTTCGGTCCTGCCCCGCTGGAAAAAATGCGAGCAACGCCGCCAAACGGAAAAAATCAGCATTTGGTAATTCATAAGGATTTTTGCTTTCTGCCAAGGAAGGAAGCTGCGTGCGGGGCGATGTGTATAGGGACATACATGAGCATCGCACGCAGCGAACCTGACGCAGGCAGAAACAAAAAGACTATGAATTACCCGGAGGAGGTGACAACGCGGAGAGTTATGGTATCCCCTGGGGCAATAGCCCTGTCATGGGTCAGCAACTCCCCGTCGCGAATAACCAGGGCCGAGGTCAAACCAAAGCCTAAGGTTTGCAGCAGGCGCAACACCGTTTTCTGGTGGGGCATGATGATTTCCCGCTCTTGGGGCTGCATACGCACAGTAATGGTCCTGGGTGCGCGAACAAATTTTTCGGTATCTTCTGTCATACTATGTCTTTTGTATGGGTTTGTGGCACGGCCTGTTGGTATGTGCCAATGCCTTGCAAAATATTTGAAAAAATGCCGGTTAGTTGCTATTTGGAAACGCTGTATTTTTTCGTTTGGCAAGGCGCGAGCATTTTTTACAGTGGGCGCTGGACTCTTCGGTCCTGCCCCACTGGAAAAAATGCGAGCAACGCCGCCAAACGGAAAAAGACAGCGTTTCCTAAGTTTATTCCAGGCCTTCGCGTAGACGCTTGGCCAGCCAGGTGTAGCGCTTATGCATCTTGTTGTTCTTCACCGCCATGCTCAGCGCTTTCACCGACCCCACCAGCACCACCAGCTTCTTGCCACGGGTCACGCCCGTGTACACAAGGTTGCGCTGAAGCAGCATATAATGCTGCATTAGCACAGGCAGCACCACGGCCGGGTATTCCGACCCCTGCGACTTATGCACGGAAATAGCATAGGCCGGGGTCACTTCATCCAGTTCTTCGAAGGTATACAGCACGTTGCGCTCGTCAAACCGCACGGTCAGCTCGCGCTCTTCCTGGTTGATATAGCAAATGCGGCCAATGTCGCCATTGAACACGTCTTTGTCGTAGTTATTGCGCACCTGCATGACCTTGTCGTCCAGGTGGTAATGGCGGTCGCCCCGCTTAATGGGGTTGCCATTCTTGTTCAGGGCTTCCTGCAATTTGCGGTTCAGGGCGGCAACGCCAGCTTCCCCCTTGTGCATGGGGGTAAGTACCTGAATATCTTCCACCGGGTCCAGCCCGAAGCGGCGCGGGATGTGGTTTTTCACCAAATCCACCACCATGTTGGCGGCCTGCTCCGGGTCTTCCTGGCGGATAAAATAAAAGTCCGAAAGACCTTTTTCCGGTGGCATAACCGGGGGCACTTCCCCCTGGTTAATGCGGTGGGCGTTCATGATAATTTCGCTGGCTGCTGCCTGCCGGAACACTTCCGTAAGCTGCACCACCCGCGCCACGCCGGATTCAATAATGTCTTTGAGCACGTTGCCGGGGCCAACGCTGGGCAACTGGTTCACGTCGCCCACAAACACCAGGGTAGCACCCAGGGGCACGGCTTTGAGCAGGTAATACAGCAACACCGTGTCCAGCATGGAAGCTTCATCCACCACCAGCAGGCTGCACGCCAGCGGGTTGTTTTCGTTGCGGGCAAAGCCGTCTTCCTTAGGGCTGTATTCCAGCAGGCGGTGAATAGTTTTAGCTTCCAGCCCGGTGGCTTCTGTCATGCGTTTGGCCGCGCGGCCCGTGGGGGCTGCCAGCAGCACCTTGCCCTTACCCGCCTGAAACAGCTTGATAATGGCGTTAATAACGGTGGTCTTTCCTGTGCCGGGGCCACCGGTGACCACCAGCAGCTTTTCAGTCAGGCAGGCGTGGGCGGCTTCCTGCTGTTCTTCTGCCAGCTCAATGGGCAACATATGCAGCACTTTTTCCAGCAAGGAATCCGGGTTAGTAAACAGCACGGATTTGGGGGAATGCACAATGCGCCGCAAATAATGGGCAATGCCAGATTCGCAGTGGTGGTAGCGCCCAAGGTACAAGGCCTGGAAGGCTTCGCCTTCATCTGGCACAAGTTCTTCCAGCACCACGCGCTCTTCCAGCACCAACTGCTGCACGGCATCTTCCACCGTAATGGTAGGAATAAGCAGCTCGTCGGCTGTCATGGTTACCAGTTCTTCAAAGGGATAAAATACATGACCATCATCCGTAAGGCGGCGCAGGGTAAACAGCAGCCCGGCCTGTGCCCGCAGGGGGCTTTCCGGCAGAATGCCCAGCTTTTGGGCAATAAGGTCGGCTGTGGCAAAGCCAATGCCATGAATGTCCATGGCCAGGCGGTAGGGATTTTCCTTCACCACGGCAAGGGCGTCTGCCCCGTAGTGGCGGAAAATGCGCACAGCGTAGGAGGTGGAAACCCCGTGGGGTTGCAGAAACATAATGAGGTCGCGCACGCCCGTGTGTTCTGACCAGGCCGTTTTAATCTGGCTGATGAGCCGGGGGGAAAGCCCCTTGATGGTGGAAAGACGGTCCGGGTCTTCGTCCAGCACCTGAAACGTTTCTTCTTTGAAGGCGTCCACAATGCGCCCGGCAAGCACAGCCCCAACGCCCTTGATAAGGCCGGAACCGAGGTAGTGGCGAATACCTTCCAGGCTGGCGGGCAGCAGCGTTTCAGCCGACTCCATTTTAAACTGGCGGCCAAAGCGGGCGTCCTGCACCCATGTGCCTGTTACGCTCAGGCCAATGCCCGGCTGGGGGGAAGGCATAGCCCCCACCACGGTAACAGGGTCGGTTTTGCCCTGCATTTTCAGACGCAGCACAGTGTAGCCGTTGTCTTCATTATGGAACACAACGCGCTCAAGCGTACCTTTAATGGTCTGTTTGCCTGCAAAATCAAGAAGGGAAGGATTCGTCATGGTTCTCTTCAAGGGGTGTAGGTAAAGCGGGTTCGCTTACGGTGCGTGTCCAGTCTATGCGCTGCACAATGCGGGCAGAAAGAGCTTCCAGCCCTTCCCGCGTGGCCGCGGAAATAAACAGGGCATCGGGAAAGGCTTCCTGCATAACTTCGCGCTGTTCCTGGGCCAGGGCATCCACTTTGTTCAACAAGAGCAATACAGGGGTTTCCTGCAAGCCAAGTTCTGCCAGAATGCCTTCCACAGCCTGAATTTGCTGGAGACACTCAGGGTGGGAAGCATCTGCCACATGCAGCATAAGGTCGGCCTCTTCCAGTTCTTCAAGCGTGGCCCGGAAGGCTTCCACCAGCGCTTTGGGCAGGCTGCGAATAAAGCCCACGGTGTCGGTAATAATCAGTTCCCGCTCTTGCGGAAAGCGCAGGCGGCGGGTGGTGGGGTCAAGGGTGGCAAACAGCTTGTCTTCTGCCAGCACGCCGGAACCTGTCAGGGTGTTGAGCAAGGTGGACTTGCCCGCGTTGGTGTAGCCCACCAGGGAAGCCACGGGCACGTTGCCCTTGGCCCTGCGGGAACGGGCATATTGGCGCTGGCGGCGCAGTTCTTTCAGCGCGTCTTTCAGGCGGCTGATGCGGTCGCGCACGCGGCGGCGGTCTGTTTCCAGCTTGGTTTCCCCTGGGCCACGGCCCCCAATGCCCCCTGCCATGCGGTCGAAGGCGCGGTTCTGGTGGCTCAGGCGCGGTAGCATGTATTCAAGCTGGGCCAGTTCCACCTGCAACTTGCCACCCTTGCTGGTGGCGCGGCCTGCAAAAATATCCAAAATAACCTGGGTGCGGTCCAGCACCACCCGCTTGGTTATGCCAGCTAAGTTACGCAGTTGCGAAGGGGAAAGCTCGCCATCAAAAATAATAAGCCCGGCATTGGCTTGCAGGGCCAGCACTTCCAGTTCCGCCATTTTGCCCTTGCCCATAATGGTGCGCGGGTCCAGGCTTTTTACCCGCTGGGTAAGCGCCCCTGCCACCACCACCCCTGCTGTGCAGGCCAGTTCCGCCAGTTCTGTCAGGGCCGATTCCTGCTCGGCCCGGCTGCGGGTGGAAACACTCACCACCACGGCCCGGCGGCTTGCCCCGGCTTCGGGGTTCTGCTTCAGGCTTTTTTCCTGCACCAGGCGCAAGGCGCTGGGGCCTTCTTCCGGCTGCTGGGCAAGGCCGTTGCCACTGCCAAAAGGAGCCGTTTGAATGGCGCGGGCCAGCTCGTCTTCCAGGGCTTGCACTTCTGCCACAAAGTCGGTTTCCACCGCGCTCCAGGCCACTGCCGGGCGAATGGTGTACGTGCTGTTTTCCGGGTTGGGGGGTAGCAAGTGCGCGTGCTGGAAGGTGACAGGCTCGCCCCATTCACTCACTGTGAGCACTGCCATGCTGTCCAGGCGCAGAAAGAGCATGTCCATGCAGTCTTCCTGCGAAAGCAGGTCAGGCGTTAAGTGGGTGTGGATAAGGCGAAAACCCCGCAGCCTGTCTGCCGCTTCCCGTGCGCGGGGCAGTTCCGGAATGAGAATACCGGAAGGGGTGCCCACAATAACCATAAGCACCCGCCCCCGGCGGTCTATGCACAGGCCAACTTGCCGACTAATGGAACGGGAAAGGGCCGCAAGTTCGCGGGCCTGCTCCGTGGTATACCCCCCCTGGGCAGGGTAACGGCGGGAAAGCAAGCGTTGCAGCGCTTTTAACTGGCTTGATTTAAGCCCCTGGGTGTTGCCTGTTACTTGTGCTATGGCGTGTTCCTGATGGTTACGAGGTAAGGGCAAAACAATGCAGTGCCATTCATTTACACTGGTCAATGCATGAGTGTTTTATGAAAACATGGGGTAATTAGCCATGGGAAACGCTCAGTTTTTTCGTTTGGTAAGGCGCAAGTGTTTTTTGCAGGGGGGGTGGGCTCTTTGGCCCTGCCCCCCTGCAAAAAACGTGAAGCAACACAGCCAAACGGAAAAAATCAGCGTTTCCTAGTGTAATGTGAAATACTGAGTAATCATGGCATCGTAGGCAGCGGTTGCGGCAAAGGTGGCGCGGGCCATGGTTTTGCGCAGTTCCAGGGGGGCCTGCATACCGTTGTTGAGCAGGTCTTCAGTAATGCGTTCATACCAGGATGGGGCAGGCACAACCAGCACAGAATGGTAGTTTTTGGCAGAAGCGCGCAACATGCACGGGCCGCCAATATCAATCTGTTCAATGGCTTCACGCGGGGGCAGGCCTTTTTTGGCAGCCTCAGCGAAGTTGTACAGGTTCACGCACACCAAATCAAAAGGGGCAATGCCAAGGCCTGCAATGGCGCTTAAGTGGGCAGGGTTGTCTTTATCTGCCAGGATGCCACCATGAATGGCAGGATGCAGGGTTTTTACCCGGCCTCCCATGATTTCAGGAAAATTGGTGACCTTTTCCACGGGGGTTACGGGCAGGCCTTCATTTTGCAAAAAGGTAAAAGTGCCGCCAGTGGAAACAAGTTCCACCCCGTTTTTCACCAGAAAGGCGGCAAAGTCGCCCAGCCCGGATTTATCGGTGACGCTCAAAAGCGCACGTTTAATGGGAAGAAATTCCATATTCTATTCCTTGCAGAAGGATTGTTATTGCTTGGTTGTCTTATCTGTTTCCGGGGGGATGCTTGCAGCGGGGGCAGGGGGTTGCTCTGCGGGGGCATCTGCTGCCTGCTCGCTGTTTTGCTCCTGGGGCTGTTCCCCGGCGGGGGCTTGTGGTTTTTTGGTGCCTAACTCCCGGTTAGGCTTTGGGGCCATTCCTCAACAACCTACCCCCATGCCTGGGGGCAACACCTTGCGCAGCAGTACAAGCACTGCCACCATAATTAACAGGGGGAGAATTGTATCCATGGATTGCCTCGCTATGAGGATTAGCCCTGCCCGCCTTGCGGCAGGAACAGGCCTGTGTTGTGCATATGCGTTAAACGGCAAAGGCAACGCACCCCATAACCGGAATGCATTGCCAAGCAAACATGCAGTATTCTTTGGGGAAAACTCCTCAAAGGGAATTGCTTTACTCTACCGCAATTTGAATGCCGGACGTCTGGAAACCTGCATCCACGAACAAGACGTCACCCGTTACCCCGGAAGCCAGGTCGGAAGCAAGGAACAAGGCGGTGTTGCCCACTTCTTCAATGGTTATGTTCTTTTTCAAGGGGGTGTAATGTTCGATATGGCTTAAAATTTTGCCGAAGCCGGAAATACCGGAGGCTGCAAGGGTTTTCAGGGGGCCAGCACTGATGGCGTTAACGCGAATACCTTTTTCCCCAAAATCGTAGGCAAGGTAACGCACGGAAGCTTCCAGCGCGGCCTTGGCAATGCCCATAATATTATAGTTGGTAATAACTTTTTGGGCACCGTAATAGGAAAGGGTCATAACAGAGCCGTTTTTGTTAATAAGCGGCTCAAACGCGCGGGAAAGACCAATCAGGGAGTACGCGGACACATCCAGTGCCAGGGCAAAGCCCTCACGGGATGTGTCTATACACCGGCCTTGCAGGTCTTCACGGTTGGCAAAGGCAACGGCGTGTACCAGAATGTCAAAGTTGCCCCATTTTTCTTTCACGGTGGTAGCAGCGTTAGCAAGGTCCTGGTCGGAAGTCACATCGCACGGGAAGGTAAAGGCAGCGCCCAGCTCTTCAGCAATGGGGTCTACCCGTTTACGCAAGGCTTCGCCTGGCCAGGAAAGGGCAATTTCGGCCCCGTGGTCCACAAAGGCCTTGGCAATGCCATACGCAATGCTTTTATTGTTTGCCACACCGCAAATGACTGCTTTTTTTCCTTTCAATAGCATAAAGGCTCCTTGGTTGGCGCACGCCTTTTGGCGCCGTTTTCCGGTGTTGTCTAGCAACATTAATATTGATTTCAGCACAATGGCAGCATTGTACCGCTGGTTCCTGCACCCCTAAGGGTGTTAATTAATATGGGCTAGTTGCTTGCCAAAAAAAAACCGATTTGGCAAGGGGCTTTCCCACTGGCCTGCAAAAAGACATTGGGCAAAAACTGCCACAACAGCCCTTGCCAGCACATTATTCTGTGCAGTATGCGCTGAATAAGCGCCAAGGTCAAACACTCTAATTAGCGTTGCAGCGCAGCGCATAAAAGAATCAATTCCTGCACGGCACACCGTGCTGGTGCCGGACTGTTTCCTTTATCCGCTCGGACTTCGTGGAAATGTGCGGGTAGCCAAGCCACCCCGCACCCTCCGCCCTCACTCCACGGCTCGCAATGCTCGCGACTGCTGTCAGCTTCAGGGCTATAACGCCGCCAAACGAAATAAATCAGCGTTTCCCTACCCTTCCCCCCGGCACAGGGCGGAACGAGCATGTGCTTCCAGCCCTTCCATGCGGGCAAAGCGGGCCACGTGGGCGGCGTTGCTGCGGGAAAAGGCCGCACTGGGGGCCACAATGGACATTTTTTTGCAAAATGTTTCCACACCAAGGGGGGAAGCAAACCGGGCCGTGCCCATGGTAGGCAGCACGTGGTTTGGCCCTGCCATGTAGTCGCCCAGGGCTTCAGCGGCATGGTGCCCCATGAATACTGCCCCGGCGTGGCGTATGCCCGGCATAACAGCCCAGGGGTCTTGCACCAGCAATTCCAGGTGTTCCGGGGCTACCGCATTGGCAATGTTCACCGCTGTGGCAATGTTTGGCACAACGGCCACGGCGCTGTATTTTTGCAGGGAATGGGCGGCAATGTCTTTGCGCGGCAACAAGGCCGCCTGGCGTGCCACTTCCGCATGAATGGCGTGGGCCAACGCTTCATCTGTGCACAGGCACAAAGCAGAAGCAATGGGGTCGTGTTCAGCCTGGGAAAGCATGTCTGCCGCAGCCCAAGCAGGGTTTGCGGTGTGGTCGGCAATAACCAGAATTTCGCTTGGCCCGGCAATCATGTCAATGCCCACCCGGCCCAGCAGCAACCGTTTTGCAGTGGCTACATAAATATTGCCCGGCCCGGCAATAACGTCCACCGGGGCAAGGGGGCCAGCCCCAAAGGCCAGGGCCGCCACACCCCAGGCGCTGCCTGCGGCGTATACTTCCGTAATGCCCAGCAGGTGGGCAACAGCAAGAATGGCTTCATGAATGGTGCCGTCTGGCCCCGGGGGAGAAACCACGGCAATTTCCTGCACACCTGCGGCCTGGGCAGGAATGGCCCCCATGAGCAGGCTGGAAATAAGCGGGGTGCTGCCTGCCTTGCCACCGGGCACATACAGCCCTGCACGGTCTACGGGCAGCACGCGGCGGCCCATAATGGAACCATCTTCCCCGGTAATGAACCAAGAATTTTCGCGCTGGCGCTCGTGGTAGATGCGAATGTTATGCACAGCCTGTTGCAGCATGGCAAGGTCTTGGGGGTCCATGCGCGCAAAGGCGGCTTTCAGGGCCGCTGCGGGCACCTTGAACTGCGCCTCGGTAAATGCAGGGGCGTCGAAGCGGCGGGTAAAATCCACCACAGCCTCAAGGCCTTCCTTTTCCACCCGGTGCAAAATAGTGGCAACCTGTTCTTCTGTGCCGGGTTTGCCGGGCACAGCGGGTTCAGGTTCGTTCCGGCCTTGTAAAACAGCCAGAAGTGGAGCTGCATCAGCAAGGGAATGTAGGCGTAGAAAGGGGCAAGGCATGGATCCTCCAATAAAAATGCGCGCGAAAAAGGGCAAGGCAATGCGGCCGTGTATGCCTGTAACACTAGCCGAGGAGGCCGAAAAAGTCGAGCAGTTGGCACTGCATTTAACAATACAGGAAAATAGTTTTACTTGCCATTTAGAGAAAAAAAGGTTTTTATCCAATGGTGATGGTAAATTGGCCCGGACAAAGAGCGCTGTGCGTGGTTTTTCCTTCCGGTAAGGCCGGAAATGCCCTTTTCTCGCAGGGGGAAAACGCCTGCCGCTATTGCCCGGCCCATGCCGTGTGCGCCCCCGCGCCACGGTGCTGCCACCAGTAACAAATTTTGGGAACAACTGACGCAAGGCTTTTTTTCTGGCAATGTCTGGGTTGTTTCGTGCAAAGACCGCATATTTTTTTTCATATGTTCGCTTTGCCGGAATGTCCATTCCTGGCAGAAATACAAATACCAATCATCAGAAGTTTTCCGGGAGCAGAAACTTTTTTCTGTTCCTGCGTATTTGCAGGCCACCTGCCCCGCGGCAGGCTGGAGTATTTTGAAACGCTGACCCTATGGTTTCTGTTTTTGTTTGTAGCCAAAGCACCCGTATTGAAAATTGTTTTTTCTTGCCAGTACTGTTTCGTCACGGAAGTGCCCTTGGCCCCATGCAAAAATTTATTCGCCTGCCGCAGCGGTTTCATCAATCATTTTTTTATCTCTTTTTGAGGACATTTATGACATCTGACCAAGATGCACCCCGCGCTATTACCCCTACGGAACAACCCGCACCTGCCGCAGCCGACAAAAAAGCATCTGACGCAACGGCAAAAACTGCACGCAAAAGTGTAAAGCAAGGCTCCACCAAAACTGCTGCTGCCGCAAAAACACCGCGTAAAACCACTGCCAAAGCGGGCACCGCCAAAAGCACTGCCAAAACGGCAGAAACAGCCCAAGGCAACACCGCACAAGACACCCCCACCACCAGGGCGGAAAAAGCTGCCAACCCCACCAGCCAGGTGAAGAAACCCGCCAGCAAACCAGCGCGCAAGCCCAGGGCCGCTAGCGGGGAAGCTGCCGCACCCGCACAAACTACGGCTGCAACCCCCACCCATGAAGGCCAGGACGCAGGGAAGCCTGCTGCTGCCCCAAGAATAGCCAAAGCCCCGGCCAAAAGAACAAGCAGGGCACCCCAGGCTGCCAAAACGTCCACTCCCCCCCAGGCCAGCACACAGGGCCACGCCACCCCGCCCGCGCCAGAGCAGGCTGCCCCCGCTTCTTTTACAGCCCCTTCTTTTGAAGTTTCTCAGCCTGCCCAAGAAGCACGTGCAAATGACACACGTAGCACTTCTTCTGCCAATGAAGCACGTGGTGCTTCTTCTGCAAAAGAACAGCAGCGCCAGCCCCGGCACAGTAATGGCAGGGGGCGCGGCGGCAACGCCGCTGCAGCACGGCAGGGTTCCCCCAAGGGCGCACCCAAAGTTACCGCTGCCCATGAAGGCACCAATGCTCCTGCTGCCCCTGTATCCCCTGTGACACAGTCCCCATCCCAACCTTCTGCCAACCTTGAAGGCGCTGAAAGAAGCATGGCTGCGGAAGACGCTGGCCAGCACAACGCCACAGGAAGAAAGCAGGGGCGCCGTGGGCGCGGTGGCAGAAAGCCAAGAAATGGAACGAACGGGACCAATGGCAACCAGCAAAGTGCCGCCGCCATGGGCGCGGCATTGGTGGAAGGGCCTTTTGTATTTACAGATGATGAGCCCACCGGGCCAGAAATGATTCCTGCGGAAGCGCAAGCCCCAAGAACAGAAGCTTCGCGGGCGGAAGACCAAGCCCAGAGCCGTGGGGATGAAGGCAAGGGGCGTTCGCGTTCACGCCGTGGGCGCGGCCGCAAAGGCCGTGAAGACCGCCTGCCAGGGCAAGAGCCCGCTGAAACCACTGAAGCATGGCCCGCTGGCGATATGGACACCTTTTTTGCCCCGGCAGATGCCGGGCAAGACAGTACAGATGACGAGTATTTTGAAGGCGAATCCACCCAGCAAGATGGCGGCAACGGCAGGCGTAAAAAGGGCGGCAACAAAAAAGGCCAGCCTGTGGAAGCAGACAACCAGGGCAAAGGTTCACGCCGCAAGATGTTTGTAAGCGTTCTGCCAGAAGAGCAGGTGGAAGTAGTGCTTACAGAAGAAGGGCAAGTACGTGAATATTATGTTGAAATGCTGCACCAGGCCAAAACCAAGGGCAACATTTACAAGGGCATTATTCATAACATAGACCCCAACCTGCAAGCCGCCTTCGTTAGCTATGGCGCTGTTAAAAATGGCTTTTTGCAAATAGATGAAGTGCACCCGGAATACTTCAACTCCCCGCACGACCCAAGCCGCAACCACAAGTACCCCCCCATCCAGAAGGTGCTGCGCCCTGGGCAGGAAGTGCTAGTGCAGGTAGTAAAGGAACCCACGGGCACCAAAGGGGCCTTTTTAACCACCTACCTTTCTTTGCCGGGCCGTTTTTTGGTTATTACCCCTGGCCGGGAACAGATTGGCGTTTCCCGCAAAGTGGAGAACGAAACAGAAAGGGCCCGCCTGCGTGAACTGCTGAACGGCCTGAACCCTGGCCCCGGCCTTGGGGTTATTGTTCGCACCGTAAGCATGGGGGCAGACAAAAACAGCCTTGAAAGCGACCTTGAATACCTGAAGGAAACATGGGAAGAAATTCGCACCCGTGGCACTTCAGAAGATGCCCCCTGCCTTGTATACCAGGAATTTGACCTGGCCACACGGGCCGTGCGCGATTATTTGACCGACGATGTGGTGGAAGTGTGGCTGGACGATGAACCCGCCGCCAATGCTGTCAATTCCCTCACGGCCAAGCTGTTTCCCCGGAAAAAGAACCTTGTGCGTGTACACCAGGAAAGCATGCCCCTGTTTGAGCGCTTCAACCTGCAACGCCAACTGGACCAGATTCAGTCGCGTGAGGTTGCCCTGCCTTCTGGCGGCAGGCTGGTAATTGATGCCACCGAAGCGCTTACAGCCATCGACATTAACTCTGGCCGCAGCAGCGGGAAAAACAATTTTGAAGACATGGCCTACCGCACCAATATGGAAGCAGCCCGCATGATTCCCCTGCAACTGCGCCTGCGCGACATTGGCGGGCAGGTGGTGGCCGACTTCATTGAAATGCGTGACAAAAGCCACTGGCGCGAGGTGGAAAAAGCCCTGCGCGACGGCATGAAAGTAGACCGTGCCCGGTATGACGTAGGGCGCATCAGCACCTTTGGCATGCTGGAAATGGTGCGCCAGCGCCTTGGTTCTTCCGCCATTTCTGTCAGTTCTGAACCGTGCCCGCATTGTAATGGCACAGGCCAGCGCCGCAACATGGAATGGCAGTGCCAGCAGGCCCTGCGTGAAATTACCCGCCTGATGCGTGCTGCCAAAGGCCAAGAAAAACTGGTGTATGAAACCGACCAAACCCTGGCCATGTACCTGCTCAATAGCAAACGCCAGCGCCTTGCCGAAATGGAACAAACCTACGGCATGGACCTGGAAATTCGCTTAAAATAATTGTGCTTTCTTTGGTCAGGCTCTGCCCCCCCAAACCCTTCCATTTCTCCGCTCGGACTTTGTGGAAATGTGTGGGTCAGCATAGCTGCTTACACCCTCAGCCCTCACTCCACGGCTCGCAACGCTCGCGACTGCCGTCGACGTAAAGGGCATGACGCCCCTTGCAGGGGCTGGGGGACAGCGTCCCCCAAGAGAATCCAACAATTCATTGCACAATGGTCTCATAACGGGTTTATCAACACATTGGGGGGGCTATGGCCTCCCCAATTGTGCTTTTATCTTTGAAATCAGGTGCCCTATGCCAATTCTTGTCCATGTATGTTGCGGGCCATGCGCTATTGCGGTGCTGGAAGCCTTGCAGCAGGAGCAACACGAAATTGCCGCCTTTTTCTACAACCCCAATATTCACCCCCTGGCAGAATACCTGCGCCGCCGGGAAGGGGCTATGCAAACGGCTGCCCTGTATGACGTACCTGTGATTTTGGCAGACACCCTGCCGGAAGAAGCACAGCACCTTGCCCTAGTGCCCCCCAATTTCCCGTGGCCCAGTCAGGAGCAGGGGGAAACGGACAAACCCAGTGCCCCAGCAGGCACTGCCCTTGCGCCCCTGCCCCAAGTGCCCCTTTCCGCCCGGCACCCTGTGCCCCCGGCAGTAAACCCCGTGCCCTGGTTACGTGCCATGCATGGGCATGAAGGGGAGCGCTGCCTGTTTTGCTGGTACAGCCGCCTGGAAGGCACAGCCCGCTACGCCAAGGCCCACGGATTTGAGGCCATTACCACCACCTTATTTTATTCACGCTACCAAAACCAGGAACAGGTGCAACGCATGGCAGCCCTTGCCGCACAGGCCCATGGCGTAACAGTCTATTACCAGGACTTTCGCCCGCTGTGGCAACGCGGGGTTGACCTTTCCAAGGCCAAGGGCATATACCGCCAACAGTACTGCGGTTGCGTGTTCAGTGAATATGAACGGTATGCCAAGCAGTTGCACACAGAAATAGGGAACACATACCTCAAAACGGAATAGATCCGCGTTTCCTACGCCAGACACCAAGGGCACCACGCCCACACAGGAGAATATATGAGCATTATTACTGTTAACCCCGAGTTGTGCCGCAAAGATGGAATTTGCTCCAGAGTATGCCCCACCCGCCTTATTGTGGGCGAAGTGGGCGCTGTGCCCACTGAACGTGAGGGCGGCTCCTGCATTCAATGCGGGCAGTGCATGGCCTTTTGCCCCCACGGTGCCATTCGGGTACAGGGGCTTAACCCAGCCCTGGCCCGGCCTGTAAACCGCAAGCGCCTGCCGGAAGCATCTGATGTAGATATTCTGCTGCAAAGCCGCCGTAGCATTCGCCAGTACAAGCAAACCCCGGTGCCCAAAGATGTGCTGGAAGGACTGCTGCACACCGCAGCGTATGCCCCCACGGCAAAGAACAGCCGCAGGTTGCGCCAGGTGGTGGTGTATGATGCCGCCAACATGAAGGCCCTGGGCGACTGCATTGCAGATTGCCTTGCCAATGACAAAAGCGAGAATCCCCTTATTGCCGAAGGCCGCGCCCTGGCCCTGGCCTGGCGCAAAGGCCTTGACCCCATTTTACGCGGTGCCCCCCACCTGGTAATGGTGCTGACCCCCAATGACCACTGGGCCGTTATTGATGCAGCCATTTACCTGACTTACCTGGAAATTGCGGGCCACGCCCATGGCGTTGGGGCGTGCTGGGCCGGGTATGTTACCACTGTGGCCAACCACTACCCTGCCGTGGCCGCCCTGCTGGGCGTGAAGGAAGGGGAAATTGTGGCTGGCGGGCAAATGATGGGCTTGCCGAGTTTGTTGCCCATGAATATGGCGCCCCGTGCCCCCTATCCTGCCACCTGGCTCTAATTCATAGTCTTTTTGTTTCTGCCTGCGTCAGGTTCGCTCCGTGCGACGCTCATGTATGTCTCAATACACATCGCTCCGCACGCAGCTTCCCTTCCTTGGCAGAAAGCAAAAATCCTTATGAATTACGGAAATGCTGATTTTTGGTGAGGCCCTGCCTCCCCAAACCCCACCGCCAAGGGCATGATGCCCTTGGAACCCGCATCTACGTTCACCTTCCCGCCTTGCGGGAAGGTGAACGAAAATGGGGGTCAAGGGGAATGATTCCCCTTGCAGGGGGTTTGGGGGACAGCGTCCCCCAATTATACCCACAAGCTGCGCATTATGCGCCAAAGGTTTTGTTGCTATGAAATGCAGCCGCTGCAAGGCCCCTGCCGTTGTTTCCCTGCCCAGCCACCACAGTGCGTTTTGCGAAGCCTGTTACCTGGATTTTTTCACCAAGCAGGTGGAAAAGGGCATTCGCAAGCAGAAATTATTCACCCATGAAGACAGAATTCTTGTGGCCCTTTCCGGCGGCAAGGATTCTTTGGCCCTGGTGTATGAACTTCAGTTGCAGGGGTATAACGTTACGGGCCTGCACATTGACCTTGGCATTCCCAGTTCCTCTGCCCCGGCCCGCAACAGTACGGAAGCGTTTTGCACCAAGCACAACATTCCGCTTTTAGTGAAGGAAATGGAAAAAGAAGGGCTGGCTATTCCCATGGTAAAGGAGCGGCTACGCCGCCCTGTATGCAGCGCCTGCGGGAAAATTAAGCGCCATTTTTTCAATAAAATTGCTCTTGAAGAAGGGTTTACGGTGCTTGCCACAGGGCACAACCTGGACGACGAAATTGCCCGCCTGTTCAGCAACACCATTCGTTGGGACATTCCGTACCTGGGGGACCAGGGCCCTGCCCTGGAAGCAGACGACGAACATGGCGGGTTTATTCGCAAGGTAAAGCCCCTGTGGCGCTTAAGTGAGTGGGAAACCGCCAACTACGCTTTTTTACGCGGCATTGAAAACCACTATGCCTCGTGCCCTTACAGCAAAGGGGCCAGCTTCACCTTCCACAAGCAGGTGTGGGCCACCATTGAAAACCACATGCCAGGCCGTAAAATTGATTTTTACCAGGGCTTTCTGGAACGCGGGCAACCCCTGTTTGCCCAGGCTTCCGAAAAACAAAGCGACCCGCTGCACCCGTGCCAGCGCTGCGGTTTTCCTACCTCTGCCGGGGTGTGCGGCGTGTGCCGCATTCGGGAAGCATTGGCTGAAGGGCAATAACCCGGCAACGGCATACCCCGCAGGGCTGTGCACAACGGGACATGATGCAAACAAGCACACAACACGACGTGTGGTACTCTTTTTGAATTGATAGATTATAATAGGATACCATTGCATGATGCCGTTGTTCTCTGCGCAAACGCCTTCCCCCTTCCCGCTGTTCCGCCGTGGCCGTGTGGTTATTACCTCCGGTTCCCTGTTTTTTCAGGCCCGCTATGCCTGCCTGCTGCTGGGGCTGGCGTTGCTGGCTTCGTTGCTGTACAACCCCCTGCTGGCGCGGGTTGGGGCAGCCCCGGAATATGCGTTTGCCTTACTGCTTTCTTCCCTGGGGCTGGTGCTGGGGGTGTACCTGTTGCATTGCCTTGGCAAAGTTGGGCTGGTACTGGCCCCGCTATTTGGCCTTGTGCTTTCGCTGTTCACCTATATTACCGCCCTGTATTACCTGGAGCCTGGGCCTTCCTTCATCGGGGCCATGGCTGAAACAACAGGCGAAGAAGCAGGGGTGTACATTACCTTTGCCTCGGTGGGCACAATACTGGCTGGGGTAGCTGCCTACACCGGGGTGGTGTGGCAAACACGCCGTTTTTTTTCCCACCTCAATGTTTTTATCCTGGTCTTTTTCGGTATTCACCTGCTGTTTGCCCAGTCTAACAACCTTACCCGCCACGCCACCAAAGAAATGCGCCATGCTGCCAAGTGGAGCATGGAATACCTGACAGACCCCATAAAGTATGCCTTGCAGTATGTGAATGGGGAAAAAGGCCGGGTAGATACCCTGCGCAACCTGCCCAGTGCGGCGGCGTTTCCTGCCAGCCTGCGCCCGCAGGAACCGTTGACCATTGTGCTGGTTGTGGGGGAATCGTTGCGGGCTGACCACCTGAGCATGAATGGCTATGCCCGCAGCACAACACCGCTGCTGGCAAAGGAACGGCTGGTGAACTTTCCCCGTACCCGCTCCACCGCCGCCTGGACGCGGGAATCCGTTATTGGCATATTCACCAACCGCCTGCCAGAACAGGAACAAAGCAGCCACGGTTCGTTTGTAAGCATTTTGCAGAAGCTTGGGTTTACGGTAGCCACCTACAGCGCCAATACAAAACCCAACCGAAGCGATTATTCTTTCGCCATTCTCACTGAAGGGGCCAAGCGTTTTTACTCCCCCCGGCCAGACATGATTATGGTGGGGCAACTGCAACAACAACTGGACGCTGCCCAGGGGTTTTCCCTGCACATTCTTTCGCCCTATGGCAGCCATTTTGGCTACCGCGACGGCTACCCCAAAGAAGACGCCGCCTTTACCCCGGACGATTACAACTACCCCCTGAGCACCAGCGAAATTCCTACCATTATCAACAGCTACGACAACACCGTGCTGTATACAGACAAAGTACTCAGCGCCGCCATTGACCTGTTGCGCTCAAAGAATGCCGTGCTTATCTACGTTTCCGACCACGGGGAATCGCTGGGCGAAGAAGGCCGCTTTTTCCACGGGCAAAACACCGCGGCAGAACAACGGCAAGTGCCCTTTTTCCTGTGGTTTTCCGAAAGCTTCCGGGCCGCAAACCCTGCTATTATTGCAGCCCTGGAAGGCCACACCAAAGAACAGGTACACCACAGCAATCTGTTCCACACCCTGCTTGGCATTGCGGGCATTAGCACCCCCCTGCGCGACCCGGCCCGCGACCTGACCCAGGTGCAACCGTAACTGATAAGCAGGCCTTGTAACCCATTAAGAATACGCCAATTCCCACAAGTAATGAACAAACCCCTGCCAGCCCGTTACAGGCCAGCAGGGGTTTGTTTATTGCGCTGTCAAAAGCCGTGTGAACTCAGGGTCACTCGTTCCCTCTATCGTTTTTTACCTTTCCCGCCATGGGTATTCTTGCCCTTTCCCGGCTGAATGTTGCCCGCTGGTGCAGGCTTTTGGGCTGTGGGCTCAGGATTTTTTGCCACAGGGACAGGTGTTTCAGCCACTGGTGCAGTCTTCTCAGGCACAGTCACAGGCAGTGAAGTCACATGCACTGCCGGGGTTGCGTCTTGCTTCACCATGGGGCGTGATTCCGGCTTCACCACAAGGGCTGTGGCGTTTGCGTTTTCCGGGGTGGCCTGTTCCTTCACCTTGGAAGCACGGGTGGCTTCATCAATAAGGAACAAGATGGAATAATACGGAATGCCCCCGTGCAGGGAAAGGCCAATTTGGCAGGTGCGGCTTGTGGAATAGCCAGCTTCGCATTGGCATACCTGCATGCGCAAATCCTGCAAGGCAGAATCGTTCAGTTCCGGGTGGGTAAAGCCCCTGTCCCCGGCAAAGCCGCAACAATCAATGCCTTCTGGTTCCACCACTGTTTGGGCACACAGCCTTGCCACCTGGGCAAGCTTTTGGGTGAGCCCCAATTTACGCACAGAACAGGTGGCATGCACAGCCACCGTTTTAGGCAGGGTGGAAAACTCCAGGCGGTCTTTGAGGTATTCCAGGGTAAAGCTGACAGGCTCATACAGTTTCAGGCGTTTATCCAAGGTTTCCTTCATGTGCAAAAGGCACGGGCTGGTTTCAGAAAGCACAGGATAATTGCCATTGTTAGTGGCCTGTAGCAGGGCGGCGTTAAGGGCTTCTTCCTTGGCAGCGGCCTGGGGGCGTAGCCCCTTGCTGGCAAAGGCCATGCCGCAGCACAGTTTTTCCACCTCTGCCGGGATAATGACATCAAATCCGGCTTTCAGCAGCAGGGCAATGGCCACTTCCGGTTCCGTACGTTTATCATGATGTTCTGCCCCTGGGCCCATGGTGCGGCTAATGCAACTGGGGAAGTACACCACTTTATCACGATTCCCGTTCAACGCTTCTGCCTTGCTCAGTTTTTTGCCACCAGTGGGCATGGCGCGGTTCCAGCTTGGGCTTGTTTTCAGGGAAACAAGGCGCAGCAGGCTGGAGCCGTTTTGCATAACCCGGTACCCCACAGTGCGGCGGGTGGCGTCTGCGGCGGTAAGCATCATGGAAACAGTGCGGCACACCCCGTCAAAGTGACGGGCCACAAACCCGGCAACAGCGTTGGCAACCTCCCCAACCTGTTGTGCCCGCACATCTTTAATAAAAGCCCCGGTGTTAATGCCAAGGGGGCAGCGGGTGCCGCACAGGCCATCGGTAGCACAAGTGGCATTGCCCAGGTAGTCAAAGCCTTTTTCCAGGCTTTTCAGGTCGGCGCTGCGCACAGCACCGCTACGCACCCCCTGAATTTCCCGCCAGGCCGTAATGCGCTGGCGCGGGGTCAGGGAAAGGTTGCGGGAAGGGCAGGCCGGTTCGCAAAAACCGCATTCCATGCACTTGTCAATGCTTTCTGCCGCCGGGTGCTGGGGCTTCAAGTTTTTCAGGTGGGAGCGGCTGTCGGAGTTCAGCACAACGCCGGGGTTCAAAATACCGCTGGGGTCCAGCAGATTTTTAATGGAATGCATGAGTTTGAAAGCGGCTGTGCCCCACTCCATTTCCACAAACGGGGCAATATTACGGCCCGTGCCGTGTTCTGCTTTCAATGAACCGTCATACTTGCTGGTAATGGTGGCGCACAGGTCGTCCATAAAGGCGGCATAGCGGGCCACTTCTTTATCAGAGCTGAAGTCCTGGGTAATAACAAAGTGCAGGTTGCCGTCGCGGGCATGGCCAAACACCGGGGCTACGGTGTATTCATGCTTGGCAAACAGCGCTTGCAGGTCCAGGGCAGCATCTGCCAGCTTTTCAATGGGAACGGCCACATCTTCAATAAGCAGTGAAGTGCCAGTTTTACGCAGCCCGCCCACGCTGGGCAAAATGCCTTTGCGCACCAGCCACAGGGCTGCGGCCTTTTCCGGGTCTGCCGTAAAGGCACCGGGCAACACGGTGGGATGCTGTTGCAGCAGGCGTTCCACTTCGGTAATTTGTTCCTGCAACACACTGGCAGAACCTGCCCGCGTTTCCATAAGCAGGGCGCACACGTCCGGGCCAAGGGCTTCCAGCCCTTCGGGCAGGCCGGGCTGGCCTTCTACGGAGCGCAGGGAAGCGCGGTCCAGCAGCTCAATGGCGGAAAGCGGAGCCTTGTTCAGGGTAATGGCGGCTTCGCACGCGGCGTGCATGGAAGGGAAAAAGAACAGGGCAGAAGCCTTGTGCTTATGCTCTTCCACCGTACGGTAGGTGACCTCGGCAATAAAGCCAAGGGTGCCTTCCGAGCCCACCATAACGTGCTGCAAAATTTCAAAGGGGTCTTCAAAATCTACCAGGGCGTTCAGGCTATAGCCTGTGGTGTTTTTAATCTTGAATTTTTTGCGAATGCGCTCTGCCAGGGGTTTGTCTGCCATTACCCCGTCGCGCAGGCTTTTGAGCCCTTCAAGAATATGGGCGTGGCTGCGGCTGAACAGGGCCCGGCTTTTGGCGTCTGCCGTGTCCAGCACGGTGCCATCAGCCAGAATAAGCCGGGTGGAAATGACGGTTTTGTAGCTGTTGTCTGAAGTGCCGCAACACATGCCGCTGGCGTTGTTGGCCATGATGCCGCCAATTTTGCAGCTATCAATGGAAGCCGGGTCTGGCCCGATTTTTCTGCCAAACTCGGCCAGAATGGTGTTGGCCCGGCCACCAATAATGCCTGGCTGCAAGGTAATGGTTTCCGCGTTAGCGCCCACCGTAAAGTTGGTCCACCCACGCCCAAGGCGCACAAGAATGGAGTCCGTTACGCCCTGCCCGGAAAGGCTGGTGCCTGCGGCCCGGAAGGTGACTGGCAAGCGAAAACGCTGGGCCAGCACAAGCACTTGCACCACTTCGGCTTCTGTTTCTGCATCCAGCACAATTTTTGGCACAAGGCGATACACGCTAGCGTCTGTGCCATAAGCCAAGGTGCGGAGGGGGTCGGTATACACGCGCTCTTCCGGAAAAAATTCCTGGAGCGCAGTGAGAAATTCTTGGTATTCAACAGGTAGCATATGGTTTCTCCCATAGAGTGTGAAAATGACTAGAGAGGGGTATACAGGAAAACTGAAGAGTTCAATGCTCTATATCATGCTCTCGCCAATAGGAAAACCCAAAGTTTAGCCCTTGCATGCCAACAAAAAGAACCACCTTATGGAAAAAAATAAAGCAAATAGTAACCACTATCGTTCCTAAACTATTATGCTACCCACTACAACCCTTTGGGAAACCGCTTTTCGGTCATATACCGCCAGTACCGGGCAGGCATACACCGCCGCTGCAACCGGGGGTTCAGCCGTTCTTTAATTACCGTGGCTGTGCAGTACCCGCGCCATGCCTTTTCAAACAGGGTTTCCCCTTCTGCCAGCAAGTGGCTGGCAAGGCCGCCTTCCTGCACAAGATGGGCATCCAGGGTGGCATCCTGCAAGCGCCCGTCTTCAAAATAGACGCCCTGCCCGCGCACTTCGTCATAAATAAGCCAATTCTGGTCAGCAAAGCGCTCTACAAAATGCTCCACTATCAGGGGCAGCACATGGTAGCGCGGCCCAATAACCGCGCCGTATACCCCTTGCGCCGTTTTCTGAAAACGCACAAACCCTTTCATCAGGTGCGCTTCATGGGTGACCTGCCGCGCCAGCTTGGTTAAGGCCAACACGTCATCATCTGCCATGTTATGTTCCTGGCCCCTGGCCCCGTCAAACACCTTGCGCATAAAGCGGAACATGGTCATATCGGTTCCCGGCTCTTCCGCCAGCCACCCCAAAAGCAACATATGCATAACGCTGGCAGAAAGGCGCTTGCACAGCCCCGCCAGTACCCGCCCGCTCTTTTCTTCTGCCGTTTCAACCTGATGCACCTGGCTGGCATGCAGCGGGGGCACGTCCCCCGGCCCCAGCAACCCCGCCGGGAAGCACTTCATGGTGTAGGCGTCGAACAGGCAACTGAGCAGCCCTTCAAACGTGCCATCATAGCAAAAAACAACCATACACTGCACCCTGAAATAATTGCATAATTGATAGTGTTACTTTCCTTGGGGAGGTTCTGCCTCCCCAAGCCCCTCCGCCAAGGGCAGGCTGCCCTTGGAACCCCACATAAACGTTCTCTGCTTCGCAAGGCGAAACAGAGAACGCAAATGGGGGTCAAGGGGCGTCACGTCCCTTGTAGGAGGCCTGGGGGACAGCGTCCCCCAGCGGACATTAAGAGAATAGCGACAATTGATACGCCACCGGCTTCTTCCCGCTTTTGGTGGTGAGCATGGCCCGCACGGCTTCCGGCCCGGCCTCGTTCACCAGGGCAGCACCATTGCCAGGAAAGGCCAGAAAATGCTTGGCCCGGCGCATAACCACCCCCAGTTTTTGCAGGTGCTCCGGCCCAAGGCGCGCTGCCCGGCGGGCCCGCACAATGCGCTGGGCGCTTATGGTGCCAATGCCGGGCACCCGCAAAATTTCAAAATAATCGGCGCGGTTCACATCCAGGGGGAACCAAGCTGGGTTGCGCAAGGCCCACCCCAGCTTGGGGTCTATTTCCAAATCAAGGTTGGGGTGCTCCTGGCTGGCAATTTCTTCTGCCCCGAACCCGTAAAAACGCATAAGCCAGTCTGCCTGATATAAACGGTTTTCCCGCACCAGGGGGGCACCTTGCAGCACAGGCAGGCGTGCGTCGTGCCCATTCACAGGCACAAAGGCGGAATAATACACTCGTTTCAGTTGCGGGCCGGAATAGAGCATGGAAGAAAGGCGTAAAATGGCGTGGTCCGGCTCGTTGCTGGCCCCCACAATCATTTGGGTGCTTTGACCTGCCGGGGCAAAACGTGGGGCACTGCGCAGGCGCTTGCGCTCATCCTTACTTTGCAGCATTCCCTGCTGAATGTACTGCATGGGCAGGTACACGCTTTTATGGTCTTTCTCCGGAGCCAGCATTTTCAGGTTGCGTTCCGAAGGAATTTCAATGTTCACGCTAAGCCTGTCGGCATACAGCCCTGCCTGGTGCACCAGTTCCTGGCTGGCACCGGGTATGCTTTTCATGTGTATATAGCCGTTAAAGCGATGCTTTTGGCGCAGTTCACGCACGGCCCGCACCATGCGTTCCATGGTGGTGTCTGCACTGCCCACTACGCCGGAACTTAAAAACAGGCCTTCAATGTAGTTGCGCCGATAAAATTCAATGGTAATGTCCACAAGTTCCTGCACACTCAAAGCAGCGCGGGGAATGTCGTTGCTCACCCGGTTGATGCAATAAGCGCAATCATACTTGCAGTAGTTGGTATGCAGCACCTTGAGCAAGGAAACGCAGCGGCCATCGTCGGTAAAGGAATGGCACACCCCCATGGCGGCTGTGCTGCCTAAGCCAGCCTTCTGGCCCGTTTTTTTACCGCCTGCATTGCCACGCCCCACCCCGCTGGATGAACACGAAGCATCGTACTTGGCAGAGTCTGCCAGAATTTTCAGTTTGTGTAATGTTGCTTCGGTCATGCCTGCCTCCTGTTTGCGTTTATATATATGAACAGCGTTGCCATGTCCAGAGCAAAGCAGGCAAGTGCTTGGATAAATAAACGCCTGCCACAGAATTGCGGCAGGCGTTTATTTATTGTGTGCAAGGCACGAGTGCTGCCCTACAACGCTTTATCTTCGTTATGTCCTTACTGCACCACTTTGTTGGCTTCATAATGGGCCACCACAAAAAAGCGGAAATACAGAAAAGAAAGCACCAGCAACGCCACCCCGGTCAGGTAGGCCGTTTGCATGCCAAGCTTTTCCCCCACCACCCCGCCAAAGAACACCGCAATGCCTATGCCAAGGTCAAATGCGCTGAAAAACAGGGAATTGGAGCGCCCCCGTTCATGCGGGGCCACAAGGGTTGTGAATATAGTTTGGAAGGCTGGCATGAGCAGGCCAAACCCAAGGCCAATGAACAGGGCAGAGCCAAAAAACAGCCATTCGTGCCAGGTTATGGTAAATACAAAACAGGAAATAATGACAATGAAGTAGCCCGCGCTCATAAGGGGTATAAGCCCGCCACCATCAATAAAGCGCCCGGCAAACAGGCGGCTTATAATAAGCCCCAGGGCCATAAGGCTGAACACATAGCCCACGTTCAGGGTAAAGCCTTTTTCCCTGGCAAACAGGGAAATGTAGGTAAGGAGCAAGCCATAAATAAATGCCAGCAGGGCAAAGGCAATAAAAGGTTTTTTCACCACGGGCAAAAACAGGCTTTTCAGGCGCAGGGGGGCCTTGTGGGAAATACTGGTGGAAGGCAGGGGCCGCACCAGCAGGCCAATGGCAAGGCCCAGGGTGGCAACACCAATGCTACTGGCAAATACCACCGGGTAGGAATAGCGTTCCAACACAAACATGCCAATACTGGGGCCAAGGGCCATGGCCAGGGCGGCTGTTGCCCCAAAAAAACCAATACCAGCCCCCAACCGGGCCGGGGGCAGCACTTCCACCACATACACGGTGGTGGAAGTGGTAACCATACTGAAGGAAACGCCGTGGATTGCCCGCAAAAAAAACAGCAGGGTCAGGCTTGCGGGCAACAGGTAGCCTGCAAAGCACAAAGAAAACAGAAAAAAGGTCACCAGAAACAGGGTTTTGCCTTTATAGGCATCTGCCACATAGCCGGCAAACGGGCGTACCATAAGGGCACACAGGGTGTAGGCAGCCAAAATACTGCCCATGGCCACCGGGCCTGCCTTCATCTCCAGCGAAAGGTACATGGGCAACACGGGCATAATAAAATAGAATGCCACGAACAACAGCAGGTTTGCCACACAAATGGCCACAAAGCTAAGTGAAAAGAAGGATTCCTTTTGGGAAAACAGAGACCGGGAATGCATGGGAATGTTCCAGTAAGCGCAAAAAATGATGTACAAAGTGACTGTCAAAGACGCGCCGTGAAGTGTTGGCGCAGGGTTGCCCAAAAGGGCCGCTGCCGTGCGCTCGCTCCGGGCCTGATGTAGCACAGGCCACCGGTGTATGCAACGCCCTCCACCGTTTTCTTGGGGGAAAGAATTTCTTTACCACACTGCGTTTTTCTTGCATTATTGCCCTAGCCAGAGTAGTCTGCCAAAGCACTCTTTCCGTAATGGGCAGAGTGGGCTTTGGCCCTATGCGGCAAAGCCTTGGCGGGGTAAAGCAACCCTTTGGGTGCAAAGGCTGTGAAAACGCTACACTTTTGATGCGCCACATGGCAACGCTTTTTTCCCCGTAAAATCAGCCGCCCTTTATTCCTTCTTCGCCCCGCGTTTGTTGCCGGGCAGGCGGCCTTTCTTCTCCTCCAACCTGACCCCTCCAAGGAGGCATCATGATAGGTATTTCCAAACTGTACTGCGGGCAGGTAGAATCTTCGGATGCACTGCGCTATGGTCGTGATTCAGGCAAGCTGCCTTCACACCTGTTGCAGTTTTCAGCAGATAAAAAACCCGTAGTGGTATGGAACATGACCCAGCGTTGCAACTTAAAGTGCGTGCACTGCTACGCCCACGCCCTGGAAGAAAACGGCACGGACGACATTTCCACCCCGCAGGCCAAAGCCCTTATTGACGACCTGGCCACCTTTGGTGCACCGGTTATGCTGTTTTCCGGCGGGGAACCCCTGGTACGCAAAGACCTGGTAGAATTGGCCCACTACGCCACCAGCAAAGGCATGCGCGCCGTTATTTCCACCAACGGCACCCTTATTACCAAAGAAAAAGCCCGCGAACTGAAGGAAGTGGGCCTTTCCTATGTAGGCATTTCCTTAGATGGCGGCGAAGAAATACACGACCGCTTCCGCGCTGTGCCCGGCTCCTTCAAAAAAGCCCTGAAAGGCATTGAAAACTGCCAGGCAGAAGGCCTGAAAGTGGGCCTGCGCTTTACCATTAACAAGCGCAACCAAAGCGAAGTGCCCACCCTGTTCAAGCTGGTGGAAGAGTTGGAAGTGCCCCGCATTTGCTTTTACCACCTGGTGTATTCCGGCCGCGGTTCCGAGCTTATTAAGGAAGACCTGGACCATGCGGAAACACGCGCCGTGGTCGACATGATTATGGACAAAACACGCGATTTGTTTGAACGCGGCAAGCCCAAAGAAGTGCTTACCGTAGACAACCACGCCGACGGCCCCTATGTGTGGATGCGCCTGCTCAAAGAAGACCCCAAGCGGGCCGAAGAGGTGTTCCAGTTGCTCCAGTTTAACGAAGGCAACAACTCTGGCCGGGGCATTGGCTGCATTTCCTGGGACGGTAAAGTGCACGCCGACCAGTTCTGGCGCAACCATACCTTTGGCAACGTGCTGGAGCGCCCGTTCTCTGAAATTTGGAACGACCCCAGCATTGAACTGCTGGCCAAGCTCAAAGATAAAAAAGCCCACGTGGGCGGGCGCTGCGCCAAGTGCCGCTTCCTGCCTATTTGCGGCGGCAACTTCCGCGCCCGGGCTGAAGCCTGGTACGGCGACATTTGGGCACAGGATCCGGCTTGTTATCTGACCGACGAAGAAATCGGCATTAAATAGCGAAACACTCATTTATTGCGTTTGGCGTCGTTGCTTCATTTTTTCTACAGCGGGGCAGGGCAGAAGAGCCCAGCCCCCACTGTAGAAAAAACTTGCGCCTTGCCTAACACAAAAACTGAGCGTTTCTTAGGCCTGTGGTTGTAACTTCTTTTGTTTATGCTCTTTTCTTTGACCTATGCTTTCCACAACCCCCTGCAAGGGGAATAATGCCCCTTGACCCCGCATGAGCACTTTCCATTTCGCAAAGAGAAAGGTAAACGCGATTGCTGAGGATTTTTTGGTTCTGCCAAGGAAGTGAAGTTACGGGCGGAGTGATGTGTATAAAGACATACATGAGCGTCGCGCGTGACGAAACTGACGAAGGCAGAAGCAAAAAAGACCAGCAAGATGGGGTTCCAAGGGCATCATGCCCTTGGCGGTGGGGCATGGGGAGGCAGAGCCTCCCCATTTTTCTATCCTACCTATTGAGGAGTCCACCATGTTCTTTCGCGGAAGACGCCTTCGCACCTCTGCTGTGCTGCGTGATATGGTTCAGGAAACCCGCCTTGCTACCCAGAATTTGATTATGCCGTATTTTGTCACGGAAACGGATGACCCTGGGTTTGAAAAGCCCATTTCTTCCATGCCGGGGCAAAGCCAGTATTCATTGGATAAGCTGGAAGCGCGGGTAGCCCAGGCAGTGGATGCCGGGCTGACTTCCTGCCTGCTGTTTGGCATTCCTGCCAGCAAAGACCCGGCAGGCTCTGGCGCGTATGCTGAAAACGGCATTGTGCAGCAGGCTGTGCGCCGTTTAAAGCAGCGCTTCCCCACCCTTTTTGTGGTCACAGACGTGTGCCTGTGTGAATACACATCTCATGGGCATTGCGGGCTGGTTACCCCTTCCGGGCGTGTGCAGAACGACGCCACCCTGCCCTTGCTGGCAGACGTGGCCCTTTCCCACGTGCGGGCCGGGGCAGATATGGTGGCCCCTTCCGACATGATGGATGGCCGGGTTGCCGCCATACGCGACGCCCTGGACGACAACGGCTTTAAAGAACTGCCCATCATGGCCTACTCTGTAAAATATGCGTCCAGCTTTTATGGCCCGTTCCGTGAGGCAGCCGAATCTGCCCCGCAGTTTGGCGACCGTAAAACCTACCAGATGAACCCCGCCAACAGGCTGGAGGGCCTGCGTGAAGCGCAGGCAGACGTGGACGAAGGCGCAGATATTATTATGGTAAAACCCGCAGGCCCGTACCTTGACCTTATTCGCGACCTGCGCAATACCTTTGATGTACCCGTTGCGGCCTATCAGGTAAGCGGCGAATATTCCATGATCAAAGCCGCTGCCGGCAACGGCTGGCTGGACGAAACCCAGGCCGTGCTTGAATCGCTCATTGGCATTCGCAGGGCCGGGGCTGACCTTATTTTGACGTACTTTACTGAAGATATTCTTCATAAGAGGCTTCTCTAATGCATCCAAAACCCCCTTTTGAAGCGGAAGAAGACACAAAACCCCGCTGCCCCCATGCAGGCAGTGGCAAACCCAATCCCCACGGGGCACACCTTCATACCGAAGATAACACAAAACCCCGCTGCCCCCATGCAGGCAGTGGCAAGCCCAACCCCCACGGGGCACATCCCGGCGGGCATGGGGCCATGCGCGGCGACGGCCTTGCCGGCAACCCCCAGCGCACCCTGCCCAATGGGGCACCCCCTTTGCGCCTTATTGCCTGGGAAGTGACCCGTTCCTGCAACCTGGCCTGCAAGCACTGCCGGGCAGAAGCGCACCTGGAGCCATACCCCGGCGAACTTTCCACAGCGGAAGCCAAGGCACTTATCGATACCTTCCCGGAAACAGGCAACCCCATTATTATTTTTACCGGGGGCGAGCCGCTTTTGCGGCACGACATTTTCGAGCTGGTAGACCATGCCAACAGCAAGGGCCTGCGCTGCGTTATGGCCCCCAACGGCACCCTGATTACGCCGGAAAGCGCCCGCCGCATGAAAGAAACAGGCATTCAGCGCTGTTCCATTTCCATTGACGGTGCCACCGCCGCTGAACACGACGTGTTCCGGGGCGTGCCTGGTGCCTATGAACAGGCCATGAAGGGCATTGAGTACCTGAAGGCTGAAGGCATTGAGTTTCAAATCAATTCAACTGTGACCAAAACAAACCTGCCCCGGTTCAAGGAAATTTTCCACCTTGCGGAAAAACTGGGGGCAGCGGCATGGCACATTTTCCTGCTGGTGCCCATGGGCCGGGCCGCCCAACTGGCGGAAGAAGTGATTACCGCAGAAGAATATGAAGAAGTGCTCAACTGGTTTTACGATTTCCGCAAAACCACTTCCATGCACTTAAAGGCCACCTGCGCCCCGCATTACTACCGTATTATGCGCCAACGGGCCAAGGAAGACGGCATTCCTGTAACGCCAGACACCTTTGGCATGGACGCCCTTACCCGTGGCTGCCTTGGGGGCACAGGGTTCTGCTTCATCAGCCACAACGGGCAAGTGCAGCCTTGCGGCTACCTGGAAATTGACTGCGGCAACGTGCGCAAAACGCCCTTCCCGGAAATTTGGCGCGCTTCCAAGCCGTTTGTACAGTTCCGCACCCCAGCAGAATACCATGGCAAGTGCGGCACCTGCGAATACCACAAGGTGTGCGGCGGTTGCCGGGCACGGGCGCACAGCCTTACCGGGGAATACATGGCAGAAGAGCCGCTGTGCAGTTACACCCCCAAGCGCCCTGCTGCAAAGTAATTACAGAACAAGCCTGTTTGGCACATCTAAAGCAAGAGGAACCCGCTGCCAACAGGGGGTTCCTCTTGTGCGTATCCCCCACGCGCAGTAATGCATTACACACGCAGCAAATTTAATTTACTTGCACGCCTCTTCACAAACCAGATGAAAAGCTTATACTTCCTCAAATCCCCTTCCGTAAGGAAGCACTGATTCAACTGTTTTTGGAAATGCTACGTTTTTCGTTTGGCAAGGCACGAGCTTGTTTTTGAAACGCCGCCAAACGGAATAAAGCAGCATTTCCCCACTTACCGAAAGCGAAATCCCATGCCCCCACACATTTCCTCCCCCTCGCGGGTTTCTTCACGCGAAATCTGGAACCTCACCTGGCCCCAGATTCTCATGATGCTCTTCCAGTTTCTGGTGGGCTTTACCGACGTTGTGGTGGCAGGCCGCATTCACCCTAACGTGCAGGCGGCGTTTGGCATTATTATTCAGTGCCAGTTCACCCTGCTGGTGGTGGGCATGGCCCTGAGCAACGGCGGCATTGCCGCCATGAGCCAGTCACTTGGGGCAGGCATGCCCCTGCGGGCAGAACGCTATGCCGGGCTTATGACCACCCTGGCCCTTGGCCTGTGCGGCCTTATTGTACTGCTGGGCTGGGTGCTGCGCGACATTATTTTTTCCCTGCTCAGCGTGCCGCAAAACCTGCTTCCCCTTACCAACGAACTCTGGGCCGTTGTGCTGTGGGTTATTCCTGCCAACTACCTGGCCATACAAACCATGGCCATTTTCCGCTCGCGTAAAAACGTGCTCATTCCCCTGGCTTCCGGCATGATTATGTGCCTGTTCAATGCCATTGGGGACTTTGGCTTTGGCCTTGGCATGTTCGGCCTGCCCAATTTTGGGGCACAGGGCATTATTGTTTCAAGCCTTGTGGCCGTTAGTGCTGGCGCACTGTTCAACTGCTTCATGCTGTGGAAAAAGGGCTACATTTCCTCAAAAGCCTTTGCCCCCCTGCGCTGGCAAAAAAAGGCCGCCCCCTATTTGCTGCGTGTGGCCTTGCCTTCCGGTGGCATGCAAGTGCTGTGGCAACTTGGCTACCTTGTGCTGTTCACCATTACCGCCACCTTGCCCATGAACCAGGAAACTGCCCTGGCTGGCCTTACTGCTGGCATGCGCATTGAGTCATTGCTGTTTCTGCCTGCCATGGCCTTCAGTGCCACAGGCTCCGTGCTGGTGGGGCACTGCCTTGGGGCAGGCAACCCGGCAGAAGCAAAAAGGGTGGGGCTGCGGGTTGCCGCAACAGGGGCCATACTTATGAGCCTTGTGGCTGCCATTATGTTTCCCTTTGTGCCCGCCATTTCCGCCTTTGTGGCGCCAGACGCTGCCGTGCAGGCCCAGGCCATAAGCTACATGCGCTACAACCTTGTTTCCACCCCCTTTACCGTAACCAGCATGGTCATGACAGGCATCCTTACCGGGGCAGGGGCCACCTTGTACCCCATGAAGGTGAACAGCATGAGCATTTGGCTGGTGCGCCTGCCCCTGGCCTGGTTTTTAGGCCACATTTTGTGGCAGGACGCTGCCGGGGTATTCTGCGCCATGCTTATTTCCCAGTGCGTAGGCGCTGCGGCGCATTATTATGTCTTCTTGCGCCTTAACTGGTACAGGTTTGCCCTTACCGCCAAACGAACCCAACGAGCATAACATGACCCAAGAATATTCCCCCATTTCCCTTGCCAGCATAGAGCAGTACCGTACTCTGTGGCATAGTTGCGGCACCCGTGCTTCCGACTATACCTTTGCCAACCTGTGGGGCTGGGCCCCGCATTATGGCCTGCAATGGCGCTTTGAAGGCCCCCTGTGCTGGATGCAGCAAACAGCCAAAGGGGAAACCAAACACTGGGCACCCATTGGGGACTGGTCGGCTGTGGAAAACTGGAATGATTTTGCGGAAATTGCCACTGGCAATACCTTTATTCGGGTGCCGGAACGCCTTGCCCTGCTCTGGCAGGAAAAGCTGGGGGAACGGGTACAGCTTGAAGAAGCCCGCGGGCAATGGGATTATTTGTACTCGGCAGAAGAGCTTGCTACCCTTTCCGGCAACCGTTTCCATAAAAAAAAGAACCTGCTCAAGCAGTTTCAAAAAATGTATGAATACACCTATAATTCACTGAGTGAACACTGCGTGGAAACGGTGCTGAACATGCAGAATGAATGGTGCCGCTGGCGCGACTGCGAGGGGTCTGAAACCCTGCTGGCGGAAAACGACGCCGTGGCCCGCGTGCTTACCCACTGGCAAAGCATTCCCGGCCTGTGCGGGGGCATTATTCGGGTGGATGGCACGCCTGTGGCGTATACGCTGGCAGAGCCGTGCGGGCCAGATACCATGGTGATTCATTTTGAAAAGGGTGCGCCAAACGTGAAAGGCGTGTACCAAGCCATTAACTATTTGTTTGCCCAGGACCAGGGGAAGGGGTTTACCCTGATAAACAGGGAACAAGACCTGGATGAAGAGGGCCTGCGGCAGGCGAAGTTGAGTTATAATCCGGTGGATTTTGTGAAGAAGTATACGGTGACGGTGAAATAAGTAGCTATAAAAGAAACGAGAAAGAGGCGGCCTGGGGGCCGCCTCTTTTTTTGCAGGGAAGGGGGAAAACAAGAGATGGTGCGGCGCAAGCGCCAGACCATTCCTCTTTTCTTGTTTTGTTTGCCGCTCCGCGTGGGTGGAAACACGAAGTTTTTTCGTTTGGCAAGGCGCGCAGTTTTTTGCAAGGGCGGGCGCAGCAAAGCGCACGTAGCTGGGGGTGACGCGAAGAATTATGTAAGACTATTATGCAATAGTCTTACAGCGACTTCCCGCAGGGAAGACGCTCCAAAAAGCACGCAACACATAGTTTTGCAATGGTCTTTATTTAAAGAGGAGGAAACAACCGTAAAACGTTTTTTCCCTCATTTTTTTGGCCATGCCATTGTTCACCTGTTGCCATATGGGCGTTCTCCTTCTATGGTGAAAAAGCATGTTGTGCTCCATTAATTTCATGTCGCCTGCACGGCACATGCCGCGGTGTGGCATGTCATGCAACAAATACTAATAAACTGATTATTCCGTGTGGGAGACCGTATGAAAATGCTTTCTGATGCCACTGAAAAGAGTATTGCTGGTGGTTCCATGATTCGCCAGATGTTTGAGCAGGGTATTATGCTAAAAAAGCAGCATGGCGAAGAGGCTGTGTGCGATTTTAGCCTTGGCAACCCAGACCTGGCACCGCCAGCGGCAGTGACGCAGGGCTTGCGGGCTTTTGCGGAAACCTTGGGCAAGCCTTTTGCTTTGGGGTATATGCCCAATGGCGGCTATCCCTTCGCGCGTGAAGCGCTGGCAAAGCACCTGAGTATAGAGCAAGGCACCCCCATTGCCACAGAAAATGTCATGCTTTCCTGCGGGGCTGCCGGGGCGCTCAACGTCTTTTTTCATGCCGTGCTGAACCCTGGGGATGAGGTGCTGGTAATGGCCCCCTACTTTGCGGAGTATGGCCCTTACGTTGCCAACCATGGCGGGGTATTACGCCCTGTGCCCACCATGCCGGAAACCTTTGCCCTGAACCTGCCCGCCGTTGAAGCAGCCATCACCCCGCGTACCAGGGCGGTTATTATCAATTCGCCCAACAACCCCACGGGTGCCGTGTATACGCGGGAAGAACTGCAAGGGCTGGTCGCCATTCTGGACGCGGCTTCACAAAAGCATGGCCGCCCTGTGTACCTTATTGCAGACGAACCCTACCGCTTTTTGGCCTTTGATGGGGTGGAAGTGCCCAGCCTGCTGCCCATGTACCGCTTTGCCGTGCTGGTGAGTTCGTTTTCCAAGAATTTGTCTATGCCGGGGGAACGTGTGGGCTACATTGTGCTTTCTGCCCTTATGGAAGAAAGTGCCACCCTCATGGCAGGGCTTGTGCAGCTCAACCGTACCCTTGGCTTTGTAAACCCCCCTGCCATTGGCCAGCACCTGATGCTGGCAGCTCTCGGTTCCCAGGTGGACGCCAGTGTGTATGATGCACGGCGCAAAGCCATGGCTGAGGTGTTGCAAGACGCAGGGTATGAATTCCAAATGCCGCGCGGGGCGTTTTACTTTTTCCCCAAGGCGCCAGGGGGCGACGACGTGGCCTTTGTCAAGCGCCTGGCAAAAGAGCTGGTACTGGCTGTTCCGGGTTCCGGCTTTGGCGGGCCGGGGCACTTCCGCCTGGCATTTTGTGTGGACAAAGAAGTTATTTTACGGGCAGCACCGGGCTTCAAGCGCGCATTGAAAAGCTAGGAAGCACTGTCTCTTTCCGTTTGGCAGCGTTTCCTCATTCCGCTCCCTCGGTGGGGAAGATGCCGAAGCCCCTTTTGATCGCTTCATGCCGTCGGCGTTAGGGAAGAACCGTAGGGAAGCAGTAAAAAGCCTGCTTTCCGTAGTAAGTACTCAAGACAAAAGAAGCACCTTACATAAAGAATAGTGCATTGCCTGTTTTGCAAAAATGCGTTACTTGATAACGCTGGAGGACGCCATGGGAAAAGACCGTTGCCTTATGACAGCCCAGGAAATGGATGAAGCGCTGAACCGCCTTGCGGCTGCCATTATTGAACGCCATGGCAACTGCGAAAAGTTGGCCCTGGTGGGCATTCAGCGCCGGGGTGTTGCTATTGCCGCCCGCCTTGGCAAGCGCCTGAAAACCGTGCTTGGCCGCAGCTTGCCCCATGGTACTTTGGATATTGCCTTGTACCGTGATGACTGGAGAACCTCTGTAAAGCAGCCGGAAGTGTTGCAAACAGATATTTCTTTTTCTGTGGATGGCGCGGTGCTGGTGCTGGTGGACGACGTGCTGTACACGGGCCGTACCATTCGCGCTGCTCTTGAAGCCTTGGCAGACTTTGGCCGGCCCAGCCGGGTGGAGCTTTTGGTGCTGGTGGACAGAGGCCACAGGGAACTACCCATTCATGCGGATTATGTGGGGCTTACCGTGCCCACCCTGCGCAGCGACAGGGTGCATGTGCGTATGCAAGAGAATGACGGGCACGACGAAGTGTTCCTGGCCGCAGCCCCGGAATAATATTTACATTAATACGGGTTTATTATGTAGTGGGTTTGGCGCCTTCCCTTACTAAAGGGTACCTCTAAAAATTGTCGTCCTGGCAATTTTTAGAGAAGACTTGCCGAAATGAATTCGGCTTCGTCTTTCATTTTCAATACCTTGCAAGCATTGAAAATGGCGGCGCGTCCTGCGCCACACGGGAACCTCCAGTTTTTAGAGGTTCCCTAAAAGGACAAGGCGCAAAGCCTGCTTTTTGCCTACCCTGCTTCCTGGTCTTTTACCCCCCCCGTTTATTCAAAGGAGCTTCCCATGCGCCAGCGCACGTTGTGTTTAATTAAACCAGATGCCGTAAACCGCAATCTTGTGGGGGCTGTGCTGCAAGCTATTGAAGCAGAAGGCCTGCACGTGTGCGCCCTGCGTATGATTCACTTTACCAAGGCGCAGGCCGAAGGGTTTTATGCGGTTCACCGTGAACGCCCTTTTTTTGACAGCCTGGCAACCTATATGTGTTCCGGCCCGTTGGTAGCTTGTGTGTTGGAAGGGGAAAACGCCGTGGCCCGCTACCGTACCCTTATGGGGGCCACCAACCCGGCAGATGCGGCGGAAGGAACCTTGCGTAAGCGTTTTGCCCAAAGCCTTGAGCACAATTCTGTGCATGGATCAGATTCTCCGGAATCTGCTGCTGGTGAAATCGCCTATCTTTTTAGTACGTGCGATATTGTAAGCCGTTAGGGAGGCAACATGACAACTACTACTGAAGTGACAAATACAGCCAATGCAGCCCTGCCATTGGGGCTTATTGGGTGCGGGAACATGGGGTCTGCCCTTGCCCGTGGTATTTTAAACAACGCTACTCTTTCCAAACATTTCCCGTTACTTGTGTATGATAGAAACCCGGAAAAAATGGCGGCCCTGCAAGAACTGGGGGCTGCGCCCTGCTTTTCCATGCAGGAAGTGGCGGAAAAAAGCCAGTATATGATTCTGGCCGTAAAGCCTGCTCAAATGTTTGGGGTACTGCAAACCATTAAAGCCTATGTGACGATGGAACATGTGGCTATTTCCCTTGCCGTGGGGGTTACTATAGCTGCCCTGGACAGAGGCGTGGAACGCGCCTGCGCCGTGGTGCGGCTAATGCCCAACACCCTGGTGGCTGCTGGGCATGGGCATTTTGGCTTGTGCCTGGACGACCCGGATTTGCAGGATAAGCAGAAAAAAATTGTGCGTTACCTGTTTGCCTACCTTGGTGAAGTGGTGGAACTGCCTGAAAACAAGATGAATGCCTATGGTGCCCTGGCCGGGTGTGGCCCTGCTTATATGTATTACATGGCAGAAGGCCTGGTGGATGCCGGGGTAAACATGGGCCTTTCACGCGCTGCGGCCCGCGGTATTGTGCTTTCCCTTATGGAAGGCAGTGCCCTGCTTGCCAAGCAAACGGGACAGCACATCAGTATTCTGCGGGAAGAAGTCACTTCCCCCGGTGGCACCACCATTGCTGCTACCACCAGCTTTGATACTGCTGGCGTGCGCGGGCAACTTATTCAAGGGGTGCTTGCAGCGTTTGAAAAGGGCAAGGAGTTTGAACAGAATTAAGGTTGCTTGCAAGCAAAGCAGGACATTATAAAAACGCCATGAAATATAACCTCTATTTCATGGCGTTCCTTTGTAATACAAAACAAGAGGCTCGAGCTGTCGTTGGCGGGTATAGTCAAAAAATACCCTGAGTATTGCGAGGTGCTTTTTCGTTAATGCGGCACAACCAGCAACACCACTTATATAGGTACGAATTACGCAGGCTTTTGGTTTGTGGGGCACGCCAGCATATAGTAGTCATTGTTGTTGAACTGAAAAGTGCACACGGTATCCATTGTTACTTTTTTGGTATGAGCTGCATACGACCGAGGATTGATTTTGTTGATAAAGGTAATCATAATCGGGTAGCGATGCACCATGCTTGCAAGTGACGCATAAAAAATTGCATCAAACACACCAGTGCTACGGTATAATTTGTCAACACAAATTGGGCCGTATTGGTACGAGTTTTCTACGCTAAGTGCCTGCCCATTAAAAGAATGTTCAGGAAGTTTTTGTATCATATGAATAAATAATGGCCATGCAGACCAAAATTGCCATGAGGCTGCCATGGCGTAGGCAATAACGGTATCCCCATCCTTCGCAATGGTTATGCCACGTTCCTGTTCTATAAGCGCTTGAAGCTGTTCCTGGGTAAAGTTTGTTGTCACAAAACCGTCAGGCTTGTCCTCAGGGCTAATTGAGGTTACGTGATACCTTTTATGTAATGCGAGTATTCCTTCGAGATCATTCATTCCTGCTATTTTAATTTCCATTGTGTCCCTCGCTGCGATAAGGTGAAGTAACAATCATTGTGCATAAAAAACGGGCTCTTGCGCGGTGTAGCAAGGCTTACCCCAACTTTCCTGTGTGGTTATAGCCTGAACGGAATTGAATGTCATTTGCTTAGTACCTCCTAAAGGGCTTGCTGTATAAACACCCCCCCCGGCATAGTAGTATGCCGGGGGGGTTGTTGGTATTTCTAGCTTTCTATTGGGGGACCCTGTCCCCCAACCCCCTGCAAGGGGCGTGACGCCCCTTGACCCCCATTTGCGTTTTCTGTTTCGCCTTGCGAAGCAGAGAACGTTTATGTGGGGTTCCAAGGGCAGCCTGCCCTTGGCGGAGGGGCTTGGGGAGGCAGAGCCTCCCCAATAGCATGCAAAATAGCCTTAGGAAGTACGCAGTTCGCCAATGCGAAGCTTCAAGCGCTGCAACAGTTCTTCTGCCACTTCAGGTTTTTGGGTAATAATGTTGTTGAGCTGAAAGGGGTCCTTCTTTCTGTCGAACAACTGGTCGTTTTCCGGCACAATCACTTTTGCCCCGGCGGTGCAGCTCCACATTTCTTCGCTGTCATTCATGTCGCCCTTAAGGATGGGGCTATCCTTAAAGTCATTGATAAGCCAGTGTACGAAGGTGTAGTCTTCTGTAATCAACGACCAGGACTTACCAAAATACCCGGCAATGGCGTGGTCACGAATGGTCTCTTTTTCGCCATTGATGAGGGGGAGCAGACTTTCCCCATGAATGTCGGACCAGTCGTACACAGGGAAGCCGTGGCCGGAGTCAGGACGCTCTGTGCTGTCCAGAATGCCAAGGGCGTCCAGAATGGTGGGCATGATGTCTGCGTTTTGCACAAACCCTGTAATACGCTGGTTGGGCTTTGTGCCGGGCATGTGCACAATAAGCGGCACGTGTACCAGTTCTTCATAAGGCCAGGGGCGGCACTTGCGCATAATGCCATGGCCATGTTCCCCGTTGCCCATGGGCTGGCCGTGGTCGGAAGTAACAATGATGAGGGTTTCATCCATCAGGCCTTCCGCTTCCAGTGTATCCAGCAGGTTACCGACCCATTTGTCGGCAACGGTAATTTTTTCCATGCACAGGGCGCGCACATGTTCTGCTTCGCGCTCTGTTACGCGGCCTTCAAGGGGGGTCCAGGGGGTAAGCACCAGGGGGTTGCCCTTGTAGTCCGGGTCGTAGGGGCAGGGTTCGTTAGCCCACACTGATGGTGGGTCCCAGGGCTCATGCGGGTCAAAGGAATCAACCCACAGCATAAACGGGCGGGTTTTGTCGCGCACGTCGGTAATCCAGCGGCGGGCAGAAGTTGTAACCTTGGCCACATAGCTGTCTGCGTCGGTGCGGCGGTTCTGGAACTGGCGCAGGAACAGGTCAAGCTCTGTAATCAGGGCTTGGCTGTCTTGGTCAATCATTTCGCCTTGTTCATTGAACACCATGGTGGGAGAGGTGTAGTCTTCTGCCTTGAAGGCAGGGTCCAAAGGCACGTCGGAAAAGGAGGTGTGGTCAAGTTCATGCCCAGGCATAAACTGCACATAGTCGAACCCGCGGGAATAGCCAAATTTGGGCAGGCGCATGGGGGGTGTGTCATACACAAGGGCAGTTTGCCATTTGCGTCCCCACAAAATGTCTGCCAGGGTGGTGTCGTCGTGTTCCAGGGGCTTCCAGCCGCCGTAAGGCAGGGTGAAGCGCCCGGTCATAAGGCAGCGGCGCACAGGCACAGTGGGCAGGCCTTCGCTGTATGCGTTTTCAAACAGGGTGCTTCTGCGGGCCAGGCGGTCTAGGTTGGGGGTTTTCACTACCTTACTGCCGTAGCAGCCAAGATAGTTGAAGGGGAGCGTGTCCAGCATGATGAAGACAGCATTTTTCACATACTTTTTTTGCGACATGGCAAACTCCTGTGGGTTAGGGCTTTGTACCTTTGAGGAACCACTCATTTACTGTATTTGCACCACCGGGAAGGGGGCATTATTGTGCCCCACATAAGCCAGCAAGACCTTGCTTCCTTGCTGGGCATTTACCGTGGTTCCCTGCACAAGGCGTTTGCCCGCCTGCGTGAGGTATTCTGGAATCGTATTCCCGGCACGAACTAATTCTGTTGGACGCGCAGCGGCTGCATTGCTATGCCGAAATTGATGAAGGCGTGTGCTAGATATGCGCTGCTCTATTCCGTTTGGCTGGGTTGTGCTCATTTTTTAAGGCGGGGCATGACCAAAGAGTGGCCGAGGTCCGTTTTGGGCCTCGGCCTTTGCTACTCCGTTACACTTGCCAGCACGCTCAGTACGTCCACATTTTTTTCTTCCGCCGTATAGGCCGTGACAATGCGTGCTTCCCCCTGCCGGGTCAAATCGCGCATTTCTCGTATGGTTTTTCCTAGCTGGCTCTGCACCACCATCACTTTGGGCGCTGTGGAGTTTTCGGAAACGTCTGTAACCACCGCCAGGGTGCCGTCTTCCAGTTCCACCACGCTGCCTACCGGGTACACCCCCAGCATTTGAATAAATTCCGCCAGCATACTTTCTGCCCAGGCTTTGTTGCGCATTTGAAACATAATGCCCAGCGCCGTGTTCTGGGGAATGGAGCTTTTGTAGGGGCGCTGGCTGGTAAGGGCGTCGTATACGTCGGCCATGCCCACCACAGTGCCAATGTGGCTAATGGCCGCCCCTGCCAGATTGCCGGGGTAGCCTGTGCCATCAAACTTTTCGTGGTGTTCCAGGGTGCCGCGCAGCACGTCTTCCTGCACTTGCGGCACACGCATCAGTTCCCGGTAACCCAGGGTGGGGTGTTCCTGCATTACCTTGAATTCTGTGGTACTTAACTTGCGCGGGGCGTTAAGTATCTGCTTTGGCACAAGCGCTTTGCCCAGGTCGTGAAAGAGCCCGGCGTACCCGGTGGTAAACACCTTCATGGTGTCGTGGTGCAGGGAGCGGGCCAGGGAAATGGAAAGAATGGCCACGTTAACGCAATGTTTGTATGTGTATGCGTCTGTCTGGTGCAGGCGAGAAAGGGAAAGCAGTGCCCCTGGGTTGCGCTGGGTGCTGGCAAGTAATCCTTCTACGAAAGGTTCTGCCTCATCATAATTGAAGCGACCCTTGGCCGAATCAGACATAAACTTTTGGGCATACACCGTGCATTTGGCGTGCAGGGCTTGCGCCTTGGGCAGTTCTTCTGCCAGGGCAACAGTGGGGCCCTGGTAGCCTGGGGGCGGAAAAGGCTGCGTGGGCTGGGCTGGGGCGCACTGCTCCGGTGGGTCTGGCAAGTACACAAAGGCTTCTGTGTAGCCAAGCTCACGGATGTTGTGAATTTGCTCCTGGGAGGTAATGTCCAGGTCTTCCCCAAAGGTGTTGGGTTGAATTTGCCAGCCAAGACCACGCCCGATAATGCGCATGCCAACAGCAAGTTCCTCTATGCTCATCTTTTGTATCATATGAAAAGATACCACCCGAAAAGTGGGAAGGTGGAGGGACAATGTGGAAAAGGAAACAAAAATGCCCTACATACCTTATAACCAGACTTTTGTGTTGTAGCAAGGCCTGGAAAAAAAGAGTCGTATTTTGTTGTCCTGGAAGATGTAGCACAAGAAGTATTCGTATAACGAAGTGCTGCGTTCACAGGCTGGGCGGATGAGACTGAACAGCGCTGTGCATGGAGTAACACTGCGTTGTTCTGAGGAAGAGAGCTATTGGGTGCAGGCTTCCATTACGCCCAGCACATCCACTTCCTTTTCCTCCGGGGTAAAGGCTGCGGTTATGGTCAGGTCTGCATACGAGGTCAGGTTGCACTGTTCATGGGTGGGGGTGCCCTCCGGGGTGCGCACAATAACAACCTTGGGCTTGACGGCGCTTTCCGAGGTGTCTGTCACAATAGCCAGTGCGCCGTTTGCCAGTTCCACCACGCTGCCCACGGGGTACACCCCAAGCATTTGGATAAATTCGGTAAGCAGGCCCTTGGGCCAGGCTTTGTCCTGCATTTGGAACATTATGCCCAGGGCTTTGCTGGGGGAAATGGCATCTTTATAAGGGCGTTTGCTGGTAAGGGCGTCATACACATCTGCCATGCCCACAATGCTGCCAATGCGGCTGATGGATGTACCACACAGCCCGGCGGGGTAGCCGGAGCCATCGAATTTTTCATGATGTTCAAGGGTGGCGCTGAGCACATCGTCCTGCACTTTGGGCACCTGCAACAGGGCATTATACCCCATGGTGGGGTGCTTTTGAATCACTTTGAATTCTGCCGGGTTCAGTTTGCGCTGGGCGTTGAGCACGTGCTGGGGAATAAGGGCCTTGCCAAGGTCGTGAAACAGACCAGCGTACCCGGCAATAAAAATTTCATTACTGGGTTTGCCAAGGTATTGGGCCACAGCAATGGAAAGAATGGAAACATTGATGCAGTGGCGGTAAGTGTAGCTGTCTGACTGGTGCAATTGGGCAAGGGAAAGGAGAGCCCCAGGGTTGCGCTGGGTGCTGTGCAGCAGGTTTTCCACAAAGGGTTCCGCTTCATCGTAACTGAACTTGCCGTTGCCCATGTCTGTCATGAATTTTTGGGCATACTTTGTACACTGGTTGTGCAGGGCGCGGGCTTTTGGCAGTTCTTCCGCCAGGGGGGCCGAAGGATGAAAGCCAGGGGGGGCTGGCTGTTCCCCATTGCTTTGGGCAGGGGTGTCCGGTGGGTCTGGCAGGTAAACAAACGCTTCGGTAAAGCCTTGCCCGGCAATGTTGGCTATCTGTTCTGCCGAGGTAATATCCAGGTCTTCGCCAAAGGTGTGTTCCTCTATTTGCCAGCCAAGACCACGCCCAATAATGCGCATGCCCACCTGAAGTTCATTGATTGCGAGTTTTCGTATCATGGCTGTTGCTGTGGCTGAAGTTCCTGGGTAAGGGTGAAACGCTCTGCAATTCTTACTGGGTGTGCGCTGTGGTGTGGCGGGTCATTACCGTGCTGTTTCAGGGGGCAGTTCTCTTCTGCGGGGCATCCACTTCTTCCAGGTAGTCGTGCTTTAATGCCCAAAGCACCACCATAGCTGCACGTTCCTGGGCAATGCCCTGTTGCACCGTGGGCCAGTGCTGGCGCAGGAGTTCCATAAGCGTTTTTACCATAACCGGCTTGCGGGCAGCCAGCAGCATGCGGTGCAGGGGTTCTTCATCTATCATAAGATCCATACCTGCGTAAAGCAAAGGAGGCATTCTTCCCTGATATACAGCATCACCCGTGGGGGTACGGCGCACCAGCAAGGTACTTTCCGGCCCCAGGGTGTGGCTGAAGTGGGCACGGAAGCTGTGGGCAAAGTCCGGGGCAAGGGGGTGGCGCAGGCTGCGTATTCTGGCTTCTTCCTGCGGGGGCAATGGGGTGCTGGCAAGGCGTTGCCACAGGGCAACATAGGCCGAGGCAATGGCGGGCCAGGAAAAATGGGCGCGTGCCCGCGTGGCCCCGCCCTGCCCCATGGCTTGGCGCAAGGCCGGGTTTGTGCCAAGCTGGGCCAGGGCTTTGGCCAGGTCAGGCACGCTTACGCAGGTTTGTTGGGCAAGGCGCAGGTGGTACTGGTTGTCAAACCAGGTTCCGGCAAGCAGGTTTGTTTCCTCACAGCTTTCCGGGCCAATGGTGGGCACCAGCAGGCCGCTTTCCCCGTGTATAATAATGTCCCGGTAACCATTAAAGTTGGAAGCAATAACCGGCAAGCCCATGCTGCCTGCTTCGGCAAGGGTAAGCCCAAAGGTTTCCTGAATGTTGTCGGAAGGGGAAACAAATACGTCTGCCGCAGCATACAGGGCGAGGCATTCTTCGTCTGTGGGGCGTAAAAAAGGAATAAACCGTATTCCCATACGCTGGGCCATGGCCGCCAGGGCCTGGGGCAGGGGGGCATTTTCTTCTGCCCAGCCTGCCACCACCAGCACCGTTTCTTCCTGGCAAAGGCCCAGGCCAGCGGCCCGTTGCAAGGCACAAAGCAGGGGGGCAAGGTCCATTTTGGAATCCACTGTGAGCCGGGCAAGGCACAGGAATATGGTTTCCGTGCCAAGGCCCAGGCGGGCACGCATGGCTGCCCCGTGCCCGGAAAAATACTGGCGCGGGTTGTGCCCAGCGGGTGAGCTGAACAAAGGGTTTGCCCCCAGGGGGATGCGTTCCAGGTGCGGGGCATGGGCGGTTGCCGGGCAGGGGTAGTTTTGGCGCAGCAGGGCAAAGGTGTGTTCCAGCATGGCAGTGGCCGCATGAGAAGTGCCCACAATAGCATCGCGCGCAGTGGCACCGCCCCACAAATGGCCCAAAAAAGCGGGCATGAAGCGTTCGTAGCTTAAGGAGTGGGTAGTGCCTGTTATGGGAAACAGGAACGGGGCATAGGCGTTGCGCAGGCGTGCCAGCCGGGTGAAGGTGGTAATGGGGTCGGAAAGATGGAAAACGGTATACGGGGTTACTTCCAGTTGCTGGTGCAGCCTGTTTTGCGGGAAAAAATGGAAGGCTCCCCGCTGGAACGATTGGGGAAAGGCACTGCGGCAGTAGTCTTGCTGGTGGGCAAGGGCGGCTGTGTCTGTAAGGAAGAAATGGTATTCATCAAAAGGGTCTTGTGCCAGCAGGGCTTCCAGGAAACCTTTGTTGGCAACTTTGCGTCCCAAAACGCCCCCAGGCTCGATGAAAGGGTCGAGCGTGCCCCAACGTCTGTTGTTCATGATGAACGGTAAAAACTTGGCGGTGTAATGTCAAGCAGGGAGTGTGTGCAGGCATTGGGCAACCCGTTGCTTTGGGGGCATGAAAAGCAGTTGCAGCAATTTTTGGCGGGCTTGTTCCTTCCCCTTTGGGGAAATCCTTGGGCCGGAATACTGTAGGGAAGAAAGGGACTATTTTTGCGTAAATGCTATGGGGTGCTTATGTTTACAGGAAGAGTGGTCTTTTATTTCACAAGCAAATGGATTTTTCTGTAAAATTTGGCAGGTCATTTTCCTTGACTGCAGGAATAAGCATCTTATTTTGTAAATAATTTAAAAGGGTTCGGTGGCAGTTACAACGCCATGAAGACGCAGGAGGGTGGGTTGTTTTTTAGTGCATTTTCCAGGTGCAAAACAAATGGGATTGTGCTAGTATCCCTCACGCCTTCAACGAGGTAACGCGTTTTGGTGGACAATGAATGTAGCGAATCGCATGAAGTGTCTGCCAGGGGCAATGAGTGTTGTCATACTAAGGAGTTGATACAATGGCTAAAAAAATGAAGACCATGGACGGCAACAGCGCCGCGGCTTATATTGCCTATGCGCTGAGCGATACAGCTGCTATTTACCCAATTACCCCTTCCTCCAACATGGCGGAAGAGGCAGAGGAAATGGCCGCCAAAGGTATAAAGAACATTTTTGGGCAGACAGTGCAGGTGCGGCAGTTGCAGTCTGAAGCCGGGGCAGCAGGTGCAGTGCACGGCTCCCTTGCTGGTGGAGCACTTACCTCCACCTTTACCGCTTCTCAGGGCCTCCTGCTCATGATTCCTAACATGTACAAAATTGCAGGTGAATTGCTGCCCGGCGTGTTCCACGTTTCTGCACGCGCACTGGCAGCCCACGCCCTTTCCATTTTTGGCGACCACCAAGACATTATGGCTGCCCGCCAAACCGGCTTTGCGTTCCTGTGCTCCTCTTCAGTGCAGGAAGCCATGGACATGGCCCTGGTAAGCCACCTTGCTGCCATTGAAAGCAGCGTGCCTTTCTGCCACTTCTTTGATGGGTTCCGCACATCACACGAAGTGTCCAAGATTGAAGTTATCAATTATGATGACATTGCCGAAATGGTAAACTGGGAAAAGATTAACGAGTTCCGCGAAGGCGCAATGCTGCCTGAAAACCCCCACACCCGTGGCACCGCCCAAAACCCGGACATTTACTTCCAGAACCGCGAAGCAGCTAACCGTTATTACGAAAATCTGCCCCAGATTGTTCTGCAGGAAATGAAAAAAGTCAGCAAGCTGACTGGCCGCCCATACAAGCTGTTTGACTACGTGGGCGACCCGGATGCAAACCGCGTGGTTATTGCCATGGGTTCTGCCTGCGAAACCCTGGAAGAAACAGTAAACTACCTGTGCGCCCAGGGCGAACGTGTGGGCCTTGTTAAGGTACGTTTGTTCCGTCCTTTCTCTGTGGAACACCTCATGCAGGCTATTCCTGCCACAGCAGACACCATTACCGTTCTTGACCGTAGCAAAGAGCCAGGTGCCATTGCTGAACCCATGTACCTTGACGTATGCACTGCGTTCATGGAACAGGGCCGCATGCCCACTATTGTGGGCGGCCGTTTCGGGCTGGGTTCCAAGGAATTCACCCCTGCCATGGCAAAAGCTGTGTACGACAACATGCGTGCCACTTCCCCCAAAAACCACTTCACCGTGGGCATTGAAGACGACATCAGCTTCACTTCCCTGACTTTGGAAGACGACATTGACACCGTGCCCGCAGGCACCGTGCAGTGCAAGTTCTACGGCCTTGGTGCAGACGGTACCGTGGGTGCCAACAAGCAGGCCATTAAAATTATTGGCGACAACACCGACCTTTACGCACAAGGGTACTTTGCCTACGACTCCAAAAAGTCTGGCGGCTTTACCGTTTCCCACCTGCGTTTTGGCCCCGCCCCCATCACTTCCACCTACCTTGTGAACCAGGCCGACTACGTAGCCTGCCACAAGTCTGCTTATGTTACCCAGTATGATGTGCTTGACGGCATCAAAGAAGGCGGCGTGTTCGTACTGAACTCTGCCTGGACACTGGCCGACATGGAAAAAGAACTGCCCGCAGAAATGCGCCGCACCATTGCCCGCAAAGGCGTGAAGTTCTACAACGTGGACGCTGTGAAAATGGCTTCAGAAGTGGGTCTTGGCGGGCGCATCAACATGATCATGCAAACCGCCTTCTTCAAGCTTGCCAACGTACTGCCCTTTGAACAGGCCGTTGCCCTGCTGAAAACATCCATCCAGAAAGCTTACGGCAGCAAGGGTGAAAAAATTGTGGCCATGAACGTTGCCGCAGTTGATAACACCATTGCTGGCCTGAAAGAAATCAAATACCCCGCTTCCTGGGCAGACGCTGCGGCAGACGATTGCTGCTGCGACGAGCACGAACCCGCCTACATCAGCGAATACGTGCGTCCTATTCTTGCCCAGAAAGGCGACGACCTGCCAGTTTCTTCCTTCAGCCCCAACGGCGTTGTGCCCCTTGGCACCTCTGCCTTTGAAAAGCGCGGCATTGCCATTAACGTGCCCCGCTGGTTGCCGAAAAACTGCATTCAGTGCAACCAGTGTTCCTATGTATGCCCCCACGCTGCTATTCGCCCTGTGCTTGCCGCAGCGGAAGAGCTGGAAGGCGCACCCAAGTCTTTTGTGACCATTGAAGCAAAAGGCAAAGAACTGACTGGCCTGCAATACCGCATTCAGGTGTACTCACAGGACTGCCAGGGTTGCGGTTCCTGCGCGGAAACCTGCCCTGCCAAGGAAAAAGCCCTGGTAATGCACCCCATTGCAGAAGAAATGAAAGACCAGGTGCCCAACCTTGCCTTTGCTGAAGCACACATTGCTCCAAAAACCGAACTCATGAGCCGCGACAGCTTGAAGGGTTCCCAGTTCCAGGAGCCCCTGCTTGAATTCTCTGGCGCATGCGCAGGCTGCGGCGAAACACCTTATGTGAAGCTTATTACCCAAATGTTTGGCGAACGCATGATTATTGCCAACGCAACGGGTTGTTCTTCCATTTGGGGCGCTTCCGCACCTACCATTCCTTACACCACAAACCGCGAAGGCTTCGGCCCTGCCTGGGGTAACTCCCTGTTTGAAGATGCCGCCGAATTCGGCTACGGCATTAACATGGCAGTAAGCCAGCGCCGCGACAAGCTTGTGGACCTTGCCACTGAAGCATTGGCTGGCGAACTGCCTGCCGACCTGAAAACTGCCGTGCAAGGCTGGGTAGATAATAAGGAAAATGCCGACCTTTCCAAGAAGTTTGGGGAAGAAATTCTTGCCCTTATCGACGACGAAAGCGCATCTGCCAACGAAGCGTTGTATGAAATGGCCACCATGGGCGACCTGTTCACCAAGAAGTCTGTATGGATTATTGGCGGCGACGGTTGGGCTTACGACATTGGTTACGGCGGCCTGGACCACGTGCTGGCTTCCGGCGAAGACATCAACATACTGGTGATGGACACAGAAGTGTACTCCAACACTGGTGGTCAGGCTTCCAAGGCAACCCCCATTGGTTCCATTGCCAAGTTTGCTACCCAGGGCAAAAAAGTTGCCAAGAAAGACCTTGGCCGCATGGCAATGACCTACGGCTACGTGTACGTTGCTTCCGTATCCATGGGAGCCAACAAGAACCAGCTTATTAAAGCGCTGAAAGAAGCTGAAGAGCACAAAGGGCCTTCCCTTGTTATTGCTTACGCTCCTTGCATTAACCAGGGCCTGCGCCGTGGCATGGGCAAGAGCATGGAAGAAGCCAAACAGGCTGTGGAAAGCGGCTACTGGCCCCTGTACCGCTTCAACCCTGCCCTTACCGAAGAAGGCAAAAACCCGTTTGTGCTGGAATCCAAAGCACCTGACGGAACACTGCAAGAGTTCCTTTCCGGCGAAACCCGCTATGCGGCGCTGGAAAAGATTAACCCCTCTGAATCTGCCCGCCTGCGTAAGCTGATTGAAGAAGAGTACAAAGAACGCTATGCTATGTTCAAGCAATTGGCAGACTTGCCTCTTGCCAAGCCTGAGTAGTACTGCGGAAACACTGATTTATTCCCTTTGGCTGCGTTACACCCCTAAGGCCGACGGCAGTCGCGAGCATCGCGAGCCGTGAAGTGAGGGCGAAGAGTGCGGGTGGCTTTGCTACCCGCACATCTCCACGAAGCCCAAGCGGATAAAGGAAACAGTCGAGGACAGAAGAGTCCACTCCTGCTTCAAAAAAAGTTCGTGCCTTGCCAAATGAAATAACTGAGCGTTTCCCAAAAGGCATAGCAGCGGGAAACTGCCTGCTATGTGATTGAAATAAGAAAGCGCCCTTGGTTGATGCCAGGGGCGCTTTTTGCATAGGGGGCTTAAAGTTGATTTCGACAGCAAACGTGCGTTATGCAGTGACGCTAAGCGTTTCTCCGATTGAGTTTTTGAGCATATTTCTTGCTTTTTCAGTGTCAGAATTTGGGTCAAGACCAATACATCCTAATGTTCCTGGAGGCCCCCCATCGGGGTGAATGCCGATGCCGGTACGCTTGGTAGATCCCTGAGGAATGAGCTCGCAAAACCAAGGTTTTCCAGTACGTCCTTCGTATCGTTGGTCGGTGAAGTTGGTGCGTATTTTGCCAATGGTGTACGTCATAACAGGCAAGGGTTCATAATTATCAATGCCACCACTTTTACATCTCCATTGAGCATTTCCGTCACTGGCTGTGAGTGTTTTTAGGCTAATGCTGTACGTCCACATGGCTATTTCTCCTTACATGTATCCAATTGTTCGCCATAGTAGCCCCAATCGCCGATGCGTTGTTGCAGCACCTGAACTTTTTTCTTGGCCTTTATGCTGATTTGGTCATCCCCCCCATAACAGCCATAGGTAAGGAGTAATTCCAGTAAGTAGCTCGAGGGGGGGGCTTTGAACCGTTTTTCAAAAGCGAATAGTTCCATCAATTCATCTGGTTTTTCAGGAAACTCTTGCACAAAGCGCAGGTTGTCGGCGTCATTGTTGTTGCCTTGCAAAAGAGCAATGGCGTAGTTTCTGAACGTGGTCTCTGTAAGAGATTCTGGCTGTTTTCTGCCTTGCTTAAGGGCCTGCACCAGGGGTTTATCTTGGTCAAAACCCGCGTGCCCGCTTACCAGCATAGCCCCAAGGCGCACTTCCATTTCTTTATCTTCATACAGGCGCAGAAATGCCTTGGTGATGGGCGTAGGGGGCAATTCGTTGGGGAGAGGAGGCCGGGCATGTCCAGGGGAAATGATGGTCAACGAAGCTGTGCACACAATGCACAAGAATAATAACAATGACTTCATAGGCGCTCCGTTTTTGTGTTTCACAAAGTCTATATTGCGTGTGATGCGTATAAAAGTCAATACAGTGCGCAATTGCTCTTCTTGCTGTGGCAGATGCTTTACGCTATAAAGAGATGTGTGGGAAAGATCACCGCCAGGAGGGCACACATGCTTATATGCTATTGTTTTGGCATCACAAAAGAAGATATCATTCAAGATGTGCAAGGCAACGGAAAATCTACCATTTTAGAACGCATTGCGGCAGCGAAGCAGGCAGGGGGCTGCCAGTGCGCAGTAAAGAACCCAGCCGGGAAATGATGCCTTGCAGATGTTCACCGGGTTGTGAACAGCGCAGCAAGCACTCTTATTCCCCCAAATAACGTATAAGCGCCACGGTGCCTAGGCCCAGAATGGTCATGCCAAGGGTGCCCCCCAGGTGCAGGGCCGCGGCAAGGCAAGCCATGCCAAAGCGCCCTTCCTGCAACAGGGTGACCACTTCAGCAGAAAAGGTGGAATAGGTGGTAAGCGCGCCCAGAAAGCCTGTCATAACAAACAGGCGCCATTCCGGTGCAAGCCCTGGCAGCAGGGCAAAAATACCCATGGCCAGCCCCATGCCATAGCCCCCTATAAGGTTTGCCGCCAGGGTGCCCAGGGGAATGGCAGGGTACAGGGCGTTCAGGGCGCGGCCCAGCAGCCAGCGGCTAACCGCCCCGGCAGAAGCGCCAGCGCTGATGAACAAAATGGAGTGCAGCATGGTGGGCCTGTGTGCTGTTGGTGGTGTGGCAACAAGGGGGGAATGTGCCATGGTTACCCGTGTTGCGGCTAACAAAATTCCCCTGTGTGTTTTATGCGGTGCCAGCAAAGCATGCCAAAGGATGCGTAAAAAATCGAGAAAATAATAGCCGGTTGCCCATGGTGGCATTTTCCTGTATTCTATATATTGAACAACGGTTCGTATTTTCGTGTATTGTAACTCACTGGCAAGGAGAATGGCATGGACTTCCTTTTTTTCTTTCTTGGCCTTGGCTCAACTATGGCTGCACTGCGTTACATTAAAAAAACAAGCTAATATTTCCGCCAATTATATCTCCATTCCCTTCCCTGCCACGCTGTTTTCCTTCTGAAAGCAGCGCCTTTGGTGTTTCCCCTTCTTGCCTTTCGTTCTTGGCGTCTTATAGTATACTGTAATGCGCCACTCTATGTGGTGTTAGTTTCCTTGTGGCACGCTCTGCTGTGCTACTGTGCTTGTTGTGTAAGCCAGCATGAAGGGACATGCGCCGCGTATGTAATATTTTGAAAATGAAGGAGAATACGTATATGTCTAGCCAAATCAAAACGTTTATGCTGCTGGCCCTGCTTTCCGGGCTCATGCTGCTTATTGGCAAGGCTATGGGGGGCTCCACTGGCCTTGCTATTGCCCTGGTCATTGCCCTGGTCATGAACGTGGGCAGTTACTGGTTTTCTGACAAAATTGTACTTGCTACCTACAAGGCCAAGGAACTTAGCCCGGCTGATGCCCCCATGCTGCACCGCATGGTGGAAGACCTTAGCCACAAGGCTGGCATTCCTATGCCCCGGCTGTATATGGTGCCAGATTCCTCCCCCAACGCCTTTGCCACGGGCCGTAACCCGGAACATGCTGCGGTGGCGGTTACAGAAGGCCTTATGCGCCTGCTGAACCCCGATGAACTGCGCGGCGTGCTGGCCCACGAAATTGCCCACATCGCCAACCGCGATATTCTGGTGCAAAGCGTGGCTGGTGTGCTGGCTACAGTGGTCATGTACGCGGCCAATATGCTGCAATGGTCGGCTATTTTTGGCGGTGGACGCAGTAATGAAGAAGGCAACTCCGGCGGGGGGCTTGTGGGGGGCCTGCTTTTGGCCTTTCTCGCACCTGTTGCCGCTTCCCTTATTCAGTTTGCCATTTCCCGCTCGCGGGAATACATGGCAGACGCAACGGGCGCGTCCCTTAGCGGTACGCCGGAAGCACTGGCTTCTGCCCTGGCAAAACTCAGCAACCGGGTGGAGCAAGACCCCATTCATGAAGGCGGCCAGGCAACGGCCCATATGTTTATTGTAAACCCCTTTGCTGGTGGCCTTGGCGGACTTTTTAGTACGCACCCGCCAGTGGAAGAGCGGATACGCCGTTTGCGTGAAATGCGCTAGAACTGTGCTTTTTCCGTTTGGCGGCGTTGCTTGCTTTTGTTGAATTCTCAAAATAGTTGAGACCGTCTCAAAATACATGAGACGGTCTCAGCTTATTTTAGATGGGATTTAAGAGTCATGTACCCCCGGCAAAGCCGGGGGCTTGAAATGCTGTGAACCGCTCAAAGCGGTTAGAAACGCTTGAACCGCCTAAAGGCGGCTGCCTCAAAACAATTGCAACTGGTCTATTCGCTGGTCTTCTTTTTCCTGATGCTTGATGTACTCACGCACAGAAGCTTCATCGAGCCCAACAGTTGAAACATAGAATCCTCGTGCCCAAAAACTTTCGCCCACAAAATTGCGACGCTTTCCCAAAAAATTGCGAGCGATATAAATGGCACTTTTCCCTTTGATAAAGCCAACAGCAGAAGAAACTGCCATCTTTGGTGGAATTGAGATAAGAATGTGC
>NZ_AUCY01000019.1 GCF_000430005.1 Desulfovibrio cuneatus DSM 11391
CAAAGCGTGCCTGGAAAGCCTGGCCCGGCATACTCCTGCTGGGGTGGCAGAGGTGATTGTGGTGGATAATGGTTCCACCGATGAAACAGCGCATGCTCTTGCCCCACTGGGAAAACAGTTGTTTGGCAACTTGTTCACCCCCATTCGCTGGGAAGAAAACAGAAACTTTGGGCCAGCGTGCAATGCCGGGGCCGAAGCGGCCCGTGCCCCCATGCTGTTTTTTTTGAATAACGATACGCTTCTTACCCCCAACTGGCTGCCCCCTTTGCTGGAAGCGTTTGACGCTAACCCCAGGCTGGGAGCTGTTGGTCCATTATTGTTGTATGAAAATGGTACGGTACAGCACATGGGGGTAACTTTTGCTCCGCCAAATTGTGTGTTTCACTTGTACGCCCGCTTTCCCTCTACCCATAGGGTGGTAAGACAAAAAAGAAGGTTGCAAGCTATTACAGGTGCAGCGCTTATGGTGCCTCAACAGCTATTTCAGGCGTGTAACGGTTTTTTTGCTGATTACCGTAATGGGTTTGAAGATGTGGAACTTTCCTTGCGCATTCGCCAGCAGGGGTACACTTTGGAGTGCATTCCTTCGTCAACCATTTATCACCTTGAAAGTCAGACCCCCGGGAGGCAGAATGGTAATGACTTTAATTCCCGCTTATTATTTTCCCGTTGTTCTCATGATTTTTTTGTAGACATTCATCGCCACGCCTTACGCGATGGGTTTGTGGTAACGGTGGATGATGCGCTTTGCCTAAGCGTGAAAGTGGGAAAAGAGGAAAGTGCGGAATTATTTTCCATGGTGAAAGGCAAAAGCCTGGAAGATTTGTACTCGCTCGTCAGTCTAAACCCACTGTGGGTAGAAGGGCATGTTGCCTTGGCGCAGAAGCTGGAGGCAGCTACAGCGCTTAAAGAAGCAGCCTGTATATGGGCAAAAATTTCAAATAGCGTAAGCAGCCTACCGGTGCTGGAAAACGCCATGAGGCTTGCCAAGGCTGTGGACCATACCTCGCTGTTGGAGCAGGTTTTAATGCGGCATCAAATGTTATGCGAAATGAACAGCACACCCGAGCGAGCAAAAATTCATTGCAAGCAAGTGCTGCGCAAAGCACAAAGCACCAATGACAAGGTTCTGGAAAACTTGTATACGGAAGCGCTACGTAGGTTTGAAGTTATGTAGTAGGGGGTAAATTTTTTCAGAATGCCGCACAATACTCATTTGATATTTCAGAGTAAGGTTGCATTTATTTTTAGGCATAAACCAAAGGGAAGCAACTGGCAGGTGCCGTTGCTTCCCTTTGGTTTATAGCGGTGTTCCCAGGTAGAGCCATGCTTATGCACGGGCTGTTCACACGGGCTACATATAATCAGTGTCTATGGCGGCTTGTCCGTCTTGCAGCATCAGTTTTATGAACTGCACAGAGTGTTCATCCACCGGCACAATAGGAAAGCGTTGGCGGCACACATCGCAATTGAGCATGGTGGGGGAAAGGGGGGAAACCACAGGCATTTCATTGTTACAAAACGGGCAGGCGTAAAAAAACACCAGCTCCATGCTTACCGGCTTTACCGGGTCTATGGGGCGTGAACTCATGCTTTCTCCCAAAGGCTTTCACCTGTCATGGCTGTTGGTTTTTCCATACCCCACAAGTCAAGCAAGGTGGGGGCAATGTCCCCCAGTTTACCACCTGGCCGCAGGCGTTTTTCCGGGCCGTTGTCCAGCACCACAAGGCGTACAGGGTTTTTACTGTGGGCTGTTTGCATGTTCCCTTGGGGGGTGAGCATTTCTTCTGCATTGCCGTGGTCGGCTGTAATAAGAATGCGCCCACCTGTGGCGGCAACGGCCTGCATTACTTTGGCAACGCATGCGTCCACCACTTGGCAGGCTGTTTCCACCGCAGGAATATTGCCCGTGTGCCCTACCATGTCCAGGTTGGCAAAATTGCATACAATAAAATCGTATGTGCCACTATTCCAGGCGGCCAGCAATTTTTCTGTAACCTCGGCAAGGCTCATTTCCGGCTTTTGGTCGTACGTTGCCACTTCCTTGGGGGAAGGGACAATAATACGGTCTTCCTCGGCAAAGGGCTCTTCTTTGCCACCATTAAAAAAATAGGTCACGTGGGCATACTTTTCTGTTTCGGCTAAGCGCAGTTGGCGCAGCCCAGCTTGCGAAACTGTTTCCCCCAGGGTGCCGCTCATGTCTTGCCGGGTAAAGGCACAGGGCACAGGCAGGGTGGATTCATAGGCTGTCATGGTGGCAAAGGCTGCCAGGGCAGGCACGTTGCCGCGCTCAAACCCATCAAATGTGGCGTCGGCAAAGGCATGGGTGAGTTGCCGGGCCCTGTCTGCCCGAAAGTTCAGGAAAAAGAGGGCATCGCCATTCTTCACTGTGGGCAATGTGCCATCTGGCAGGGGCAAAATGATGGGCTTGATAAATTCATCCGTCACTCCCGCTGCATAGGCGCTTTCCAATGCTGCCACAGGGTCGGTTGCCTGTTCGCCTTGCCCATGTACCAACACATTCCAGGCCAGGGCCGTGCGTTCCCAGCGTTTGTCCCTGTCCATGGCAAAGTAGCGCCCAGTGAGGGTGGCAATGTGGACTCCATCAGTGCAGTAAGGCAAAAGCTGGCGCACAAAGGCCGCCCCGGAAGTGGGGGCTGTGTCCCTGCCATCCATAAACAAATGCAGGCGCACAGAAAGGCGCTTTGCCTTGGCAGCTTCAATGCAGGCCAGCAAGTGATTGATGTGGGAATGAACGCCCCCGTCAGAAAGGAGCGCCATAAGGTGCAGGGCACCGCCACTTGCCACGGCGGCATCCATGGTGCTGGCAATAGCGCTGTTGCTGGCAAAGGTGCCGTTTTCAATGGCAACATCTATGCGGGTAATGTCTTGAAACACCACGCGCCCGGCCCCAATATTCAGGTGCCCTACCTCGGAATTGCCCATAAACCCTTTGGGCAGGCCAACCTCACGGCCGGAACAGGCCAGTAGTGTGCCTGCCGGGTGGGTGGCAAGCATGTGCAAGGTGGGTGTTGCCGCAAGGGTTACTGCATTGCCTGGACCTTCCGGGGCCTGGCCCCAACCGTCCAGAATAAGCAAAAGGGTGGGGGTAGGGCGGGCCATAGTTACACTCCTTCCCGCTGGTCCGCTATGGTAATGGCTTTGGGCCACAGGGTATCTAAGTTGTATTCGGCACGGGCCTCAGGCTGCATAATGTGCACCATGATATCGTTGAGGTCGAGCAAAATCCACAGGGCATTCTGAAAGCCTTCCATGCGTAATTGCTCAAATTTGTTTACAAGGCACTGATCCGAAATAAATTCCGCAAGCCCCTGGGCATGGCGGGCAGATGTGGCGGTAACAATGCAGGTGGCCTCGGCAAGGCTATGGCAGGTGGAAAGGTCCAAGGCAAGCAGGTCTTTCCCTTTCTTTTCTTCTGCCCAGGCTATGATGTGTTGCAACTTTTCGAGAGTTGGCATTTTTGTGTAACGCGCAGGTTTTGTCATGAATCCTCAAACTGGGGGGACTAAAGGTGATTAATAGGGGGGCTGCACTATGAAATTGTTAAGCAATACTCACAAGGCAGCAAACAGGTTGGCGCAGTCCTGCGGAAATGTTGGGCATGGGCTACGCAAACGCAAAAAAGAATATAACGCATTTACCAAGGGGATGCAATTCACTTGAAGGCATATGCTGGAATGGCGTTTTGTGGAAGGTTTTGGGTGGGTTTGGGCAACAGGTTGAGCGTTTTGGCGGGTTGCATTACACCTCGGAACGGGCTACTATTTGTAACAGGAACGTGTGGAAGATGCCCATGCGTTGGGAATGCCCTTGCTGTGCTCTATTTGTAGAAGAGGTTGTTTGGTGGCATTGCCCGCAGGTGAGAAAAACAAGCCGCATGTTTGCTTTTACGGTGCATATACCTATGCGCTGGAACCATTGCAACCGGAAAGGATGATGCGAGATGGCCCACACTGTTTTTACTCAGGAATGGTTGGATGCCCAGTTTCCCGCAGACCGTGCAGACGCTTTTTTTGATGCCCTGTTTGGCGGGGCAGAAGAGGGTGCCTACGATATTCGCTTGTGCTATGTTGGCAGTGGTAAAGGGTGTGCCGATTTTGCTTTTGAACTGCACCAGCGCCCCGGCAAATGCCTTGTGTGCAGCCTTACCTATGGCCTGCCACAGGTGTTTACCCGCCACCCCATTATTAATGTAAGGGGGCTGGCTGCCCAGGTGGCCCAGGCCCTTGGCAAGGCGCCGCAAGCTGCATCGTTCAGCCTTGGGGCAACTCAGGAAATTTCAGCAGAGGTGCATCGGGTCCCCTTGCGCATCACCTTCTCCGATTAATGGCCTTTTTGCCTTCTGCCTGCGTCAGGTTCGTTCCATGCGACGCTCATGTATGTCTCTATACACATCGCTCCGCACGGAACTTCCCTTTCTTGGCAGAAGGCAAAAATACTCATTAATCGGTGTGCCCTGATTCACCTCCTGAATAGTGGCACATAGAGTCTATTTCCAAGGATATATGCTGCACGGACGCCCAAATTCCCCTTGCCATAAATAGTAAGCTGGTGTAATTTTTCGTTCTTCGCACTGCCCAAACGGGCACAGGCGCATCGGGATGTGGCTCAGCATGGTAGAGCACTGCGTTCGGGACGCAGGGGCCGGAGGTTCGAATCCTCTCATCCCGACCAGCAATTTTAAGGACTTACGGTTAACTCCGTGAGTCCTTTTTTTGTTGGGGACATATTTTGGCAAGTTCGGGATTGCTTCAACTGCTGTGTAGTATGACAATAGCGTTACTAAATAAAAATCACACAAAAAAAAGCCACAAGGGGGCGGGAGATAGCCGAGAGGGCTAAGCGAAGTATACGGGAGAGCTGTGGTAGGGGGGAATAATATCGGTTACATCATCAATACATAAAAAAATGGAGGAGTAACAAATGCCATTATTTAAAAAAAAACCAATTGTTGTTTTTGCCACACAATGGTTTCCAGGAAGCATAGACGCTAGAGTACGGAAAGCGCTTCAAGGGGATGCCTCTTGGGAAATGTGCCCAAGTTGTGGTAAGGAAATAGGAGAGCACGGTGTATGCGATACCCTTGAAGGTAAAATGATAGCTTGCCCTAGCGATTGGATAATCACAGGCATTAGGGATGAGTGTTACCCTTGCAAGCCAAGCGTTTTTCAGAAAACGTATGAGTATGTTTCTCCTTAAATAAACAGGTGTCCTAAAAAAATTACTGTAATAAGGCAGGCAAATAATTTAGGGATAATCTTTTCATTTTCCGACAACTTAGAATACTTGGGGTCTTGCTTTAAGAAACCCCACTCGCATGACAGACAGTCATGCTTTAACTCTTTCTCTAGTTCTAAAATAATTTTAAACTTTGCAGAATTGAGTTTTTTATAAGATTCGATAGTTGAGAGCCAAGCCTTGCAGATTAAGAGAGAAAAAAGCCAAAGCGCAATCAGGGTATATGTTCTGTTTATAGCAAGCGTGGAACTACTGAGAACCACAGCAATCAGTGAGGTCATTGCTGAAGCAACACCAATGAAGAAGCTGTTCGTTTTCAGTCTGCGTTCTGTAACCTTCTCTGCAAGGTCAAGGCAAATCTTATATTGCTCAATAGACCTTTCGTAGCTCATAGGGAATGTCTTCTTATTGCTGCCACAACTGACGATGCATTCCACCCAACTGTTTCTGTTGCTGCGCTGTCTGCAACAGTGGAAATAGACTGGCTCCCCCAAGGGCGTACGGCAATTATTGGCTTATTGTACTGTTGGTTTGCAATGCGAATTTCTTTTTCCATCCATTTACTGTGAGATGCATATACACCAGCCATTATAACAATTGCGTGGCATGGTTGCATTTGGTTTGCTATTGCTTGTGCTAAGGCGGCATCTGTTCGGGCGCCGTAAATAGGGTCATCTTTAGGCACAGAATAATCTTTAAACGAAAAGTATGGAGTTTCCCTAAGCAAGCTAAGTAGGCTATTGTAGTGATTTGAGTGTGCCCATGAATGACTAAGGAAGAGATTGTAGACCTTGCTCATGTCGTTCTCCTTTAAGATTATAAAGTAAGTTAGTGCCAGCTTCGTCAAAAAAGTGAAATTTTCGTGCGCGGTGCACGCCTCTACCTCTCGCTTACATCACCCCACGCCCACACTACCCGGCCTAGAATGGCCCTGTTTAAGTCGTCTTCGTAGTCGCTTTCCAGGTAGAACATTTCTGGCGGGTTTTCTGCCACGTTGTCTGAATAGAACGTGATGCGGGTTTGGCGGGCCACCTTATCGAGGTCTACCTTTACCCGTTTTACTTTGGTGCTGCCGTCTGGCTCTGCCACAAGGTACATGCGCCCCGGCCTTGGGTTGCTGTTTTCGCCCCTGTCCACCAGCACAATGTCGCCGGGGGCCAAGGTGGGCAGCATGGACGTTGACCCTTTGGTAATTTTTACCGCCATGAGGTTGGAGCGCAAGCGTATGGAAGGCTCGTTGCGGTACACCAGGAACCAGTTTTGAAATTCTTCACATTGCACTATGCCCGGCCCGGCCCCGGCTTCTGAACACAGGGGCACGGCAAGGTAGTCGTCTGGAATGATGGTGGGCAGCCCTTCGCCAGCATTGATAACCTTGGCGTTGACGAAGTGGACGTTTTTGGCGGGGGATATTTTGTTTCCAGGCAATAAAAGCTCACCACCCAGCCTGCCGAACCAATCTAAGACTGCGGTGTATTGTGTGTCTGAGCCTTTAAGGAAATTGAATAGCTTAGTAGCTTGGGTTTGTGGCAACCCAAGAAAACGCGCCATATCAACGCGGGTTGCGAATGGCTTCCCTTGTCCTATCTGGCTTTCAAAGAATTCTTTCAGCTTAGTAATATTATCCATAATCTACTATTAGCAAGTTGGCTAATTTATGCAAATTGTTTATTCGCTAATTATATTGGCTTGCAACTTTCGAATGAACTAAAATGCGGGCATAAATATCACCGAAAGTGCAAAAATAATAATGAAGGCAAGGGGAATTACTCAGAAGCAGCTTGCTAAAGAGGTTGGAATTCACCCTATCCCCAAAGGCCATTTAATCAGTGTTTCCTCAATTCATTGGTAATCTTTTGCCACTAAAAGAACTTTTTCTGCACATACTTGAGGTATATTCCTTTTGCGCAATATATTTTGTGAATGAATGCAATGTATTAATTGATGTATTCAGTTTTGGTGCTCTTTTTTGCTTTCTTCCTTTTTTAGAGTATGGTAGCCCCCATATGCAGGTGCATGTGGGGGCGCGGTGTTGTTGTAGCAACTGGAACACACCGTTATTTTATTGCCCCGGCATATGCCAAGCTTCATCTCAGGGGGGATGGATGCACGTTTTTCATGAAACTTTCGCTATTCGTGGCTATGAAGCCGGGGGGCACGGGCGGGTTAGCCTGCGCACCCTGTGCAACTATATGGAAGAGGCTGCCGGAAAACATGCAGAAGCCCTTGGGTGCGGGCTGGATGCCATGCGTGAGCAGGGTATAACCTGGGTGTTGGCCCGCCAGCGTATTGAGCTGGGGTACATGCCAGCGCCAGAAGAGAACATGGTGGTACACACTTGGCCCGTGGGGGTTGAGCGCCTTTCCTTTCGCCGCGATTTTCATATGGAATGTAACGGGCACACTGTGCTTCGGGCTGTTAGCCACTGGGTGCTCATGAACGCTACCACCCGCAAGCTGGAAAAAATGCCGCCATGGGCACAAAGCCTTGCCTTTCCTCAGGCAGGCCTTGCCCTGGAAGCGGGTGACATTCGCATTCCCCCCGTACCTCTTGCTTTTCTTGCTGAAACGCCTGCTGTGGCAGGGAACGCAGTGGGCGTAAAAGAAGCGGCTGCTGCCTTGCCGGGCCCGGAATTTCCTGTGCGCCGTGCAGACATAGACAGCAATGGCCATGTGAATAACGTGCGCTATGTGGATTTTGCCCTGGAAGCGGCCCACTGCTTTTTTGCCAGCCAGGGGCAGGGCGTGGGTGAACGGGCGCTGGCTGGGCTGGATATTGTTTTTCGTGCAGAAGCGCTGTGGGGCGACACTGTTGCCTCTGCTAGCATGCCAGAACACCAAGTGCCGGGCAGGCTACTGCACGGGTTGTATCGTAAAAGTTCCGGGCAGGAATTGGCCCGAGTGAGGACTGTATGGAAACCGCTCCCCTAAAAGATGCCCATGGCCGCGTTGTGCGGTATGTTCGCCTTTCGGTAACAGACAGGTGCAACCTGCGTTGTATGTACTGCGCTCACCATATGGGCCTGGGTTTTATTCCGCATGATCTTATTTTGACCTATGAAGAAATGCTGACCGTGCTGGACTTGCTTGCTGCACGGGGGGTAGACAAAGTGCGCCTTACCGGGGGGGAGCCGTTTGTGCGCAAAGGGTTCATGGGGTTTGTGGAGCGCATTCGTGAACGCCACCCCAGCATGGACATTCGCATTACTACCAATGCCGTGCTGCTGGCCCCACATGCCGCGCGCCTGAAGGCACTTGGTGTGGGCGGGCTGAATATTTCATTTGATACGTTCAACCCGGAAACATTTCGGCATATTAGTGGTTCAAGCCTGTATGAAAAAGCCCGCCAGGGGCTTGAAGCGGCCCTTGAACACGGGGTGCGTGTAAAACTCAACGCCGTGGCCATGCGCGGTGTGAACGACCACGAATTGCCAGAATTCTTGGACTTTGCCCAAAAGCATGCCGTGGATGTGCGGTTTATTGAATATATGCCCCTTGGGGGCCGTGGCGGCTGGGATGAAGGGCGCTTCTGGCCTGCGGATGAAGTGCTGGCAACGGCACAGCAGTATGCCACCCTCACGCCCATTGAAGACTACCACGGCAAAGGGCGTACCGGGCCTGCCAAAATGTTCAGCATTGCAGGGGGTAAAGGGCGCTTTGGGCTTATTACCGCAGTGTCTTGCCATTTTTGTGCAGACTGCAACCGCCTGCGCGTCACCTCTGAAGGGAGCTTCCGAACATGCCTGTTTTCTGATAGCGAAGTGCCTTTCCGCGACTTGCTCCGCAGTGGGCCACAGGGAATTAAGGAAATGATGCGCCAACTGGAAGTGGCCGTACAGGCCAAGCCCCTTGGGTTCCAATTGCTCCAGCAGCGAGATAGGCAAGAAGCGGTTATCCAGCGCTCCATGTCTTCCATTGGTGGGTAAGCTATGCCGCCACAGTATGCCACCCTCGCAGGAACGGAAAAAGTTGTGCAACAAAACGAAACAAATTGGCGTTTCTCTAGTTGACAAGGTGGGGGTTGTTGCCTATACATTGCAGTTCCCTGCTCGCTTGATTTGTATAAGCGGGCCATATGTCCGAAGGAGAAAAGCATGAGAAAGTTTGAAACCTTGCTGCTTCTTTCCCCTGAGCTTTCCGCAGAGCCACGTACGGCTCTACTTGATGGCCTGAAGGCTATTCTGGAACGCGAAGGCGGCAAGTTGCTGAATGAAGACCACTGGGGCATGCGCGACCTTGCCTACCCGGTGCAAAAACAAATGCGCGGCTACTATGTTCGTCTTGAATATGCAGCCCCTGCAAAGCTGATTGCTGAACTTGAGCGCAATATCCGCATTACTGACGGCATTTTCAAGTTCATTACTGTCCGTCTGGCTGATTCTGTTGAGGAGGTTGCGTAAATGGCGATGAAGAAGAAGTTTTCCCCGCGCCGCAAGTTTTGCCGCTTCTGCGCAGACAAAGACCTGCCGCTTGATTACAAGCGCGCTGACATTCTGCGCGACTTTGTGACCGAGCGTGGCAAAATTATTGCCCGCCGCATCACCGGTGTGTGTGCGCACCACCAGCGCCTGCTTACCACGGAAATCAAGCGCTCCCGTCAAATGGCCCTTATGATTTACACAGCCACTCACGCAAGTGAAGTGCGCAAAAAAAGCATACTGTAGGGGGATGGCATGAAAGTTATTCTCCGCACCGACGTTGAAAAGCTCGGCAAATTGGGCGACCTTGTTGAAGTACGCGCCGGTTATGGCCGCAACTTCCTTCTGCCCCAGGGCTTTGCCATGCAGGCAACCCCTGCCAACCTGAAAGTGTTTGAGCTTGAGCGCAAAAAACTTCAGGCAAAAACAGAAGCCCTGCGCGGCGCTGCTGCAAGCCTTGCTGCGCAAATTGAAAAAGCCGTGGTTTCCATTGCCATGCGCGTGGGTGAAAACGACAAGCTGTACGGTTCCGTTACTTCTGCCATGATTACAGAAGCTCTTGCCGCACAGAACATTGAAGTTGACCGCCGCCGCATTCTGCTGGATAGCCCCATTCGTATGCTTGGCGACCACCCCATTCGTGTGCGCCTGCACGCAGACGTGGTGGCCCAGTTCACTCTGAGCATCGTTGCTGAACGCGCCGTTCATGCTGATGAGCAGGAGGTTGCAAATGCAGCCAACGAACAACTCGCCGAAGAGCAAACCGCTGAATAAGTCTACACGTACCGGCTTCCCCCGCAAGGGGGAGGCCGGCCCCGCAGGAAACACCGAACAGAACGCCTCGGAGGAAATGCTCCGCAACGTTCCGCCCCATAGTGTTGAGGCAGAACAGGCTGTTCTTGGCGGTGTTTTTTTAAAGCCGGAATCCCTTGACGTTATTGTGGACATGCTTTCAGATGAAGATTTTTATCTGCCTGCTCACAAAGTAATTTTTGAAGCCTTTCGCGACCTCTCCTTAAAAGATGCCCCGGTAGACCTGGTTTCCGTTGCTGAACAGCTTAAATCGCGTTCGCAACTTGAAATGGCCGGGGGTGCTGCCTACCTTGTGGACCTTACCCGCAGCATTGTAAGCGCCGCCAATGCGGAATATTACGCCGCCCTTGTGCGTGATAAGGCCATGGCGCGGCAGCTTATTCATTCTTGTGCCGATATTATTGCCCAGGGCTATGAGCCGGGGCAAGATGTGCGGGCGCTGCTGGATGAGTCTGAACAGGCTATTTTTGCTATTTCCCAGCGCAACTCCGGCAAGTCGTACAGAGATGCAGGGGAACTGACCCTGAAGGTTTTTGAAAACCTGCACGCCCGGCAAAATAACCGTGAGTTTGTTACCGGTGTAGCTACAGACTATACCAAGCTTGACCAGATGACAGCAGGCTTGCAGCCTTCCGACCTTATTATTCTTGCGGCCCGCCCCTCCATGGGGAAAACAGCCTTTGCCCTGAACATTGCCATGCGCGCTGCCATTCGGCACGAAGTACCTGTGGCTATTTTTTCCCTTGAAATGTCCATGGACCAGCTCATTATGCGTATGCTGTGCGCCTGGGGCAGGGTAGACGTTTCTCGCCTGCGCCGCAACTATTTGGACGATAACGACTGGCAAGGCTTGCTGGATGCTGCGGAAGTTTTTCGTAAAGCGCCCATTTACATTGACGACAGCCCGGCTCTTTCCCCCATTGAGTTGCGCGCAAGAATGCGCCGCCTGAAGCGGGAAAAGAACGTGGGGCTTGTTGTTATTGACTACTTGCAGCTTATGCGGGCCTCACGCAGAACAGATTCGCGTGAACAGGAAATTTCCGATATTTCCCGTAACCTGAAAGCCATGGCCAAAGAACTGAACATTCCTGTTATTGCCCTTTCGCAGCTGAACCGCAAGGTGGAAGAGCGTGCCGACAAACGCCCCATGCTTTCCGACCTTCGCGAATCTGGCGCTATTGAACAGGATGCTGACGTGATCATGTTCATTTACCGCGAAGCTGCCTACATGAAGCATGATGAACGACCCGCCGTGGACAAGGCAGAAATTATTATAGGCAAGCAACGGAACGGGCCTGTGGGCACGGTTGAATTAACCTATGTGCCCGCTTACACTGCCTTTGAAAACCTGGACGCTGCTTATGGCCCAGGGGCCGATTTGTAAGGAACGCTCGTGTATTTGGTTTGGCCGTTCCTTTTGCTCTAGTGGCGGGGGCCATGCCCCAATGGGGGCCATCAACGCCACGCCTTGTTGCTTTTAGGTTTGCAGTGCTTGCCACTGCCAAAAGTGAAATTGCCTAATACATCAAATTCCAGGTGCCATCTAAAAAACGCTGTCCTGCATTCCCTTGCAGGACAGCGTTTTTTCTATCATTATTTTTAGCGGACTCGCCTTATATTTTTTTGTATATTATCGTGAGGTTATTTTTTTAAGCGCACAAGCTGTTTGTGTAACATTTTACTTGAGAAGTCTTCTTTTTCAGCTTACATACAAACATGATTTTTGAATATCTTTGTTGGGTGTCTGTGTGTACCGTACGGTACCAAAGGCCCAATGCTTGAATGAAGCCACTGTGTTATTTTGGTACTCTTCTGCTTGCGGTTTGGTGTTCCGGATAACCCGTTTTTGTCGTATCACGGAAAGGACATAATGAGCATGTTATTTTTGTTGCTAACCGCTTTAGCCGCACTTGTAAGTTTTATGATTTGCTTTTTGGCTATTTATCGTAGCGACAGGCAAAAATCTGTCTATTTCAACCTGCTCTCTATTGCCATTGCCCTGTACCTTACAGGGAACTTTCTGGATTTTTCCAGCGCACAGGAAGCCTCTGTGGTGGGGGTGAAGGTCAGTTACCTTGGGGTTCCCTTCATACCTGGGCTTTGGTACCTGTGCGTACGGGAATTTTGTGGTGTTAAGGTGGAACGCCTTGGCATTGTGTTTGGCATAATGTTTGTTCCTTTCATTATTATGGTGCTGGCGTTTACCTGGGAACATAATGGCCTGCTGTTTTCCGGCTTTACTTTTCAAGCTTCCAACTACATAGGTCAGGCTGTTTTTGAAACAGGTCCTTTTTACCCCGTAAAACAACTGTATTTGTATTTTTTCAATGCGCTGGGGCTGTTTACTATTGTCACCCATTACATTAAGGGAACCAAGCGCTTTAAGAAACAAGCCATTTTCTTTTTTATTTCTGCCCTTATTCCCTTGTTTACCACAGCCACCTGGGTGGTGAACCTGGGGGATACCTGGGTGGATATTACACCCCTGTGCCTTGCTGTCGCCCTGGTTCTGTTTTTTTGGGGGCTGCAAAAGTATGGTATTCACAACGTGGCTTCCAGCCTGCGTGACGACGTGGTGGAACACTTGCAGGAAGGGGTGTTGTTGCTGGATAATGAAGGCGTGTATATGGATTCCAATATGGCATTTAACGCGCTGTTTCCCCAGGCAAGCCAAGTTCCCCTTGGTACGGAACTGGATGACATGACCTACCTTCCTTTCAACTTTTCCACCCTTACTTCGGAAGTAGGGGTGCGGGAATTTACCATGGATTTTGACGACTGTATCCGCACGTATAAAGTTTCTGTTTCTCCCATTAGCAGGGGGAAACAGTTAGTGGGGCACAGCGCCATTTTATATAATATCACCCCGTTGAAGAATATTATGTCTGCCCTGGAAGTGAAGGCCCATATAGACCCATTGACCACAGTGTATAACCGCGGCTTTTTTTATGAAAAAGGTCAATATGAAGTGCAGATGTCGTTACTGGCCAAGAATGCGTTGGGGGCAGTGTTTGTTGACCTCGACTTTTTCAAGAAAATTAATGATACCTACGGGCATGAATGTGGTGACTATGTGTTGCGTACCGTGGCTTTGGTAATGTCAGGTAACCTGCGTAACACAGATATTCTTGCCCGCTATGGGGGCGAAGAATTTTGTATTTTACTGCTCAATACACAAGCCGAGGGTGCCTTGCGCAAGGCAGAAGATTTACGCAAGAAAATTGAAGCCCACAGCTTTGAATACAATGGTTCCCGCATTCGGGTTACTGCCAGCCTTGGCCTTTCCATGTTGCAACTGGACGATGCCACTGACAACCTGGATAAACTGTTAAAGCGGGCAGATGAAAAATTGTATGAAGCAAAGCGTGGGGGCAGGAACCGTGTTGCGGTGTAACGAAAATGTTTGAAATGCTACTAGCCAAAGCCTTTTGAATTGGCTATGGCGCAAAAAAGCCAGGCCGCATATGCAGCCTGGCTTTTTTGTGTTTTGTGAATATGGAGAATGTGGGAAGGCCTACCCCATGGAGATACTGTTGGAAAGCAAGGCGGAGAGGAGGGCACCGGAGTAGGCAAGGTCAAACTGGGTGCGGGCCGCAGCAAGTTCTTTGGCCGCTTCAAGGGGGGGCTTTGCCGGGGCATAGGGCCTTTTTTGGAGCATGGCGGAAAACGCGTCGGCCACAGCGGTAAGCCTGCCAAAGGCGCTGATGTCTTTTGTTTTTTGTGGATACCCTGAACCATCCAGCCGTTCGTGGTGTTCCAGAGTTGCTTGGCGCATGGCGTCAAAGGGCAGGTCAAGCTTTAAGGCAATTTTATGGGCCAGCAGGGGGTGAGGGGTAATTTTATCCCGTTCTTCCACTTTCAGCGGTGTCGTTTTGGCGGTAATAAAGGCAGGCACCTTGCTCATGCCTGTGTCATGCAGCAGCAGGGCCAGGGCTGCCTGGTCAAATTCTTTCCGGCTTATTTCGTCCTTGCGGGTTTGCAAGAGCAGCCACAGCCCAAGGGAAAGGGTGTTCACAGAATGGGCGGCCAGGGAATGGTCCCCTGTATGCATACGGCGCAGAAAGTTTTTCAGTCGGTGTTTGTCTGTCCAGATAAATTCCGTTACCACCATGGCATTTTCATACAGCTGTTCATACACAGGGCGCACAGGTTGTTCAAAAAAATCTTGCAGGCGCAGTTGCAGGGCTTGAATGCAAATGTCTGCCGCTTCCCCCGGCTTAATATTGTTATCCACAAGAATCAGGTCGAGCTGCTTCACTATGTGCTGTGAATAAATGGGGTGGTCTGCGCGGGAAACGAACAAGTCTCCTTCGCCGCACAGTCGGTGCATTTCTTCCACTTGTTCATTGCTCAGGCGGTCGCCTTTTTTAGCAAAGTGCACAAGCTGGCGGATGGGTTCTTTGTAAACAAACAAATCCAGAGGTGGCCGGTATTTGGGGAAGCTGGAAAGGATATTACTGCTTATTTGGTAATATTCTTCTGCAATTTTTTCTAACGACTGTTGCTGTGCCATGCAGTTATTTCCTGTAAATCTTCACAAGGTTGGTGCCGCGGGGTTGTTCACCCAATTTTGGCTGGCCTGCGGTAATAACCACGTCGGTACCAGCGGCTATGCCGGGGTAAGTATCAACAAAAAATTCGGCACGTTCCAAGTGGCCAGGAATATTTTCCTGTACACCTTGGGGAATAACGCCCCAAGAAAAATTTAAATAGTGTAGCGAGGTACTGTTGGGGGTAAGCACATACACTGGCTGGCTTGGGCGTTGGGCAGAAAGTTTTCTGCCGGAAGAACTGGAAAGACTGTGGGCAACAATGGCACCTGCCCCAATTTTGTCTGCCAGCAGGCAGGCGGAATAGGAAAGAAAGTCCATGGCGCTGTGCATGTCTGGCATACAGGTGGGCTGCATTCTGCGCTCTTCCATCAGCTTCTCAGCTTCAGTGGCAATGCGGCGCATAAAAGAAACCGTTTCCACAGGGTAGTTGCCCATGGCTGTTTCTTCGGAAAGCATAACACAGTCTGCGCCATCCAGCACGGCATTGGCCACGTCGGTGGTTTCTGCCCGGGTGGGAGAGGGGTTGTTCACCATAGAAAGCAGCATTTGTGTGGCCACAATAACCGGCTTATGGGCCTGGTTGCAGGCCTTGATGATGCGTTTTTGCATGGCAGGCAGCACGGGCAGCGGGCATTCAATGCCAAGGTCGCCCCGCGCAACCATTATAATATCTGCTACGGCAAGAATATCTTGGAGCCTGTCTACCGCATTTTGCCGTTCCAGCTTGGCGCACACAGGAATATTGCGCCCCTGCGACTTGATAATGGCCTTTGCTTCCAGAATATCTTCCGGTGTTTGCACATAGGAAAGGGCCACAGCATCTACGCCAAGCTGTAATCCTTCCACCAAATCTTTGCGGTCTTTTTCGGTAAGGGCAGGTACTTTTATGGACTTGCCCGGCAGGGCAAGACCCTTGCGTGAAGTCACCAGACCGTCGTTGTCTGCCTGAATAATAAAGCAGCGGTCCTGTTTTTCCAGTACGTTGAATTGCAGGGTGCCATCTGCCAGCACCAGTCTGTCGCCCGGTTCAAGAGAACCGAGAATCTCTACTTTATCAAAGGGAATGAAGGGCATTTTCCCTGCATTTTCCGGTTTAACCGGGCCAAGGAAAGCAAGATCGCCTTTGGAAAAAGTAATGGACCCTTCTTCCAGCGTACCTATGCGAATTTTTGGGCCAGAAAGGTCTTGCATGATGGTAATAGGCAAGTCAAATTCGGCTTCAAGCTCCCGCAGGTTGGCAATAATATTTCGGAATTGCGAGGCTTCCCCATGGGAAAAGTTCAACCGGAATATATGCGCCCCTGCTGTGATAAGCTGGGAAAGAACAGACTTGCTGGTGCATGCCGGGCCGATGGTGGCAATTATTTTCGTTTTCATGGTATGGTCAGACCCCACTTCTATGAGTTTTTCAAGGCAATCACTGTATTCTGGGTAAACTCTCTGCATAGTAAAAGGTGAAAGCGGGAAGCAGGCAAAAGCGTTCTCTGTGCCAGTCTTGAAGGAGAATACCACAACAGCAGGCAGGGGAAAACCCCTGCAACATTTTATTTTTTAAGGCGCTTGCCAGGTGAGATGATACTTTGGGAATAAATCAGCGTTTCTTAACTCAGGCCGTACTCACGCTTCATATGCTCCACAAACAAGGGCAGTTTTTCTGCAAACGTGGCCGCAACCTCTTCCGTTACTTCAGCCCCCACAAAGGCAAAGCGTCCTTCCACTTCAACGCCCACCATGCCTGCCTGCACACCGCAGCGGCTGGCTTCCAGGTGGCAGTAAACTTCCCGTACCGGGTAGGTAATGCCCTTGGCCTGCAATGCGCGGCAAACGTGCTGCTGGGCTTGCAGGGTTTTATCGTGTTCCACGCTAATAATACGAATAAGGGGAATGAACGGCTTCATGGAATTTTCCTTATGAAGGCAGCTTAATTTTCCACCAAAAACACCGGATAAAGACGCTCTTTACCCGGTGTTTTTATCTGTTATGTTCTGTAAAAGGAAGCAATTTTGCTTGCTTTGGAAAGAGGCATCCGCTTTTTTTACGCCGAGGCGCGGCGCGTTGCCTTCTTTTTAGGTGTTATTTTTGTAAAAGCCAAGGCCAGAACTTCATCCAGGTTTTCCACCGGATGTACGTGTATTTTTGCCAGTAATTCCGCAGGAATATCTTCCAGGTCTTTGGTGTTCTGTTTGGGAATAATCACATCTGTGCGGTTATGGGCCACAGCAGCCAGTACTTTTTCTTTAATACCACCCACGGGCAGCACTTTTCCGCGCAGGGTTAATTTCCCCGGTCATGCACAGGTTTGCTGCCACAGGGGTTTCTGAAAGGGCGGAAATAAGGGCCGTTGCCAGGGTTACCCCGGCAGAAGGGCCGTCTTTTGGCGTGGCCCCGGCGGGCACGTGAATGTGTATATCCAGCTTGCTGTGAAAATCCGGGTCAATGTGCAGCTTCCGGGCCTGAGCACGGGCATAGCTTACAGCGGCCTGGGCGCTTTCCTTCATGACATCACCAAGCTGCCCTGTGAGCTGAATGCCCCCTTTGCCCTGCATGGTGGAAACTTCCACCTGCAACACTTCACCCCCTGCGGGTGTCCAGGCCAGGCCCACAGCAACCCCGGGGGCGGCTTCGGCTTCCAGGTCTTCATCCAAAAAGCGTGGGGCACCAAGCAAGGCATGCAGTTCTTTTTCGTCCACCACAAAAGGCCCTTTTGTACCAGATGCTTTTTTGCGGGCCAATTTGCGACACAGGGAGCCAATTTCCCGCTCCAGGTTACGCACGCCAGCTTCCCGGGTATATTCTCCAATAATGCGGTTCAGTACCGTATCATCAATAACCAAGTCATGGGGCTTCAGGCCGTTTTCGCTGGTTTGGCGGGAAAGCAGATACTTTTTGGCAATATTCAGCTTTTCTTGCTGGGTATAGCCAGGAAGGCGAATCAGCTCCATTCTGTCCAGCAAGGGGCGGGGAATGGTTTCCAGTACGTTGGCTGTGCAAATAAACATGACTTTGGAAAGGTCAAAGGGCATGTTCAGGTAGTGGTCGCTGAAGGTGTTGTTCTGTTCCGGGTCGAGCACTTCCAGCAGGGCGGAAGAAGGGTCGCCCCGGTAGTCAGACCCGATTTTATCAATTTCATCCAGCATAATAACCGGGTTGCGGGTGCCTGCCTGGCGTATGCTTTGAATAATACGCCCTGGCATGGCGCCCACATAGGTGCGCCGGTGCCCGCGAATTTCCGCTTCATCGCGCACGCCGCCCACGCTCATTCGTTGGAACTTGCGGCCAAGGGAGCGGGCAATGGAGCGCCCAAGAGAGGTTTTACCCACACCGGGGGGGCCAACAAAGCACAGAATGGGGCTTTTTGAATTTGGGTTCAGTTTCTTAATGGCCAGAAATTCCAGAATTCTGTCTTTGACTTTTTCCAGGCCATAGTGGTCTTCATTCAATATTGCCGCCGCTTTGGTAATGTTCAGGCGGTCTTTGGAAAGCACTTCCCACGGCAGTTCTGAAAGCCATTCCAGGTAGGTGCGAATAACGGTTGCTTCAGAAGATTCACCCGGCATTGCTTTGAGGCGGCGGAGCTGCTTGCGGGCTTCTTTTTCCGCATCCGGTGGCAGCTTGGCTTTTTTCAAAGCCTGGGCCAGGTCTTCAGTGTCGTCGTCTTCGTCCGCTGCCGTATCCCCCAGCTCTTTACGAATGGCTTTGAGCTGTTCGCGCAAAAAGTATTCCCGCTGGGCTTTGTCTATGCCTTCACGGGCAGATTCCTGAATTTGCGCTTGCATGGAGGCCACTTCCGCCTCTTTGCTCAGTAACTCATTGACCTTGCGCAGGCGTTCCACCGGGTTTGTGGTAGCAATAAGCTGTTGTGCTTCACTCAGGCGCAGGCGCAGGTTGGAAGCAATAAGGTCTGCCAGCCTGCCGGGGTGGTCAATGCTGGCCAGCACATTGGTAATGTCAGGCGAAGCAATGCCGCGCAAGGAAAGAATGCGCTCGCTCTGTTCCCTGGCAAGGCGCATAATGGCTTCCAGTTCAACGGAGGTCGGCACATCTTCCTGTTCTGGCAGGGTTTCCACCTCTGCTTCCAGGTAGGGTTTTTCCTGCACGATGCTTAACGCTTTTGCCCGGCTTACACCTTGCACCAGCAGTTTAATTCTGCCATCAGGCAGTTTGAGCATGCGCATAATCATGACCACTGTACCCACATCATACAGGTCTTCCGCGGTGGGGTTTTCCACGCGTTCGTCCTTTTGGGTCAGTATCATAAGGTAGCGGCTGCCACTTAAGGCTTTTTCCACTGCCAGGGCAGAAGCTTCGCGCCCCACAAAAAGGGGCATTATGGTATAGTTGAAGATAACAACATCGCGCACAGGCAGTACAGGGAGCCTGCTGGGAACTTCCAGTTTTTGGTCTTCTTTCGCTTCACCCAGGCCGGACTGTTCACCAGAAGCATGCAGGTCCAGGAATGCTGGGTCAGGAAGAAGGCTATTGGGGTCAAATGAGTTTGGCATGTGTTTTCTCGCTGTATGAATTTCTTATACAGTTTTGCTTTTGGCATGGCGTGTTTATGAGCAAAAGCCTTTTCACCTTCATGAGAGCAATTAACGGCGGTAGCCTGCTGCAAACACAAATACGTGTTTTGAGCAACTTGTGTGGCAGTGAAGGCAAGAGCCCATAGAGTATATAAGACAGAAAAAAGAATTGTCAAAAAAAAGATACAGCAGACCTTTAGCGGGCATGGGCCTTGCATTAGTAACTGCCAGATAATATTGAAAATTGTGCGTGAAATTGGCCTGTGGATTCACGGCAAACTATGCCAGCAGTGCGTCGCTCATAAGGCTATAGCAGGAATCGGAGGTTACAACCACGTGGTCTATAAACCGGATATGAAGGGTTTGGGCGGCGTGCTGAATGCGCCGGGTGAGTTCAATGTCAGCCCCGGAAGGGTTGGGGCTGCCCCCAGGGTGGTTGTGTACCATAATAAAGGCAGAAGCTTTTAACTGCAAGGCTCGCTCCAGGATATCTCTGGGGGAAATCATGGTAAGGCTGGTGGTGCCTTTGGAGGCTTTTTCCCATTCCAGCAGCCTGTTTTGGTTGTCCAGGTAGGCAATCCAGATTTCTTCATGCGGCAACGGGCCAAGGCGTTTTCTGGCCATTTCGGCTACAGCTTCAGGGGAAGAAAGAGTTAGGCGTTGGCGCAGGGGGCTTTCCGCCACCCTGGCACCTGTTTCATGCAGCAGTTTCCACAACGCAGCCACAGCAGGGCCAGCACCGTTAACCCGAACAATTTCTTCATGGTTTGCTGTCATAACGCCATGAATGGTGCCAAACTTGGCCAGCAGTTCCTTGGCCAGGGGTTTTGTGTCCCGCCGCAGCAGCACATACCCTAAGAGAAGTTCCAGCAACTCATAATCTGCCAAGGCTTCAGGTGTTTCCATGAGGCGTTTGCGCAGGCGTTCTCTGTGTCCGTGGTAGTGCATAGCAAGTATTGGGTGTGGGCTTGTGCCTTCGTAAGTGTGGCATTGCGCATTGTATGAGGGACTATTTTGTATATATATTAAACTGTTTGTAGCTCTCTGGCAAGGAAGAAATCAATGTTGTCCGGCTAAGAAGCCGGGAAACATTGGCGCAATTTTCCTGGCAACATTGCGTCGCGTTGCGTGTCGTTTGCCTTTACAATCATTTCTTCTTGTCGTTCGTTTCACAGCAATACCTTGAAGAGAACAAAAAGATAGTGGGAGTCTATTGGGAAGAAGTAGGAGAAGATATGAATTACCGTGGAAGGTTTTGAAACAGAGTGAACATTTCTGCCACGAGCATTTCCAGGGCTTGGTCCGGGCTGCGCTCACCCGACTTAACTCCTTTTTCTGCTGCCAGGGCCAATTCCCACATTTTGGCAATGCCAGCATACCCAAGGCGCTGGGCCATTTGTTTTTTGGCCATGGCAACGCTGGAAGGAAGGTACACATTTTCTCCGGCAAGAATTTGCCACAAGGTGCGCCCTTCACGCAGGAGCAGCGCCATAAAAGAGAAAACACTGGTTTCCCCGCCAAGTTGATCTTCCAGTATTTTGCGCCAGGCCTGGGGGGCTGTATTCCCTCCGGTTTGCACCGCGCGTATTACCTCAAAAATAGAAAGTTCCGGGGTGTGGGCCAGCAGGCTGGTAAAGTTGGGGGGGAGTGTTCCGGTGGAACCTGCCGCAAGGGCCAGTTTTGCCAGTTCATTACCGGCAAAGGTGGCGTCGGCAGGTAAATGGCGGGTGAGTATGCCAATTTCTTCTGGCCGCAATTGCAACCCCAGGCGCTTGCCTTCTTCCCGAATAAAGTGAGGGAAGGTACGCTCATCCAACCCTGGGGTTTGGTCAAGCCAGCCCGCTTTTTGGGCTTTTTCATAGCAGGGCAGTTTTTGAATGTGTGCAGGCACTTTGGCGGCACCGCGTTCAAAGCCTACCTCAAGGCACACCATGGGCCACACGTGGTTTGCGCAACGCATGAGAACTGCGGAAAGTTCACGCAGGGAGGCTGCGGGAATATTTTCCGCGTGACGAATGATAATAGCTTTGGGGGTGGCAAAAAGACCTTGCAAGGTAAGGTCTTCCCACAGTGATGCCGGCAAGTTTTCGTCGCCCCAATAGACTGCCTGCTGCCAGCCGCCCCCCTGGGCCGGGGGGTGGGCAGCAAGTAATATTTCTACCCGCTGGCGTAGCAGGTAGGTGTCTGGGCACAGACACAGGGTAAATTGAGGGCGCTCAGGCATGGCTGCTAAAACGTACTTTGCAGTTTGTCTGTAAGCCTGCGCATAACCTGGGTAATAATGGGGTTGGCTGCAAGTTGGCCCATGGCACTTTCCACCCTGTCTGAATACATAAGAGGGCCAGAACGCCATACTTCCTTATTGCCGTCGGACTTATACAGAACGGCTTCCAGAACAAGGCTTGTATCAAACAATATCCCTACGTCATCATAGTTACGCATCCATTCACGCATGGTGAAGGATTTGACATTGATCTGGATTTCATAATCTGCATGACCACTGTCCACCCACTGGGCAATATTGCGGGCGTTTACCTCGTCACGCAGGCTGTTGCGCAGGGCGTAGGTAAGCCAGGGGTACAGGGTGGGGTGGTCAACCCCTTTCACCTTGAGGGTCTTGGTTCTGTCACCCATTACTGTGGGCATGTCTGAGGCTAGCTGGTAGCCGCAACCAGAGGTGCCCAGCATGATGGCAAGGAGTAACAGGCAGAAAACAGGGCGGAACATGGGTTTCATACACACCTCAAAAAAGCAGAAAAGACAAAGGGTGGCGGTATGCCAGGGCAGTTCTGTAGAGTTCAGGGTCACTGACTATATTGCATTGAGGAAATGCTGCGTTTCCTAGTTGGCAACAATGTTAATAAGCTTGCCGGGCACCACAATAACCTTGCGGATGGTTACCCCTTCCAGATGTTTTTTCATGTTGGGGTCTTCTAAGGCTTGTTGGCGTGCCCATGCTTCATCGTGCTTTGCCGGGGCTTCAATTTTGCCGCGCAGTTTGCCGTTTACCTGCAATACAATGGTCACGGTATCCTGCTCCAGGGCTTCTTCTTTGTATTGGGGCCAGGTGCCAGCTGCCAGGCTTCCTTGGCCTCCCATTTTTTCGTGCAGTTCTTCACACAGGTGGGGGGCAATGGGGAACAGCAGGTGAAGGACTGTAGCCAGGGCAGAGCCAAGCGCTGCCTTGCCGGAATCTTCCAGAAGCAGTTCGTCTTTTACTTGGTACATCATGTTTACCAGTTCCATAATGGCGGCAATGGCGGTGTTGAACTGGAAGCGTTGGCGAATGTCTTCGCCCACTTTTTTTACCGTGCTGTGTTCCTTGTGGCGCAGTTCACGTGCTTTGGGGCCAAGTTCCCCGGTAAACCCGGCAGAACAGGGGGCCATAAAGGGTGTTTGGCCTATTAATTCCGCAGCAAGCCGCCACACGCGGTTCACAAACCGGTTGGCTCCTTCAATGCCGGAATCTGTCCAGTCGAAGTCGCGTTCTGGGGGGGCGGCAAAAAGGCAGAACAGGCGTACTGTGTCTGCCCCGTATTTGGCAATCATTTCAGTGGGGTCTACTGTGTTGCCCTTGGACTTGGACATTTTTGCCCCGCCCATAAGGACCATGCCCTGGGTAAGCAGGTTGGCAAAGGGTTCATCCACAGGCAGGTAGCCGCAGTCGCGAAGCGCCTTTGTGAAGAAGCGGGCATACAACAGGTGCAAAATAGCGTGTTCCACCCCGCCAATGTACTGGTCTACAGGCAGCCAGTAGGCCAGGGCTTCCGGGGTGAAAGGGGCCGCTTCATTACGGGCGTCCGTATAGCGGGCAAAATACCAGGAAGATTCCACAAACGTGTCCATGGTATCTGTTTCCCGGTGGGCCTTGCCACCGCACTTATGGCAGGTGCATTCATAAAAAGCAGGAGTTTGCGGCAGGGGAGAGCGCCCGTCTGCGTTGGTAACCACGTCCAGGGGCAGGCGCACGGGGAGGTTTTCTTCCTTTTCCGGCACAATACCGCATGTGTCGCAGTACATAATAGGGATGGGGGCACCCCAGTAGCGCTGGCGGGAAATGTTCCAGTCGCGCAGGCGCCAGTTCACGGTGTGCTTGCCATTGCCTGTGGCTTCCAGGGAGTTGGCAATGCGCAGCTTGCCTTCTTCATTGGCAAGGCCGTTGTATTCACCGGAGTTTACCATGGTGCCAGGGTCGGGGTAGGCCTCAGTCATGGTGGCGGGGTCAAGGGGGGGGCCTTCCGGCTGAATGACCACGCGCACGGGCAGGTTGTATTTGCGGGCAAAGTCAAAGTCGCGCTGGTCGTGGGCTGGCACTCCCATAACCGCGCCTGTACCGTATTCTGCCAGCACAAAGTTTGCCACATAAATAGGCATTTTTTCCCCACTGAAGGGGTTAATGCAGTAGCGCCCGGTGAACGCCCCTTCCTTTTCAAAGGCATCGGCTTCAAAATCGGCCCGGCTCAGGGAGGCAGTTTTTTGGGCAAAGGCTTCCACCTCGGCTTCTTTACCAGTGCCTTGCACCAGGGAAGCCACCATGGGGTGGGTTGCGGCAATGCTCATGAAGGTAGCACCGAACACTGTATCCTGGCGGGTGGTGAACACCGTAATGGCTTCTTGGCTGCCTTCAACCGCAAAGCGGATTTCAGCTCCAATAGATTTACCAATCCAGTTGCGCTGCATGGTAATAACGCGCTCTGGCCAGCCTGTTTCCAATTGCTCCAGGTCTTGCAGCAGGGCATCGGCATAGGCGGTAATGCGCACAAACCATTGGGTCAGTTCTTTTTGTTCCACCGCAGCGTCACATCGCCAGCACAGCCCATCTACCACCTGTTCATTGGCGAGCACCGTGTTACAGTGGGGGCACCAGTTTTGCAGGGCCTTTTTGCGGTACACCAGGTCTTTTTCCAAAAATTTCAGGAAGAAAAGCTGTTCCCACTTGTAATAATCCGGGTGGCAGGTGGCAATTTCGCGGTCCCAGTCGTAGGAAAAGCCAAGGCGCTTTAGCTGGGCACGCATGTTGTCTATGTTGGCATAGGTCCATTTTGCGGGGTGAATGCCGTTTTTGATGGCAGCATTTTCTGCTGGCAGGCCAAAGGCGTCCCACCCAATGGGGTGCAGTACGTTAAACCCGTGCATGCGCTTGAAGTGGGCCACCACGTCGGCAATGGAGTAGTTGCGAACGTGCCCCATGTGGATGTTTCCGGAGGGGTAGGGGAACATTTCCAGGCAGAAATATTTGGGTTTTTCAGACGTGTGGGAACAGGAAAACGCCTTGTTTTCTTCCCATTTTTTTTGCCAGCGGCGTTCAATTTCTTGCGGGGTGTACTGCATTGGGCTGCTCTGTAAAAAAGGTTGCGAAAAAATGGAAAGGACTGCCCCCACAGGGCTGCGTGCACCCAATGAGGGTCAATTCCTTAGACCATTAACAGGAAAATATACCGTTACTCTTAAGGTAACAGCCTTTTAACGTGAGCCTTGTTATATGCTGGCTTTGGTTTTGGCTGTTTCAGTGGTGCGCACCAGCTCTCCGGAATCTATGGCTTTGAGGGCGGCATCAAGAATGCCATTAACAAAGCCGCGCGACTTGTCGTCGCCAAACTGTTTTGAAAGTTCAATGGCTTCATTCACCACCGCACGGGCGGGAATATCGGGCCGGAACATAAGTTCAAATAAGGCAAGGCGCAGCAGGGTCAGTTCCACTTTTGCCATGCGCTCTATGCGCCAGTTTTGGGAAAAACCAGTAATGGCTTCATCCACTGTGCTTTGTTCAATCCATACGCCGCGCACCAGTTCCCAGGCAAAGGAAATGGGGTTGCCGTCGAGTGAATCTACCTTGTCTGGCGAGCCTTCAAAGGTTTCACGCAGGTCTTCAATGGAAGTCACAGGGGTAAAACAAAGGCTATAGAGAACCTTAAAGGCCAACACCCGCTCTTGTCTGCGGGGAGCTTTTTTTGCTGTATTCATTAAATCTGCTCAAGTACGCGTACGGTTTCAAGCAGGGCGGCGGCAGCTTCCGCACCTTTGTTGCCAGCCTTGCTCCCTGCCCGTTCAATGGCTTGTTCCAGGGTGTCTGTTGTGAGCAGGCCAAAGCCCACAGGAATGCCACTTTCCATGGCAACTTGGGCAAGGCCTTTGGTGGCCTCATTGGCCACAAAGTCGAAGTGGGGGGTAGCCCCACGAATAACGGCGCCAAGGGCCACAATACCGTGGATGCCGCCTTTTTTGGCCACTTTGCTACATACCACGGGCAGTTCAAAGGCACCAGGAATGCGGATAATGGTAATATTGGCGCGGTCTGCACCGTGGCGGGTCAGGTAGTCCACTGCGCCGCCCACAAGCCTGTCCACAATAATATCATTAAAGCGTGCAGCAATAATGGTGAAGGAAAGCCCTTTGGCGTCCAATTGGCCTTCTATTGTTTTGATATGCAGCATGGTTTCCTCGTAATGTTACTATGTTGGGGTTACTTGCCTTTCACTGCGTGGCATTGGCACGCGCTGCCCTCGGCCTTGAGGTCAAGCATGTGGCCCAATTTATCTTTCTTTGTTTGCAAATAATTCTTGTTAAATTCGCAGGCGTCCAGTTCCAGTGGCACTCGTTCTGTCACTTCCAGGCCATAGCCTTCAAGCCCCACAATTTTTTTGGGGTTGTTGGTCATAAGGCGCATTTTGCGTATGCCAAGGTCAATGAGAATTTGGGCGCCAATGCCGTAATCGCGCAAGTCGGCCTTAAAGCCAAGCTTCTGGTTTGCTTCCACTGTGTCAAGGCCGCTGTCTTGCAGGGCATAGGCCTTCAACTTGTTCACAAGGCCAATACCGCGTCCTTCCTGGCGCATATACAGCACCACGCCGGAACCTTCCTGCTCAATGCGGGTCATGGCAGCGGCAAGTTGCCCGCCACAATCGCAGCGCAAGGAACCCAGCACGTCGCCTGTAAGGCATTCGCTATGGACGCGCACCAGGGTGGGGGTGGTGTCCTGGGAGGGCTTTCCTTTTACCAGGGCCAGGTGGGTGGCGTTGTCCAGGTCGTTTTCATAGGCAACAATGGTAAAATTGCCCCAGCGGGTGGGCAGTTCTGCTTCTGCCATGCGCCGCACGGAAAGCAGGCCAGACTGCATACGGTAACGAATAAGGTCTTTGATGGTGGCAATTTTCAGGTGGTGCTTTTTGGCAAAAACCATCAGGTCGGGCATGCGGGCCATTGTCCCGTCATCATTGAGGATTTCGCAAATAACGGCAGCGGGCTTCAAGCCCGCCAGGCTGGCAAGGTCAACCCCGCCTTCAGTTTGCCCGGCCCGCACAAGTACCCCGCCAGCCTGGGCCCGTAAGGGGAAAATGTGGCCCGGAATAACAATATCATTGGGGGTGGCACCGTCGGCCACTGCGGCAAGAATGGTGCAGGCCCTGTCCTGAGCGGAAATACCTGTGGTCACGCCATGACGGGCTTCAATAGAAACAGTAAAGTTGGTGCCAAAGCCCGATTCATTGAGGTTGGTCATAAGGGGTAAGCGTAGAGCTTCCACCATTTCAGGGGCCATGGGCAGGCAAATAAGGCCGCGGGCGTGGGTGGCCATAAAGTTGATGACTTCAGGGGTAACAAACTGGGCGGCAATGGTTATGTCACCTTCATTTTCCCGGTCTTCATCATCCACCAGGATAATCATTTTCCCCTGGCGTATTTCCTCAATTGCTTGTTCAGCGGTGCATATTGGCATGAAAGTTCCTTAGAGTTCGCCGTGGCGGGGAAGCAAGGCTGGGCTGTTCCTGAGGGTTAACAGGCGTTGCCGTGCGGTACTATTACAAATATGGCGATGCGGGTGAAAAGCCATGGCAGCTTTCATGCTGTACCCGTGGCGCATGTGTTGGGCCAGCAGCGCAGGGCATTTTTTTGCGTAATCTGCCTGCATCAGGCAAAGCCATGCTCACGTAAAAAATCCAGAGTCATGTTGCTTTTGGGGGTGTCTTGCACACGTGTACCCTGCACATGCAGCATGCGCTCTACATATTTTCCAATAACATCGGTTTCAAAGTTAACCTGTTGGCCTTTTTGCCATTGCCCGGCAGTGGTGCTGCCCAGAGTTTCAGGAATAACGTTGACCTCAAAAAAGTCGGAGCCGCAGGTGTTCACTGTCAGGCTGATGCCATCCAGAGCCACAGAGCCTTTGGCAATAACCTGGCCTGCCAGGTGGGCCGGAAAGCGAAAGCGAAGTACCTTGGATGAACCACAGGGGGTAATAGCTTCCAGAATAGCCTGGGCGTCCACGTGACCACTTACCAGGTGGCCCCCCAACCTGTCTGCCAGGCGCAGGGCGCGCTCAAGGTTCACCTGCCCGCCAGGGGCAAGGGCTTTTAAATTTGTCAGGCGCATAGTTTCCTGGGAAGCGTAGGCACTGAAGGTGTTGCTGTCAAATGTTTCCACCGAAAGGCAAACACCGTTCACAGCCACGCTTTCTCCCTTTACCCAGTCTGTAACAGCCAGGCGCGGGCGCACTGTGAGGCGGGCTTCTTCACCCTGGGGCTGTATGCGAACCACTTCCCCAATGCCAAGAACAAGACCAGTAAACATGGGTTATTTGCCCTCGGCTTTTGCTTTGCTTGGGGCAGGCGCTGCAGGGCGCATGGTGAGCATGATGTCTGTGGGGCCAAGGCGCGAGTTGGTGATGCGAAGCTGCAAGGCTTCGTCCATGAGTATGGGTGCCCTGCCATCGAAAAGTGCCGTGGCGTCGTTGTCTCCCAAAATTTTGGGGGCAAGGTGCAGGTGCAGCTCTCTGGCAAGGCCTGCGTCCAGCATGGAAAGGGCAAGCTTGCCGCCGCCTTCGCACAGCACATAGTAGCAGCCAAGTTCCTTGCGTAAATATTCCAGCCCTTCGGAAAGGGAAAGCTCTGCCCGCATGCCGTAGCCACGCTCGTTGGGGCGGGCTTTGGAAGGCAACCCCAGCACGCGCACACCAATTTTGCGCAGGGCTTCTGCCTTTGGGCTTGCCGCTGCCGCTACAGTGGTCCAGAACAGCGTGGAGGTAGGGCGTTCACGCAGCAGGTAGTGGTTTCCTTCAACCCCTGGCAGGCGGGAAGTAACCACAATGGCAAGGGGCTGCTCTTTGTTTTCCTGCAAAAAGGCTTCCTGCCGGCACGTGAGTTTTGGGTCGTCCTGATAAAACGTGTTGCCCCCCACAATAAGTGCGTTCATGCCGTTGCGCAGGGCATGTACTTCGTGGCGTGTTTCGTCGGAAGTAATCCACTTGGAATGCCCGGTGCGGGTGGCAATGCGGCCATCTATGGTGCTTGCCAGCTTGATGGTAAGGTAGGGCAGGGCGGTGGTGTTCCAGGTGAGAAAATCGTCAATCAGGTCGTGGCATTCCTGTTCCAGTTCGGAACGAAGTACCGTAACCCCTTGTTGCTGTAAAAAAACAGCCCCGCCACCCGCATTGGTGGGGTCCATGGCACCAATAACCACCGTTTGAATGCCCGCTGCCAGAATAGCCTGGGTGCAGGGGGGCGTTTTGCCATAGTGGTTACACGGCTCAAGCGTCACAACAAGGGTGCATTGGGAAGGGGTAACCCCTTTGGCCAGGGCATCGTTCAGGCACTCTACTTCCGCATGTGGTTGCCCAGGGCCTTTGTGCCAGCCTTCGGCCACCACGCACCCATTGTGAACCAGAACGGCCCCTACGCAGGGGTTTGGGGCTGTTTGCCGCGTTGCGCGCCGCGCCAAATCCATGGCGTGCCGCATGAACGAGTCATAAACAGGGCCTGTGTGCTGCATGATGCTGTCCTTGTTGCTCCGTATTGCTTTTACAAAATTTATCAGGGCCGCAGCGGGGATGATGCCGCAGCCGCGGTTGAGGAAGTGTTGTTCCACAACCCGGTGGACTATAGCGCTTTTTTTAAAAAGATGCCAGCGCCGGGGCAGCACCTGGAAAATATCCAGATGAAGGCCCCGGCGCTTGGGTTAACTGCTGCAAACATCCCTACAGGCGTAGTGTTCCCATGAATGTTTGGGGAGTGTTAGTTCTTGGTCGGATGCATTTACCAGGCAAAGTGGGGGAAGCTCATGGCAAAGGCTTCCACTCTTTTTTGAATTTCTCCCAACTTTGTTTCATTGCCAATGGCATTCACTGCTTCCACGATAAACGCAGCAACCTGGCACATTTCAGCTGCGCCCATGCCGCGAGTAGTCAGGGCCGGTGTGCCAAGGCGAATGCCAGAAGTAACAAATGGAGAACGGGTTTCAAAAGGCACCGTATTTTTGTTGGAGGTAATGCCAGCAAGGTCCAGGGCGTGTTCTGTTTCTTTCCCCGTAATGTTTTTGTTGGTCAGGTCCACCAGCATCAGGTGGTTGTCTGTACCTCCAGAAACAAGAGTAAAGCCAGCATCAGTGAGTTCTTTTGCCAGCACCTTGGCGTTTTCCACCACTTGCTGCTGGTACTTCTTGAAAGAAGGCTTTAAGGCTTCCCCAAAGGCCACGGCTTTTGCGGCAATAACATGCATAAGCGGGCCACCTTGTATGCCTGGGAAAATTTGGCTATTCAAGGTTTTTCCGTATTCTTCTGTGGAAAGAATCATGCCACCGCGCGGGCCACGCAAGGTTTTGTGGGTGGTGGTGGTGGTAATGTGGGCATGCCCAATGGGGGTGGGGTGTTGCCCCGCAGCCACAAGGCCTGCAATGTGAGCCATGTCCACCATGAGCTTTGCGTCAATGGAGTCGGCAATGGCACGGAAGCGGGCAAAATCCAGGGTGCGTGAATAAGCGCTGGCACCAGCTACAATGAGGGCCGGGCGGTGTTCTTTGGCCAGGCGTTCCACTTCATTGTAGTCTATCATGCCAGTTTCACGGTTCACACCGTAGCTGATAAACGTGTACAACTTGCCGGAAAAGTTCACCGGGCTGCCGTGGGTAAGGTGCCCACCGTGGGAAAGGTCCATGCCCAGCACCGTGGCACCAAGGGGAATAATGCCAAGGTAGGCACCCATGTTGGCCTGACTGCCGGAGTGGGGCTGCACGTTGACATACTCAGCACCAAACAGTTCTTTAGCCCGGTCAATGGCCAGGTTTTCCGCAATGTCCACGTATTCACAGCCGCCGTAATAGCGCTTGCCAGGATAGCCCTCAGCGTACTTGTTTGTCATGATGCTGCCTTGTGCTTCACGCACAGCAGCAGAAACAAAGTTTTCGGAAGCAATCATTTCCAGCTTGCCAAGCTGGCGAAGGGATTCAAGGTAAATGGCTTTGCCTATGGCTGGGTCACACATCAAGAGTTCGTTCATGGCGGAATCCTTATGGCTGCGGGCTATGCTCGGCTTATGGTGCAAAAAGCTCAGGGGGTGTTTTTATATGGTGAGGCTCTGCCTCACCATACCCCTTCGCCAAGGGCATGATGTCCTTGGAACCCACATTTTCGTTTCTGTTCCCCTCTTGTGGGAAAGGAAACGAAATAGGGGGTCAAGGGGAATCATTCCCCTTGCAGGGGGCTGGGGGACAGCGTCCCCCATAAAAAATAATATAATGGGCTAATAATAGCACATGCCTTGAACCGCACCGCCCCGGTAGGGGAGTAGTGGGGCAGTTCAAGGCGAAGTATGCTCATATTCTATTGCGCTGGGTACGCCGGGTTATTCAGCCCACCGTTTGAACACCAGGCAGCAGTTGGTGCCACCAAAGCCGAAAGAGTTGCACAGAATGTGCTGCACTTGCTGCTTTCTGGGGCCTTCCGCCACGTAATCCAGATCGCATTCCGGGTCTGGGGTGGTGTAGTTGGCTGTGCCAGGAATAATGCCATGGTGCAGGGTGAGTGCGGAAATAACGCTCTCAATGCCGCCAGCAGCGCCCAGCAGGTGGCCCATTTGCGACTTGTTGGCCGTAATGGGAATTTTGTAGGCCCGCTCACCGAACACGGTTTTAATGGCGCGTGTTTCGCACAGGTCGTTGAGTGAGGTGGACGTGCCATGGGCGTTGATGTGGTCAATATCTTCAGGTTTCAGGCCAGCATCCTGAATGGCGCGGCGCATGGCGGCTGCCATGCCTGCTCCGTCTTCTTTGGGGGCTGTCATGTGGTAGGCGTCTCCAGAAGCACCAAAGCCCACAAGTTCAGCATAAATGGTAGCACCGCGTTGCTTGGCAGATTCCAGCGATTCAATGAACAGCATACCAGCACCTTCACCCATAACAAAACCATTACGGTCTTTGTCAAATGGGCGGGAAGCTGTTTCAGGGTTGTCATTGCTGGTGCTCAAGGCACGCAGGGCGGTGAAGCCGGAAACACCCATGGGGGTAATGGTGGCTTCCACACCGCCAGTAATGGCGCGCTCAATGCGGCCCAGCAATATTTCCGAGAAGGCATAGCCAATGGCATGCAGGGCTGAAGCGCAGGCGCTGGTTACCACAAGGTTTGGGCCTTTGCAGCCTTCCATAATGGAAACCTGGCCCGGTGCCATGTTGGAAATGAGCATGGGAATCATGAAGGGGGAAATTTTGCCTGGACCCGCTTCCACCAGTTTGCTGTGGAAGTCTTCAATGGTTTTCAGGCCGCCAAGACCAACACCAAGCAGAACAGCCACGCTTTCAGCATTTTCTTCCGTAATGGTAAAGCCTGCATGGGGTAGCAGGGCATGGGCACCCGCCACCGCAAATTGCACGAACCTGTCCATACGTCGGGCTTGCTTTGGTGGAATGTCAAATTCTTCAGGCACGAAATTTTTTACTTCACCGGCAATGCGTGAATCAAAAGCCGACGCATCAAAGTGGGTAATGGGGCCGATGCCTGATTTGCCCGCAAGCAGGTTGTTCCAGGAGTCGGCCACGTTATTGCCCAAAGGGGAGATAGCGGAAAGGCCGGTGATGACGACACGCTTTCTGGTCATAAACTATTCCTCGGCAATGAGAGTGGCGTGGGGGAACATGCCCTGGCACACATCGTCGTTTGTGGCGGCAGGGCCGCCACAAACTGGACGCGAACACATCCCAAAAACCTGGTGATGGTTAAAAAAGCCGCTATGCAAGCCACTTGGGCTGCGGTTGTTGCATAGTGGTTACTGGCAAAACACTGGTTATGTGTTTGCCGTGTCTTTTAATACAGTATAAAGACCAGAATCCACAAATAAGGAGAATTTGCTTCCCCGTAAAATGGTTGGATTCTGTGCTTTTCCCGAACAAGCGGACATTCGCATGTTCTGGGGTGGAGCTGATTAACAAGAAGTAATCAGTACTTCCCCAGGCAAAAGTCTTATAAAGCACGCACCAAAGGGGTGTTACTTCGCGCTGCTCTCAATGAAGTTCACAGCGTCGCATACTTTAAGAATTTTCTGAGCTTGTTCGTCTTCGATTTCAACGCCGAACTCTTCTTCCATGGCCATGATAAGTTCTGTCAGGTCAAGGGAGTCTGCGCCAAGGTCTTCTACGAAAGAAGCATCGCTTTTCACAGCATCTTCAGAAACGCCCAGTTGGTCCATAATAATTTTTTTTACGCGAGCTTCAACAGACATGTGTCCTCCGAATGTAGTAATTCAAACAAAGTTAGTGGTTTATGTTTTAAACGTAGTTTTGTGGCTACGTCTTTTGCACATACCGCCGCAATTGGGGTGTGGTGGGCGGTGCATTTCCCATACCAAGGCATACCGGGAAAGGGAAAGACCCCCCCGCAACACAGGCTTGAAGCCTGTGCCAAATTTGTTTTTTCAACTGCTGAATAAATCAGCGTTTCCCTAGCAGTACATGCCGCCGTTAACTGCCAGCACCTGCCCGGTGATGTAGGTGGCATTTTCTGAAGCCAGAAAGGCCACGGCATTGGCAATGTCTTTGCAAGCGCCAAAGCGCTTCAGCGGAATATGGCTCAAATATTCTTCACGCACAGCTTCGGGCAGGGCGGTGGTCATGTCAGTTTCAATGAACCCTGGTGCCACGGCGTTTACCGTAACGTTGCGTGATGCCAGTTCTTTGGCAGCCGACTTGGTAAGGCCAATAAGCCCGGCCTTGGCAGAACAATAGTTGGCCTGCCCAGCGTTGCCCATTTGCCCCACAACGGAAGTAATGTTTACAATGCTGCCAGTGCGTTGTTTGCTCATAATTTTGGCAGCTTCCCGCAGGCAATAAAAAGCCCCTTTCAGGTTAATGTCAATAACCGCAGCATAATCTTCGTCTTTCATGCGAATGAGAAAGCCGTCTTTGGTAATGCCTGCGTTGTTTACCAGCACAGAAAGCTGCACTTGGTCTTTGATGTGGTCCTGAAAGAAGGCACTTACTGCGGCAGAGTCGCCCACCTGCAGGGCAAAAGCCTTGGCTTTGCCCCCGGCAGCAACAATGGAAGCTGCAACAGCCTCTGCTTCCTGTGGTTTGGAAACATAGGTGAGAAATACCTGAAACCCGGCTTTGCCAAGAGTTTCTGCAATGCTGCGGCCAATGCCGCGCGAACCGCCAGTGACAACAGCGGTGGGAACAAGGGTGCTCATGGTCATATCCTTATGGCTAAGCCGTGGCTTGCCAATGAAGTGTAGCCCAAAAAAGAGGCGGCATCAATCATGCATTTTCAGCAATGGTGACCGACTTTTTTGTTCGCGGGTAAGCATTTCACCAAAAAAAAGACGCAAAAAAATGATGTTGAAAGCAAATGACACGCTTCTCTGGGCAATTATGCAAGCAAAATTGCCCAATGCTCCCTAGTTTTGAGCTGTACAGTATCGATGCCTATTCATCAAAAATGAGTAGCGCAGCACCCCAAGTGAAACCACCACCAAAACTGGTAAGCAGGACCTTGGCCCCCGGCTTCAAGCGGCCTTCTTCCCGCGCTTCAGCCAGCGCAATGGGAATGGAGGCGGCAGAGGTGTTGCCATATTTTTGCAGGTTGATGAAGAGTTGTTCGGGCTTAACGTTAAGGCGGCTGCCAACAGCTTCAATAATGCGCAGGTTGGCCTGATGGGGCACAAAAAGGTCAATGTCGGCAATGGTCAGGTTGTTGTCGTGCAGAACTTCCTGGCAAGCTTCTGTCATGCTGCGCACGGCATGTTTAAACACTTCACGGCCGTTCATCTGAATGAAATATTCTTTGCCGAACACATCCGAAGGGGTAATGCTGCCAGGGTTTGTGTAGCGCCCCCCAAAGTGCAAAAGGTCGCCGCCGGAACCGTCCGCTGCGTGGCGCACGTCGTGCAGGCGTGCATGCAGGCCACCGGGTTGAATGGCTTCGTTGCTTAAAATAACAGCTCCCGCCCCGTCACCAAACAGGACGCAGGTGGTGCGGTCTGCCCAGTCGCAAAAGCGGCTGAGCGTTTCGCTGGCAATAAGCAGTACGCGGGCCTTTTTCTGGGTGGCAAGAAAACCTCGTGCCACGTCCAGGCCGGAAACAAACCCCGTGCAGGCGGCGTTTACGTCAATGGCAACCCTGGCACGTAAGCCAAGGCGACCAGCCACTTGGCAGGCGGTGGAAGGGCACAAAACATCGGGTGAGCAGGTAACAACCACAATATGTGTAATGCTTTCAGCTGGGCATCCGGAAAGAGCCAGCGCTCCTCTGGCTGCTTCTGCTGCCAGGTCTGCGTTGGCGACGCCATCCGGTGCTTTGCGGCGCTCGTGAATGCCGGTTCGGGTGCGAATCCATTCATCATTGGTGTCTACAAATGCTTCCAGGTCTTTGTTGGTAAGCACATTTGCAGGCGTGTGGGCGCTAAAGCCGCTTACATAGGGAAGTGTGGTCATGGTCCTCTTTGCAGTTCGCTACTTGGTGGCTTTGCCAAAAAGTGTGAGTTCCTCATTGGCTGAAATATTGGCAATCAGGCGGTCGTTGGTTTTTTTGCGCACCAGCAACGCCCCCATTTTGACAGCGCTACGAACGGCACGTTCACTGGATTTGCCGTGGCCAACAATGAATATACCCTTTAAACCGAGCAGGGCGGCACCGCCGTATTCAGCATAATCTACAAACGTGGCCACGCGCTTGAAGGCCCCTTTTGCCAGAAGGGTACCAAGCTTGGCTGCCAATGTGCTGTGCAGCAATTCCCGCTTGAGTATGCGGCCCAGGGAGCCAGCCAGCCCTTCGGAAAGTTTCAGGGCTACGTTGCCTACAAAACCGTCGCATACCACAATGTCCACTTCACCTGTAAACAGGTCGCGGCCTTCCACATTGCCCATAAAGTTAACGCATTTGGCCATTTTGAACATTTCGTAGGCTTCTTTTACCAGCGTATTCCCCTTGCCTTCTTCTTCCCCAATGGAAAGAATACCAATGCGCGGCGAAGGGGTTTCAAGCACGGCCTGGGCATAGGCATCGGCCATAAGACCAAACTGGAAAAGGTGGTGTGGCTTGCAGTCTACGTTTGCCCCAACATCCGCAATAATAGTGGGTGTTTTTTCGGTGGGCATAATGGTTGCCAGGGCAGGCCGTTCAACACCGGGAATGCGGCCAATAATGAACATGCCACAGGCAACGCTGGCACCGGAATGCCCAGGGCTGACAATGCCGTCTGCCTCGCCAGAGGCCACAAGACGACACGCCACCTGAATGGAGGCGTCTTTCTTGCGTCGCAATATATCAGATGGTTTTTCTCCGGATAAGGCCACTTCAGAGGCATGCACAACACGAAAGTCAATGCCATTCGTGTTGTGCTTTGCCAGTTCTTCAGTAACTTTGTCTTCCTGCCCAACTAAAATAAGTCGAAACCCGTCTTCACGGGCGGCCTGGAGTGCCCCGGGAATAACCACGGAAGGGCCAAAGTCGCCCCCCATGACATCAACGGCAATAATGGGAGACGGGGTTGTCATGCGGGGTACTAAGCCTGTTCTACGTAGTTGCGGCCTTTGTAGTTACCGCAAGAAGGGCACACGCAGTGTGGCACGGTGGGGTTACCGCAAGAGCAAATGATAACAGCGGGAATGGCTACGTTGTGGTGGGCGCGGCGCATACCTTTTTTGGACTTGGATTTTTTATTCTGTTGAACAGCCATGGGTTTCTCCTTGCTCTTTCCTTCCCCATTATTTGGGGAAAAGGGCTATTTTTTAATGACCAAACCACGCAGGGAAGCAAGGCGGGGGTCGCCTTCCGGGCCTGCGCAGTTACACGCTTCATGGTTTTTGTTACAGCCACAGGTGGGGCATAAGCCATGGCACCCTTCGCTGCACAAAGGTTTCACCGGCAATGCAAGGGAAAACTCCTGCCAGGCAAGGGCAGAAGGGTTCACTTCAATGCCGCGCCCGTGCGCGGCCTGCCGAATAAGTGTTTCATCAAAGGGGTCCTGCACCTCTTCATCTTCTTCCCCTTTGGCGGGAAGGAAGAATGTGTCGGGAGGGAACCCTTCGAACGTTTCAAAAGTTGTGGCAATGGTGTATTCAGAAGGTTCCGTGCAACGGTTGCACGGAAGGGTAACTTTGCCCGCAAGCGAGCCCATAAGCAACAAGCCATCTTCCTGGGGCAGCACCGTAATAGTGGCTGCAATAGGAGAAAGCACCTTGCAGGGCAGGTTAAATTCGGCAAAGCAGGCATTCCAGAATTCAGGCGAATCAATGGTATAAGAAGCGCCATCAGCAGGAATGCTGGCAAGTGGTATCCACGTTTCCATCATAGTGTCCTCAAAGAACTGCACTACTACATGCGAATGCCTGTGTTTGTCAATGGACTGTAGCGCTTCTTTTTAGGAAGTTCTACTTTTTTGTTGTATTCTTCATGCCACTTGGTTTGAAAAAACGCTAGTATTTAGTTGATATTGCCTGTAAAACCACAGGTAATATTGTTCCCACCACGTGTTATTGTCACTCTTTTACGCAGTTTACTGGCGGCAGTTGTTGCACGCCACATGTACTGATGGTATTATTCAACACAGCCAGTGAAAAAAAGGTTGCTTTTTTTTTGCCTTACCTATAAAAGAACCTCTTGCTTCATTCGGGGTTGGACGCAATTGTTTGACCTCTCAGACGGTGTTCACCAGCGTGTGCTTTTGCCTGGGATGCGCCGGAACAGACTGCACACGTTCTTATATGTCTTGGAGGAATTTATGAAGATGAAGAGCAATCTTGATACGAAAACCTGCAATCGCAAGTGCGACAACTGCGGCAAAATGCCCCAGGTTGGCCACAGCGTGAGCCATTCTAACATTAAAACAAAGCGTCTTTTTAACCCTAACCTGCAAACTGTACGTCACCAGAAGCCAGACGGCGGTGTGTGCACACTTACCCTGTGCACCCGTTGCATTCGTTCCGGTGTGGTGGTAAAGCCCACCCCCCGTGCAAAGCAAGCATAGCATGTTGCACTGGGCACGGTGCCAGCAGGTTCCGTGTTTTTCCAAGGCCCTTTTCCCAAACGGAAAAGGGCTTTTTTTGTAATCAACAGGGGGAGTTATGGGAAAGCTTTTGCTTGTTCTTGGGTTTCCTTTGCTAGAACTGTATACCCTTATATTGCTGGGCCGGGTAATTCCTGGGTTGGCAGTGCTTGGGCTGGTGGTGCTTGCTTTTTTTGTAGGGGGGTGGCTGTTGCAACAGCAGGGGCGCCAAGCATTTGTTAATGTGCAGGCGGAACTGGCCCAAGGCAAAGTGCCCCATGAAGTGTTGCTGGAAAACCTGCTGCTGTTTGCTGCTGGTGTGCTGTTCATCTTTCCTGGTGTTATTTCCGACTGTATCGCCCTGGCCCTGCTTGTGCCCCCACTACGCCAATGGCTTGCCCATGTGCTGGTGCGTCGGGCGGCTGCTTCTGTGCAACAGGGGGGAAATTTTGGTCAAGGCAGTTTTTTCTTTTATTCTTCCTCCTCCTCGGCCCAAAAGCCAGCGCAGCATGAGGTCGTCATAGACTGTGTTGCGGACGAAGAGGCATTGCGCCAGGAAGCCAATGGCAAAGGCGCAGGCCCTGCCACCTATGACTGCGCCCCGTTGCCGGAAAAAACCGGGCCAGAGGCCACAGGGGCAGACGACCTAACAGAGAAAAAAGAGAACCGTGAAAAATAGGTAGCCCACAGTAATTCGCGCATTGAGTAATGTGCTGCTGCTTTTGGCAAAACAACAGCCACGCTGTTTCCGATATTGGGAAGCAGCGTGGCTGTTGGTTTGTTGGCCCCTGCGGGGCAAAGGACATGCAATGGCAGCCGAGTGCGGCTAGGCTATGCCTGCTTTTTTAGCCTGAACACCAGAATGGCGCTTGCCAGCAATGAACCAGACAGCCAGTAGTAGCCAAGGCTGAGGTTGCCCGTGGAGCTTTGAATAAATCCTAGCACATAGGGGCCAATAAAACCGCCAATGTTGCCCACGGAGTTAATTAGGCCCACAGCACCAGCCGCGGCAGCCCCGGTGAGGAACGTGGTGGGAATAGACCACCACACACCCATGGGGGAATACACACCAATGGCCACGATGAATACAGAAATAAGGGCCACGGTGGTGCTTTCGCTCAAGGCACCAATAAGAAAACCCACAGAGGCCAATACCAGGGGAATACTCACATGCAGGCGGCTTTCACGCCGTTTGGAAGAAGAGTTGCCAATAAGTACCATGGCAATAAGGGCGCACAGCATGGGCAGGGTGGCAATAAAGCCCACTTGCAGGGTGGACCAGTTGGAGGCTTTTTTCAGCACTGTGGGCATCCAGAAGTTAAAGCCCCAGAACCCGGTAATCCACAAAAAGTAAATAAGGCACAGCATAAGAACGCGGGGGTTGGTAAGGGCCTGCGTAATGGTAAGGCGCTGTTTTTTTTCCTTTCCTGCGTTTTCTGCTTGAATGGTGTTGGCAATAAAGTCTTTTTCTTCCTGCGTGAGCCATTTTACTTTGGCGGGGTCGTCTTTAAGCCAGAAAAGAATAAAGAAGCCGTATACCACAGTAATGGCACCTTCCAGCAAGAACAGGCTTTGCCAGCCTTTCAGCCCAAACGGAGAAAGAGAAACAAGCCAGCCCGCCAGTGGCGCCCCAATAATGGCAGAAAGCAGAAGGGACGTCAGGGTAATGGAAATGGCCCGAGGCCGCGATTCCATGGTAAACCAGCGGGGAATGATGGAAGCATAGATAACTGGGTACAGACTGGCTTCACAGGCCCCGAGCAGAAAGCGCAGTATAAAAAAATGAGTGGCAGTGGTCATGTAGGCCATAAGCATGCATACTATGCCCCAGGTGACCATGATGCGGGCAATCCATTTACTGGGGCTCCAGCGTTCAGCCACAATAGCACCAGGAACTTCAAAAAGCACATACCCCGCAAAAAAAATGCCAGCCCCCATGCCGTAAATTTTCGGGTCAAAGCCCAGGTCGGCATTCATGGTAAGGGCGGCAAAGCTTACGTTTACCCGGTCCAGAAAGGCCAGAATAGAGGCGAAAAACAGTGGCGCCAGAATGTGGATGTAGGTTTTTCGTTCCACGCTTTTTAAAAGAGGGTGCATATGTTCTCCGGTTGCAGTGGTAAGGCAGAATGCCGGGGAAATGGGCACGCCACCATGCAGGAATTGCGGCATACCCTGTAAAACAAAATTATTGCAAAATAGTCTTGTGGCTTAGGCCATGTTCCGGTCTGCGCAGGCAGAGGACACATGATGGAAAAGTACGCAAAACGTAATTTTGCTATGGTCTTAAAACATGCAATCAACCATGGCTTTGGCTGGTAGTCAAGGTGAAATATGCTGATGAGCGTTATTTAACTGAATTTTCTCTATTCTCCCATACCAGCAGGACATAAATATAAAAAATGCCCCCAAAGGCAAATACTTTGGGGGCAACATCATGCAGGTTACGCATGGTTAAGGAATAACTGAATAACTCAGCGTTTCCTTAGACTTCTTTTTTTACAGACTTCTTCATGGTCAAGCCGATGCCTTCAAACAGTTCAAAAATGGCAAAGCCGTACCACATGGTGTACACCACATAGAAAATAAGGAACCCGGCAACTAGCGGAATGTTGTCTGCCACGCGCAGGGCTTCAATGCCATAGAAGTTAAAGCTTGGCTCAATGGCGCGGGTAAGGGCAGCGCTCACGGCGTTTGCTTCTTGCACCATGTGTTGCTTTTGCAAGGGCTTAATCATGTTGTTGCCCAAGTTCCACCATGTACGCATAATGAACAGGCCTTTGTCCGCAGGCATTCCATAGCGTTCTGCCACTGTGGCAGAGTTATTTTCGAAGGTGGAGGCAGAGTCCTTAATAATGGAGAGCAGCAGGGTGTGCAGGTCGCCTTTCACTTGCAGGCCATTACCACTTTCCGTAACTTCCAGGCCAGCTGCTTTGACAAGCTGGGCGGCAAGTACTTTCATTTCACCCTGGTTTTCTTTGAAGGGAACAAGCACGTCAATGGCGCGGCCCTTAATGGGCTGAATGCGAAAATTAACGCTGTTGCGGTCTTGTGCGGTGTTGTCAAAAAAGTTGGAAGACCCTTTTGCGAGTGTGTTGAACAGGTGGTCTGCAAAGACAAGGCCGTTGGTTTTTTGCCCAGGCTGGGAGCCGGGGAAAACTTCAAGGAAAAAGATGATGAATACGATTATGAAGGACCCCATGAGCAAAAGGCCACGGGAAAATGCTGCTTTGTTGCGTATCAACATGGAATTAACCCTCCGCTCTGAGCTTTTTGATGTTGCCAAAAAACTTGCTCAGTACCCATACGCCAAAAAGAAGAACCACTACCCAGAAAATGATGTTCCCCACCGTATCAATGTAGTCCACGATGGTGCGGGGAATGTCTAACACTTCCAGTTCCACCATTTTCTTTGGCAGGGTGGCAGCGCGGTTAATAAAGCCAGCCAGAATGGTTATGGCGTAAAAGCCGCGAATGTGAATGCCTTTTACCACTTTTGTGGTGAGCGCGCCAAGCTGAATGCCCAGCAAGGAGCCAATGAGCATACCCATAGCCAGGGTGTAAAACACATAACCGTAAATGGCGTACTGGGAAATGGCTGCATACCCGGCGGTAAAGATAATTTGCAGAATGTCTGTGCCCACAGTGGTCATGGAAGACACGCCAAATACATACACAAACATGGGGAAGGTAATAAAGCCCCCGCCCACGCCCATGATGGCAGCCAGCATACCCACCACAAAGCCACCAATGGCAATAATCCAGCCGGAAAGACGACGCCCGCCAGGCACAAGGTCCTGGTCAAAGGTAATCATGGGAGGAATGTTGATGCTTTGCAGCTTGATGGAAAGGCCGGTGGAATCAACCGGGCCACCGTGGGCGTCGCCACCGGTGCTGCCACGGCTGGACTTGATAAAGTCGAACAGGGCGTAAAAACCGAGAAAGCCAAGGAGCACGGCATAGATGGAACTGATGAAAAATTCGGAAAGCAGGGGGTCTGCCATGAACAGGGCCATGTTTATCCAGCCGCCCAGCATAACGCCGCCGCCGGAACCCACCAAAAAGGCAAGGGCAAGGGGAACAGAAACGTTGCCCAGCTTTTTGTGCACAGTGGTGCCCATAATGGCTTTGGCAAATATGTGGAACAAGTCTGTGCCCACAGCCAGAATGCCTTTAATGCCTGCGGCCATAAGGGCAGGGGTAATAATAAAGCCGCCCCCAGCACCGATGCAGCCTGTAATAAGGCCAGCAATACACCCAATAAGAATGGATACCAAAAAGATTTCAATGGAATAAAACGCCGGGGCAAACGCCTGCTTGCCGCCCAGCATTTCATGCCCACCAGCCGCCAGCGCAATGCTGATCAGCACAATGGGCAGGGTAAGCAGCCCCAGAACCATCAGGCGCTTGCGGCTTTTGATGATGCTCATGGAAACTTCATAGTCCCACTTGGCATGCGCTATACTTGCCGCTTTGAGAAATTCATACACTTGCCGTGCTGTGTTCATATCTTCCTCCCGTATACGTTATGTGGTGCGTATTCACCAGCCAGCCATGCAACCATTACACCAGAAAACGCTGTTGAATCAGTTGTATTCTAGTAAGCAAAAAACGAGCCATGAAAATTGGTAGAGAAGCCCTAGGGCCGCAATAGAATAAAATGAGGCGATAAGAAATATGCGTGCCTCAGGTGTCAGCTTTTTTTACAGTTGGAAAGTTTCCTGTCGCAATGGCGGAAATAAGCATGGCGGCAGGAGCAGGGGGGGCACATAAAAAAAAGACAACAACGTATCGCTACGTTGTTGTCTTTTTTGCACCGTAAGTGCAGGAAAGCTATTGCGCTTTGGCGGCTGCGTTTGCAGCTTTTGCCAAACGTGAAATTTTGCGTGCAGCCGTTTTCCAGTGCAGAACGCCCTTGGAAGCGGATTTATCAATAGCAATGGTTGCTTTTTTCAAAGCAACTTCAATGTTTTCCGGATTGTTTTCCAGAATTGCAGTACGCATTTCTTTCACAACGTTTTTTACACGGGTGCGAACGGCGCGGTTGCGGTCAGCCTTCTTCAGGCTCTGTTTGTGACGTTTAATGGCGGACTTGTGGTTAGCCAAGGGAATCCTCCGGTGCTTGCTCTAGAGCGGGTTACTCGTACAATCTCTCTGATGAGAGTTCTGTGTAAATACATGGCGCTTTCACAGCATTAGCCATGTCTGTGTCAAAAACAGTATTACGCGCCGAGCCTGCCGCTGCATGCCTGTTGCGTGCAGCATTAGTCAGGTCAAGGCGTTTTCTTAAACGCTAACGGAGAATGTGTCAATAGGAGACCATTGCAAAACTGCCTTTTGCGTACTTTTATTCGTGCTTTTCGGCGTGTTTTTTCTGTGCGATGCTGACAAAGATATACCTGAAAATACACAAAAGAGAAAGCATGAATGAATGCTGCAATTGAACTTTTGGCCCTGTTACGTGGCACGCGTGTTTGCGCGTATGCTTCTAGCGGGTTGCCACAGGGGTTGTGTTTTGCAAGTAGTTATAATAGTGGCGCAGCACTTTATCCACATACAGGCGCGATTCTGCAGTGGGCATACGGCCTGTGAGGGCTTCGTACACAGCGTCTGAGGAAAGGCTGTTGATTTTTGCGGTGGCCACATCTTTTTCCTGGTCGAATACCCGGTGGACTGCCCCAGGGCCGCCGTTATAGGCAGCGATAACACATAACTGACGGGAAACAGGGTTGACGATGCGGCCAAAGTGAAAGCGGTCCAAAAGGTACAGGTAGGTTGCCCCATAGCGAATGTTGCTTTCAGGGTTTAACAGTGTTTGGGCGTTGGGTATGGCCCGTGTACCTGTAAGGTAGTTGTGGGCTTCTTCCCCGGCAGTTTCCGGTACCACCTGCATAAGGCCCATGGCGTTGCTTGTGCTAAGGGCAGAAGGGGAAAAGTTACTTTCCGTGTGCATAATGGCAAGAATAAGGGCAGGGGAAAGGCGGTACTTTGTGGCATAGACCTCAATCAACCGTTCATAGGGCTTGTGGCTGCCCATGGCCAGGGGGGCAGAACCTGGGCGTATTTTACCCATAAGGCGGGCCACGCCTTCAGCAAAGGGGTTTTGGCTGCGTGGGCATTCCAGCACGGTGTTGTCTGCATACACATCTACTGCATTATTCCAGCGCAGAGGTGTGTTTGTTTCATCCACCGCTTCACCATACAACAAGGGTATTGTTTCCTGGTCTGGTTCATAGGAAGAAAACATGTCGGTGTGCAAATCAAGCGTACTGCCCGCCTGCGTGGCATACGCTGTGGCCCGCAGCCGCTCCAGGGGCATTTTACCTTCTTGGGTAATAAGGGCAACCTGCCCTTGGGAAAACTGGATAATGCCTTCTTCTGCCTGTTGTTGGACTGGGGCTTGCAAGGCCGCAGTGGAAGCTGTGGTGAACAGCCCAAAATGACTTGCCGGGGAAACGGGCTGGCCTAATTCCGGCTGTGGTGCCACTGGCCTGTACTGGGCAGGGGTGCGTGTTGCTTTGGCATGAACGGCTACAGCCGCAGGAGCAACAGGCGGTGTTTCTGTGATAAAATGGAGTGCGGCTATAAAAAACAATGGCAGCGCAGCCAGGGGCACAGCATAACGGCACAGACGGCGCATAAGGAGCGCGTCAAAATAACGGCATGTGTGCTTTTGTGTGGTGTGTGTCGGTTTGGTACTGTCTTGGTTCATGTTTCTATCCATTGAATGAAAAAACTACAGTGCTGTAATTATTATGCAATGAATGTGCCATGAATGTGGGGAAGCGTTGCTCTATGCAAGTAAATAAAAGAAAATTTCAGCGCAATATTTTTGTAGTGTAATCTTATGGTGGGTGCTTGTAAGGAGGTGTACCCAAACGCAGGCTAGATGCCGTGTTGCAATGATCGTGTTCTTATAGCGCAGCTTGGCGGAAAAACAAAAAAAGGAGCCGCATATGCGACTCCTTTAAAAAATGGTGCGCCAGGAAGGATTCGAACCTCCGACCTACAGGTTCGTAGCCTGTTGCTCTATCCAGCTGGGCTACTGGCGCGTGGTGGAGCAGTGAACTGCTCGTGTTCTCGAAAAAAAATGGTGCGCCAGGAAGGATTCGAACCTCCGACCTACAGGTTCGTAGCCTGTTGCTCTATCCAGCTGGGCTACTGGCGCGTAATCGAGAGATTGTCTTTTACGTAGAAACGCCCTTGGCGTCAAGCAATTTTCGCAAAAAAAAGTAAAAAAAGAAAACCCCTTGGGCGGCAATGCGCTCAAGGGGGTATCCGAGGCTAGTCGTAATCTACGGCGCTGATTTTCATCAGCTTGTCCCAATTCAGGTGGCTTTCCACATAGCGAATGGTGCCGGTTTTTGCCCGAATGATAATGGATGAAGTCACCGCACCCAGGCCTGTATACTTTACCCCAGGCAGGAATGTGCCGCCGGAAATGCCTGTGGCAGCGAAAAATACTTCATCTGTTTTCACAAGGTCGTTAACGGTAAGGGTGGAGCGAATGTCTATGCCAGCATTTACCAGGGCTTCTTTTTCCACATAGCTTTGGGGGTCTAAGCGGGCAAAAATTTGCCCCCCCATGCCCTTGATGGCACAGGCTGCCAGCACGCCTTCCGGGGTGCCGCCGGTACCAATCATCACGTCCACTTCAGAACGCGGGTCTACAGCCATAAGGGCGCCGGAAACGTCGCCATCAGTGTGTAGCTGAATGCGTGCCCCCACCTGGCGGATGGTTTGAATCAGTTTTTGGTGGCGGGGTTTGTCCAGCACAAACACCACAAGGTCGTCCACGTCTTTACCCAGAGATTTTGCCACCTTTTTCAGGGTGTCGTCCACGGGGGCGTCAAGGTCCACCACGTTTTGGGCGGCAGCAGGCACCACCAGCTTTTGCATGTAAAAGCTGGGGCCGGGGTTAAACATGGCCCCTGCCGGGGCAGCACCCACCACGCTAATGGCGTTGGGCCGGCCAAAGGCCAGCAGGTTTGTGCCTTCCACAGGGTCTACAGCAATGTCCAGGGCATGGCCATTGCCTGTGCCCACTCGTTCACCATTATACAGCATGGGGGCTTCATCTTTTTCCCCTTCGCCAATAATAATGGTGCCATTGATATTTAAGGAAGCAAAGCTCAGGCGCATGGCGTCAACTGCGGCCTGGTCCCCCTGTTCCTTGTCGCCCCGGCCAAGCCAGCGGGCTGAAGAAAGGGCCGCAGCTTCTGTTACGCGAACAAGGTCCAAGGCCAAATTGCTGGTGGGGGTTTCTTTCGTTGCTTGGGTGGGCACGGTGGTTCCTCCTGAAGTGGGTAGTCGGCTATGCGCCAAAACGCAGGCAGGTGCTGCGCAGCATGTCATTATGGGCATGAGGGCAATAAATCAGCGTTTCCTTAAGAATGACTAATTCACTGGCATTTGTGAAACGCTCAGTTATTTTGTTTGGCAAGGCACGAGCTTTTTTGAAGCAGGAGTGGACTCTTCCGTCCTCGACTGTTTCAAAAAAAGCGAAGTAACGTAGTCAAACGGAATAAATCAGCGTTTCACCAGTTTTAACGCCTCACTAGGGCGGGGGCAAGCAGAAAAACAGCTATTCTTTCTGTTCTTTTTCAGGAAACAGGTATGAACCAAGAATACCCGCACCCAGCAGCCCGAACACAATAATAAGGTTCATTGCCGGGGAAATGTGGAAGGAAAGGAACACTCCGGCAAGCATTTTCAGTCCGATGAAGGCCAAAATGGCAATAACCGCCAATTCCAGGTGGCACAGAAAGCGGTTGGCGGCAGCCAGTAAAAAGTACAGGGAACGCAGGCCAAGAATAGCAAAAATGTTGGAAGTAAACACAAGGAAGGTCTGGGTTGCCAGGTCAATGGGTTCAGGCAGGCCTGCAAAAATGGAAAAAATGGCGGGTACGCTGTCAAAGGCAAACATAACGTCAGCCACTTCAATGGTCATCAGGCACACCAGCAGTGGGGTGGCAGCCAGTTTGGCATTGTAGCGGGTAAAAAAGCGCTGGCCGTCCAAATGGGGGGCAATGGGAATGATGCGGCCCAGCAGGCGCACAGACCAGTGGTGGGTATAGTCTTCCGTGTGGTGTCCTGGGCCTTTGCTGCTTTGCCACATTTTCCAGGCAGTCCACAGCACAAAAATACCAAACACGGTAAGGGCCCAGTTGCCAAACAAGGCAATGGCGGCGCTGCCCAGGGAAACAAACAGCAGGCGCATGATAATGGCGCCAAGAATACCGTAATACAGCACCCGGTGTTGCAGTTCATCTTTAATGGAAAAAGAGGAGAATATGGCAATGAATACGAAAAGATTGTCCACGGAAAGGCTTTTTTCAAGAAAATAGCCGGTAAGGAACAGCATGCCCTGGGCGCTGCCGTGGCTTACCCACACATAGCCCGCAAAACACAGGGAAAGAATGATCCAGAAAAATGACCACAGGGTGGCGTCGCGCATGGAAACAGCTTTGTTCTGCTTGTGTGAAAACAGGTCAAGCAGTAAAGCGGCAAACACCATAAGAGAAAAAAGGGCAAGACTACCCAAAGAATATTGGCCGAGCATACGGCTCCTCTGACGTGGAGTCGGTTATGCCGGAAAATTCCGGCAGCCTGCCAGATAATGCGCTGGCAGACGGAGTGAATACGGTTTCCGGCAACACAAGGAATTTCACGCTGAAATTGCCCATGTTGCCGGATTGAATGAAAAACAATGCACTGTGTCTATTGCTGTGTGTGCAGAGGGAATACACACCCAAGGAATGCGCCGCGTGCGTGGCCCAAGGTATGCCACTGCCAGGGTTACAGCAGCCCTGCTTCCTTCAGTGTTGCCAGTAACTTCTGATTATTTTCCTGGCTAAGGGGCACAAGGGGCAGGCGCAGTTCTGGCTCCATTTTGCCCATGGCTGCCAGGGCCAGCTTTACAGGAATGGGGTTGGTTTCCAGGAAGCAGGCCCGGCACAAGGGTTGCATCTGGTAATGCAGTTTCCTGGCTTTTGCGTAGTCGCCTTGCAGGGCAAAGTGGCACAACTGGGAAAATGCCTTGGGTACTAGGTTGGAAACAACAGAAATAACCCCCCTCCCGCCCACTGCAATGGTGGGGAGTACGGTAAAGTCATCGCCGGAAAGTAAAAGGAACTTGTCATCGCACAGTTCCAGTATGGCAGAAATTTGGGTAAGGTCTGCGGTGGCTTCTTTTGCGCCAATCACTTCGGGAATTTCTTTATACAAGCGGGCCATGGTGGCTGGCTGCACGTTTACCCCTGTACGCCCAGGTACGTTATATACTACCATGGGCATGGAAACTTCTTTGGCAATAGCCTTGAAGTGGGCCACCAGGCCTTCCTGGGTGGGTTTGTTATAATAGGGGGTAATGAGCAGGGCGGCGTCGGCCCCGGCCTTTTTGGCAAAGGCTGCCAGGTGAATGCTTTCAGCGGTGGAGTTTGACCCAGCTCCTGCAATGACAGGCACCCGTTTTTTGACCTGGTCTATGCAAATGGCAATAACCTTTTCATGCTCTGCCGGGGAAAGTGTGGCAGATTCACCCGTGGTGCCGCAGGGCACAACGCCATTAATACCTTGTTCAATTTGCCATTCAATAAACGCACGGTACCTTTCTTCATCAACTTGTCCGTTGGAGAAAGGGGTGACAAGGGCGGTAAAAGCGCCAATTAGTTGCATGGGGGTCTCCTCTGTCACGGTCTAAGAAGTAATTTCAATAAGACTATTGCAAAATAGTGTTACTGCGGTTTCCTAAAGGGAAGTCGCCTTAAAAAGCACGAACAAGGAAAAAGCATTTTTCCTGTAACGTAAGTGCGTTTTGTGGCATAGCCATGTTTCGTTCTGCGTATACAAAGCGGAACATGACGGAAAAGCACGTAAAAAAAGTGTTGCAATGGTCTTTCATGTGTTCTGGCACGCTCTGCCGGGAACGTCAACTACTTCTTGAAGGTTGGTGTTTGCGCTTTCTCCTGCTATGGGCTGTGCTTATAATATTAGGGCAATAGGCACCAAATGTTTTCCGAAACGTGCAGCTTGCGAAGGTGCTGTAATGTGGTTTATGTTTCTTCCTCCTTACAACTGAGCGTTTCCCAGATGTCATTCAATCAGTGATTTTCTAGAGCAAAAACCGGGCTAGGGATTAAAGGAATAGAGTATGAAAGAATTGTTGGAAATAGCCTGCGCTCATTTGGAGCAAGGCACCCCTGTGGCTCTTGCCCGTGTTGTGGCGCATAAAGGTTCGGCCCCGCGGGGCACTGGTTCCCGCCTGCTTGCCGGGGTTCAGGGGCTTTTGGCGGGCACTGTTGGCGGCGGCCTTGCCGAGGCAAAAACCCTGGAGGCGTGCCAGCAGGCCCTTGCTGAAGGCACAGCCCGAATTTTAGACTTCAGCCTGACCGGGATGCTGGCAGCCAAAAGCGACATGATTTGCGGTGGCACCTTGCGGGTGCTGGTAGAGCCGTTTTTTCCGGCAACAGCCCCGCTTGCCTTGTACAAGGCGCTGCTTGCTGCGCTTACGGCTAGGGGGGCAACCCTTGTTACGCGCCTGGGGAGTATTTTGCCCCAAGGGGATGCCACATTCCAGGTTACTCCTGTTCTGGTGGAACACCTGGGCCATAGCGTACTGTTCCCCGCCGCAGAGCCCATGGGTGTGCCTTTGGCGCAGGAAACCGTGGCTCAGCTTATGGCAGCCGTTGCCCCCCCGCAGGAAGCGGCCCTGTGCCGTGTACAGGGTGACGAATATTTTGTTGATTATTTCCCCCCACCCTTGCGCATGATTATTGCCGGGGGCGGGCACGTTTCACGCCCCACTGCCCAAATTGCCGCCCTGGCAGGGTTTGAGGTAACCGTGCTGGACGACAGGCCGGAGTTTGCCGAAGCTTCACGCTTTCCTTGGGCCACGGCTGTGCATATGACGCCGGAATTTGCCCACTGCTTTGCCGGGCTGCCCATAACACCACGTACCTATATTGTTATTGTTACGCGGGGGCACGTGCACGATGCTTCAGCCCTGGCCCAGGCTTTGCGTACTGAGGCTGGCTATATTGGTATGATAGGCAGCAGGCGCAAAAAAGCCGAAGTCTACGCGGGCATGCGGGCCATGGGCTTTACCGACGAAGACCTTGCGCGAGTGTGCTGCCCCATTGGGCTGGATATTAGGGCGGAAACACCGGAAGAGATTGCCGTGAGCATTGTGGGGGAATGCATTGCCCACCTAAGAGGGGCGCGTTTTTAGAAAAAGAGTATTTTCCAGTAAATTTTGAGGTAGGATTTCTCAAGACTAATCACTAAAATATATTGCAAAAGGCCGTTACAGAAACACTGTAACGGCCTTTCGTGCAATGCTGTTCAGGGCATTACCGGGCAGCAAGCAGCAGAATCTGGTTTGCTGCCACCGCCACAAGGAAGGCCAGGCCAAGGTTAAAGAAGAAGCTGAACGCGCTCCAGCGCCAGGAGCCTGTTTCCTGCTTGATAACCACCAGGGTAACAAGGCAGGGGGAATAGAGCAGGGTGAACAGGAGCAGGGCCACGGCATTGGCTTTGGTCCAGTTGGAGTCGTTTCTGATGCGGTCGGCCAGGGTCGTATTTTCTTCCGGGTCCACTTCCCCCAGGGAATAGGCCGTGCCCAGGGTGGAAATGACCACTTCCTTGGCGGCAATTCCGGCAATAAGGGCAATGTTTGTTTTCCAGTCAAACCCGGCAGGGGCGGTAATGGGCTCCAGGAACGTGCCTATTCTGCCAGCGGCAGAGGCCCGCAAGGCTGCGGAAGCTTCTTCTGCGCTTACCGCAAACAATGCGTCTTTTCTGGCATCGCCTTCCGGCATGGTTGCTTCAATGGCAGTGCGCTTGCTGGTGAATGTGGCGGCTGCTTCATCAGAAATGCCGGGGTAGGTCATGCCTGCCCACAACAATACGGAAATGGCAAGAATAACAGTACCGGCCTTGCGCATGTATTCCCAAATACGTTCCCAGGTGTGAATAACCACCCCGCTCAGGGTGGGCAGGCGGTAGGGGGGCAGTTCCATAACAAAGGGGGTTGCTTCCCCTTTAATAAGGCTGGAGCGCAAAAGGCGTGCGGTAAGCAGGGCAACAGCCCAGCCAGTAAGGGAAAGCATGAACATGACAAGCGTCTGGTTTTTTTCAAAAAAGATGCCCACAAATAACAAGAACACGGGCAGTTTGGCCCCGCAAGTCATGAAGGGCGCAGTAAGAATGGTGGCAAGGCGTTTACGCGGGCTGCGCAAGGTGCGTGCAGCCATAATTCCGGGCACGGCGCACCCCCCGGCAATGCCCCCGGAAATAATGAAGGGCATAACAGAGGCACCGTGCAGGCCAAAAAAGCGGAATACCCTGTCCATCATGTAGGCAACGCGGGCCATGTAGCCGGAATCTTCCAGCATGGCAATAAGCAGAAACATGATCATGATGAGGGGAACAAACCCCAGCACCCCGCCAACACCGTCAATAATGCCGGAAAGCAGAAGCGACTTGAACGGCCCTTCCGGCAGGGCGGCATCGGCTACGCCACGCAGCCATTCAAAGGCTACCCCCAACCATTCTGCCGGATATTCCCCAAGCTTGAAGGTAATAAAGTACATGGCATACAACACACCAAGCATAAGCAATGGGCCAAATATCTGGTGGGTAAGCACACGGTCCATTTTGTCTGAATAGGCAATGCGGTTCTGCTGGTTGCGGGTGTCTGCTATAACGCCTTGTCGCAACAGGGAGGCAATGTAGCCGTAGCGGTAATCGGCAATCACGGCTTCCGGGTAGGTGCGCAGGGTTGCTTCAAGGTGTTTGGCGCAGGTACTTACCTTGGCGCTCAGCAGGTCTGAAATTTCTTTGTTGGCAGCCAGCCCTTGTCGCAGAATGTCTTCATCGTGTTCCAAATATTTCAGGGCAATCCAGCGGGCAGGGTAGTGTGTGGTTAAAAACTGGTGCTCCTCAATAATGGGGGTCATGGCCAATAAGGCTTCGTCCACGTCTTGCCCGTAAGAAATAACCAGGGGCGCAGGGCGGGTGGGTTGCATGGCAAGGGTAACTGCCGCTTCCAGTGCGGTTTCCAGCCCTTCCCCAGTGCGGGCCACAGTACTCACCACGGGCACGCCTATGAGTTCAGCAAGGCGTACGGCGTTAATTTGCAAGCCCTGGTTGCGGGCTTCATCCATCATGTTCAGGGCAATGGCAACGGGCATACCCATTTCCAGCAGTTGCACCGTAAGGTACAGGTTGCGTTCCAGCACACCTGCATTGAGCACGTTGAGCACGGCACCGGGCTTTTCTTCCGCCAGCACTTTACGGGCTACCACTTCTTCCAGGGAATAGGCCGTAAGGGAGTAGGTGCCGGGCAGGTCAATGAGGGATATTTGCTTACCATGCAGCATGGTTTGCCCCTCTTTCTTTTCTACAGTAATGCCTGGGTAGTTGCCCACATGTTGCCTGGCCCCGGTATATTTGTTGAACGCAGTGGTTTTGCCTGCGTTGGGGTTTCCGGCTATGGCAATAAACATGGTATCTGAATGCATGGTGTTCCTCGTTCTCTCTGGTCTTGCGGTAAGCTGCCTTGAGACTATTTTACCATAGTCTCAAATCTATCTTTCTTATTCTTGCCCCATATGCTTTGGCAGACCAAGGCTGTGCCAAAGCCACACCATGAGGAAAGAAATTACTCTTTTTGTTCTGGAATAACAGTAATAAAATCTGCTTCGTTGTTGCGCAAAGTAAGGGTAAACCCTTTAATGCGCAGGGCCACAGGGTCTTTTAAGGGGGCCCGGCCCACCACTTCCACCTGTGCGCCGGGCACAAGGCCCATGTCGCGAATGCGCCGGCCAAGTTCCCCGGCTGCGCCAACCGTGGCAATGGTGGCAGCCTGTCCGGCTTGAAGGGTTCGTAAGGAAACAGGGGTTGTCATTAACACCTACCTTGAAATTGAAAGTTATTATCAACAGCGGCTGGTAAAAAAAGCTACCCTATCTGGCAGCCTGGTCACATACTTAGTGTTTGTGCTGGCAACTTGGCGAATTACAAGGGTCACCAAGTTGTGTTTTTTTGCCAATGTTTTTCTGGCCACCCACTTTACGGGGGCATGCGTTGCACCCGCATGAAGGTTTGCGTATGTGCTGTGCAAAGTAATAGGCTGCTGCGCAAATGCAGCCAAGCACAAGTATTGTCTGGAACATAATCATTCCTTGTTTGTTCAGCGGTTATTCCGGTGGCGGTTCCTGTTTCTGCCCTGGCACACGCATTCACACTCAATGGCTCTGGCCATAGGTTCGTTCAGCACCAGTGAAGAGTTGCGAACCGTAATCTTCCGGGTGCCCTGGCATGAGCATTCCGAGGAAATTTCCATTTCACACCCAGGGGTTATGCCAAGGGCGCATAGCCTGCCGCGCATTCCTCCTTCAACCTGCACATTGCTTACGCGCACCACGCTTCCGGCGGGGGCGTCCAGCAGGCAACAGGGGCCTTGGGCCTTAACGGGGTTTTGATTGCCGGGGGTAAACATGGTCTCTCCTTCCAGGTAACACGTAGCAAGGGAATAACCATGCGGTTTTGTAACACAAGGCAAGGGCGTGTTATATACTTGCTGCACGGCTTGTATAGCCCGTGGCCCCTTGCCTTGTATGGAAAGCACATCTGTAACTGTTCTTCAACGTTAGTAAAGAACAGTTCCCTTGCAAGAAGAGATAAGTTCGTTGAGAATGAAAGTCAAGTTCCTTTGTTCACGAAGTCTACCACAGTTCGGCCAGGGCTTTTTTCTTGCTGTCGCTCAAGGCAGGGTCTGTGTGTTCAACCCGCACGGAAATGTGTGTGCCACCCCGTACATTAAAAATACCTTCAACGGTAAGGCGGCGGGGGGAAAGCAGGGCAATCAGGTCGTTGGCAATGGTATTGGTCAGGCTTTCCATGAATGAGCCATGGTTGCGAAAGGACACCATGTACAGCTTGAATGCCTTGGATTCCACACATTTTTCGCCAGGCGCGTAGGTTACACGAATGGTGCCAAAATCTGGCTGGCCTGTCATGGGGCACAGGCTGGTAAATTCCGGGTGTTCAAAGCAAATAACATAGTCGCGTTCTGGAAAGCGGTTTGGGAACGCTTCTAGAATGGCACCGCTGGGTTTATCAAAGGTATATTTGGTGGCATTGCCAAGCTTGCTCAGGCCGTCTGTTTCTGTGTGTGGCATGGTGTTTTCCTTAACGTATTCAATAACATATTCAATGTGAAAAAAACAGGCAGTGACTGTTGCCTTCAGGTACTATAACGCAAGGTGCCCGTGCAGACAACACCGCCCAAGGCGAAAAGTCTGGGTGCTTTTGCTGGGGGCATAGGGTAGCTGTTGCAAGGAGTGCAAATTTTGCGTAAATACACAGCGTACTGCACACGCCTGACCTGCCCCAGCCTGTTTTGCTGGCAAGCTTGAACATTCAGGGTGTTGCCGTGAAAAAGGGTTTATTTATGTCATACGCTGTGCTGTATGTGGCTACAATTGTGCTTATTAACTGGGCTTTTGGGGTTGTACCCCTGCTCAGTTTGCCGGGGGGGCAACAGTGGTCCCCTGTGGCGCTGGTGGTAGGATTTGTGTTTGTTATACGCGACTATGCCCAGCGTGAAATTGGCCATTGGGTGCTTTTGGCCATGGGCGTAGGTGCTGTGCTCAGTTTTCTTATGGCCAGCCCTGCTATTGCCATGGCCAGCCTTTCTGCCTTTTTGGTGGGGGAGTTTATGGACTGGGCCGTGTACACCTTTACTGGCAGGCCATTTTCCCAGCGTGTACTGCTTTCCAGTGCCATAAGTACCCCTGTGGATAGTGCTGTGTTCCTGTACATGGTGGGCATTTTTTCCCTGCCTTCTGTGCTGATGATGACAAGCAGCAAAATGGTGGGGGCTTTTCTGGTGTTTATGCTGGCGCGCCAGCGTGAACGGCGCACGGCGTAACGAATTTGGCAAGTGTTTTTGTTTCGCTGGCAATACCCAAGCAAGCAGAAAAAACAATATATGGGTTTGGAAAGGTGGCTGACGCCGCAAAGGAAAGAGTGTGGCCTTATGCAACACGCAAGTAAAACCATTTTGGGCATTTCCAAGGTAAGCCTGGTACTTGCCCTTACTGACAGCGTGGCAGTGATTGCTGCCAGTGCATTGGCGTTTGCTGTGCGTGCCCTGCTACCGGGTGACATGCCTCTCAGCGTGTATAGCGAACTTATTCCTGTGCAAGTGGTGACCTTTCTTTGCCTTTTTGCCCTTATGCATTTGTACCCCGGTATTTTGCTGTACCCGGCAGAAGAGTTGAAGCGCCTGTTTTTTGCTGTTTCCTTGGGCTTTTTGCTGGTGAGCGCTTCTTTTTTTATGCTGAAAAGTGTAGACGTTTACTCTCGTCTGTTCTTTTTAATGGCCTGGGCTGGTTCTTTGGTCTTTGTACCTTTGCTGCGTAATGCCGTGCGTTTGCGCTACTGGGAAAAAGACTGGTGGAAAACAGATGTGATCGTGGTGGCGGAAGAAGAAGCCCTTGCCTACCTGAATGCGGAACAAGGGCGAGTGCGGCTTATGGGGTTTCGTGATGCTGTACACCTTGTGCCTGTTTATCAGGATTCACCCGTTTCGCCGGGGGTACAGGCTGATAACCCGGAACAGGGGGACCATGGCACCACCGTGGCCTTTGGCAATGCGGAAACAGAGGTGATTCCCCTTTCCCTTGATGTGTTTTTGCAAGAACAGATAGAGCCCCTGGCCCAGCGTTACCCGGAAGCTGTGGTGGTGGTGCATTTGCCCAGTTTACCGCGTGAATTCAGAGCCCAAGTGCTTGATGCGGTGGGGGTGTGGTTTCATTCCGTACTGGTGTTACCTGGGCAAGACTGGATGCCGTGCAGGCCTGCGGAAATTGTGCATGTGGGGCCTTCCTTCGGGTTCACCCTGCGCCGCAACCTTGCCGACGCCCGCCGTTTGCAGTTGAAGCGCTGCCTGGACGTGTGCCTTACGGCTGTGTGCTGCCTTGCCGGGTTGCCCTTGTTTGCTCTGCTGGCCCTGTGCATTCGCTTGGACAGCAAAGGCCCGGTGCTGTTTACCCAGCGCCGCATTGGGCGTGAAGGTAAGGCCTTTAATGTCTACAAATTCCGCACCATGCAGGTGGATGCCGAAGCAGCCCTGCAAGGGTACCTTGCGCAAAACCCGGAAGCCGTGGCTGAATGGGAAGCCTCGCAAAAATTGAAGGATGACCCGCGCATTACCAAAGTAGGGCATTTTTTACGCCGCACCAGTTTGGATGAGCTGCCCCAGCTTATTAACGTGCTGCGCGGGGAAATGAGCGTGGTGGGGCCGCGCCCCATTGTACCCGATGAAGTGGACAAATACGGGGAAGGGTATGCTGCCTATGCCCGCTGCTTGCCAGGCATTACCGGGTTGTGGCAAATTTCCGGCAGAAGCGATACCAGCTACGAAGAACGTGTGGCACTGGACGCCTTCTATATGAACAACTGGTCGGTGTGGCTGGATATTTATATTGTGCTGCGTACTGTGCCGGTGGTGCTAGGCAGACGCGGTGCCTATTAGGAAAACGCTGCCTTTTTCCGTTTGGCTACGTTGCTGCACTTTTTTTGAAACAGTCATGGACGGAAGAGTCCACTCCTGCTTCAAAAAAACCTTGCGCCTTGCCAAACGAAAAAATGCAGCGCTTTCCAAAGTTCATTAAAGTCGCGAGCGTAGCGAGCCGTGGAGCGAGGATGTAGGGTGCAAGTAGCTTTACTGCTAGCAGGTATCCATGCAGCCCGAGCGGTGCAGTGAATGTGGCAAAGCTTTTTTCGGTTACTCTTTGTCTATTGGCGTAGTTAGGGCATATATCCCTAGGCGCTGTATGGTAGTTATCTGTTTACTATGGCATATTTTCGGGTGGCTTCGGCTTTGTGTTGCATTAAATTTGTAATAAAATAGCAGTGTTATGGTTTTTAGTTGTTTTTCATTCAGTTTGGGCTGCTGTTGACCCTTTCCGCAAAGCGTTTTATGAATATAGAGCGCATGTCTTCCCCACGTCACACCCTGGAGCCGTTATGACTCTTTCCCTTTCTCAGGCCTCTTTTGACCAAAAGCTTGTCGCGTTGCACAGCAGCCCGTATGTGCCGGAACGGCTGGCAAACTTTGTTGCCACTATTGCCCGTGCTCAGCGCATTGCGGCAGAAGATATAAAAATTCGTATTCCCAAGCAGGAAGCTTCAGCCGAGCAACATGCACAGGGAATGCCCCTGGTGGTTTTGGCGGGTGTTGCCTGGAACAAGCGCGATGCAGAAAAATTATTCAAGCAATTGCTGGCAGCCACAGCCGTTCCCGCAGGGGCAGAGCAAGACGCCCTTGCCAAGGCAGGGGAGTTGCTGGCCGCTGCGGTAAAGGAAGGTACTCTTGGGGTGCAGGATGCCCTGGTGGCATCTGCTGCCCAAGATCGTTCTTTTTTTGTTCCCTGGGCTGAAAAATTACCGGAAGCCCCAGACCTGTTGCCCTTTTTGGCACGCAACACACTGTTGCCTTTTTTCGCGGCAGTGGCAGAAGGGGCCCTTGCCAGAACAAAAAGCCCTGAACCGTGGATGCACGGGCTTTGCCCTGTATGCGGGGGGGTGCCTGTTATGGGTGTGCTGCTGGGTAAAGAAGGCATGCGCAAGCACACCTGTTCTGCATGCCACCACACCTACCGCGTGCCACGCCTGCAATGCCCTTTTTGCCTTACGGAAAAGCCGGATGGCACAGTGGTGTACACAGCGGAGGAAGATAAGACCTACCAGTTGCATGTGTGCGATTCCTGCAAGGGCTACATGAAGCTGGCCGATTTGCATGACCGGGACGGTGCCTATGTTCCCCTGGTGGACGATGTGCTTTCCCTTGTCTTTGACTATAAAGCCGCTGCCCTTGGGTACAGCCGGCCTGTTTCTTCCTTGCCGGGGGCATAATGAGCCAGTTGATGCAGCCGGAAGCCTTTACCCTGCGCCAATATAAGCATGGTGCATGGCACACTATTACCGATGTTATTACCACCGACGCTGCGGTGACCGTTTCCTGGGAAGGGCCAGGTATTGTGCCTGGTTCCTGCCGCTTGCTGGGCTGGCCGGAACGGCTGGAAGAAGCCGCCTTGGGGCATGTGCTGCTGGAACAAAGCGGTAAGGAGCCTTGGGCCACCACCCGCACAGCCACAGTGACCTGGCAAAATACCACTTTGGGCAGCCAGCACCTGCACATTGCTCTTTCTGCCCCCCAAGCCGCCAAGCCCCAAGCCCCCCCCCCTTGCTGGAAGGCGGAAAACCTGTTGGCTGCCATGCAGTCTTTTATCAGTACGCCAGGGCTGTGGAATGATACAGGGTGTTTCCACCGGGCGGGACTTTATTGCCCCCGGCAGGAAACGCTGCTTTTCCGGGCGGAAGATATTGGCCGGCATAACTGCATAGACCGCCTTGCAGGCTGGGCAGCTATGCATGGGGTGGGGCTGGAAGACAAGGTGCTTCTGCTTTCTTCACGCATTACTTACAGTATGTGCGCCAAAGTACTTAAGGCAGGGTTGCGGTTTATGGTGAACCGTTCGGCTGTAACCACGGGTGCCGTGGAGCAGGCCAATGCGGCCAACGCCACGGTGGCCGGGTTTGCCCGGCATGAAGAAGGGCGGTTTACGGTGTTTGCCGACAACCCAGGCCGCATTCTTTAAGGGAAACGTTGATTTATTTCTTCAGGTGAACATGCACATGGCTTCTCCACATTCCCAGTGTTCTTCTTTTTTGGCTGACCAGCCTGTAACCGGAGTGGTTATGGCTGGGGGGCTTTCTTCGCGCATGGGGCAGGACAAAACCCAGCTTTCCCTGAACAAGGCTGAGTATGCAGACCTTTTGGGGCGCACTGCTCGTATTTTGCAAGAAGTGGTAGGGGCCGTGTGTATTGTGGGCAGGGAACACCCGGACTATCCTTCCTTTTTTGATGACGAACCCGGCCTTGGTCCGGTGGGGGGCATTGCCACCTGCCTGCGCCGCACAGGCACAGCTTGCCTGGTGCTTTCTTGCGACCTGCCCTTCATGACAGCCCAAGTGGTGCGGCGTTTGCTGGAATTGCGCAACCAAAGCCCGGCAGAAACGTTGGTTACCTGTTATGTGCAGCAGGAAACAGGCTATTCAGAACCGCTGGTGGCGGTGTATGAACCAGGGGCACTGCCTTATTTTCAGGAATGTGCCAACAAGCGGTTGCTTAAAATTAACCGCATTGTGCCAGAAGACAGGCAACAATTTATTTATTATGGTATGCCAGAATCTCTTCCATTTTTTAACGTGAACTATCCGGCAGACCTTGAAGCTGCCCGCCGTATTCTTATGGCAGGGGGCGAGGGGTAACCGCACTTGTGTTGGGCAAAAGCATATGCCTGTTTCTTTTATGGTTGGCCCTGTGGCACCAATAAAAACAAGAATTCATTATAATTCAGTAGGCAATAGTTGTTTCCAAAAATGATTTATGTATGTTTTTTCTGATACATACCACTGTTTTTTGTGGATATTATTGACATACTTCGCTGTGAAGGATACTGTATTTGTACTCATAAAGAGTCCTCTTATCCCGCTGTCCGTAATGTTTTATTCCACTATTTCAATGTCGCATATGTACTGTTTTTACGCAGTGCAGGCCATGCGCATGTGGTATACGGCGGCACTCAAGCACTCATCATCCACGCGGTTTTGCGTTGCATTACTGCCCAAGGAGGAAGTATGCCGGTTTCACGCAGGACATTCCTGAAGTTTACCGCAGGAGCCGTTTCATGTTCAGCCTTTACTGGGCTGGGCATAAGCCTTGCTCCGGCAATGGCTCAGGCGGAAATCCTCAAATTCCAAAAAACAACCATAACTACCACTGTGTGCTGCTACTGCGCCGTTGGCTGCGGTTTGCTTGTACACACTGCGGATGAAGGCAAAGGCCGTTCCGTTAACGTGGAAGGTGACCCCGACCACCCAGTGAACGAAGGTGCCTTGTGCGCCAAAGGCGCTGCCATGCGCCAAATGGCTGAAAATAAAGCCCGCCCACCCAAGCCAATGTACCGCGCTGCTGGCGCGAAAGAATGGAAAGAAGTGGAGTGGGATTGGGCATATGCCGAAATTGCCAAGCGTGTGAAGGCAGAGCGTGACGCTTCCTTTACCCTTAAAAACAGTAAGGGCGAAACGGTTAACCGCACGGAAACGATGGTTTCCCTCGGTTCTGCCGCCCTTGATAACGAAGAGTGCTGGAGCTACCAAGCTATACAGCGCGCTCTTGGCCTGGTGCATATAGAGCACCAGGCACGAATTTGACACAGCCCCACTGTACCGGCTCTGGCAGAGTCGTTCGGACGCGGCGCGATGACCAACTACTGGGAAGACATTTCCAATAGTGACTGTGTGTTGATGATGGGGTGTAACCCCGCTGAAAACCACCCCATTTCCTTTAAATGGGTACTGCGTGCAAAAGATAAGGGCGCAACCCTTATTCACGTGGACCCCCGCTTTACAAGAACCACCGGGCATTGCCAGTTAAGCGCACACCTGCGTTCTGGTTCTGACATCGCCTTTATTGGTGGTATGATTAACTATATTCTTGCCAACAAGCTGTTTTTTGCAGATTACATGCGTGAGTACACCAACGCATCCTTTGTAGTAGGCAGCAAGTTCAGCTTTAAAGATGGTTTGTTTAGCGGATTTGATGCCAAGAAAAAGGTCTACGACAAATCCACCTGGGCGTTTGAAATGGATGCCAATGGCGTACCTGTGCGCGACGATTCCTTCAAAAATCCACGGTGCGTACTGAACCTTTTGCAAAAGCATTTTGAACGCTACACCCTGGACGCCGTAACTGCCGCCACTGGTACTTCCAAGGAAGACCTGCTGGCTGTGTACAAGGCGTTTGCCTCCACAGGCACGGCTGAACGCTCTGGCACCATCATGTATGCCATGGGCTACACCCAGAAAACTGTGGGCGTGCAGAACATTCGCTCCATGTCTATTGTACAGCTACTGCTTGGCAACATTGGTGTTGCTGGCGGTGGGGTGAACGCCCTGCGTGGTGAATCCAACGTGCAGGGGTCCACAGACCAGGGTCTTTTGGCCAACATTCTGCCCGGCTATATTGATGTGCCCAAGTCATCTTTTGCCAAGTATGAAGATTGGGTAAAAGCCAGCACCCCGGTGAGCAAAGACCCCAAAAGTGTGAACTGGTGGGGGAATAAGCCCAAGTACATAGCAAGCCTGCTTAAATCCATGTACCCCGAAGCAACCCTGGAAGAAGCATTTCAGATGTTGCCCAAGGTGGATGCGCACCGGAAAATGACAGACTATTTTTGGCTGAACATTTTTGAGCGTATGCACAAAGGGGAAATGAAGGGCCTGTTTGCCTGGGGCATGAACCCTGCCTGCGGTGGGGCCAACGCCCAGAAAAACCGTGAAGCCATGGGCAAGTTGAAGTGGCTGGTAAACGTGAACTTGTATGAGAACGAAACCAGCTCCTTCTGGAAAGGCCCTGGCATGAAGCCAGAGTCCATTAAAACAGAAGTGTTCTTCCTGCCGTGTGCCGCCTCCTATGAAAAAGAAGGGTCTGTTACCAACTCTTCACGTGTGGTGCAGTGGCGCTACCGTGGCCCGCATCCTTTGAACAATGTCAAGCCTGATGGTGACATCATGCTGGAACTGTTCAAGGAAATTCGCGGGATGTATGAAAAAGACGGTGGTGCTTACCCCGATCCCATCAAGGCCTTGAACATTGCAGACTGGGAAGAGCATAACGAATATTCCCCCCGCAAGGTGGCCCGTTTGCTTAATGGCTACTTCCTGAAGGATGTAACCATTAACGGCACCACATACACCAAGGGCCAGCAAGTGCCCAGCTTTGCCATGTTGCAGGCCGACGGTTCCACCACCTCCGGGTGTTGGGTGCTGTGTGGTATGCAGCCCGCAGCAGACAAGCACCTTGGCATGCGCCGCGACAAAACCGCCACAGAAATGCAGGCAAACCTGAGCATGACCCCTAACTGGGCATGGGCATGGCCTGTGAACCGCCGGATTATTTATAACCGTGCTTCTGTTGATGCCACTGGGAAGCCCTTTGCCCCGCAAAAAGCTGTTATTGCTTGGAAAGACGGCAAATGGGTGGGCGACGTGGTGGATGGTGGCGGCGATCCTGGTACCAAGCACCCCTTCATCATGCAAACGCATGGTATGGGCGCACTGTTTGGCCCAGGGCGTGAAGACGGCCCCTTCCCCGAACATTACGAACCGATGGAAAGCCCCTTGAAAAAGCACGGCTTTTCTAACCAGCGCGTGAACCCTGTAGCTTACCTGTTGCCCACTGAAAAGCTGGCCATAGCAGATGCCAAGTTCCCGCACATTTGTACTACGTACCGCGTGACCGAACACTGGCAAACGGGCCTTATGACCCGCCGTCAGGAATGGCTGCTGGAAGCAGAGCCTGAAGTGTTCTGTGAAATGAACCCGGCTCTTGCCAAGTCCATTGGTATCAATAATGGCGACAGGGTTCTTCTCTCTTCCCCACGTGGAGAGGTGAATGCCGTGGCCATGGTGACAGAACGCATTCAGTCCTTCACCATTATGGGCAAAGAAGTGCATCAGATTGGTCTACCGTGGCATTATGGCTGGGTAACTCCCAACTTCGGGGGAGATTCTGCCAACCTGCTCACTTCCTCTGTGGGTGAACCCAACACGGGTATTCCCGAAACTAAGGCGTTCATGGCGAACGTTCGTAAAGCCTAAGGAGGTGAACCATGGGTAAAATGATGTTCATCGACCTGACCCGCTGCACAGCATGCCGTGGGTGCCAGGTGGCCTGTAAGCAGTGGAAGAGCCTGCCGGGTGAAGCAACCCGCAATACCGGTACTCACCAAAACCCGCCGGACCTCAGTTTTAACACGCTGAAGCTGGTGCGTTTTTCAGAACCTAAAGTAGATGGGAAATTGCACTGGTTGTTTTTCCCGGATGCCTGCCGCCACTGCCTGGAACCCCCCTGCATGGGCCAGGCAAACCTGGACGATGAAGGTGCTGTGATTCAGGACGAAGCCACTGGCGCTGTCATCTTCACCGATAAAATTGCCAATGCCGATGCGGAAGCTGTGCGTACTGCTTGTCCTTATGACATTCCCCGTCCTGAAAAAGACGGGAAAATGTCTTCCAAGTGCGACTTTTGCATAGACCGTATTAGCAATGGCATGAAACCTTCCTGTGTGCATGTGTGCCCCACGGGCTGCATGAACTTTGGCACGGAAGAAGAAATGCGGGCCCTTGCCAAAACACGCCTGGAAGAAGTGAAAAAACACTACCCACAGGCAACCCTTGGCAATGACGACGTGCGGGTTATGTACCTGTTCGCTGTTGACCCTAAAAACTACTCCTATAACGCCGTTGCGGAAGCGGCCCCCACCGGGCCCATGACACGGCGCGAAGTGTTTGCCAGCCTTGCCGGCAAACCCAAGGCATAGGCGAAACGCTGATTTATTCCGTTTGACGGCGTTACTTTCTCCGCTCGGGCTTCGTGGAAATGTGCGTGTGGCAAAAGCCACACGCACCCTCCGCGCCTCGCTCCACGGCTCGCTAACGCTCGCGACTGCCGTCGGCTTTAGTGAAATGGGGCAAGACAGGAGGAGCCCACCCCTCTCGTAAAATAACCTTGTGCCTTGCCAAACAAAATAACTGAGCGCTTCCCCTGTGCTTTATACTCATTGATTGTTCATTATAGAAAACCCCTGGCAATAGATGTTGCCGGGGGTTTTATGTATACGTATTCATTTGCTACTTGGGGAGGAGTCTTTTTCAGAAAATAGCCATATTTAGTATGGACTTGGGAACTCTGGTTTTTTTCGTTTGGCAAGGCACGAAGTATTTTCTGAAAGGGCGGCTGGACTCTTTGGTCCTGCCCCCTTTCAAAAAATGCAAGTAACGCCGCCAAACGGAAAAAGACAGTGTTCCCCTTAAAATGGTACGTCGTCCATGCCACTGGCTTCCGAAGGGAAGGCAGGGCCGAGGTCCTCCATGGGGTCTTGCTGGCGTTGCTGCTGGCGCTGTTGCGGTGGGCGCTGCTGCTGTGGCGGACGGTTGCTGGGGGCATCATAACCGCCAGTGTCTGGGCCATCGCCGCCGCCGCTTTGGCCTTTACGGTCCAGGAACTGGACGCGGTTGGCCTTAATTTCCGTGGAATAGCGGTCTTGGCCTTGCTGGTCTTGCCATTTGCGGGTTTGCAGGCTGCCTTCCACAAATACAAGGCTGCCCTTGCCAAGGAAGTTGGCGCAGTTTTCTGCAGCACGTTGAAATACGACTACCCGGTGCCATTCCGTGCGGTCAACCTTGTTGCCGTCTTTATCCACGTATGATTCATCGGTGGCAATATTCAGGTTGGCAATGGGTATGCCGGAAGGGGTATATTTCAATTCCGGGTCACGCCCGAGCCTGCCGATAATCATAACCTTATTCAGCATGGTATTCTCCTTTTACCGGGCAGGGGCTACTTCCTGAACGGTTTTTTCAAGAAGGCTTAAGGCCTCTTCAATGGTATCTGTTAACTGGAACGCTGTTTGGGCATTACGCTCTGCCAGGGCTGCCTCAAGGGCTGCCACAGCGGTGCGCACAGGGGGCAAGCCAGTATCCAGGGCTTTGCGCTGTGTCTCTTCAAGTTCACCAAATTGGAACAGGTCTTCAAGGCGGGCTGCCAGTTCCAGCACCCCCCGGTTTTGGGTGGGGGCTGGCTGGCTGCGCTTGTTTTTTCCTGCAATGGTAAACCCTTCATCTGGGTAAGCCAGGGCATACAGGGCAGGCCATGTTTTAGGCACATCTTCTTCCCTGTAGGTAATTGCACTTACCCGGATGAACAGGATTTTACCCATTATTCACGTTCCTTCCATTCCATTTGTACGCGGGTTACCACATCTTCCACCTGGGTGATAAGGTCTGGCGGGCACACGCCAATAAGGGCCTGGCCAGTATCCACGTTTTGGTTGTGATTAAAATACACGGCATAAATAACCCCTTCCGGGCCGGAATAGCGCAAGGGCGCTTCCCGCTTCATACGGGACATGATGAAGATTTCTTCACCGTCGCGCACGGAAACTGCCTTGGGGCCAGACACCTTGATTTTTATGTCCACTGCGGGCACAAAATAGTATTTAGCCCGTTCCGGGGCAAGGTACAGGTGCAGGGCCTGCTTCAGAATTTGTTCCAGCACTTCTTCTTTGGAAAGGAAGTGGCGGTACCGAACCAGTTCCACGCCTGCTTCCACAAAGGAACCCTGGAGTTCTGTATTCAGCCATACCACTTCCCCTTTTTCCGGGCAATGAATGTTTTTTTCATTGCGTTCTCTGTCCAGGGTGGCCAGCAGGGAGCCTGGTTTTTCTTTCCAGGTGCCCATGGGCCCATGCAGCTGGGTGCCAGGGGCAAGCCCTTCCGGAAGGGTAAGCACGCCAGTATGGGGGCTGGTAATGGTAAGCTCTTTGTAAGGAGAGGCTTTTATTTTTTCAAGTACTGCGCTGATATCAAGCATGGTCGTTCCTTAACGATAGTACAGGTTGCGGCCGCCCATGGTCATAAGGGCCTGGTGCAGGTTAAAGCGCATTTCCCGTCTATCCCAGATGCCCTGGATGTGACCGCGCTCCAGCGCTTTATACACGTTGTGGTAGTGGGGTGGCACCTGCACACCCGTGGTTTCCGTAATAACGCCGGGGCCAGCAAAACCTACGTTGGCAGAGCGAATACCAAATTGGTAAGGGGAGCAGCCAAGGAAGCTGGCCACCGGCCCTGCATAGGAATTGGTGTCGTAAGTCACCATGTACAGGCCACCAGCGTCAATGTAGCGGCGCACAGCCATGGTACAGCGCGGCATTTGAATTACGCCGTTGGTGCCTTCCTGAATGCGAATGCCGGCGGTGCCGTGTACATACGCCAGGAAGGGGTAGCGTTTGCGCTTGGCCCGTTCCGCTGCGCGAATGAACTTTTCGCCTTCCGCTGCACCCACGGTGCCCCCGCGGAATGCGCCAGTGAGCATGGCCACCACCATTTTTACGTCATTAATCTGGGCCTCAAAAGTCATGCAGGCGCTTTTCATGCCTGTTTTTCTTTTGGCTTCAGCAAGTTTTTCATCCATGCCGGGCATACTCAGGGGGTTGCCTGCTTCCATGTGTGCGTCAAACTCATAGAGAGAGTTCTTGTCAAACACGTTGTGCAGGTACCACTGGTGCTCCATGGGGAAGTGGTGCCCACAGTTGGGGCACACCCCGGCAAATTCACCAAACAGGTCAGGTGCCCAAATGTCCAGGCAGCCATGCACTGTGGCGTTGGGGCAGGTTACGGCGCGGTCTTCCTTTGCCCGGCGGCTTACCCAGGCCCAGTTGCCACCCCGTTGTTCCTGGGTGTCGTTCCACTCGGAAAGTTCGGTGAGCTGGCGGGCTGTGTCGGCATTTACCTGTTCACCAGAGCCAAGCACCTTGGCTATCACGTTGCGTACGGGGTTGACCAGGCGTTCAAAAAATAAACGCCATTCTGATTCAATTTCCCCGGCAATTTCGGAAAGCTTTTGCTGGTGTTTGTGCAGCATGTGGTAGCGGATGTGGGAAACCATTTCCGCTGTGAATTCCTGCCAGCGCGTTTGCATGCGCTCCCACAGGGGGGTGCTGTCGGGGGCGGCATTGCGGGAAAGGGCCCGGAATTTCGCATGGCGCTTGTTTATAAGGCGCACCTTGGCGTTGCTGGAAAGGCTCCAACTGACGTAGGTTTTTTCAAAATCAATACCGCTTTTTGCGCGCCGTTCGCGCGATTTCAGCGCGATGGTGCGGTAAAGGCCGTTGCCACGAATGCCGAGCACCACTTCATCTGTGGCGCGTAGCACTTGCTGGCGCAGGGTGCGGAAAAAGTCGTAATGGTGTGGCCGGGCACCCAGGGAAGGTTCTTGTACAATCCTGTCAATGTAGCCCATGCGCAAGTTGTCTTGTGCGGTAATGTGCATGCGCATGGCACATGCTTCCACCAGTTCTTGCCCTGCACGCTGGCCTGTGCGCAGTCTTCCTTCAATGGCGGCAGCGCCTTCCGGGGAAATAACGGAATAATAGCCGTGGGAAAGCATCAGGCGTTTGTCTGCAAGGCCAATGGCTTCCGCACCGCCAGAACCACCTTCGGAAAAAATGGCCACCACTGGTACCTGGAGTGAAGACATTTCATACAGGTTGGCAGCAATTTGCTGGGCTGCACCGGGGGTGTCTTCAATGGGGTAGGAGCCAGGGGTGAACACATAGGTGTGCACGGGAATGTTTTCCGTTTCGGCCACCTTCATGTAGTGCAGCGCCTTGGCGTTGCCCCAGGGTTTTACAGAGCCACCGTTGCGAAATTCTTCGCCATGGCCCTTTTCCTGCCCAATAACCATTATGGACTGGTTGACGGTTTTTTTACCGCGGCGGCGGGAAATGTATGCCCGTGCAATAACCATGGAAGGGTCAATGGAATGTTCGTCCATGCTGCCGATTTCCGTGTAGTTGTCGTACACGTTTTCAAGAATATCGCGCAGGCATATGCGTTGCGGGTGGCGCACAATGCGAACTTTGTCCATGGCGGTAAGGCTGGTTTCCAGTTTGTTTTCAACAAACACAAACAGGTCTTCCAAGTCTTGCACCAGTTTGCGGCGTTTTTCAGGGCTAAGGTGCCCCTCTTGCTGGCGCACGTCGGCCATTTTCGATTCCAGAAGGGAAAGGCTCTCTTTCTGGGTAGAACCGAAGATATCGCGAATGTACGTGAGCCGTTCGCTCAGGTGCTGGATTTTCTTTTCTGTTTCCATCAGGTACCTGGTGGTTGGGGTGTAGGGTGTACCTTTGCATTTATATGGATGCCCTGCAAAGGGTTACGCCACTTACAGTGTGTGGCTTTCAGGGGGCGCCCCCCAAAGCCATTGCCTGTGCAGGCTAAGTGGTTGGCTTTATGCCGCACAGGCTGGGGTATTTTTAAAACAAGAGAATATGGGGTGTTTTGTTATGCAAAAAGGCTATGTTAGACTTCATACCTTCCCCTGCCTGGTTTGCCCCCTCTAAGGTGAGGTTGTCCAGAAAGTTCAGGCCACGCAGCCGTACTTCTGCAAGGTCATTGCCCCACACAATGCCAAGGGCAAGGTTGGGGTCAAATTCTGTAGGAATGTCGTAAGGCTGGTCTGTGGGCACATGGGTGTGCATGGTGAGCCAGTCTTCCTGTTTCCAGTCAAACTTGGTAATGCGGCCCACCCAGGGGGAAAACCTATTTTCCGGCGCTTCCGCAATTATGCGGTATTCAATGCCCACGCCTTCAAACGTGATGTCTTCCTGGTTATAGCCAATGGGTTCGCCAAGGCCACAGCGAATCTGTTCCTTGATGATGTTTACCCCGGCCTGGCCCTTAATACGTGAAATGGCAGCAGAAACGCCGTTTTCCACCTGAATGCGGGTGTTTACTTCCATCAGGTAGGGGGTGCCATCGCGGGCAACAATCCATTCCCAGGTACCCACGTTGTCGTATTTCACTTCACGGGCCATGGCAAGGGAGTGGGCGGTAATGTCGTCCAGCACCTTTTGGGCGTCAAAGCTGTAGGAAACGGCAGAAGGGTCGAACCCCGGGGCGACTTCCACCCGCTTTTGCAGGCCAGTACTTTGAATGGAGCAGTTACGGGTGCCAAAGTGAACAATGTTGGCGCAGCCGCGTTCTGCCAGAATTTGCACTTCAAGGTGGTTGAAGTCACGAATGCGCTGTTCAATGAGTACGCCTTCGTCTTTAAATTGCCGTGCAGCATAGTTGCGAATACGGCGGTACACGGAGCGGAACAGGTCAATGTCGTGTACTTCTTCAATGCCCATGCCGCCGCCGCCAGCGGAAGCTTTTACCAGCACCATGGGGCTTTCAATACCTTGCTGGCGCTGGAATTCATACAGGCTGCGGGCAATTTTTTCGGCTTCCAGTTCATCATAAATAGGCTTGTCTGAACCGGGAACAGTGGGTACACCTAAGCTGCGGGCAAGACGTTTTGTATTGATTTTATCCCCAAGTTCGCGGATAACCCGCCAGGAGGGGCCAATAAAAATGAGCTTTCTGTCCCGCTGGGATACACGGCGGGCAAAGCGGTAGTCTTCTGCAAAAAAACCGTAGCCAGGGTGCACGGCTGTGGCTTCGGCATCGTCTGCCACGGCCAGCAGTTCGTTGGCATCGTGGTAAGAAGAAACGCGGTAAAGCGATTTCTTGCCACCTTTTTCACGCGCAAGGCGCACATGCCCGGAGGCAGCGTCTTCCGCCGTGTGGATGCAAACAAACTCAAGGCCCAGTTGTATGCAGGCCTCAACAATACGCACCGCAATTTCACCGCGGTTGGCAACAAGAACTTTGTGGTTGGTAATGCTCACCAGTGGTTTCCTGCTTCTTTTCGTTTTATGGTCAGGGAGTAACTCCCCCTTATGCGGGGGGCAACGCTGTAACAGGTAGGCACTTTATGCAAAACCTGAAAAAAGTCCAGATGTGTATTGATCGAATTTTTTCCCAACTGCCGCAGGGGTTTATTCCTGCCGTTGGCGTTGTGCTTGGAACAGGCCTTGGTGGTGTTGCCGAAGCCCTGGAAAGTGCCTTGGCTGTGCAGTATGCCAGCTTAACCGGATTTCCGCAATCAAAGGTTGCGTCCCACGCCGGAAGATTTTTGTTTGGCACGGTAAATGGCGTGCCTGTGGTGTTACAGCAGGGCCGTTGCCACTTATATGAAGGGTATTCCCCGGCGGAAGTCTGTATGGGGGTGCGGGTTATGGCCGGGCTCGGCATACATACCCTTGTTATTACCAACGCCGCAGGGGCCATTAACCCCCACTTTGCCATGGGTAATATTATGCTTATTGAAGACCATATAAACATGACAGGCAAAAGCCCCCTTACTGGCGACAATGAAGCGGCCTGGGGGCCACGCTTTCCTGACATGAGTGCCCCTTATGACGCAACCCTTGCCACCCACCTGGAAGGCACAGCCCTTGGCCTTGGCATGCGCCTTGAAAAAGGTGTGTATGTGGGCATTCAGGGGCCGCAGCTTGAAACGCGGGCAGAAACACGCATGCTGCGCGGGTTTGGGGCAGACGCTGTGGGTATGTCTACCGTGCTGGAAGTGATTGTCGCGCGGCACATGGGGCTGCGTGTGGCTGGCCTTTCCTGCCTGACCAACAAGAACCTGCCGGATTGTATGGAAAAAGCTGAGCTTGATGATATTATTCATGTGGCAAATCAGGTAGGGGGAAAGCTGGGGACATTGCTGACCGCCGCCTTGCCTGCCATGGCTGCACGGCCAGCCTAGGGAAACGCTGCATTCTTTGTGTTTGGTTTTTGGCGTGGTACGTTGGTAAAACTAGCCTTTTTCGCGAATGCTGTGTTGGCGGCGAATTTTCCGTCAGGGCAGACCGTGAGGTCAGCCCCTTGGAAAATCCGCCGCCGCCTTGCCTGCACAAAAAATTCTATCATTTCACCAACGCCCCGCCCAAGCACAGCCCCCTTGCTCGTGTCGTGAGCGCGCAAAGCCGCGTCCCGACCCTCGCAACGGCTTCGCTATTTAAGAGCATCGCATAGAACAGTGAGCTGAATTGGATTTACACTATATAATCGAATGAGCCATGTTTTGCGCCAGTAAAAACTCCCCTGTGCCTTCACGGTACAGGGGAGTTTTTCGGAAATGCCATGAGGCAGAATAAATCAGGGTTTCCCTAAGCGAGTTTGGCCAGCAGTGTATCCCGAATCGAATCAATGCTGCCTTCGCCGTTCAGTTCAACGTAGGTAGTTTTGCCTTTGCCAGCCAGGTCTTTATAGAAGTAAGCGGCTGCCAGGGTACCTGTTTTGTCATCGTAGTAAATGTCGTGGCGCTTGTTAATGGCACCTTCGTCCTGGTCGTCGGAACGGGCGGAAAGGGCACCACCGCACACGCGGCATTTGTCGCCATTGGGTTTAATGGCATCAATAAAAATATTGTTAGGGTGGTTATTGTCGTTTTCGCACAGGCGGCGGCCCATAATGCGGTTTTTGGCCACTTCGCGGGGCAGTAAAATTTCAATAACATAATCAAGTTTTATGTTGGCACTTTGCAGGGCGTCCCACAGTTTTTGGGCCTGCACCATGTTGCGGGGGAAGCCGTCTAGCAACCAGCCGTTAGCGCCGCGGGTTTTCAGCGTTTCCAGCACCATGGGAATGGTAATGTCGTCGGGCACAAGGTCGCCGCGGTCAATAAACTCTTTAGCTTTTTTGCCAAGTTCAGTGCCGCCGCCAATGTGCTCTCTGAAAATTGCGCCGGACTCAATGTGAGCGACATTATACTTGTTTTTTACAAGGGCCCCTTGGGTGCCTTTGCCACTGCCGTTCGGCCCAAAAATCAGAATGTTCATGTGTGCCTCCATGTTAATTAGTTCACAATCTATTATCCTGCTGCAACAGGCCTGTCAATTCATCTGCCCCGGAATTTTTCATGTGCGACGTGCCGGGTAACCTGTTTGGATGATTTATGAACATGCTTCTTGTGTATAATGTCAAGTAGCGCAACGGGCGAATGGGGTACCATATCTTCTGTATTGCTTCTTGCCATTTTTCCCTTTAATGGAAAGGACAACAACAATTTTTCCTGGTGAAGGAGTTCCCCCATGTATTCTGCTATACGCTATGTGCTGGTGGCCCTGTTTTGCTACGTTGCCTTTGGAGCATGGGGAGCGGTGCAGGCCGCTTTGCCGCAGTACAACGGACCTGAGGAAAATGAGGGCGGTTCTGTTATCTGCTTTCGCGATGAAGGGGCTACTGCCTATATAATTGACGCCCCGGAGGGCTGGGTTACGGAAGCGGAGAATGACCCGGATGGGCCGTGTGTGTACTTTTTCCAGAAGGGGAAAGCGTTTGAGGAGGCTCCGGCGGTTATCTTTCCGCAACTGTTGCCAGCACGCCAAGTGGAAGACCCTGTGGCCGCTGAGGTGGAATTTTCTCAGGGGTTGTTGCGTAAGCAAGGTGGCATGGGGGTGGTGCGGGCAGGGGATAATATTGTTTTTGGTGAAAATGAAAAACGCATGGTCTGGAAAATGCGTTACTTTGAAGATTTGCCCTTGCGGTACAAACAGCAGCTTGTGGCCTACCATGAAGGTAAGGGTGTTCTATTGCTCCTTGTGCTTTCCGGGTTGACCAAGGAAGATTTGGCTGCCCATGAGCCTGCCCTGCGTGCGAGTATGGCCAGCGTATTGCCCATGAAGCTACAGCGCGCAAATGCAGCAAGCCAGAAAAATGGCAGTGTTCCGGTGGAGGCAGCGCCTGTTCCAGGAGAATCCGCCAGGAACAAGAAAAACAGGATGCCCTAAAATAGGCATAGGCCCAGGAAATAACGCAGGCCTTTTTTACGGCAAACACAGTGTATATGTACTGTGTTTGCCATAAAAAAGGCCTGTTTTGTTATGATTCTTGAGAATTTTTGTCAGGCACAAAATTTTTGCGGTGACTATACCCGTGTGTTCAGCAAAGCGTTTGTCATTTCATCTTGCGTTTGAATGACAGCGGCATTGCTGCTGTACATAAATTCCGCAGTGTACAGGGAAAGAACTTCACGCACCACATCCGTGTTGCTGCCTTCAGTCACTGTGGGAACACTTCCTGCCAGTTGAGGCGTCAGGTTGTTTTGCCCCTGGGCGGCTTGTGTGCTGCTCAGGGTTTGATTGAACTGGGCCTGGTTATAAAGCGCCTGGGTATATGCCTGGTTGGCCATGTTTTGCGCAAACATGGCCTGTTCATACATGGTCTGAATATATGCCTGATTGTACATGTTTTCATTGTACTGGGCTTGTTCGTATAAGGCTTGGTTGTACTGCGCTTGGTCGCGTAATAACATATCCTGTTGCGTCTGGTCCGCCAGAACCTGATCTTGCTGCACTTGGCTTAACAACAGTTGGTTCTGGCTCAGTTGGGCGTTCAGTTCTCTATTGTCCAGTACCTTGTTGTCCAGCATTTGGTTGTGCAAAGCCTGGTTGTACTGTGCTTGATTATCCCGCACCAGGTTGTCTTGTTCCTGGTTATATAACGCCTGCTCGCGCTGCGCCTGCTCTTGCAGCGCCTGACTGTACAGGTTTCTGGCTGTATCGGAAATGGAGCTGATAACAGCAGGCCCAAGGGAACTGCTCTGGCTGATGCTGGCAACCTGTACGCCCTGGTTCTGTGGCCCGGATGTAAGAACGACATAACTGGCATTGAAGCCATTGGTGTTGCTGTTGGCAATGTTATTGGCTGCTACTTGTGTAATAACGCTTGCCGCTTCAAGGGCGGAAAGGGATGTGTAGTAACCGTTCATAACGCCTCCTACTTGTCGAAAGCTGCCTTCATAGCGTTTTTCAGCTGGCGGGTGGTGACAATGTCACGCAGCACCACTGGCTTGTGGGCGTTTTCCCCTGCGGGAAAAAGGGCAATAAAAGGCAAGCTTTTGCTTCCCAGTTCTTCCAGCAGGGCAAATCCCTGCTCATCGAATCTGGTAAGATCTACTCGTATAGTACGCATTTTATAGCGTTCGCGCAAGCGGTTCATGTAATCTTTCTGTAAGGTGGTGTGTTCCAGCACTTTGCAGTTGGGGCACCAGTCTGCTGTAAATTCCAGCATTATAGGTTCCTTTCCCAGTATTTCGGTAAGCAGGGCAACGGAAAATGGCTCCCATTCCATGTCTTTATGCAAAGTGCCCTGGGCAAAATAAATGGAACCACCCAGCACAATGACCGCTGTGGTGCGGGCAAGAACCCGGCGCATGGTGCTGGCGTGTAAGCTGCCAATTTGCCCCCAAAGCCATGCGGCAAAAGCAATGCTGACCAGAATAATTAAGTAGCCGCTGTGCCATTCCGGGGGGAGCATCATCATGAAATAGGCCACGGCTGCCATAAGCATGAAGCCCACAAGCTGTTCCAGGCGTAAAGTCCATGCCCCGGGCTTGGGGAGCAGGTTGATGAGCCGCGGGGAACATACCATGGCAAGGTAGGGCAGGGACATGCCCACGCCCACGGAAAAAATGGTGGTAATAAGCACGCCCGTGGGCTGGCGAATGGCCCAACCCAGTACCCCCCCCATAAGGGGGCCGCTGCACGGGGTGGCCAGCAGGGTGGCAAACAGGCCACTGGCAAAGGCTTGCCAGTGCGGGGTGCCCCTTTCGGCAACCTTAAGGTTGAAAATGGGCAGGGTATACACATCAAACATGCCAAGGCCAAGCAAAAAGAGGATAAGCCCCATAATGGCCACGGCCACCGGGTTCTGGAACATTTCGCCCCATACCCAGCCTGCTGTGCCCAGCATGATGGCAAGAAAGCCGAACCAGGTAAGAATGCCAAGGGCAAAGAGCAGGCTGTGTATGCGAAATGCCTTGGCTTGCTCCTTTTTGTTCTTCATGGTGGTTACAGCCAGCAGGGCGCTGAACTTCAGGCTGATAACAGGCAGAACGCAGGGCATGAGGTTCAGAATAAGCCCGGCAGCAAGGCCAAACAGCAAGGCCTGCCATACCCCGGTTACTTCCAGGGCTGCTAAATGAAAGCGCGGCTCCAGGTGGGCCCCAAGAACATACTGGCTGTTTTGTGGTTCGCCTGCTGCATCGTTGCCAAAAAAAGCGTTCAAGCCAGCATTATTTGTTGCTCCAATCACGGGTTCCGGCCGCACATGCAATGCTGGTGAAAGGTCTTTAAGTCCAAGGGGCACAGGTTGCCCCTTTTGCCATGCTTCAAACCAGGGGGCCTGTTGCACCGGGGGAAAGCTGATTTCGGGCGTGATTTCCAGCGGGGGAAAGGTGTAGGTGAATGGCGAGCAACTGGCGGCAGAGCAGAACAGGCCGCTTACACTCAGTTCTGCCGTGCCACCTGCGGGGGGCACGGTGACTTCTGCCAGAAAGGTCGTGGCCGTTGGGTAAATGGCTTCGCTGCTGTCATCAACCCCTGCAAGCAGGGTTGCAGCATGGGCAGTACTTTTTTTGAGCACAGGGGCCGGGCGGAACAGCAGGACATTGGCTGCGGCGTTGTTTTTGCCCGTGGCTGTTGCTTTTACGGTGGTGGGCAGGCCCTGTTTGCTTTTGGGGCCATAAAAATAGCTCATGTCAGGGGGAACAACCGTTATGGCAGCCACAATACGCTGTTGGGGGGGGGTATCTTTTCCCGCAGCTTTTGTATTTTGGGCTTGGGGCACGCTGTACACGCGTAACGAAGCATGCCCACTTTCTGCCGCCAGGGCGGGCATGGTTAATAGCCAGGAAAAAAGAATGCCAAGAAGTATTCGCATGGTTCGTCCAGTTGATTTCAGTGTGCAGCATGGCAGAAAGGGTGTCGTTGCCGTGCATGCTTATTCAAGTTTATAGCGGGAAACTTTGGTGTGCAGGGTTTTGCGGGTAATGCCAAGCCTGCGGGCCGCTTCGCTTTTGTTGTTGCCAGTGTTTTCCAGCGCCTCTTGTATGGCAAGGCGTTCCAGTTCTTCCAGGGTAAGGTTGCCAGGCATCTTGTTCAGGGGCATGTCTTGCGACTGTTCCTGCACAAGGTGGGGGGGGAGTTCGCGTTCGGTAATGGTGTCGCCTACCAGCAAAACTACGGCCCGCTCCATCACATTTTCTAATTCCCGCACGTTGCCCGGCCACTGGTAGCGAATAAGCCTGTCCAGCGCTTGTGGCGTAAACCCCAGGAGATATTTATGGTTTTTTTCCGCAAACAGGCGGGCAAAAAAGTCTGCCAGCAGGGGCACGTCGCCTTCACGGTGGCGCAGGGGGGGCATGGGCAGGCTGACAACATTCAGGCGGTAATATAAATCTTCCCGGAACCTGCCTTCCTGCACTTCTGTAACCAGGTTGCGGTTTGTAGCCGCAAGAATGCGTACGTTTACGGGTACGGGCTTGTCGCCCCCCACGGGTTGTACTTCCCGTTCTTGCAGGGCGCGTAGCAACTTAACCTGCATGGAAAGGGGCATTTCGCCTATTTCATCAAGAAACAGGGTGCCCCCGTTGGCAGCGGCAAATCGTCCTTCGCGCCGTTTGTCTGCCCCGGTAAATGCGCCTTTCTCATGGCCAAACAGTTCCGATTCCAAAAGACTTTCCGTAATGGCTGCGCAGTTTACGGCAATAAAAGGTCCGTTTTTGCGTTCGCTGGCAAGGTGAATGGCTTTTGCCATAACTTCTTTGCCAGTGCCAGATTCACCGGTAATAAGTAGGGTGGCTTCAGAAGGGGCAATGGCCTGGGCCAGGGTAACGGCTTCCTGCATGGCTTTGCTGCGACCAATGATGGTATTATGCCCTAATTTCTCCTGCAAGGAAAGGCGCAAGTTCTTGTTTTCCTTTTCCAGCTCCCGCTGGGAAAAGATACGTTCAAGTGTCAGTTTAAGTTTGTCAAAATCAAGCGGTTTGGTGTGGTAATCATAGGCACCTCCCTTCATGGCTTCTACTGCGGCCTCCACATTGGAATAAGCAGTCATGATAAGGATGGCAATAGCCGGATTGTGTTTTTTTATGTGCCCTAGTGCTTCAAGCCCCGACATGTTGGGCATGCGAACATCCATCAGCACAAGGTCGAAGGGGGTTTCTTTGCAGGCCGCAATGGCTTGTTCGCCATCGGCAACGCCCTGGGCTTCATAGTGCCAGTCGTGTAGCAGCAGTAGCAGCATGTTGCGGTGGGCATCGTCGTCGTCTGCCACAAGAATGCGAATGGGGGCGTGTTTCATGAAAAATTCTCCGGGGCCATGGTGTGCTGGGCGCCCTGGGTTAATGGCAGGGAAATGGTAAAGGTGGAGCCGTTACCAGGGGTGCTTGTGGCATGCAGGGTGCCGCCATGCTTGGTGATAATGCCGCTGGCAATGCTCAGGCCAAGGCCTGTGCCTGCGGCTTTTGTGGTAAAATATGGGGAAAAAATGTGCTGCATGGTTTCGGCATCCATGCCGTGCCCTGTGTCGTGCACGCGCACGATTACGTGCGGGTCTTTGCCCCTTGTCCCCATGCTGTGGCTTCCCATGCTTTGGCTGCCCATGTGCAGCCCGGTGCTTATGGTGACTGTGCCGCCCACCGGGGTGGCTTGCACCGCATTGAGCACAAGGTTAAGCAAGGCTTGGGTAAAGCGTTCTCCATCCAGGGGAATATCAGGCAGGTTTTCCGCAGGTTCCGCCTTCAGGGTTATCTGTTTCCCCTGGGCGTCCAGCTCTGCCAGGCGCAGGGTTTTGCTTATGATGTGGTCAAGAGATGTGGGGGTCAGGTTCAGGTTGTTGGGGCGGGCAAACGCCAGGAGTTCGGAAACAACCCGGTTCAGTCGTTCCACTTCCTGAATGAGTATTTTTGCTGTTTCTTTGGCCGGGTCTTGGGGGCTAAAACGGTTGCTGAGCAGCAAGGCAAACCCTTTTATGGAACTGAGGGGGTTACGAATTTCATGGGCAACCCCTGCTGCCAGGGTGCCCAGGGCGGAAAGGCGTTCATTGCGGCGCAGTTGTTCTTCAAGCTGTTTTACTTCGCTCAAATCGCGCAGCACAAACACATAACCCAAGGGCTGGCCTGCATCGTCAGTAATTTTCCCGGCAGAAAGGCTGATGGGAATTTCATGGGCTGCGCTGGCAAACAGACCTTCTTGTTCCAGCAGGGATTCATCGTTATCCAGGGCTGCCACAAGCTTTTGCCAGTTTGCCCCATTATAGGCAGCCAGCTTTGTGCCCAACAGGGCACCAGGGCCTTCCGCTGCCCCCAGCAGCGGGGGAATAAAGCGATTGTAACGGGTAATGGTGCCTTCCTGGTCAACGGTGAGCAAACCCACAGGCAGGCTGTTGATTACTTCTTCGGCCAGGGCCTGGGTGTTTTGCAGTTGCCTGCGGGATGTTTGGTATTTATTGGCCCAAAAAATGGCCAGCACCCCACCAAAGGCGGCCAGGGCCAGGAGCAAGGCGTTGAGTACCGTTGCGTGGTGTTCGGCTGCCAGGGCCTTTTCGAACGTTTCCATGGTAAGCCCCACCACAATAATCAGCTCATCCCCTTGGGGGGCCTCCTGTGGCTCATTTTCCTGCATATGCATTTCTTGCATGTCGCGCATGCGCATGTGCCGCATACGCATAGGGGGGCGCAGAATGGATGTGGGTGTGAAAATTTTATACACCTCAAATACCCTTCCGTAATCATTGGTCACCATACGGGAAAGAGAGGTGTTGCCTGCTTCGAGGGTTTTGAGGGTGGCGGGGGAATACAGTACGGAACCTACAAGTTCCGGCTTGCTATGGGCCACAATAACCCCGTCACTGGTAACAATGGCTATGTAGGTTATTTCAGGCTGTTTTGCTATTTCAGCAAACAGTTGTTTGGGTATGTTTGCCCGGTAGGTTTCCCCCCGTACGTTTCGGGCGGCACTTTCCATGGCCCATATAATCATATCAGCCCTGTCTTGCAGCAAGGCTTCCATTTGTGCGGTTTGGTGGCGGGTGTTGCCCACGGTAAATACAGCCACAAGTGCTGCAATAATGGCTGCAATGCCCAGGGCCGCCCAGGAAGGAAACAGGGAGGTTGCCGTGTTGGCAGGGGGTGTATGGGCCATGGCGGGGCCGGGCTGGATTTGGTTTTGGCGCATGCCATCTCCTTGGTGCTGTGCCTGTGTTGTCCTCATGTGTAACTTTTTTATACAGGCAGGGCAACAGGTGGGTAATTGGGTTACAGGTGCATGAACTGGGTATTGATTAGGGGTTTTCTTTTTTGCATAGTAAATTCAATGTGTTGCCAATCATTATCTAGTTTGGCACGCCCTTTGCTTTACTCCAGGCAACACGGTAACGCTCTGGTTGCAATGTTTGTGCCCATGTAGTGTTCCCCTGTGGGAGAAGGCTCCCCCAATTTTTTTGATAATAGCACGCCATAATGCCGTGCACCTAAAAAGGAGATACAGTAATGAAAACACTTACAGCCAGCGCTTTGGTAGCAGCCCTTGCCTTAACAGCTTTTGTGGGATTTAGTGGTAATGCAGAAGCCCGCCGTGGCAATGGTATGGGTTATGGGCATGGTCAGGCACAGAATATGCCTGCCCTTACCCAGGAACAACAAGATAAATTGAAGGCCATTCAGGAAAACCACTGGAAGCGGATGACCCCAATTCAGGACAAAATGCGTACCCTGCATGCCGAAATGAACCTGGAATACACCAAGGCTGACCCTGATACCAAAAAAATTACAGCACTTTCCCAGGAACTGGGTACCCTGCAAGGGCAAATGCGTATTGCCCGGATAGAACTTGATAAAGAAATGAAGGCTGCAGGCTTGCCCGCTTGGGGCCGTGGCATGGGCCAAGGCGGCATGGGTGGCGGCATGGGCCAAGGCGGCATGGGCCAAGGCGGCATGGGTGGCGGCATGGGCCAAGGCGGCATGGGCCAAGGCGGCATGGGTGGCGGCATGGGCCACGGTGGCATGGGTGGCGGCATGGGCCACGGTGGCATGGGTGGCGGCATGGGTGCTGGCATGGGTGCTGGCGACTGCCCCAGAATGTAATGCCATTTACCACAGCGCGTGTAGGGTTACTGCCCTGCGCCTGAAACAGAGCATTGCTTTGAAATAAGTACAGCAATACAAAAGGGCTACCTAATAAGGTGGCCCTTTTGTATTGCTGCTGTAAGAGGGAAGATGCTCCAAAAAGCACGCAAAAAGTAGTGTTGCAATGGTCTTTATTTTGTGTGGCCGGGCGTTTCCTTCTGGCGCAGGGCATGGAGTATTCCCGGCAAAATTCGTTGCAAGGCATTCAGGTTTGCCGCAGGAATAACACCGCGTACCAGGTCTTTTTCAATGCTGGCAAGGAGTCTGTTCACTACAACGTCTTTGGCACCCTGAATTATTGGGGCTACCTGGCATAACAGCAGGTGGGCTTTGGTGGCGTTGCTGGCTTCGGCTGCGGCATAGAGCTGGGTGATGGTTTGCTGGAGCTGGGCAGTGGTGGTAATGCCAGTGTTGGGTTCCTGGCTGGCAATACCCTTTTGCACAAAGCGGGCAAGGCAGTGGTACAGTTCCTGGGGATTAATGGGCTTTGTAATGTGGTCATTCATGCCAGCCGCAAGGCTTTTTTCTGCATCGCCCACCATGGCATGGGCTGTCATGGCAACAATGGGCAGCTTGTGGAAGCGTTCCTGCTGGCGCAAAATCCCTGTGGCCGTAATGCCGTCCATAATGGGCATTTGAATGTCCATAAGCACAATGCTCACGGTGTTGGTTTCCAGAAATGCAATGGCTTCTTGCCCATTAGCTGCCACGTGTACCACCATGCCTGCCTGTTCCAGCAGTTCTTTGGCAATAAGCTGGTTCAGCTCGTTATCTTCAGCAAGCAGTACATGTACGCCCTGCAAGAGTTCTTCTGGTGGTGTTTTATTTGGTTGCATGGCCATGGAAGGCGTAAAGGCAGACTTGCTGCGGAATACTTCCATAATGGCGTCGTACAGGGTGGACTGGGTAACGGGCTTGATGAGCACTGTGGAAATGTCTGCATTTTTTGCAGCATCGTGCAGGGATTGCTGGTCGTAGGCTGTGGTCATAATAACCAGTGGAGGTGTTTTGGGTGCCAGCACTTCACGTAACATGCGGGAGGCAGCAAGGCCGTCCAGCCCAGGCATTTTCCAGTCCATAATGACCAGGTCGTACAGGGCAAAATCAGCCGTTGCTTTCACCATTTCCACGGCCTGTACCCCTGATTCTGCCAAATCAATGTGCTTGCAGCCAAGGGAAAGCAGCAGTTCACGCATTATTTGCAGGGCAAGGTTATTGTCGTCTACCACCAGGGCGCGTACATCGCGGAACTGTTCTGGCCAGCGGCCTGCGCGGTGGTCTTCCTGGGCCTTGCCAAGGCGGATGGTAAAAAAGAAGTTGGAGCCTACATCTGGTGTACTGATGCAGTCAATAACCCCGCCCATTTGCTCTACCAGACTTTTACACAGGGCAAGGCCTAGGCCTGTGCCCCCATACTTGCGGGTTGTGGAAGCATCTGCCTGGGAAAAGGCTGAAAACAGCTTCTGCCGCTGTTCCGGGGTAATGCCAATGCCGGTATCGCGCACATCAAAGCGCAAAATAAAGCCGGTTTCTTGTTCTTCCACCAGGGAAACACCAATGGAAACTTCCCCTTGCTGGGTAAATTTAACAGCATTTGTGCCCAGGTTGGTGAGCACCTGTTTCAGGCGCAGGGGGTCGCCCACACAGCGGCGGGGAATGGTGGGGCCAATGGAAATAACCAGTTCCAGCCCTTTTTGGTGGGCTTTGGTGGCAATCAGGTCGGAAGCGGCGCGCATGACATCTTCCAGGTAAAAATCGATAGCTTCCAGTTCCAGCTTGCCGGCTTCAATTTTGGAAAAGTCAAGGATGTCGTTAATGAGTTGCAACAGGGTTTGGGCGGCAGCGTCTATTTTTTGGGTATAATCGTACTGGCGTGGGGGCATTTCCATTTGCAGCAGCAAGTGGGTCAGCCCGATAATGGCGTTCATGGGGGTGCGAATTTCATGGCTCATGTTGGCTAAAAAATCGCTTTTTGCCATGTTTGCCTGATGGGCCTGGGTGGCAAATTCGTTGGCCAGTTCGGCTGCTTCTTCAAACTGCTTGTTGCTGGCCCGCAGGGCATTGGTTGTTTCTTGCAAGGCGGCAGCGGTTGCCCTTGCCTCTGTAATGTCCAGGCTGGTGCCGTGCACTTCCAGCAGGTCGCCATGGGGGGAATATAAAAACTTCCCGGCGGAACGTACCCAGCGCCTTTTCCCGTTTTTGCAGATAAAGGCGCTTTCCATGTCATGGAAAAAATTGTCCTGCTCATTGGCGGGGGTAAGGGGCTGGGGGAGCGCGTCTGGAAACAGCAAGCCCCAGGGGTTGCCAATTATTTCCTGTTCCGTATACCCGCTTACATTTTGTAACCGTTCAGAAACGTAGGTAAAACACAGGTTACTATCCAGCGTCCACAGCATTTCTCCTGTGGCTTCAGCCACCACCTGGAACCTGTCCTGGCTTTTCTTCAAGGCTTCGTCGGTGGCGTTTTTATTAATGGCTGCGCCAATAAGCATGGTGGCTGTTTGCAGCACTTCTTCTTCAATGGCAGACCAGCGCACTTCTGCGGTTTCTGCTGAAAAGGCCACAAACCCCCACAGCTTGTTGCCGTGCTGCACCGGGGCGGTAAGGGTGGAATAAATGCCCCGCTTTTGCAGAAAGCTGCGTTCAGGCTCGTCCAAGTAATCAATTCTGCTATGCACGGGGGTGCCATGGGCCAGTTGGCGGGTCAGGTTGGGGTATGCCTCTGCCACGCGGCAAAATTCACCAGGTTTTCCTGCCTGGGGGGTCTTCGTATCTCTGCCCCAGTAGTAAACAAGCCGGGCAATGGGTTCCGCCTGTCCGTTGATTTTTTGTTCGTCGTACTGCCAAATGGCAATGCGGTGGGCCTGGGTTACCTTTTGTAAAAGGTGCAGCACTTGGGCAATGGCCGAGCCAAAGTTGTTGGTGCCTGCCAGCAGTTGCTGGGCAATGTGGGCGGTGGCCGTTAGCAAATGGTTGCGCCGGGCCAGTAAATGTTCTGCTGTTGTGTCCAGGGCAACGGTCATTATGCTGGTGAATTCGTCATGACTGTCTGTGAAGGGGTGAACTTGGGCATTAAACCAGTATGAGTTGCCTTCCCTAGAAAGAACAAAGTCGCGGCTGAGCTTTTCCCTTGTTTGCAGGCTTTGCAGCAGCATTTGGGTGAATGGTCCGGCACTGTCTGGGTCGTTGAGTTCGACAAGGGTTTTTCCCAGCAATGCGCTGGCATCTTTCCCATAAAATTTGCGGGCATAGTCATTGGCTGCCAACAGCTTGCACTGGGTGTCGCGCAGGGTAATTATTCCGGGGAATGCTTCAAAAATATGCTGTACATTGGCATACACCCCTTCGCTGAACCAGTACTGGCAGCATTCAAAGCACACGGCAGCAGTGCCTGTTTCCGGGGAGCAGCAAATAAGTTCCAGGGTAACCTGCACGGAGTGGTCATTCTTGTCGTACATAAGGGTGACAACCTTAACAGGTGCTTCAGGCGGGGGGCATGTGGTGCTTGTTGCTGCGGCACATGCTTCAATAATGGGGTCAAGCCAGTGAGCTTTGGGGGAAAAGCAACTGGCCGCAGTGTTTTTAGGGTGGCGTGTGCCCACAACTTGTGTAAAATAGCCATTCCAATCTACAACTTCTTTTTTCTTCACATCAAGAATGAAGGCGGGGTATTTGGACATGCCCAGAAGTTTTTGCAGCATGAAAGGCGAAGCGTGTGCAGACATGGGATATCCTTATAGCAGCAGGACCTATACAAGATTCGTAAGAGGGTCAAATTGTATTCCAGCGCATCCTGTAGTGAATGGCCTATACCTACTACTGCTATGGTAGCGCAGGTAATGATTTGAAGTCAATGCTGGGCTTTCTGTATAAAGAAAGACCGTTGCAAAATTGTGGTTTGCAGCGGTCTTAGAGCATGTACTACTTGAAATAGTCGCTTAATGGCGAGTAAATCTCGCTTTATGGCAGAACAATAAACTCATTTCATTCGTGAATTGGCTAAGCCTGGAGCTTACTAACAGGTGTTAGCGCAGCTTCAAAACGTCTTTGTAGCTGCCAAGGGTAAGCTTGGGCAAGGCTGCTGCGGGTTTTGACTTGGGCGTGGGTGCCTGTTTTTCGTCTTCCTGGTCTGCTGGGTCTGCTGTCAGGCCAAAGGGGGCCAAGTCGGCATTGGCATTTTTCAGGCGGTGGGCCAAATCGCTGGAGGCTATCACCAAATCTGCTTCTGGTGGGGGAATGCCAAGCAGCTTTGCCACCATGGGGTCTTTGGGGGGCTTTTTTGCCTCCTCTTGCGGGGTTGTTGCGTTGGCCAAAGGGGGCTTCCCTGCCGGGGGGGCAGGGGGAGCTGCTTCTGCCATGGGGGCATTGGCAGAAGCGTTTGCTGCGGGGGCAAGAGGCTCTGAAGGCACAGGTTTGCCTGCTGCTGGCGCTGTGCTGTTCGCCGTTGCCACAGGGGCTACAGGCTGTTGCAATGCTTCTGCCTGTATGGTGGCGTTTTGTTCCTTGCCTGGGTTGCCCGTAGCGGTTTGTTCCTGGTGGGCGCTTTCTGGCTGGGCACTTTCTGCCTGGCTCTGGGGGGGGGCGGCGGCTTGTTGCGTTGCCGTTTCAGGGACTGAGGGTTGGGGGGGCTGGGAGGCTTCCCTGTTGGGTTGTTCTGCCGTTTTTTCTTCTTCCTGCTGGGCGGCAGCGCCGCGGCCTGTGCCTGTAGTGTTGCCACGCAGCACATTCATAAAATCGCTTCCTGTTTCTCCGGCCAGGGCAAACAGCGCTCCGTTGGAGGCGCGTAGCACCGTAAGGGGCACGGTGCCGCCATGAATGCCTGCATACACAGGACGGGTGCCTTGTTCAATAACAATCCAGCCGTCTTTTTCACCTGTTGCACCCAGGGTGCCGTTTTGGGTGTTGTGTTTTTTTTCCTGAGTAGCGTTGCCCCCCTGTGCTGGCTGTTTGGGGGTGGTCGTGCGCTTTGCTGCGGCGCTTTGCTGGGCCGTGTTATTTGTAGCTGGTTTTGTCGTAGATTTGCCTGCGGGGCGTGCCGGGGTGGAAGATGCAGGGGAATGAGCACGGCTTGTGGCGTTCTTTTTGAAAGAGGCGGCATTTTTTGCCGATGTGGCGCTTGGCTGTACCGCCGGGCCTTCTTCCATAGCGGAAGGGCCTGGGACGGTTGCAGTGGCATTGCCTGCTGTGCCAGCTAGCGGGGCATTGCCCGCTGTGTCCGGCAGTGTGGTATTGCTTATTGTGTCAGGCTGGGTGGCATTGGCTACAGTGCCTAGCAGAGTTGCGTTATGCGGCGCTGGTTGTAGTTCTTCTACTGTAGCCTGGGGGGCCTGTGCTTCAGGTTGCGCTGCGCATGTCAAAGATGCTCCCCAAAAAGGAGCTCCAAGCATAAGCAATACAGAAAGTGTGGGCGGGCAGCGCATAGTGTATCCTGAATTCACAAGCAGTAAGGCCGTAACAGGTTGTATCGTATGTGGGGTTGTCGCATACACAGGGAATCTTATGTGGCCCCTTGTCAAGTCAGCACAAGATTGTTTTGTATTTTGCCTTTCACTTCATTAGAAAAGCCTTTAATATTAGTTTGTTGTGTGTAGCCGTAGCCTGTTAATAGTAATAGCAGTATCTTATTCGAGCCTGGTGCTCAGTGTATCATTCGATACGGAGGGTTTTGCGCATTTTGACGTAGCAGCCAAGCTGCATCCCTGCGTCGCGCCTTTTCCCTGTTCAGTGTGCTGCAGGCACACCGTCTACTGTGAAGAAGCCCGATAGGGCCGTTGTTCCACAGAGATTCGCCAAAGTACCAATAAAAATTTG
>NZ_AUCY01000020.1 GCF_000430005.1 Desulfovibrio cuneatus DSM 11391
ATTTGCTCACAGACCATGTGCACATTCTTATCTCAATTCCACCAAAGATGGCAGTTTCTTCTGCTGTTGGCTTTATCAAAGGGAAAAGTGCCATTTATATCGCTCGCAATTTTTTGGGAAAGCGTCGCAATTTTGTGGGCGAAAGTTTTTGGGCACGAGGATTCTATGTTTCAACTGTTGGGCTCGATGAAGCTTCTGTGCGTGAGTACATCAAGCATCAGGAAAAAGAAGACCAGCGAATAGACCAGTTGCAATTGTTTTGAGGCAGCCGCCTTTAGGCGGTTCAAGCGTTTCTAACCGCTTTGAGCGGTTCACAGCATTTCAAGCCCCCGGCTTTGCCGGGGGTACATGACTTTTGCTAGCACAAAGGGGACAAGAATTACGGTTGCCATGGTTACGCTCATATCCAGGGGCGAAAAGCGGGCCATAGCGTTGGGGTTTTTCCCCAGCCAGTGCAGGGCGAAGCTTGCCAGCACAGGCAGGGTGAAAGGGGAAAGAAGTGAGGTTAGCACTACCCCCATCAAGGCCAGGGTAAAATCAGCGCCCACAATAGCGGCAAACACGGAAGAGGTGACCCCGGCCGGGGCACCAGCCAAAAGCAGCCCCCCCAGGGCAAATTGTGGCAAGATGAGGGAAAGGAGTAAAAACGTTACAAGGGGAGCCAGCAGTAATTTGCCTGCGACCAGCATGGTAAGTTTTGGGCGCAGTGTTTTTGCAGAAGAAAACAGGGCTTCTGTTTTCAGGCCAAGAAAGCTCAGGTACAGAATAATCATCAGGCTGACGCGGGGGAACCATTCCAGGGGTTTTCCCCATTGAGGCAGAAAAATGCCAGCGCCAATGCCAGCAAAAGCAACCAGAATAAGAAAAGCATCACGTAAACGCATGGTGGTTACCCTAATAAGGCTATTGCAAAACTCAGTTTTGCGTGCTTTTTCCATCATGCTTCGTTTTACCTGCGCAAACCGAAACATGGCCTAAGCCACAAAAAGCACTCAGTTAACGAGAAAATAAATTTTCCTTATTCGTACTTTTTGGAGCGTCTTCCCTGCGGGAAAACGCTAAAAGATTATCTTGCATTATGAAGTACAGGTGGGTGTATTGCAAGGAACGTGCTGATGAAAGAAAATTGTGGCAGCGCGCAATTTTTGCTTGGCAAGGTATGCACATTTTTTTAAAGGCGGGCGTTAGCCATTGTGCGGGAAACCGAATGGAAGCTGTACGCAGGGCAGTGCGCATATGCAGTACAAATAAAAAGCAAGGTGACGCTGAAATTGCCTGGGGCAAGCGTGTGCCACCAGGGAGCGTTATTCACATGCCAGCGCAGGTTACAGGCTGTGGCGTGAAGGTGGGTGCGGGACTAAGGAAGCAAGGGCGCTTGCTTCACCGGTAAAATAAGGAGGAGGGGTAACCGCAGCGGTGAGCACGCGGTTGCGGCTTAATTTTTTAGCTTCATACAGGGCGCTGTCTGCATTGGTGGTAATGTGCTGCATGAGGGCACCAGTGTGTTCTGTGCTGTACCATTCGGGCAAAATAACCGCAACGCCCATACTTACAGTAATGGGTACCGTGCGTTTGTCGGTTGTGGGCACCGGGGTTTCCTGAATGGCGGCGCGTATGCGTTCTGCCGCTGCGTAGCCTTGTTGCAGGTCTGCCCCGCTAAAGAAAAAGATAAATTCTTCCCCGCCGTACCTGCCAAAAATATCACACTGGCGCAAATGTTTCTGCGCAGTACTTACCATGTGCTTCAGGGCTTCGTCGCCTTCAGGGTGGCCGTATGTGTCGTTGAATTTTTTGAAATGGTCAATGTCCAGCATGGCAATGCAGCAGGGCATACCAGCTAAGCTGGCGCTTTGGATTTCCACAGTGGTGAGGGAATGGAAGGAGCGACGGTTTAACACGCCAGTAAGGGCGTCGTGTTCTGCCAGGTATTTGAACTTGGCTTCGCTCTGCTTCAAGGCATACACAGCGGCAGTGCGCAATTCCACTTCTTTTTGCAACGTTTTTGCAAGGGTGGTCAGGGCTTCTTCCTTCAGGCGCAGGGCGCTCATGGTGGTATCAAGCTGCATGACCATGTTGTTGAACGCTTCAGAAAAGTCACCAAGAAATTGCAGGCGCTGGGTAAAATCGCCGCTCTCCACTTGCTGTACCTGCCATGTCATGTGGCGCAGGTGTGACTGCAAAGCTTTGAACGAGCCAGCCATGAACCCTTTCATGCGAATGTCGGCAGAAAGGTTGCCTTTTGTGAAGTCTGAAAGAATTCCCCGCAAGACTACCAATTTCTGGTGCAGTTCCTCAATGTTGGCAACGTCTTGAAGTTCTTCAGGGATTGGGGGCGGCGAGGCACTCTCAATAAGGCTGTTCACAAGCCACACAAGAAGATCCATAGGATCCTTGGGAGTGCCAGTCATGAAGTGTTACTCGGTAGGTTTGGCGCTGAAGCGGCAGGTTCTTGCGCCAGTGCACCAGCAATCCACTTCCTTCACTTCAAAAGTCTTGCCAGTAAAACCAAGTAGAATGCCTGCAATGAACCCTTCATCGTACACGCATATCTGGTCGTCAATATCAGGAAGGCCAGAGCAGTCCAGGTCTTCATCTACGGTGAACATGGCTTCCATGGTTTCCGGGTTGAACGATTCCACGCGGAAAATGCCAATGCCAAGGTCTTTGAAGAGGTCCTGCACACGCTTTACAAGGGTGTTTACATCGGTAGCTTCAGTGCAAAACTTATCGTAAAAGGCTTTGCCTGCCAGTACACCGGCATGGCGGAATAATGTGTCTGCCACTTCGGTGCCGTAATTTTGTTCAATAACATCACGCATGGTAAACTGAAAAAGGCGGTATACCTCAATGCTGGTGTTGCCCCCCAGACTAGGGCGGGCAAGGGCAAGGTCACTGCCTATAACGTCCCAGGTAAATTCATACTTTCGTTGCTTTTCAGACATGGAAGGGTATTCCTTTTTACGGTTGCCAAGGGAATAGTACAAAGGTAAAAAATGATATTTTATTTCCTTGGCATGGAAAATTTGAGGAGTAATCCGAGCTGTTATTGCTGCATTACAAGGTTTTCCCTCATGATTCTTTAATACACTAGCATATCGCATATATTTTGTATAGAGCCATGATGCAGGCTGTGCACAGGACATAAAACCAGTTGCAGGCATGGCTACCGCGGGTGGGTGTATAGTCAGTGCTGTATTTTCGTTATGCCCTTCCTTATGCACTAGAAAGGGGAATTCGCTTTTCTCCTAGTATACTTCCTGTGCCATTGTCATGCGAAGCATCAGGCATTGGCCCAAAAACAGGCTTGCTTGGTCCTCTTTTTGCAAGTGGAAAAGAGTTTGTCGCATTTCCTGGGGCACCGCCAATCCGCAATGCCTATTGGCCTATTGGCATTACGGCACCGGGCCGGCAGTGACTTAAAAACCAATGGTATGGTGGAGGCGGCGACCCTTCCTATAAAAATGTGTTGCAAAGCCAAGGGGCTGAAAGAATACTTCGTCAGCAATTTCCCCAAAAAAGGATTTGTCATGAAAGAAAATGTGTTGTCTCAATTTGGCCCTTTGTATCACAATTACTCTTTGTTTGGAGTTCATAACGAGCAATTGCCTGGCATATTCAAATTGAATCAGCAGGCAAAGGAGGAATTCCTCATCCCGTATATTACCCGCGCAGTCAATATATTGAAAGAGACAAACATGCTCATTTCATTTATGGAGCTTTTTTGCGCAGATGGGTATTATGCTATGGTTGCCAGGCAGTTGGGGGCGACTATTGCCTATGGGGTTGACAATAACCGAGATGGTTTTTTTGCTAAAGCGAGCCAAATAGCTTCCGCTTTAGGCGTAGACAATATTCATTTCTTTGAAAAAGATGTGCAGGATATTGGCACATTCAAGCCTGTGGACATAGTAGCCAACCTTGGTGGCTTGTATCATGTTTCAAACCCTGAACAGATATTGGTTGAGAGTTATGCTGTGGCCAAGAGCTTTTTGATAGTACAATCCGTCGTTTCCATGGAAAATAATTCTGAAGATTATTTTGAAGCTCCCGCACCGGGTTGGAGTTGGGGCTCACGCTATAGTCGTGAAAGTTTCCATAAAATGATTCTTGCAAAAAACTGGAACATACTGGATTACAATTTTAACGAACTCCCAGGAAATATCAATAAAGTGAGCATGGGCAGTGTGTACTATCTCATAAAAAAATGAGGCATGATTTGCAAACATATTTGATGCCTACGTGCAGCAACATTGGAGTATTATAGCGGAAGCTGCAAGCTTTCCGCTGCCCCATTTGCGCGCTTTTTTCAGGGCAAGCATTCTCAACAGTATGTAGCCATGGGAATTTTCTTAAGCAGGCGATAGGTGAGGCAGACAGGGGGGAGGCATTGCAAGGGTTTTGGCCCCTTACTTCATGCCCCTTGCCAGGGCTGGCCGTTGCCACAACCAGGCCAGGCGCACTTTGCGCAAAAAATCGTGGAAAGGAATGCGCTCCAGGTTGTTGTCGCACACGGCGTCAAAGGCTTGCTGTACATGTTCCGGCACCACCCGTTCTGCCCCGTATTGGGCCACCAGCGCATGCAGGGTGTTTTCCCACAGGCAATCTTCTTCCACCGAAGGGTACACCAGCGTTTGCGGGGCAATGAGTATGCGTGGGGGGTGCATGCTGGGGGCAGCCTTTGTGGGGCCGGTGTGTGTGGGTGTGGTTCCCATCAGGCTTCCATTTTTTGGACCAAAAACAGGGTTTCCGGGTGGTATTGTTTGTTGCAGCAGGCATAACGAACAACCCGCCACGCAGGGCAAGGCAAGGCCGCGCACCACGCTTCCACCGCATCCATTTCTTCCTTGCCGCCTTCATGCCCCCCGTAGGCGTGCAGGCTGAAAAGGCCATAGGGCACCAGCTTTGCCGCAAGTGTGGTTATGGCCTGCATGGTACTGTGCTGCCGGGTGGTGACGGTTTTGTCACTGCCGGGCAGGTAGCCCAGGTTGAACATGGCCACGCACAGGGGCATGTTTGGGGCCAGTGTTTCTGCGGCGGTTTGGTGCCCTTGCCCGTGCAGGGAAAGGTGCTGGGCAAAGCCCTGTTCTGCCAGCCGGGTGCGGGTGGCATGCAGGGCTTTTTCCTGAATGTCAAACGCCAGCACCTGCCACGGTGCGGCAGGGAACGCTTCGTGCATGGCCTGGGCCAGAAAAAGGGTGTCGTGCCCGTTGCCGCAGGTGGCGTCTACCGCTGCCCATAAGGGAGCAGGGCCTGCTGCCTGCTGCCCCTGCTGGGCAGCGGCTGCCACCATGCCAAGAGCCCGTGTTACCCCTATTTTGGCAAGCTCCAAATGGGAAGGATAGGCAAAACGCACGGCAGGCTATTGGGTGGTTTCTGTGGCGTTGCCAGCAACGCGGGCTGCCTGTTCTTCAATGCCGGCAATTTGTTCCTGTACTTTCGGGGTGCTGCGCCATTCAGCATACAGTTGTTGCCAGCGGGCAAAGGGAATGAAGGCTTCGTCCAACTGGTCTTCATGGTTTTGCACCCACATGCCGAACAGGTTCAGCTCCATGTGGAAGCGGGCAGAATCAAACACTTCCTTAATGGTGTGCTCCGGGCTGGCTGTTTCAAGGCGGCCTGCTACGAACATGCACACTGCTTCCACGGAAGACTGGTGGTCAATTTCCCGGCCATCCAGCATTTCCGCCAGGCCAAACAAGGTGGGGTAATCGGTTTTAATGCGCTCCACCGCCTTTTCTGGCAGGGAAATAATGAGCTTGTCGCCTTTTTCGGCAATAAAGTAAAAGCGCAGCCAGTTTTCAAACATAACCACTTCCACAATGCGGTCAAAGGCGGTTTCGAACGAGGTTTTCATGGCTTCCTTTTGGGTGGTAAGTGTTTTGATTCATATGGCTTAAAGAAACAATTGTATGCGGGATGTTTTGGAAACGCTCCGTTATTTCGTTTGGCAAGGCATGAGATTTTTTACGGGATAAATCATCATTTCCCCAGTTCCATGATGGAGTGCAATAACAACCGAGTATATTCCGTTTGCGGCGCAGTGAACAGGGTATTGGCCGGAGCCTGTTCCACCACCTTGCCCCGCTGCATTACTGCCACTTGGTCGCTCATGTGCCGCACCACGGCAAGGTCGTGAGAAATAAAAAGGTATGTCAGGCCCAGTTCATCCTGCAAATCAAGGAGCAGGTTGAGGATTTGGGCCTGCACCGAAGCATCCAGTGAAGACGTTGGCTCGTCGCATACCACAAAGGCCGGGCGGCTGACCAGGGCGCGGGCAATGGCAATGCGCTGGCGCTGCCCCCCGGAAAACTGGTGGGGAAAGCGTTTTGCCTGTTCCGGTTCAATACCCACCCGCTCCAGCATGGCAAGGGCCCCTTCGCGGCGCTGGGCTTTGGGGAGCGGGGCAGGGGCGCAGGTAAGAGGCTCCTGCACGCTTTCCAGCACGGTCATGCGGGGGGTCAGGGAAGAATACGGGTCTTGGAATACCATTTGGATATGGCGGGTCATTTCCTGCCGAAACGCCCTGTAATTGTCATGCGCTGCGGCGTTCCACAGCGGTTTCCCCATTACCAGCACGTCGCCGGAATCAGGCGGCAGCAACCCTACCACCATGCGGCCCAGGGTGGATTTACCACAGCCCGATTCCCCTACCAGCCCCAGGGTTTGGCCCTTGGGAATGGTAAGGGAAACATTGTCCACGGCGCGGGTTGTTTCCGCCCCCCGCAGCAACGTGCCCCGCCCGGTAAAGGAGCGGCACAGGCCTGTGGTTTCCACCAAGTTTTCCATAGCTGTTGCCTACAACTTTTTTGCCAGTTCTGCCACCAGGCCGGGAATGGTGTAGTCTTCCGGCTGAATGTGGCAGGTAAGCCCGGCTTCCTGCAATGTTTGTGCGGTGACAGGGCCAATGCAGGCCAGCTTCACTTCCGGGTGCTGCTTAAGCAATTGGGCTGGCACAAGGGAAAGGAAGTTTTCCACAGTGGAGCTGGAGCCAAAGGTAATGCAGTGGATGCTGCCGTCTGTAATGCCTTTCAGCACTTCATCCTTGCGCCCGTGGGAGGGCACATTGCGGTAAATGGGGAGTATCTGCACGGTGGCCCCGGCCTTGGTCAGGGCTTCGGGCAGCACGTCGCGGGCCACTTCCGCCCGTGGCAGCAATATTTTTTGGTCCTGCATGCCCAGGGCCAGCATGCCTTCTGCAATGCTTTCCGCCACAAATTTTTCCGGAATAAAATCTGGCAGAATGCCCTTTTCTTCCAGGGCTTTTGCCGTGGCAGGGCCAACAGCCACCACCTTGCACGGGGCCAGGGCGCGTGCGTCCAGCCCCAGGGCCTTCAACCCGTGCCAAAAGTGGCGTACCCCGTTAACAGAGGTGAACACCACCCAGCCATAGTCTTTCAGCGTGCCAAGGGCCGCAAGAATGGGGGCCTGGTCCGGCATGGGGGTTATGTCAATGGTGGGAAACTGGATAACGTGTGCCCCTTCTTCCGCCAGCAGGGAGGCGCTTTCACTGGCCTGTTCACGGGCGCGGGTAACCACCACGGTTTTGCCATACAGGGGGCGCTGTTCAAACCAGTTAAGCTGGTCGTGCAGGCTTACCACGCTGCCCACCACAATAATGCTGGGGGAGGCGAAGCCCTGTTTCACCGCTTCTTCCGGCAGTTTTTCCAGGGTGCTTACCAGGCTGCGGTGCTGGTGGGTGGTGCCCCAGCGCACCAAGGCGGCAGGGGTTTCCCCCGGCATGCCGCTGGCAATGAGCTTGTGGGAAATATCTGGCAGGTTCTTCATACCCATAAAGAACACCAGGGTATGCCCGCCTTTGGCCAAGGCCGCCCAGTTATGGGCCGATTCCGGCTTGTCTGGGTCTTCATGCCCCGTGGCAAAGCACACGGAAGAAGCGTGGGAACGGTGAGTTAAAGGAATGCCCGCATAGGCCGGGCCTGCAATGGCGCTGGTCACCCCCGGCACAGTTTCAAAGGCAACCCCGGCGGCAAGCAGTTCTTCCGCTTCTTCCCCGCCACGGCCAAACATGTAGGGGTCGCCCCCTTTCAAGCGGGCCACCACCTTGCCTTCTTTGGCCTTGTCCACAATAAGGCGGTTAATGCCGTCTTGCGAAAGGGTGTGGTCGCCCCCCTTCTTGCCTACGTAAATGAGCTCTGCCCCAGGCCGGGCGAAGGCCAGCAAGGCATCGTTGGCAAGGTAGTCGTATACCACCACATCCGCACGGGAAAGAACGTCCTTGCCCTTCAAGGTAAACAGGCCAGGGTCGCCCGGGCCAGCACCAATAAGATACACTTTCATAGCAGCCTCATTTTAGCGTGTCGCAAGATGAATTTATTGTTTTTTATTGGGGGACGCTGTCCCCCAGCCCCCTGCAAGGGGAATGATTCCCCTTGACCCTCATATGCGTTCAGTTTTTCGCAATGCGAAAAACTGAACGCTGATGTGGGGTTCCAAGGGCATCATGCCCTTGGCGGTGGGGCTTGGGGAGGCAGAGCCTCACCAATAAATGCACAATTACAGGGCTTCCTGAAAACGGGTTTTCAGGGCTTGGAGCTTGGCAATGGCGTCGGCCAGTTCTACCACGCGGTTTCTGTCGCGTTCCACCACTTCAGCCGGGGCTTTTTCCACATAGTTGGCATTGCCCAGCTTGCCTTGCAGCATGCCGCGTTCTTTTTCCATTTTGCCCAGTTCTTTTTCGATGCGGGCCACTTCTGCGGCAAAGTCTACTGCACCGGTGAGGGGCACAATAATTTCATTGCCACGGGCCACCTGGCTGGCGCTTACCTTGGGTGCTTCTGCTGCGGCGTCTAGGGTCAGGCTTTCCAGTCGGGCCAGGGTCATAATCATTTCCCGCGCTCCTTCAAGGGCTTGTGCTGCTGCGGCGTCAGCCGGGCGCACCAGGGCGTTCAGGCGCAGGGAAGGGCTAATGTTCAGCTCTGCCCGAATGGTGCGCACCGCTATAATAACGTCCTGCACCATTTCCATGCTGTCGGCCTGGGCAGGGCGCACGCAACCGGGGCGTATCTGCGGGAACAGTTCTGCGGCAAGGTTTGCCCCTTCCCCATGCCCTGGCAGGGCCTGCCATACGGCAGAGGTAATGAAGGGCGTTACCGGGTGCAACAAAATGAGGGTTTCGCGCAGCACGCTCCAGAGTACGAAGCGGGCTTCCTGCTGGCGCTGGCCGCCTGCCTGCATGTCTGGCTTGATAAGCTCCAGGTACCAGTCGCAAAACTCGTTCCACACAAACTTGTACAGGCTTTGGGCCGCATCGTTGAAGCGGTATTCTGCCAGGGCTTCCTTCTGGGCCGTTTTGAGCTCTTCCAGGCGGTGCAGAATCCACTGGTGGTGCAGGCCTGCCACGCCTTCAAGGTTCACCGCTTGCGGGGCATTGCCCGGTTCTAAGTTCATCAGGGCAAAGCGCGAAGCGTTCCAGATTTTGTTCATGAAGTGGCGGTAGCCGTCAATGCGGTCTTCTGAAAGGCGAATGTCGCGGCCCATGGCGGCAAAGGCTGTGAGGGTGAAGCGCAAGGAATCGGTGCCGTATTTGTCAATCATCACCAGGGGGTCAATAACGTTCCCTGTGGACTTGGACATTTTCTTGCCTTCAGCGTCGCGTACCAGGGCGTGAATGTACACATGCTTGAAGGGCACCTGCCCCATAAAGTGCTGGCCCATCATCATCATGCGGGCCACCCAGAAAAACAGGATGTCGAACCCGGTAACCAGCACGCTGGTGGGGTAGTAGCGCTTGAGTTCAGCCGTTTCATCGGGCCAGCCCATGGTGGAAAACGGCCACAGGGCGGAAGAAAACCAGGTGTCCAGTACGTCATCTTCCTGTACCAGACTGGCAGAACCACATTTGCAGCAGGTGGTGGGGGCTTCTTCTTCCACCATCACCTCGCCGCAGGCAGGGCATGTCCAGGCAGGAATGCGGTGGCCCCACCAAATTTGGCGGCTAATGCACCAGTCGCGAATGTTGTCCAGCCAGTTGTAATACGTTTTCAGCCAGGAAGTGGGGTAAATGGCGGTTTCATCCGGCACGGCATTGCGGGCCTTTTCGGCCAGGGTTTTTACGGCCACAAACCACTGGGGGGAAACGTGGGGCTCAATAATGGCCTGGCAACGGTAGCAGTGGCCCACGCTGTTTTCATAGTCTGCCACCTGCACAAGAAAGCCCTGGGCTTCCAAATCGGCGGCAATCTTCTTGCGGGCTTCTTCCTTGGGCATGCCGGCATAGGCCCCGGCCTCGGCATTCATGCAGCCTTCGTCGTCAATAACCTGCAAAAATTCCAGGTTGTGCTTGTGCCCCAGGTGCCAGTCGTTGTGGTCGTGGCTGGGGGTCACTTTCAGCGCACCTGTGCCAAATTCGCGGTCAACGTAGGCGTCGGCAATCACGGGAATAAGGCGGTCTGTCAGGGGCAGGCGCACCTTTTTGCCCACCAGGGCGGTATAGCGTTCGTCTTCCGGGTGCACGCACACTGCCGTGTCGCCCAGCATGGTTTCCGGGCGGGTGGTGGCAATGGTCAGGCTGCCGGAGCCGTCTTCCAGCGGGTAGCGAATGTGCCACAGGTGGGTTTTCTGGTTGGCGTGTTCCACTTCATCGTCTGCCAGGGCAGTGTGGCAGCGGTTACACCAGTTGATGATGTAGGAACCTTTGTAGATAAGCCCTTCTTTGTACAAGCGCACAAATACCCGGCGTACGGCGCGGGAAAGGCCTTCGTCCATGGTAAAGCGTTCCCGCGTCCAGTCAACGGAAGCACCCATGGCTTTAATCTGACGGCGAATATTTTCCCCGTATTCTTCTTTCCACTGCCACACGCGCTCAATAAATTTTTCCCGGCCAAGGTCGTGGCGGGTTTTGCCTTCCTGGGCAAGGCGGCGCTCCACCACGTTCTGGGTGGCAATGCCTGCGTGGTCTTCACCCGGCACCCACAGCACGTCTTTACCAAGCTGGCGGGCGTGGCGGCACAGCACGTCTTGCAGGGTAAGGTTTAAGGCGTGCCCAATGTGCAGGTTGCCTGTTACGTTGGGCGGCGGAATAACAATGGAATAGGCTTCCGCCTTGTGTCCATTGGTTTCCGGGGTGGGGGTAAACGTGCGGTTTGTTTCCCAAAAGGCTCGCCAATGGTCTTCAATGTCCTTGGGCTCGTAGCCTTTGGGCAGGGTATCTTGCGGTGTGGTTTCAGACATATAATGCTCTAGGGCTAAGGTGTTGCTGTTCCCCGCTTGCCAAAGCAGGCATGGGAACGTACCATGAGTGGACAAACGGCGATAATTCTATCGTTGTTGAGAGAAACGCTTATTAAATGGCATTTTGGAAACGCGCAGTTATTTCGTTTGACAAGGTCGGGGACACAGGCCCTGTGCGCAAGCTTTTTTTGAAGCAGGAGTGACAATACCGCAGGAAAGCGGAATTGGGAACCGCCCAAAGGGCGGGAGCCGAAGGCCGAGGCCCAGGAAGGGCCGAGTCAGCTCTTCCGCCCTCGACTGTTTCAAAAAAAGCGCAGTAACGCAGTGAAACGGAATAAATCAGCGTTTCCATAGCGGAACATTTTCATTGAGTGGTACGATAATGTCAACCCTTCTTATAGTATGGGATGAATCCCAGCTTTGGGGCCTTTTAGCTGTGTACGCTTTGCGTGCCCTTGGGGTGCCGCACACCGTGTGCCAGGCAGCCCATTTGCCGCAGGTTTTAGCCGCCCGTAAAGGGGGCATGGTGTTTGTGCCGGGGGGCAATGCCCGGTATAAAGCCCGCCGCCTTGGCCCGGCAGGGCGCGAGGCCGTGCGCGGCTTTGTGGCCGGGGGCGGGCAGTACCTTGGTTTTTGCGGCGGGGCGGGGTTGGCCCTTTCCTGGGGCAAGGAAGGGCAGGAAGATGTGGGCCTTGGCCTGTGCCCCAGCGGGCGTGGCAGCTATGACGACCGCATGCAGCATTTTATGAGCGGGCACTTGCAGGTACACACCCCGGCAACAGCCTTGGGGTTTGTGCCGGGGGCCACAGGCCATGCCCCCCTGCTACCCGTGTGGTGGCCTGGGCGCTTTGACCCCATGGAAGAAGGCGGGTTGACCGTGCTTGCCACCTACAGTGACCCTGCCGACGATTTCTGGCTGGCAGATTTGCCCATTGCCACCTTGCCTCCCGGTACTTTTGATGTGTGGCGCGACATGTATGGCTTTGCCGCTGTGCCGGACTTTTTGCGCGGGCAACCCTGCATGGTGCATGGCACGTATGGCAAGGGGGCCTATACTTTGAGTTATTCCCACCTGGAAACACCAGCCTCCCCCTTTGCCAATACCTGGTTTGCCCATATTTTGCGGGAACAGGGCGGCGTGGCAGCCCCTGCAACGCCCCCAGCCCAGGGCATTGCCCAGTGGCACCCGGCCAAAGCCCCTTCCCTGTGGGAAGATGCCACCCTGGAAGCTGTGGCCAATGCCATTGAGGACCTAGCCAGAGTGGGGCTTGAGCATGGGCTGCTGTTTCACCGTACCCCATGGCTTTTGGGCTGGCGCACGGGTATTCCGGGGGCTTCCTTGAATTCATTGCGCCTTGCCATTCACAGCATACGCAGCCTGCCCCCCAGCCCCGGTGCCGTGGCCTTGTGGCAAAAACAGAAGGATGCCATAGCCCGTGCCACCACCTTGTTTCATGATGGTTGTGTGCAGTATTTTCTGGCAGAGCGCCTAGCCATGACCCTTGCTAAATCGCTGCCCGGCACGGTGCCAGATGCCATGTTGCAACAGCAGCGCCAAGGGTTGTTCGGCCCGCCCATGCGGCCCGGGGGAGTGTATGCGGAATTGATAGCCGCCCTGGATTCCCTGGCCTTTTTGCAGGCAGAAGCCGCCGCACAGCATGAGTAAGCGTATGGACACAGTGGAGAATTCAGAAATACACCAGGCCGCCAGCGCGGCCCCGGCCCGAAAGGAAGGCCCGCCTCGCCGTAGAAAGCGCCGGGAAAGTGATTCCCCCGCGCCGGATGCTCCCTTGCGCCATGGCTTTACCACTGGCACAGCCGCCAGTGCCGCCAGCGCAGCGGCAGTGCATTTACTGTACGGGGCAGCCCTTGGCAGCCACATAACGGTGGGGCTTCCTCCCTTTGATGTGCAGGGCAACCCCACTGGCCCCTATGACGTGCCCCTGGCAGGGGGGAAAGTGCTGTGCGCCGGGTCTGTTCCTTCCCCTGAATCGCTTGCAGCCATGCTGCACGAGGCGGGCGTGTGCCCTGTTGCCTCAGCCCCTGAGGATAGTCCTGCCACAGCGCCATGTGCCTTTCAAGGCGGCGGCTGGTTGCCCCAGCCCCATGCCGTGTGCGCCGTGGCCCGTGTAGTGAAGGACGGAGGCGACGACCCGGATGCCACCCACAAGGCAGGCATTGTGGCATGTGCTTGTGCCCAGCCTTTTGTATGGCAGCATGCAGCAGAATGTTCCACGGCAGAGCCATGCTCGCAGCAACCCTGCCCTGTGTTGCTGCCCGTAATGGTGCCGGGTGTGCAGGTGGTGCTGTATGTCGGGGCAGGCATTGGGCGCGTTACCTTGCCCGGTTTGCCTGTGGTTGTGGGGGAACCTGCGGTAAACCCGGTGCCGCGCCAGCAAATTAGCCTTGCCGTGGCAACCGCCTGTGAGCAACGTGTGCGTACCGCACAAACAAGAACAGAACTACCTGTTTCGATGCATGTGTTGCTGTGGGTGGAGCAGGGGGAAGGCATTGCCCGCAACACCCTGAACCCGCGGTTGGGCATTGTGGGCGGCATTTCCATTTTAGGCACCCAGGGCACGGTAAAGCCCTATAGCCACGATGCGTGGCAGGCCACCATTGTGCAAGGCCTGGAAGTGGCAAAGGCCGTAGGGGTGGACACACTATTGCTCAGTACCGGGCGGCGCAGTGAGCGGCTGTTATTTTCCCTTTACCCGCATTTGCCTGCCGCTGCCGGGGTGCAGGCGGCAGATTTTGCGCAGTTTTCCATAAAAGAGGCTGCCCTGCGCGGTTTCCCCCATATTGTATGGGGGTGTTTTGTGGGCAAATTACTGAAACTGGCCCAAGGGTTGGAATACACCCACGCTCATTCAGCCCCGGCAGATATGCCCATGCTGGTGGCCCTGTGCCAGCAGGCAGGGGGCAGTGCGGCCCTGGTGGCACAGGTGGCAGCCATGCCCACGGCCCAGGGGGCGTTTGCCATTATGCAGGAACACTCTCCCCCTGTGGCACAGGCTGTGTTGCGTGTCCTTGCAGCAAAGGCGTATGCCGTGCTTGCAAGGTGGTATGCGGCCAGTTCTTCCAGCAACGCCAGTTCTGCCAGCCCTGTGGTGTTGCACGTGCTCAGTATTGAAGGTAAATTACTGTATACGTACCCGGAAAAAGCACACCACACCTAGTGTTACAATGATCTGTATTCAGGAGTATGGCACAATTATCTTTTTTAAGCCTTCGTTTGCGTTCGTTTTTCCGCAAAACAAGAAAGTGAACGTGGATGCGGGTTTCAAGGGCATTATGCCCCTCAAACTGACGGCAGTAGCGAGCCGTGGCGCGACAAGGCGGGGCGCAGGTGGCTTTGCCGCCGAAGTATGTATCCCGCCGCAGAAGGGGAGAACAGTACGGGGTTAGGGGGTAGATTCTCCCCAAGTAAAGTGTAACAGTGTAATTTTGTCATGATCTTTAGTTAAGGAGTATCGCCATGCCGCGTATTCACATTCTCAGCCTTGGGCTTACCCCACCGCAACACTGGGCAGACCACCCGCCCCACGGGGTGGCAAATATGCTTGCCAGTGCTCAGGTGCTTGTGGGGGGCAAGGCGCAGCTTGCGCCTTTTGCCGACCACCCGGCCCAAAAAATTACGGTGAGCAAAAGCGTGCCTGATGTGCTGAAGCAGATGGCTGTTTTCCAGCAGCGGGGTCTTACCCAAGTGGTGCTGTGCAGTGGGGATGCCTTGTTTTTTGGCCTTGGTGCTTCTGTTCTGGCCTGGTTTGGTCGGACAGCGGTTTCTGTGTTGCCGGGGGTAAGTTCCTTGCAGGGTGCTGCGGCATTGCTGGGGCAGCCGTGGCAGGAATGGCAGGCCGTTTCCCTGCATGGGCGGGAAAACTGGTTGCCCCTTGCCCATGCGGTGCTGGCGGGTGGGCCTGTGGCAGTTCTTGTGGATGCCCGCACAGGCCTTGCCGAGGTGAACGAATTTTTACAGGAACGCGGGGCCGCAGGGTATACCCTGCACCAAATGGAAGCCTTGCATACCACGCTGGAAGGCCGGGTACAGGCTGAACATGTGCTGCGCCTTGCCCCGGAAGATTCAAAACCGCAAGAATCATGGCAGGAAGTGCCATGTGCTCGTGGTGCAAAACCACGGGTGATTGTGCTGGAACCACCAGCCCTGCATTCCCGGGCAGGGCAGCAGTACCCGTTGTTTGGTATAGATGATGCCCTGTTTGCCAAGGAAAAAGGGCTTATCACCAAAAGTGTTATTCGTGCGGCAGGGTTTGCGGCCTTGCGTCTTTCCCCGCACCACACCATGTGGGATTTGGGCGGTGGCAGCGGGGCAATGGCAGTGGAAGCTTCCCGCCTGGTGCGGCAGGGGTGTGTGTATAGTGTGGAACGCCATGAAAGCCGCCTTGCCCTGATGCGGGAAAACCGCAAACGGTTTGCTGCCGTGAACATGGAAATTGTGCAGGCTATCTTGCCCCTGGGGCTGGAAGGTCTGCCTGCGCCCCACCGGGTGTTTATTGGCGGTGGCCTTGGCGGGGCAGAGAATGATGCCACCCAATTGCTGCATGGGGTATGGGAAGCCCTTGCCCCCGGCGGGTGGTTGGTGGCCCATTGTGTGCTGCTTTCTTCCCTGGAGCGCTGCCGCAAAGTGCTGGCAAGCCTTGGTGCCAGCGTGGAAATCACCTGCATGCAGGTAAGCCATGCCGAGCCCTTGGGCACAGATGTACGCCTTGCCCCCCTGCCCCCGGTGTTTTTGGTAGCTGCGCAGAAGGCTGAGTGATTTCTTGGGAAGGCTCTGCCTCCCCAACCCCCTCCGCCAAGGGCATGATGCCCTTGGAACCCCTATCAGCGCTTGCTTTCCCGCTTTGCGGGAGGCAAGCGCAAATATGGGGGTCAAGGGGCGTCACGTCCCTTGCAGGGGCTGGGGGACAGCGTCCCCCTTATCAAAATGACAACAGCGCGCATGGGCGCGTCAAATAATTTGGGAGTTTATACATGGCAGAAACGAGCATGGGCATGGTGTGGTTTGTGGGTGCGGGCCCTGGCGACCCGGAGCTGATTACGGTGAAGGGCAAGCGACTTATTGAAGAAGCTGATGTGGTGCTGTATGCAGGTTCCCTTGTGCCCGTGGCCCTGGTGGCCTGTGCCAAGCCTGGGGCGCAGGTGGTGGATTCTGCTCCGCTGAACCTGGAAGAAACCCACGCCATAATGCGTGATGCAGCCCGCGCGGGTAAAATGGTGACACGGGTGCATACCGGGGACGCTGCCCTGTATGGGGCCATGCGGGAGCAAAAGGCCTTGCTGGATGCGGACGGCATTCCCAGCCGGGTGGTGCCGGGGGTTACTGCCGGGTTTGCTGCGGCAGCGGCAGCCGGGGTGGGCTTTACCGTGCCGGAAGTGGTGCAGGCCGTGGCCTTTACCCGTGTTGCCGGGCGCACCCCCGTGCCGGAAGGGCAGCGCGTGCGCGACTATGCCCGGCTTGGCGGGGCTTTGGCCATTTACCTTTCCGCAGGCGACCCCCAAGCTGTGGCAGAAGAATTGCGGGCCGGGGGCGTGCATGAAGACACCCCTGTGGTGCTGGCAAGCCGGGTGGGCTGGCCGGATGAAACCGTGGTGCACAGCACCCTTGCAGGGCTGGTGCAGGCCGCACAAGACCATGGCTTTACCCGGCAAACTGTGTTTTTGGTACTGCCGGGGGAACGCAAGGAGCAGGCCCCGGCTTCCCGGCTGTATGCTAAGGAATTTACCCATGGGTTTCGGCAAGGGGAGAAATGAGGTTTACCCTGAAAATGGCAACCAACATATTTATAAATGGGCAAAAATATATTTAATGCATTGAAATAACTTGGGATACTTTTTATTGTTGATATGGCCCCCTTGTGGTAAATATAGAGGTGGTTTTTGGCCACGCTCCCTCATGTTCTTATTTGATTGAGGGCAGCGCGTTACGTTTACCAAGGAGTTCGCATGGTTAATTCCCGATTGGTTTTTTGCTCACTTCTCGCTCTTTTGGTCCTTCCTGGGTGTGTAAAAAAACAACCTCCTGCCCAGCCCGCCCAGCGTACCGAACCTGCCCCTGGCTACCTTGCCAAAGGCACAAGCGGTAAACCGCTTTATATTGCCTCACAAAATTCGTTGCAGAATGCCAAATTTTTGGTGGCTAGTCCGGTGAAGCACGGTGAAGTGTGCTCACTGTTCGGGCCGCGCAAGCTTTCTGCTAAACGCAAGGCAACCAAATTTCATTGGGGTATTGATATTCGCGCAAAACGCGGCACTGAAGTGCTTGCCGCAGCCCCCGGCAAAGTGGTGTTTGTGGGAAAAGGGCAGCGTGGCTACGGCAAAACCGTAGACATTGAACACCAAAATGGCTTTGTAACGCGCTATGCCCACCTGGACCGTTTTTATATCAAGAATGGCGCTGTAGTCCAGGAAGGCACGTTGATAGGCACAGTGGGCCGCAGCGGGCGCACAACAGGTGCCAACCTGCACTTTGAAGTGCTTAAAAACGGCCAACGCCTGAACCCACTGGAATATAAGGCTTGGGTGGAATAACCACGCAAGCACACATGCCGCTTTTATAGCGCATGTGAAAAAGCCCCCTGCATCGTTTGATGTGGGGGGCTTTTTCACATGCGCAGCAAGCCTTGGCAGGGAAGACGTCCCAAAAAGTATGAATGCTGGAAACTAATTTTCCAGTAAAATGAGTGCGTTTTGTGTAACGTGTTTCGCGCATGGTTTATTTCTGAACGAGAAGTTCCTGTTCCAGGGAGAATGTGCAAAGCGACCCGTTGGGCTTACAGTGTTGTGGGCACTGTGGGCATGGTGGTTGCCTTTGCCTTGACAGGTGGGAGGCAAGCACGCATTATATGACGAATAAAAGTTTTTATAAGGAGAAATCAATAAGCAATCTATTTGACAGCCTGCTGAACAACCCGGCTTTGAATGACATAAAAAATAAGGCGCAGGAAACACTGGGGCAAGTAAGTGGCAGCGGTGCAATGGAATCGTTAAAGCAAAACCTTGGGGGCAATAGCCTTGGTGGCCTGCTGGGGGCTGGTGCCCTTGGTGGCCTGTTGGGGGCGCTTGTTACCGGAAAGTCGGTACAAAAGGTGGCCAAAGGCGCTTTGGTTGTGGGTGGTACTGCCGCCGTGGGTGCCCTGGCATGGCAGTTTTACCAGAAGTGGGCGCAACCCGGCACTGCCCAAACTGGCGGTCCTGCCCCCACTGCACAGCCCGGCACAGCCGCGCAAGGCAACATGCCTGTGGCAGCCCCAGGCAGCCAGCCCGTAACTGTTCAGGATGCAAGCGTGAAAGCCCTGATGCTTGTGGAAGCCATGGTGTTTGCGGCGCGGGCAGACGGGCACATTGATGAAACGGAACAAAGCAGAATTTACGAAACAGTGGCAAAATTGTGCCCAGGCCAAGAACCCACCAAGCTTATTGAAGAATTGCTGCACAAGCCCCTTGACCCGGCTTCCATTGCGGCAAAAGTGGGTTCACAAGAAGAGGGATACGACATTTACAAGCTTTCCTGCCTTATTGTAGACGTAGACCACTTTATGGAGCGCAGCTACCTGGACGGCCTGGCTGCAAGCCTGCACATTTCGGCAGAAGTAAAGTTCCGTCTGGAGCAGGAAGCAGAGGCCCTGAAACAGCAGGTGTATGCTGCCAATAACGGGTAAATAATTTCTGGAAAATTGATTCGCCTGCACCGCCTGTTTGCGCTGCATAAAAACAACGCCCCTGAAGGAATACCTTTCAGGGGCGTTGTTGTATTCTGCGTGGGCAGGCTGCTTACTTTACTTCAGTAAAGTCTGCGTCCACAACGTCGTCGTCTTTGTCTTTTGGCTTACCAGCGTGCGGGTCGGCTTCGGCATGGCCTGCGCCTTCCTGGCTTTTTTGTGCGTAAAGCTGTTCTGCCAGTTTATGAGAAGCCTGGGAGAGTTCTTCGGTTGCCTTTTCAATGGCTTCCAGTTCTTCACCCTTCATGGCTTCTTTCACCAGGGTTACTTTTGCTTCAATGTCTGCTTTCATGGAAGCGTCGGCTTTGTCGCCCAGGTCTGCCAACGATTTTTCTGTGGCATAAATCAGGGAGTCAGCCTTGTTGCGCGCTTCAATAACAGCCATGCGCTTTTTGTCTTCGTCAGCGTGCAATTCAGCTTCTTTCACCAGCTTTTCAATTTCTTTTTCGGAAAGGCCGGAAGAAGCGGTAATCTGAATGGTTTGTTCTTTGCCTGTGCCAAGGTCTTTGGCAGAAACATTCACAATACCGTTGGCGTCAATGTCAAAGCTTACTTCAACTTGTGGCAGGCCACGTGGTGCCGGGGGAATGCCCGTCAGTTCAAAGCGGCCAAGGGTCATGTTGTCGCCAGCCATGTTCCGTTCCCCTTGCAGAACGTGAATGGAAACTGAAGGCTGGTTGTCTGCCGCAGTAGTAAACACCTGGCTTTTCCGGGCCGGAATAGTGGTGTTGCGGTCAATAAGACGGGTCATAACACCACCCAGGGTTTCAATACCCAGGGAAAGCGGGGTTACGTCCAGCAGCAGTATGTCTTTCACATCGCCAGTAAGAATGCCGCCCTGAATGGCTGCGCCCATGGCAACTACTTCGTCCGGGTTCACGGAACGGTTGGGTTCCTTGCCGAAGAAGTCGGTGACGGTTTTTTGCACCAGGGGCATACGGGTCATGCCACCCACCAGTACCACTTCGTCAATGTCAGAAGCTTTCAGGCCTGCGTCGGCAAGGGCCTTTTTGCAGGGCTCAATGGTGCGCTGCACCAAATCTTGCACAAGGCTTTCCAGTTTGGCACGGGAAAGCTTCATGGTAAGGTGCTTGGGGCCCGTTTGGTCTGCCGTAATAAAGGGCAGGTTTATTTCTGTTTCCTGAGCGGTGGAAAGGTCTTTTTTGGCCTTTTCCGCAGCTTCTTTCAGGCGTTGCAGGGCCAAGCGGTCCTGGGTCAGGTCAATGCCGCTTTCTTTTTTGAATTCAGCAGATATCCATTCAATAACGCGCTGGTCAAAGTCTTCACCACCAAGGAAGGTGTCGCCGTTGGTTGCGCGCACTTCCACCACGTTGTCGCCCACTTCCAGAATGGAAATGTCGAAGGTACCGCCCCCAAGGTCGAATACGGCAATTTTTTCGTTTGCCTTTTTATCGGCCCCGTAAGACAGGGAAGCGGCCGTGGGTTCGTTGATGATACGTTTCACTTCAAGCCCGGCAATGCGGCCAGCGTCTTTGGTGGCCTGGCGCTGGGAGTCGTTGAAGTAGGCCGGAACGGTAATAACCGCTTCGGTAACGGATTCCCCAAGGTAGGCTTCCGCGTCTGCTTTCAGCTTGCCAAGAATCATGGCAGAAACTTCAGCGGCAGTGTATGTACGGCCTTCAACTTCCACCGCAGCGTCGCCGTTTTTATCGGCAACAATGTGGTATGGGCTGTGGGTCTTCCAGTTTTTAATTTCAGGCGTGTCAAATTTACGGCCCATCAGGCGCTTGATACCAAACACAGTACGTTCCGGGTTGGTAACGGCCTGGCGTTTGGCAATGTCGCCAATGAGACGGTCTTTGTCTGTAAAGGCTACAATGGACGGTGTGGTACGCCCACCTTCGGGGTTGGTAATGCACTTTGGCTCTTTGCCTTCCATAACGAAAACACAAGAGTTGGTGGTACCAAGGTCAATTCCAATTATCTTACCCATATGCGCAGTTCCTCCTCGCTCATCAATTGCGGCGCAAATGCACCGCAGGTATATTTACGTATTCATCAGGAAAGATAAGTTCTTTTTTGGAAGCGTCTAGAGATAGCCACCCATTTTCACGAAATTTTTATTGTCTTACCGGGCCGATGGTTTTATATTAAACGATAACATATTGATTCTGTTTAAAAAGAAGGCTGTACGCTGCATGAATAACAAACAGGCACATTTGCAAAAAAATGGAGATGGGGGCAGGGGCGCAGGTGTTTGCGCCGTGCTGAGCATGGGCGGCTGTTTTGCCCTTGGCAACTTTACAGACAATTTTTATAAGCAGTGTGCCGTGCTGCTGGCAGCTTCCGCCGGGCTTACTTCCATGCAAAGCTATGCCACTGTGCTGTTTTCCCTGCCTTTTATTCTGTTTTCGGCCTGGGCCGGGTGGCTGGCAGACAAAGTACCTAAAAAGCATATTGTGGTGGGGGCAAAAGCTGTGGAATGTGTAGCCCTGTTGCTGGGGGCCTGGGCATTGCTGCATGGCTTGTGGGCGGGCATGCTGGCCGTGTTGTTTTTTATGGGGTTACAGGCCACGTTTTTCAGCCCGGCCTTGAACGGCGCTATTCCTGAACTGTTTGAAGCCCCCGCTGTGCCCAGGGTAAATTCTCTTATCAAGCTTGCCTCCACTGTGGCGGTGCTGGCAGGCATTGCCGGGGCAGGCTTTTTTCTGGATTTTCGCTATGTGCTGGCCCCGGAGCAAGCCGCAGGGCTGCACGTTGTGCACATGCCTGATGCGGTTCTGGCCTGGATGCCTGCCCTGCAAGGGGCTGGTGGGCAACTGGCCTTTGGCCGGGGCATGGCAGGCCTGTTCATTATACTGGTGGCTGTAGTGGGTGTGTTGGTGGCCTTTACCATGCGCCAGCCCCCGCGCCAGCAACACACACAGCAGCACCCGTTTCCCTGGGCCGGGCCTGTGGATTCTTTCCGTCATTTTTGGGCCTTGCGCGGGGACAGTGCCCTGTTTCTGGTGCTGTGTGCGGAAGCGTTTTTTTATGGCATTGCCGCCATTGCCGTTATCAGCGTGAGCAATCTCAGCGCTGCCCTGGGCTACAGCGATACCTTCAGCAGTATGCTTTCTTCCGCGCTTATGGTGGGCATTGCCGTGGGGGCGCTGTTTGCCGGGCGCACCCCGGCGGAAAGCTGGCAGCGCCTGCTGGCCCCTGCATCCCTTGGCATGGGGCTGTGCCTGTGGGCAGTGGCTGCCACCCCGTTGGCACCAACGCTGTTGCCCTGGGTACCCATGGCCCAGGCGGGCTGGTTTTTTGTGTGGCTGTTCCTGTGCGGGGTGTGCGGCGGGGTGTACCTTATTCCCCTGGCAAGCTTTATTCAGGTGCGCCCGGCCCCTTCTGAAAAAGGGCGGGTTATTGGGGTTTCCAATTTTTTGTCCTTTGTGTTTATTGCCTGTTGCGGGGTGTTGTTTTATGTGGTTGCCGCAGGGCTTGGGGCTGTGGCGGCTGCCTTGTTTGCGCAGGAAACAGCCAGGGTGGCTGCCAGTGCCGGGGTGTTTTTGGTGTATGGCGGTGTGCTGGCTGGCCTTGCCACGGTGGTGTGGCGGCGGGTGCATGCCAAGGGCTGGTCGCTTTAGTGGGGCAGGGCTATGACCCTCGCCAGAGAGGGGAACGGTCTGACTCCGTTTAGTGCAAGCTGCGTGCTTTATTTTTGTGTTTTGTTTTGGGCGTGGCACGTTGGTAAAACTAGGCTTTTTTATGCATGCTGCGTTGGCGGCAAATTTTCCGTCAGGGCAGACCGTGAGGTCAGCCCCTAGGAAAATCCGCCGCCGCCTTGCCTGCACAAAAAATACTATCTTTTCACCAACGCCCCGCCCAAGCACAGCCCCCTTGCTCGCATCGTGAACGCGCAAAGCCGCGTCCCGATGCTCGCAACGGCTTCGCTTTTTTGAACGGATGGAAACGCAAAGAACTTCCCTTGAGTGAAACCACTTTACTTTTCGCTGCCGGAGCATGGAACCCGCAGCCCGAGCGAAAAGAATCAAAGAAAAAGGTCTCCACATATTTTGATAGGCATGATTTATGTTATATGCTATGATTACTTCGTTACGAACTTCTGCGTACAGGGAAACTCGAGCTTGACAAATAACTTGTCCTGGAACAAGATTTCCCTTATGGAGTAATAGTATGGGTTTGTTTTTTATATATACTTTGCGGAAGCTTGCCAGGAACGTGTGGGGTGTTTTGGGCTGTCGTGCCGCCCATGCTGCTCAGGTTGTCGGGCAACCACAGGACCCTGTTTCGCTGTTTATGGAAAAAAAACTGTTTGAAGCGTTGCCATTGCCGTTATCTCTCTGGAAAGTGTCACCCCCTACTCTTTTAGATTGTAATGATCAGTTCATGGCGTCTTTTTCTACAATTTTTCCCCAGCAAACTGATCTGTTGCAATATTTTTCCTCTCATGATTCACGCCATGCGCTGGGCAAGTTGTTTGTTTCCCCGCCTCGCGGCAGTGTGAACGCCTCTATCCCCGGGGCAGACCTGCGGGCCTCTTCCCTTACGCTACAAGTACAGGTGCTGGCCGCGCAGGAAAGTTTTGTGCTTGTTCAAATGGCCCCGCCCACTGCGGCACAGGGGCCAGCCCTTACCCCTGCACCTTCCCGCGCCTATGCCCTTTCTTCGGAATTGGAAAGTGAGCAGCCCGGGCACCAGCGTAGCCTTTCCCCGGTGTTTTTTTCAGGCCTTAAAGGGGCAGTGGATATTTTGCTTGGCTGTGGTGGCAACTACAGCGCCAGCCTTGCCCTTGTGCTGGAATTGCTGGGCGAAGGGGTTGGGGTTGACGCGGTGCAGCTTTGGGTAACCCCTGCTGAAACCATGCTTGCCCAGCAGGTTGCAGGCGCATGCTTCTGGAAAAAGGAAGGCTTGCCGGCAGCCAACGGCCCCCTGCCTGATGGGGGGCAGTTTCTGGTGCAGTTTTCAGAATGGAAAGGCCCCTTGTTGGCCGGGCAGGTGGTGGGTTCCCACAGCCCGGAAACCCGTTCCGAAACCAAGGCCTTTTTGCGGGAAAGTCTGATGCGTTCTGTGTGCTGTGCCCCTGTTTCTGGGCAAGGACGTTTTTTGGGGGCTGTTGTTTTTGTTTCATACCAGGAAGAAAAGCTCTGGAGCGATGCGGAAAAAGAAGCCTTGGGTATGGTGGGCACCCTGATGGGAGCGGCCTTTTCCCTTGCTCACACCGCAGAAAAACTTTCGGAAGCGTATACCCGGTTTGACGATGTTTCTTTGGCCACCGGGGAAGTTATTTGTGAAGTAAGCACCAATGGTGATGTAGGGTACATTTCAGAGCGTTCACAAGAGGTGTTCAGCATTAAGCCTGATGACGTTAAGGGGATGGATTTTATTCATCTCTTGGGTGGGCAGGACTATGCGGAACAGTTTTTTACTCAAATTGAGCGCCAGAATACCAGCGCGGGCTATTTTCGTGGTGTGGAACATGCCATTCTTGACCAGGCCGGGAAAGAGCGGTTTTTACGTAGTTCTGGCGCACCCTTTTACGACAAGCAGGGGCAGGCCCAGGGCATTCGTTTTACCAGCGTAGACATTACTCAGGAACAGGAGCGGCGCACGCATTTGCAGGAAACCCTGGCGGCCCTGCGCCACGCCAATGAAGAACTTGCTGCCTACGCCCGGCTTACAGAACTTTTGGGCAACGAAGCAGAGGCGGCAAACCAGGCAAAAAGCACGTTTTTGTCCACCATTGGGCATGAAGTGCGCACGCCTATTCATGTTATTTCGGGCATGGCCTATCTTGTTTCGCGTTCTGCGTTGAGTGAAGAGCAGCGCGAATTTGTAGAAAAAATACAAAAAGCCAGTGAAGCGTTACTGGGTATTTTCAACAACATTCTGGAATATGCCAACACCGGCACCGGCAAGGTGAGTTTTGAAGAAGTCCCGTTCCGGTTTGAAAGCGTGGTGTATGCCGCTGTTAGGACTTTTGACGAGTACCGGAAAAGCAAAAAGTTGCAATGTACAGTGTACATTGACCCCGTTATCCCGCATATTCTGAAAGGAGATGTGGACCGCCTTGGGGTTGTGTTTAAAAACCTGGTGCAAAATGCCATAAAATATACGGAAACTGGCGGCGTGCGGGTGTGCTGCGTGTTGCAGGAAAACCTGGGGAGTGAGGTTCTGCTGGCCTGCCAGGTGGAAGATTCCGGCATTGGTATTGACGAAGCGGGGCAAGAGCATTTGTTTGAGCCCTTTTACCAGCGCGATGCTTCCGATACCAGAAGGTATGGGGGCACCGGGGTTGGCCTTGCCTTAACCCGCAAACTGGTGGAAGCCATGGGCGGGGAAATTAGCCTGCGCAGCCAGCCGGGCCTTGGCACTGTGGTGGCATTTACCCTGCGGTTGAAAATTTCCAACACCAGCAGCCCCGAGGGCCTGTGCGAACTGGAAGGGGGCACGTTGCAGCCCCTGCCTGAATGGGTGCATGTGGCAGATAAACCCTTTGCCGGGCAAAGCCTGCTACTGGTTGTAGACGAAAAGGCAGGCAGTTACGCGCCGCTGACAACCGCCATTGAACAAATGCAACTGCATGTAACCACGGTGCATTCTGCCAAGGAAGCCCTTGGTGCTGTGCAAACCTGTGATGAAGAGAAACGCTTTGATATAATTGTTGTGGTTGTGCCTGTTAACCGCATTGCAGAATATGTACACTTTGTGCAAAGTATGCGCTTGCAACGGGTCGGGGAACGCTTACCACTGCTTGTGTATGCGGGGTGTTCTGCCCAGGATCATGTGTGCTTTGGCCGTATTAAGGGGCTGAGTGGCTGCCTGAACCCAGAATTTCCTGCCCCGGCTGTGCAGGAGCGTCTGGAACGATGGCTCTTTCATTGTGGCAGCAGTATGCCTGCAAAGCAACACATGGCTGATTCTGTAAACGTGGTGGTGGCTGCCCCGGCTGCGCCGGGTGCCCTTGCAAAAGAAGTGGTTGCCCTGGCTGCCTTGCTGGAAGAAGATGACGCAGATGCCCGAGAGGTGGCCATGCGCCTTGGGCCACAACTGCGCGTTGTGGATGGCAGGGCAGGCAAACGAGTGGTGGATGCGGCCAGCGACTTTAATTTTGCCGAGGCCCTGGAGGCACTGGCTGTTATACGGGATAAGCTTGGCGTATAATCGTTGCCGAGGAAACGCTTATTTATTCCGTTTGGCGGTGTTATACCCCTAAAGCCGACGGCAGTCGCGAGCATCGCGAGCCGTGGAGTGAGGGCAGAGTATGCGGGTGGCTTTGCTACCCGCATACCTCCCCGAAGCCCGAGCGGATAAAGGAAACAGTCGAGGACGGAAGAGTTGACTCGGCCCGTCCTGGGCCTCGGCCTTCGGCTCCCGCCTTATGGGCGGTTCCCAATTCCGCTTTCCTGCGGAATTGTCACTCCTGCTTCAATAAAACCTCGCGCCTTACCAAACGAAATAACTGCGCGTTTCCTGCCGCAATTACATGAGTGGGTTTTTAACTTGCAAGATTTTTATAAAAGAATCCCCCATACACTGTGTATGGGGGATTCTTTTACGTAACCCCAAAAGGGGTCAAGGGGCGAAACGTCCCTTGCAGGGGGCTTGGGGGACAGCGTCCCCCAATGTAAGGCAACACTATTTTTAGAGCAATTTCAAAGTGAAATTGCTCTAAAATGACATGGCACCGTGTTCACGTAAAATGTTCAGCCCAATGCCCAGCAGGGTAAGCCCCCCCAAAAGGGCAGCGCGCGAACCAAGCACAGCGGCCCCGGCGGTAATGCGGCCAATGTGCAGGCCCACAAAGGTAAGCCCGGCACACACCACACCAATAATGGCGGCAGGCAGCCAAATGCTGTAGCCAAGGGCGGCAATGGAAAGGCCAACAGCCAGGGCGTCTATGCTTGTGGCAACGGAAAGCAGCACAAGGGACCAGCCTTTTGTGGGGTCAAGGGTGTCTTCCTGTTCGTCATCTTCATTGCCAAGTGATTCGCGAATCATGTTTATGCCCACAAGGCTAAGCAGGGCAAAGGCCACCCAGTGGTCCCATGCTTCAATATAATGGCGCACAGTAAGGCCAAGGGCCCAACCAATAATGGGCATAAGGCACTGGAACAGGCCAAAGTGAAAGCACAGGCGGAAAAACTGGCGGCGGTTTATTTTGCGCAGGCGCACGCCCGTGGCAATGGCCACGGCAAAGGCGTCCATGGAAAGGGCCAGGGCAAGAAGCATAATTTCAAAATAGGGCATGGGGAATATGGGGTAAAAGGGAAAGGGTATGGTAGGGTGAACGGTGGCAACGCGAAATCTTTACCGTAAAGTGCGGGTAGCTTTGCTGCCCGCACATCTCCACGAAGCCCGAGCGGATAAAAGTCGCCAAACGGAAAAAATCCGTGTTTCCTCACTAACGGATGAAGTTGGTACGGGGGCGCGCCTCAAACGCTGGCGCAGGCACAGCCTGCTTGCCATGCTCAATAAGCCGCATTACCCACCCCATGTTGGCAGCAGCGGTACGCAGGGTAGACATGCCTTCATCATCTTGCAGCACTTCCCCAGGGGCACCGCCATGCACGGATGTCCAGTAGTTACCGCTAGGCAAAATCATTTCCGTAATCTGGAAATATTTGTTGATTTGATCCACCGTGGGGGTGCCGCCATCACGCCGGGCCACAGCCACGGCCATGCCCACCTTGTGGCGCAGCAGGGAACGGTTGGCACCGCACACATAAAACACGCGGTCCAGAAATGACTTTAATGACCCGTTGAGCCCTGCATAATACACAGGGGAGCCAATAATAATACCGTCGGCAGCGGCAAGCAGTTCTACGGATTCGTTCACAATATCGTCTTTAAAAACACACTGGCGGTCTTGGCGCACGGCGCAGGTATTACACCCTACACAGCCGCTAACACGCTCTTTGCCTACCTGCAAAATGGAGGTTTCAATGCCTTGCTCTGCCAGCACGCCTGCCATGGCTTCCAGCGCCTGGTAGGTGTTGCCTTTTACTTTGGGGCTGCCGTTAATTGCTACAACTTTCATAACTGCTCCTGCATGGTTGTTCGTGTATTTTACGCTGGTAACAGCGTTGTGCAGTAATGGTTTATCCGTTCACGTCATTGTTGCTGCACTGCTGGCACGGGGTAAATAGGTGCTCATTCACCTTGCCGTAAGCCGCACTATACCGTTTCTGCTCCCAAGGCTCAAGGGAATGGTGAAAAAAGAGCTAAACAGCACTGCCCCCTGCATGGCCACAACGGCATGCAGGGGGCAGTAAACTTTTGGGGTGCGCCAGGTTACCTGTCCATGCTGGAAAGCAGGGTGGGGCTTTTGCGCACTGTAGCAGCGGCCTGGTTCGCTTCATTCACGCTGCGGTACGGGCCAACCTGAACCCGCCACAACCCTTTCTGGCTGTCATACAAGCTGCGGGCAGGCACCCCGGTTTGGCGTATTTTTTCGCACAGGCGCTCAGCATTGCCCTGTACGGAAAAGGCCCCGATTTGCGCAAAATATTGTCCTTTCCCTTGTGTGGCAGCCGTGCGGTAGGCAGCAGAAGAACCTGCCTGCCCCTGGTTTTGCACCGTGGTGCCAGCGCTGGTGCCATACCCAGGGGTATGCGCTGCACCATATACAGGGCTGCCCACAGGGGTTGGCACCGGGCGCCCGCCGGAACGTTGCCCAGGATATTCTTGCGTGCCATAGCCTTGCCCGCCAGAATTGTGTGCCACCATGGGGCCAGGTTCAGGCACAGGGCGCGGGGCTGCCGGGGCGGTTTGCGGGGCAGGGGGTACATAGGGGGCAGGCGTTGGCGCGGGGGGCGGGGCATCTGTGGCGGAAGCCACATGTTCCACCACCACATGGGCGGTGCCTGGCCCCAACATGCCAAGTTGCTTGGCCCCTGAATGGGTCAGGTCTATCACTCTGTCATCAATAAACGGGCCACGGTCGTTAACGTATACCACAATGGAGCGCCCGTTGCGTTTGTTGGTCACCCGCACCTGTGTGCCAAGGGGCAGTACTTTGTGGGCAGCGGTCATGCCGTACATGTCATAGGGTTCACCGCTGGCTGTGGCCTTTCCGTGAAAATCCCTGCCATACCAGGAAGCAATGCCTTCTTCCTTAAACCCATGAGCTGATTGCAGAGGGTAATAGGTTTTCCCCCGAATGGTATAAGGCTTGAACCCGCGCTTGCCATAAGAGGCAGTGCTGCCCTTGCCAGGGGAAGACTTGTGCAATGAACACCCTGAAACGGCCAGGGCCGCAACTAACAGAAGTAAGGGAAGCCACCAACGAACACCCGTTGTGCTTGCCTCCTCCTTGTTGCAGGAAGGGGCAACCGCGCACATGGGCTTTGTGCTGTTATCCACCTTGCCTTTCATGCATCACTCCTTATGGGAACGCAGTGTCTGGTTATAAATTCAATTCAAAGCCGGTGCCAGTGCCGGAACGCTGGCCTGCACCTTCAAACTGCACAGCCGTCCCGTAGCAGGTAAAGTATTTGCTGCCGTCCGGGTGGAAGGCCACACTTTCCTGGTAGCCAACAATGGCCTGTGCGCCCTTGTTTACTGCACGGGCAGCCATGCCAAAAAAGGTTTCATCGGAATCGTAGCCACGGCACACCACAAGGCCAAGTACTTTGCCTATCTTACGGTTGTCGTCTAGGGCGTTGGTGGTTACCACAGGAAAGCGGCCTGTGTTGAACAAATCTCTTACGCGGTCCACGTTTTCAACACGCCGGGCAGCAGCCTGTTGCTTCTTCTTTTCTCCACCAAGTAAAAACAGCATGATTCACTCCTTTACCGAATTGATTATTTCTTCCCTGCTGTGCAGGGGGCCTTAGCGCTAGGGTATGCCTGCCTTTTGCAATTAGCTTGCCAATAGTGCAAAAGTATTCTCTCTCTATGTAAAGCAGCCAACAATGCCCCGCGGCATTCCCCCTGCCAGGCAATGTATGCCCTTTTGTGCCAAGAGTTTGACGTGCGTAGGGATGGGAACCATGGGTACAAAGATATGAGTCGAGAACTTGAACCAGAAGCATGGCTACCACATAACAATTCGCTATTTGGCGAAATAACGCATTGAGCACTTGACTTCTCATTTTCATTCGCTACAATTCGGCATATGACGAAATGAAAAAAAGACAGCGGAGGCTGCCATGTTTGCGTTTATGTTCGTGACCAAAGCCCTGACAGATGAAAACCGGGTGCGTATGCTTATGGCCCTGCACCAGCAGGAGTTGTGCGTGTGCCAAATTACCGCGCTTTTAGACCTTGCCCCTTCCACTACCTCAAAGCATCTTTCCATTTTGCGCCAGGCCCGGCTTATTGAAAGCCGCAAACATGGCAAGTGGGTGTATTACGCCCCGGTAAACCCGGCCACAGCCCCGGCATATATTCAACAAGCCCTGAACTGGGTGGTGCAAAGCCTTGAAGCAACACCCCAAATAGAAGCAGACCGCACCCGCTTGCAGCGCATGTTGGCGGAAGAACAACGCCTGTGCCCGGACGCGCCGGAAGGGCAGGGCCGCGAACTTTGCCATTCTCTTGCCATACACAGCCTTGCAGCGGATGCAGAAGAGGACGATGCCATTACAATTATATAGGTGGCTTGAAATAGCGAAGTGTGCCAAGCGCTGTGCGTAAAAGACGTGTTGTTTTGAAAGGATCTCTATGATTGCTCCAACCTCCCCCCCCAGTTGCGCCACCGGGTGCTGTGCCCCAGGGCAGGCCACCCCGCAGGAACCTTGTTCCCCGGCTTCTTGCCCCACCCCGGCGGCTTCTTCCCATAACGGCCCAGCAGCCCCGGCTGGCAGCACTTCAACCGGGCCAGCAAGGGGCAGGCCGGCCTGCGCCTGCTGTGCGACCAAGCCTGGGGGGAACCCTGAAGAAGGCCATGACCACAGCCACGAACACGGCGGGCAGGAAGGTCGCCTTCTGGCCCTGGCTGCCCTGCTATTTTTCCCCACCCTTGCCCTGGAGCATTTTCAGCCGGGGCTGTTGTCCCCCTGGCTGCGTGTGGGGCTGTACGCCGTGCCCTATCTGCTTTGTGGTGTTCCGGTGTTCCGGCAGGCCATTGCTTTGGTGCGCCATAAGAGCCTGTTCAATGAATTTAGCCTGATGTGCGTAGCCACCGTGGCAGCCATTGCCTTGGGGGAACTGCCGGAAGCGGTGGGTGTGATGCTGTTCTACCGGGTAGGGGAGTATGTGCAGGATAAAGCCACAGCCAGTTCCCGCCGTTCAGTGGAAAGCCTGCTGGCAGTGCGCCCCACGGTGGCCCGTGTGCGCCGGGGCGGGCAGGAAGAAGTGCTGCCGCCGGAAGCCGTGGTGCAGGGGGATGTGGTGGTGGTGAAGGCCGGGGAGAAATTCCCTGTGGATGGTACGGTGCTGGAAGGGTCCACCCAGGCCGACCAAAGCCCCCTTACCGGGGAATCCATGCCTGTGCTGCTGGAGCCGGGCAGCACTGCCCTTGGCGGTTCCATTAACCTTTCCGGGGTGGTGCTGGTGCAGGCCAGCGGCCCCTTTGCTCAAAGCCACATGGCGCGCATTCTGCACCTTGTGGAAAGTGCTGCTGCCAATAAATCCCCCACGGAGCGGCTTATTACCCGGCTTGCCCGGTACTATACCCCTGCTGTGGTGGCGGCAGCCGTGCTGGTGGCCCTGCTGCCCCCGCTGATTGTGCCGGGGGCCACGTTTGCCCAGTGGGGTTACCGCGCCCTGGTGCTGCTGGTTATTTCCTGCCCCTGCGCCCTGCTTATTTCCATTCCCCTTGGGTACTTTGGGGGCATTGGGGCGGCTTCACGCCAGGGCATACTGGTGAAAGGCGGCACCGTGCTGGATAGCCTGCTGCATGTGGATACCGTGGTATTTGACAAAACAGGTACCCTGACCCAGGGGCAGTTTTCCGTTACCCACAGTGCCCCTGCCCCTGGTGTGGCAGAAAATACCCTGCTGGAAGTGGCTGCCAGGGCGGAGCGCCATTCCAACCACCCCATTGCCCGTTCTTTGGTGGCCCATGTGGAAGGTTTGGGGCTGGTTACTGCTCCAGTGCAAAGCCATGCACCCACAGAACAACAGGAGGACTCGCAAGGGCCGGATGCCGCCCGCATAACGGAAATTCCCGGCAAGGGGTTGCTGGTGGAGCAGGGTGCAGAAATCCTGCTGGCAGGCACGGCAGCCCTGTTGGCGGAACACGGCATTGCCGTGCCCATGCTGCAAGATGCATCCGGCGGTACAGGGTATGACGAGGACGGTATTTTGGCCGGGGCGCAGGTGCATGTGGCGCAAAACGGCACCTACCTTGGGTGCGTTGTGCTGGCAGACACCATTAAGCCGGAAGCGGCCAAGGCCATTGCTGCTTTGCACGCCATGGGCAAAAAAACATTTATGCTTACGGGCGACAATGCTGCCGCAGCCGGGCGCGTGGCAACAGCCACAGGCATTGGCGGCTACACCGCCGGACTTTTGCCGGAAGGTAAAGTGGCTGCCATGGAACAACTGGCAGGGGCAGACCGTGTGATGTTTGTGGGAGATGGCATTAACGATGCCCCCATTTTAACCACCGCCAGGGTGGGGGTTGCCATGGGCGGCGTGGGGGCGGAAGCTGCCATTGAAGCGGCAGATGCTGTGATTGTGAACGATTCCCCCATGAACGTGCCTGCCCTGTTTACCTTGGCAACCAGGGTGCGGGCCATTGTTGTGCAGAATATTTGCCTGGCCCTGGGTATTAAAACCCTGTTCATGGCCCTGGGGGTTGTGGGCATGAGCAACCTGTGGGAAGCTGTGTTTGCCGATGTGGGCGTGGCCCTGCTGGCGGTGCTTAATGCCACCCGTGCAGCCCGGCGGGAGTAGGGGGAAAATCCTTATAAGCGGAATTGGGAACTGCCTGCAAGGCGGGAGCCGAAGGCGGCGATGCCGCCGAAGTATGTAACTCGCCGCAAGAGCGGAGAAAGTGATGCAACGCCGCTACACGGAATAAATCAGCGTTTCCCCCTAAACGCCTTTGCGGCGGGGCAGGTTCCAGTTTCTGTACAAGGAATACACCCGCAGCCAGCAGCAGGCCAGCACCCCGGAAGCCATGAACAGTTTTTGCCATTCTGGCAGCCATAGCGTGCCCAGCACCAGCACCCCGCCCCCAAGAAAGGCAGCCGTGGCATACACTTCACGCCGCAGCACGGAAGGTACTTCCCCCACCAGCAGGTCGCGGCCAACGCCGCCCCCCACTGCTGTAACCACCCCAAGGGTAACGGCCCACAAGGGGGTTATGCCAAAGGAAAGGGCTTTTTCCGCACCCAGTACGGTAAACGCCCCAAGGCCCAAGGCGTCAAAAAATTCAATGGGGTTACGCAGCTTGTTCATGAGCGGGTATGCTACATAGGCCAGCAACCCTGCCCCCAGGGAAAGGCCAAGCTGGTAATTGTCTTGCACCACAGCAGGGGGTATGCCCAGCATAACGTCGCGGCAAATACCACCAAAGCTGGAGGTGATAAATGCCAGCACTAAAATGCCAAAGATATCAATTTGGCGGCGAATGCCCGCTAAAGCACCACTAATGGCAAACACCACAATACCCGCGCTGTTCAGCCAGGTAACAAATGTGCTTACGGTTTGCTCCACAACAACGCGTTCTATCTCCATACCTTTTACCAGGAAAATGTTCAGGGGCTATGCCCTCGATGCGTGATAACACGTACCAAAAGGGCTGTTTCTTGCTTTTTACGTATCAACGGGGTACACTCTTTTTACTTTTTCGTAAACAAGTGTATTCAGGCAAGGTTGCCCGGTTTTTTGTATTGGTATTTTACTTGTCATTTTTTTGTTCCCGGTACCGGGGGCACGTGTGGTGTGCTGTTTCCCCTTAGGGCAACGAGGAATTTGTTCGTAGGCACACAATTTGCAATAGCATTTTTGCTTAGATTTATTGCCACGGCGGCACCATGCCGCACCCGGCATTCACATGCGTAGTACATACAGCGCACCCCCTGCCAGGGAATATGGAAAACGGAAAGGAATTGATATGGCACGCGACGACAACACTCCAGCCACCACGCTCAATGGCGCGCAAAAAACTGCGGTGCTTTTGCTGGCCCTTGGCGAACAGTTTGCTTCTGAAATGTTCAAGCGCATGGAGCGCCATGAACTTGCTGCTGTTTCACAAGCCATGGTAGACCTTGAAACTGTTCCCAAAGAAATGGTGGAAGTTGTTCTGCGTGAATACTACCACGACCTGGTAACCGGGCGCGAACTGGTGCGCGGCGGTAAAGAAGCGGTGAAGCGCCTGCTGCTGCCAAACGTAGACAGCGACACAGCCAAATACGTAAGCGACTACCTGAACCTGGATACCGGGCCTGTGCCGTTCCGGGAAATTGGCAAGGTAAGCCCCAAGTTGCTGGCCCAAATTTTACGCAACGAACACCCGCAAACCCTGGCCCTTATTCTTGGCAACCTGCCCAGCGACCATGCCGCAGACCTTTTGACAAGGCTGCCTGCTGGTGTGCGGGTGGAAGTGCTTATGCGCCTTGCCCGGCTGGAAGCGGTGCCAGAGGAAATGCTTATGGCAGTGGACAAAGTGCTGCAAAGCCAGCTTATTGCCATGGGTGGCAAGGAAGGCAAAAAAGTGGGCGGTGTGCAGGCCGTTGCAGAAATTCTTAACGCCGTTGACCGTTCCACTGAAGAAGAAGTGCTGGCAGAAATTGAAGAAGATTCCCCCAGCGTGGCAGAAGAAATTCGCAACCTCATGTTCGTGTTCGACGACGTTTCCGGCCTGGACGACCGCTCCATTCGCGAGCTGCTCAAGGAAATTTCCAACGAAGACCTTACCATGGCTCTTCGCGGTGCTGCCGAAGATATGCGCGCCATCTTCTTCCGCAACATGTCGGAACGCGCTTCCGGCATGATCAAGGAAGACCTGGAGATTATGGGACCAACCCGCCTGGCAGATGTAGAGGCCGCTCAGCAAAACATTGTACGCATTGTACGCAAACTGGAAGGTGACGGCAGGGTAACCATAAGCCGTGGAGGCGGCGATGTCTTCGTCTAACCCCCACCCCCCCATTACCATGCCGGCAGAGCCCGCAGCGGACCCCGCAGTGGCACAGGGCAGCCCCCAGGCCGCATTTGCCGGGGAAGCGCCCATGCCCGAAGAAGGCGACACACACGCCCCCGGTGAAGAACAGGGCGCCGACCTGGAAAGCCGCACCGAAGAATATTGGGGCACTGTATATGCATCCGGCAGGGAAGTTGCCTTTGGTGGCATTGAACAGTCCCGCTCTGTTTACTGGACAGAAGCAGACGAGGCCGCTTACCTTGAACGGGTAAAAAGCAAGGCCAGTGCTATGGCCAGCGAACTATTGGCCAAAGCCCAGGCCGAGGTGGCAGACATACGTGAAGCTGCCCGCCAGGAAGGCTATACCAACGGCCTTGCAGAAGCCAAGGAAGAGCTGGAAGTATTTCGTACCAGCATTGCGGAAAACGTGGCTTCTGTCCTTTCAGCCATTGAAGGGCAATGCACCCAGGTGTTTCGCAACTGGCAGGACGATATTGTGGGGGTTGCCCGCCTTGCGGTGGAAAAAGCCACAGCCATTACCATTTCGGAAGAACGCACAGCCGTGCTGCGCAGCCTTATTGAGCAGTCCCTCTCCGCCCTGGAAGACCACCGCATTATTACCCTGTGTGTTCACCCGGAAGACGAGCCCGCCATTACAGACATTATGCAGTCCACCACCGAGCGCCGCACGGATATTGGCACCTGGAAGGTGGTGGCAGATGCCAGCATAACCCCAGGGGGCCTGAAGCTTGATACGGGTTCTTCCATGGCCCAAAGCACTGTGGAAAGCCGCCTTGCTGCGGTAGATAGCGTCCTTCGTCACCTTTCACTGCCAGAAATGCCATGAGCCCAGACCCACACGGCATACGCCGCATGCTTGAAGACATTTCCCCTGTGACCGCCTTTGGCAAGGTGAGCAAGGTGGTGGGGCTTGTGGCGGAAAGCAGTGGTATTAAAGCCCCTCTTGGTTCCTTGTGCCATATTTTACCCGAAGAAAGCGCCCATTCCAACCCCACCACAATGGATGAAGGGGTGCCCGTGGAAGTGGTGGGCTTTCGTGAAGGCAAGCTGCTGCTTATGCCTTATGGCGATTTGCGCGGCGTGCAGCCCGGCAGCCTTGTGCGCAACTCCAGCCTGCCTCCCCTTTTCCCTGTGGGCGAAGGCCTGCTGGGCCGGGTGCTGGATGCGTTTGGCGTACCCCTGCAAACAGGCAGGGAGGAAGATGAAGTGCTGGATTCTTCCGACGTGCAGCCCATTTTTGCCGACCCACCCCAGGCCCTGACAAGACCGCGCATTCATGAACCTTTGGACGTGGGCGTGCGGGCCATTAACGCCTTGCTTACCCTTGGCAAAGGGCAGCGCATGGGCATTATGGCAGGTTCCGGTGTGGGTAAATCTACCCTTATGGGGATGATGGCCCGGCGCACCAAGGCTGATGTGAACGTGATTGCCCTGGTAGGTGAACGAGGCCGAGAAGTTGTTGAATTTATTGAAAAAGATTTAGGCCCGGAAGGTTTGGCCCGCTCAGTCCTTATTGTGGCAACGTCTGACCAGTCTCCCCTCATTCGTACCCGTGCCGCCTATGCTGCCACGGCAGTGGCCGAATACTTCCGCGACAAGGGCAAAGACGTGCTGTTCATGATGGATTCCGTCACCCGCTTTGCCATGGCTGCGCGGGAAATTGGCCTTTCCGTGGGGGAACCCCCTACCACAAAAGGGTACACCCCTTCGGTGTTTGCCCAGTTGCCCCGGTTGCTGGAACGTACAGGAACAAACGCGCACGGAACCATTACCGGCATTTATACCGTGCTGGTCGATGGCGACGACTTTAACGAACCCATTGCCGATGCCGTGCGTTCCATTCTGGACGGGCACATTGTGCTGACCCGCGACCTTGCTGATCAGGGGCATTTTCCTGCTATTGACGTGTTGCGGTCCATTAGCCGATTGCGGAATGATATTTGCCAGCAAGTAGACAGAGATGCCAGCCGTATTGTGCTTTCCCGTATGGCGACCTTCCGTAAAGTGGAAGATATGGTGAACATTGGGGCTTATGTGCCGGGTGCCAACCCGGAAATTGACAAGGCCATTGTGAGTATGCCGGATATTAATCAATTTTTGCAGCAAGATGTGGAGGATGGTGCCACATTGGAGCAGAGTTTTGCGGCGCTTTCGGCGTTGGCGAAATCGTAGAAACAAAGGCGGCGCAAGCCGCCTTTACCTGTTTAGAGGGGAGGGGGGTGCGGGGTGCCGCCGCGTACCCCTTAGCACTGTCAAATTCCAACGCGTTCCCCAAAAATTGCGAGCGATATAAAGGGCACTGTTCCCGTTGATAAGGCCAACAGCAAAGTGCGTGCAAACTAGCCCCGGAGCAAGGCTAAAAGGGCCTCTTCCGAAAGCACGGCAATACCCAGCTTTTCCGCCTTGGCAAGTTTAGAGCCCGGAGCTTCCCCCACCACCAGAAAATCCAGCTTTTTGGACACACTGCCCAGTACCTCGCCCCCGGCTTCTTCCACCATGGCTTCCGCTTCCGAGCGTTTCAAGGTGGGCAAGCTGCCGGTGAACAAAAAGGTTTTGCCTTCCAGGGGGGCCGCTTCGCTGGCATCTTCCTGTTCAGTAGGAATTTGCTGGGTGCCCTGTGCCCCAAGCAACCCAAACAGGCTGCCCTGCTGGGTGGTAGAAATAGCCTGCCCGGCATTTTGTCCTGCCTGTGGCCTGACAGCCGCAACAGGGCGCGGTTTCTTCGCTGCCATTACAGGCCACAAATCAAGGCTGCGGAAATCTTCCAGCAAGGCCTTGTTGGCGGGCTGGCTGAAATAGTCCTGCACGGCCCCGGCTACTTCCGGGCCTACGTCCGGCACGGCGCACAGCGCCCCCAGCGTGGCGTTTTGCAAGGCATCCAAGGAGCCAAACTGCCTTGCCAAGGCTTTGGCCGTTTGTTCCCCCACGTGACGAATGCCCAGGGCACACAACAGGCGCGGCAAGGTGGCTTTTACGCGGGCGGCTTCCAAGGCTTCCAGCATGTTGCTGGCAGACTTTTCCCCCATGCGCTCCAGGGAAAGCAGGGCTTTCATGTCCAGCCGGAACAGGTCTGCTGCGGTGCGTACCAGCCCATTGGCAATGAACAGCTCCACCCAGCGGGCCCCAAGGCCGGAAATGTCCAGCCCCCCCTTGGAAGCAAAATACTTCACCCCTTCGCGCAGCACCGCAGGGCACCCCGCATTGGGGCAACGCCACGCCACTTCCCCTGCCACCTGCCGCACTGCCGTGCCGCATTCCGGGCAGTGGGAAGGAAAGCGATAGGGCACAGCCCCTTGCGGGCGCTTTTCCAGCACCGGGGCCACCACTTCGGGTATCACATCGCCTGCCCGCTGCACAATAACGGTGTCGCCCACGCGCACGTCTTTGGCGGCAATCTGGTCTTCATTGTGCAGGGTGGCCCTGTCAACAGTCACGCCGCCCACTTCCACAGGTTCCAGCACCGCCACTGGGGTAAGCACCCCGGTGCGGCCAAGCTGCACCTGAATATCCAGCAACGTGGTTTGGGCCTGTTCCGCTGCAAACTTCCAGGCCACGGCAAAGCGCGGGGCACGGGCCGTAAAGCCAAGCTCTTCTTGCCAGTCCAGGCGGTTCAGCTTTACCACGCCGCCGTCAATATCATAGGGCATGGAGTGGCGCTGTGCTTCCAGGGCCTGTAGCCACGGCACTACAGCCTCGGCCCCGTGGCACACGGTAGCGCCTTCAGCCAAGGAAAAACCCGCCGTACCAAGGGCCTGCATGGTGGCTTCCTGGGTATCCCACGGGTCAGCCACATTGCCCTCAAGCGTCTCCTGCCATTCCACCTGACCCACCCCATAGGCAATAAAGCGCAAGGGGCGGCTGGCGGTTATGCGGGAATCCAACTGGCGCACCGAACCTGCCGCCGCATTGCGCGGGTTGGCAAACGTTTTTTTGCCTTCTTCTTCCTGCCGCTGGTTCAGCCGGGAAAAATCTTGCCGGGCAATAATCACCTCGCCCCGCACCTCAAGAATTTCTGGAATATTCTCCCCCCGCAAGCGCAGGGGTACGTTGCGAATGGTGCGGATATTTTCCGTAACCACTTCGCCTGTTTCCCCGTCCCCACGGGTAAGGGCACGCACCAGTTGGCCCTGCTCATACACCAGCTCCATGGCCAGGCCATCCATTTTCGGCTCCAGCCAAAAGTCCATGGCAGCGGGGTGCACAGCGGGCATCAGGCGTTGCAGCCGGGCCACAAATTCGTTCCAGTCTGCCGGGGCGAACAGGTTGTCCAGGCTGTACATGGGCAGGGTGTGCCGCATGGAAGGCAGCTCCCCCAGCACCGCTCCGCCCACCCGCTGGGTGGGGGAAGTGGCACTGCGCAGGCCGGGAAATGCTTCTTCCAGCGCCTTGAGCTCGTGGAACAGCGCATCATACTGGGCATCGGTAATTTCCGGGCTGTCCAGCACATGGTACCGCCAAATATGATGCTCCAGCACCGTGTGTAATTCCTGGGCGCGGGCCTTTTGTGCCGCTGTGGGTTCTTTCTGGTTTTCCATAGTATTCATAAGATAATCAATTGCTCATTCCTGTTGTATGGGGAGAGCATTCCCCCCAAAATTAACGCCGTCGTTCAGGGGCCATTGGAGTGGCCGGGGGAAGGGAGTTATCAGGCCGGGTTTGCCCCCAATGCCAGAAGGGCATATCCGGCTGGATCTGCACCTCTACCCGTACGTCATTGGCAAAATTCGGGTACAGATTGCGGTTATTCTCGTTACGGTTTGCATTGCGTGACCTGTTGCTCCCCGGCCCAACGCGCATGGTATCCGCGCTGTCGTCATCGCTATGGGTGGTATTGGGGCCAACCTGCATTTCCACCGCATTACCCCTGTTCTGGGCAGTACGCAGTTCCTGTCCTGCGGCACGGGCAAACCCCATGCCACTGCCCACACCAAGGGCGGCAAGCACAATACACAGAAATTGTCGGATTACATGATGATACATATTGCACTCCTTCATTGAGAGTATTGCATAGAGAAATGTGTAGTTACTCGCTTTGGAAACGGTGAGTTTTTTCGTTTGGCAAGGCACGAGCTTTTTTGGAGGCGGGTGCTGGACTCTTCGGTCCTGCCCCGCCTCAAAAAAAGCAAGAAACGAAGCCCAAACGGAATAAATCAGCGTTTCCCATCCGTGTCAGCCACTAACAACTGGCTCCGCAAGTGGTGAATGCGGTCGCGCAGTTCTGCGGCCCGTTCAAATTCAAGTTCTTTGGCAGCTTCGCGCATTTCGCGTTCCAGCCGTTGAATGAGGCGGGCCAGCTCGCGGGGGGAGGAGTAGGCTGGTGCGGCTTCCGGCTCTGCTGCGGCCAGGTTTTGCCCCTTGCCGCGCCCTCTGCCCCGGCCTTTGCCGCTGCCTTCATTGGCAGAAAACAGCGTATCAAAGGCGGAATCCACATTTTTGCGCACGGTTATGGGGGTAATGTCGTTGACTTCGTTATACTCTTCCTGCCGGGCCTTGCGCCGGGCGGTTTCCCCCATGGCGGCCTTCATGGATTTGGTCATGGCGTCGGCATACAGAATAACCCTGCCGGAAGCGTTACGGGCTGCCCGGCCAAAAGTTTGAATGAGCGAGCCAGCCGAGCGCAAAAAACCTTCCTTGTCGGCATCTAAAATAGCCACCAGGGTCACTTCAGGAATATCCAGGCCTTCCCGCAACAGGTTAATGCCCACCAGCACGTCAAATTCCCCTTTGCGCAGGGAATGGATAATGCTCATGCGCTCCATGGTGTCAATGTCGGAGTGCAGGTACTTGGTACGCACCCCCATGCTGTTGCAATATTCCGTCAAATCTTCTGCCATGCGCTTGGTAAGGGTAGTAATAAGCACACGCTCGGCCCGTTCCGCCCTGGCCCGGCATTCTCCCAGCAAGTCTTCCATTTGGCCTTTGGTGGGGCGCACCTCCACCTGTGGGTCTACAAGCCCTGTGGGGCGAATAATTTGTTCCACCACAATGCCTTGGGCCCTTTCGCGTTCCCACGGGCCAGGGGTGGCGGAAACATAAATGCTCTGCCCAATGCGCTCCAGAAATTCTTCAAAACTCAAGGGGCGGTTATCCAGGGCAGAAGGCAGACGAAAGCCAAACTCCACCAGGGTGCCCTTGCGGGAACGGTCGCCCTTGAACATGGCCCCCACCTGAGGAATGGTGATGTGCGATTCGTCCACAAACAGCAGAAAATTGTCGGGGAAATAGTCCAGCAGGCAGGAAGGGGCAGAACCGGGGGCGCGGCCATCTAACTGGCGTGAATAGTTTTCAATGCCTGTGCAGTAGCCCATTTCTTCCATCATTTCCAGGTCCAGCATGGTGCGCTGTTCCAGGCGCTGGGCTTCCACCAGGCGGTTTTCCGCTTTGAGCAACGCCAGACGCTCCTGTAATTCCACCCGAATGTCGGAAATAGCGCGGGTCAGGTTTTCCCGGTCGGAAACGTAGTGGCTGGCAGGGTAAATAACGGTTTTGCCAATGCGGGCCAGTACGTCACCCGTCAGGGGGTCTACCTCGCTGAGGGATTCAATTTCATCGCCAAAAAATTCCAGGCGAATGGCCTGTTCGTGTTCATAGGCCGGAATAATTTCCAGCACATCGCCACGCACCCGGAAGGTGCCCCGGTGAAAGTCGTAGTCGTTGCGGGTATATTGCACGTCTACCAGGCGCTGCATAATGGCATCCATGCTGGTGCGCTGGCCCACCTCCACCGGAATAACCAGGCGGGCGTAATATTCTGGCGAACCAAGGCCGTAAATGCAAGAAACTGACGCCACAATGATAACATCGGAACGGGTGAGCAGGGCATGGGTGGCGGCGTGGCGCAGTTTGTCGATGTTGTCGTTAATGGCTGAATCTTTTTCTATATAGGTGTCGGAAGAAGGCACATAGGCTTCCGGCTGGTAATAGTCGTAATAGCTGACAAAATATTCCACGGCGTTGTGGGGGAACAGGCCCTTGAATTCACTGTAAAGCTGCGCCGCCAGGGTTTTGTTAGGGGCCAGCACCAGGGCAGGCCTGCCGGAACGGGCAATGGTTTGGGCCATGGTAAATGTTTTGCCAGAACCGGTAACCCCCAAAAGCACTTGGTCGCGCACGCCCTGCTCCAGGTTTTCCAGTAGCATGGCAATGGCTTCAGGCTGGTCACCGCGGGGGGAGTACTCTGTTTCCAGGGAAAAAACCGCAGGGGTTGCGGGGAGTTTATGCGTGCTCATGCGGTATTCCATCCTTCCAGCTTTGCAACGGGGTGGGCGCTTCAAGCGCCTGGGTTAACAGGTGCAAAAATTGTTTGCGGGGCATTTCCTGTGCGCCAAAACGCACCATGTGGGCCGTGGTCTGCTGGCAGTCCAGCAGGGTAAACCCCGCCCCGGCAAGGGCGCGGGCCAAAAACACCACACATGTCTTGGAAGCTTCCGGCATATGGTAGAACATGGATTCCCCAAAAAACGCCCTGCCAAGGCTAACGCCATACAGCCCGCCTACCAGCCTGCCCTGGTGCCATGCTTCCACGGAGTGGGCAAACCCAAGGCCGTGCAAGGCACAATACGCTTCCTGCATTTGGGGCAACAGCCACGTGCCGGAAGCTTCCCGCTGGGCGGCACATTGGCGAATAACCCCGGCAAAGTCATGGTCAAAGGTAAAATGGAATGTTCCCCGGCGCAAGGTACGTTCCAGGGAGCGGGGCACATGCAGGTTACGGGGCAACAGCACGCAGCGCGGGTCGGGTGACCACCACAGTATGGGGGAATCTTCATTATACCACGGGAAAATGCCCTGGTGGTAGGCTGCCACAAGGCGCTGGGGGGTAAGGTCGCCCCCCACGGCCAAAAGGCCATCAGGCTCTGCCCAGTGCGGCTGGGGAAAAAGCAGGGGGTCAGGGGAAAGGGCAAATACAGACATTTGGCACCAAAGCCCTGGGGCACAGGGCAAACAAAGAGGACGCACACGCACGAAAGCCACCACAGGCAGCCGCCCATGAGCGAAAAACAGTATACACAAAACCCGCATGCCCGGCAATGCGCCGCAGCAGCACGGGCAAATAACCGCTGTGCGCTGTGCAGGCCTTGCAACACAGGCCAGAAAAAACTGTGTTTATTTTCGGGTGGCAAGGTGGGGGTTCTCTAACTTCCAGCTTGACCCAAAACACCATGAGCGGTAGTATTAGGAAGCAATTCTCATTGCCTACACCCTATCCCCCTACTTGCTGCACCGCAGCTTGGTGAGAGGAGTTCATTATGCGTTTTCTTGTTGTTGACGACGACTTTGAAACACGTTTGCTGGTGCAAAAACTGCTGCGCCCTTTTGGCACGGTTGACACCGCCGCAGACGGTGAAGAAGCCGTGGCAGCCTTTTGCGCCGCGTTGAAAGACAACGAACCATACGACCTTGTGACCATGGACATTTTAATGCCCAACAGCAATGGTCAACAAGCCCTGCGCGAAATTCGTGAAATTGAAAAAGAGCGGGCCACACCCACAGCCAAGCAGGTACGGGCCATAATTATTTCCGGCCTGGACGACTCCAAGGAAGTGCACGACGCCTTCTTCCTGGGGGAAGCCACCAGCTACATCATCAAGCCCATCAACCATAAGGCCCTGCTGGACGAAATAGAAAAATTGGGAATTGCCCTGCGCGCTTCTTCCTAAGTTTTACCGTTACTGCATTGCTGCCATAGCCTGCCCAAGTTTCCTTGGGCAGGCTTTTTTATTCTGGGCACCAAAACACGGGTTCTGCTCTTTCCCCCAGGGCACTTGCCTTGCCTGCAAAAAACAGTAACAATACCCCAAGGGCCAGCATATGGCAGCGCTGCGTTGCCCGGTTCCGCCACCCAACTCCCACAAGGATACCCACCATGCTTACTATAGGTTGCCATCTTTCCACTGCTGACGGTTTCAAGGCCATGGGTGAAACCGCCCTTTCCATTGGGGCCAACACCTTCCAGTTTTTTTCCCGCAACCCGCGCGGCAGCCGTTCCAAGGCGGTGAACCCCAAAGACGCAGCCGCCCTGGTGGCCCTGATGCAGGCCAACGGCTTTGCCCCCCTGCTGGCCCATGCGCCCTACACCCTCAACGCCTGTTCCGCCGACCTGAAAGTGCGCGACTTTGCCCACATGGTGCTGCAAGAAGACCTTGCCACGCTGGAAAAATACCTGCCGGGCAACTACTACACCTTTCATCCAGGCAGCCACGTGGGGCAGGGCGCGGAAGAAGGCATTCGCCTGATTATTGAGGCCCTGGACGAAGCCCTGAAGCCGGACCAGAGCACCTGGGTACTGCTTGAAGCCATGTCTGGCAAGGGCAGTGAGGTAGGGCGCAACTTTGAGGAATTGCACGCCATTATCAGCGGGGTGCAGCACCCCCAGCGCCTTGGGGTGTGCCTGGACACCTGCCACGTCTATTCTGCCGGGTACGACATTGTGAACGACCTGGACGGCGTGCTGGCCCAGTTTGATGCCACCATTGGTCTGGAAAGGCTGAAGGCCATTCACCTGAATGACAGCATGAACCCCATAAGCAGCTTTAAAGACCGCCACGCCGTTATTGGCGGTGGCAGCCTTGGGCTGGAAGCTGTGGTGCGGGTGATTAACCACCCCGCCCTGCGCGGCCTGCCCTTTTTTCTGGAAACCCCCAATGAACTGCCGGGGTACAAGGCGGAAATTGCCTTGCTGCGGGAGCGTTATACGGCATAGAAAATACGCAGAAGCGGGGCACCCAGAGCAGCCCCCTGCAAATACGAAACGCCCTGCTAAAACAGAGCGTTTCGTATTCGATGCACCTTTGCGGAATATGCCTATACAATAATATCAACAGACTCACTGGCAGGCGCAGTAATGCTTCCACTGCCATCAGGGGCAGGCACGGCAACTTCTTCTGCCACGGGTTCAGTTGCTGAAGCTGCATCCTGCTGCATTGCTTTTTCTGCTGCGGCATCAAGATCATCTCTATTCTCTTCCAAAATCTTTTCAGCTTCTTCCTGCACAGTTCTGTGCATGTCCTGCATCATGACCCTGGCAGCTTTGTTGCCTGCCAGCGTTTTTGTGGCATAGGAAGTGCCATTGCCCACCTGGTTCAGGCCCGCGTTTAAAATGGCGTCCTGCCGGCTTTGCAGGGCCGAAGCAGCCTGCATGCCCTCAAGCTTTTTCTGGGCATAATCTTTTGCATCGTCCTGTGGCGGTTGCTCCCCATTTTTGGCCATGAGGCTGTCTGCCTGCACAGCTGAAAGAGGGGTTTCTGCCGGGGCTGCATCACCCGCAGCAAGCATACCTTCCTCTTTATTTCCTTTGCGCATCATTTTTTTCATGCGCATAAGGTCCAGGCCACTGCCACCCACCAACGCCATAATGTCCATACGGCCCTCCATAGTTTCCATACGTCCTTCAATGCATCAATGCATAAGAATCATATCGGCAATACAATGAAATGCATTAGCATTCTGTTGACTAATGCACTTGCCATACCTGCACAAGCAAGAGGGACAGAACCTACCGCCCCACAACCAGATTATTTTTCTGAATCCTTGAAGCTGGACTTTATTAATATCCTATTTATTCTTATATTTGTTTCGTATACATACCCCACAACCACATACACTTCTTGACTAAAAAAGAGTATCCATGATTACCATTATCCTTTCCCACCCCTGGCACGGAAGCTTTAACAAGGCATTGCTAGATGCCACCATAGCAGGCATAACCGCCCAACAGAAAGAATATACCATTATTGACCTGTACAAGGACGGCTTTAACCCGGTGATGACAGAAGGGGAGCTGGCCCTTTTTGCCAAAGGGGAAAGCACAGACCCGTTGGTAAAGAAGTACCATGACATTCTCAAGCGCTCCACCGAGCTTGTGCTTCTGTTTCCTATTTGGTGGTCTTTTCCGCCTGCCATGCTCAAAGGATTTTTTGACAAGGTGTTCCTGCCTCATTTTGCCTACGAGGAAGGAAAACTGGGCCTGTTAACTGGCTTGCTCCCGAATATTGAAAAAGCAACGGTTGTTACAACAGCCGGAGCCCCAAAATGGTACCTTCGTTTTTTTTGCGGCAACCCGGTGGCAGGCACCGTGCGCAGAGTGCTGGTAAGTATTGGCGTGAAAAAATTCCAGTGGCTGCATTGTGGTAATGTTAAAAGTACTTCCCCCAAGCAACGCCAAAAGCTGCTGCGACGCTTGGAACTAAGTAATTATTAATAGCCACGGCTGCAAATACAAAACGTGGGAAGGGGGGTACTCCCCTTCCCACGTTTTGTGCATATATTCAAAACATCGTTACTATTCTGCTGGTTTACCGTACTCCGCAACCACCTTATCTGCCACAGGTGGTGGTGCTTCTTCGTAGTGGGAAAACTCCATGGTAAAGCTGCCCTGCCCGCCTGTCATAGAACGTAAGTCCGGTGCATAGCGCAGAATTTCGTTCATGGGCACAAGGGACTTTATTTCTGTTAGGCCTGCAAGGCTGTCTGAACCGGAAACCTTGCCCCGGCGGCTGGAAAGGTCGCCAATAACATCGCCCATGTATTCATCGGGAATGGATATGGTGAGAATGACCACAGGCTCCAGCAGCACAGGGCTGCACTGTTCCATGGCTTTTTTAAAGGCCAAGGAGCCCGCAATTTTAAAAGCCATTTCCGAAGAATCCACCGTGTGGTAGCTGCCGTCATACACTTTTGCCCGGAAATCCACCATGGGGAACCCGGCAAGGCAGCCGCGCACCGAAGCTTCCTGAATGCCTTTGTCCACCGCAGGAATGTACTGCCGGGGAATTACCCCGCCCACAACGGCATCGACAAATTCATAGCCGGAACCGCGCGACATGGGCTCAAAGGCCACCCAGCAGTCGCCAAACTGCCCGCGCCCGCCGCTTTGCTTTTTATGGCGTCCCTGCACTTCGGTTTTTTTGCGAATGGTTTCCCGGTAAGGCACCTTGGGTGTTTTCAGCACAATTTCCACTTTGGAGCGGCGCTTGGCCTTTTCCACTGCCGTTTCAATGTGCAACTGCCCCATGCCGGAAAGCAGAATGTCGCCTGTTTCTTCTTCCCGCGAAAGCTTCAGGGTAATGTCTTCTTCCAGAAGTTTTTGCACGGCGGTAAAAATTTTATCTTCATCGCCTTTTTCTTTGGGGGCCAAAGCGTAGGAAATAAGCTGCGCAGGTAAGGTTGGGGGTTGCAGAACAAAGCCAAGGGCCGAATCCGAAAGGGTGTCGCCTGTGCGGGTGCCTTTGAGTTTGGCAAGGGCCACCACAGCCCCTGGGCCAAGGGTTTCCTTGGTGGGGGTTTGGGTTTTGCCCAGCATAAGCACAGGCGCGCCCAGCCGCTCCATTTCTCCGGTGGTCATATTTTTTAAGGAAAGATCGGCTGTTACGCTTCCTGTAAGCACGCGGGCCACAGCAAGTTGCCCGGCAAACGGGTCTTGCAGGGTTTTCAGCACAAACAAGGCCGCAGGGCCTTTTTCCGCCGGGGTAAGGGCGTTGCCTTCCTTCCCGGTAAAGGGGGCGCGCTCCAGCCCGGAAGGCAGCAAGGCTTCAATACACTGAAACAGCGGGGCTGCGCCCTTGCCTTCCAGCCCGGAAACAGCCACCACAGGCACCAAAGCACCGGAAAGCACCCCAGCGCGCAGGCCTTTTTGAATATCTTCCTCGGAAAGCTCACCCGATTCCAGGTACAGCTCCAAGAGGTCGTCGTTGCTTTCTGCAATGTTTTCCACAATGGTGTCGCGCAGCAGGGTCATTTCATCGGTCATATCTGCCGGAATGGGCTGCTCGGTTGTGGTGCCGTCTTCCTTAAACACAAGGGCTTTTTGCCCCAGCACATCCACAACTCCGGCAAAGGCTTCTTTTTCCCCTATAGGGGCAAACAGCAGTACCGGGCGCATGCCCAACACGGCGGAAAGGCCGCTCAGTGCTGCGAAAAAATCTGCCCTGTCGCGGTCTACCTTGGTAATGGCGCACACGGCAGGCAACCCGGCATTGCGTACCGAGCTCCATAGCCGTTTGGTCAGGGGGCGCACGCCGTCTACAGCGTCTATCACGAACAGGGAGGCGTCCATGCCAGCCAGCAGCATGTCAAGGTCGCCAATAAAGTTACCGTCGCCGGGGGTGTCTACCAGAAAATGCCTGGAGCCGCCGTGCGCAAAGGTGGCAAAACCGGGCTGAATGCTGCCGCGGCGTTTCACTTCTTCCGGCTCATAGTCCAGCGCAGTGGTGCCTTCTTCCACTTTTCCCTGGCGGGTAAGGGCGCCCGCGCTCAGCAGCATCATTTCTGCCAGCGTGGTTTTGCCACACCCACCAGTGCCAACAATCGCATAGGTTCTTTGTGAATGAAGAGATTGAGACATACAAAACTCCCTACCGTAAGAGTGTCACAGCGAGTCCTTTGCCAGAAAGGATTATTAACTCGAAACGCCTCAAATGCGGGAAGACTACCCTGCGCGGTGAACGCGCTGCGTTGGAAGAACGAAGAGGGCAGGTAGCCTTATGGGTACTGTAAAGAGGCATTCCCTTTATTGTCAAGGTATGAAACCTAAAAAGAGCTAGGCAGCATGCATAATAGCTGCACCTTCCCTCGTTCAGCCCAAATTCGTGCCCCACACTGCCCCTAATCAGGCGATTATCTGTTGCCAAACGCTTGGCCTCTCGGCTATGGTTACAGGGCACAAGCCACACTCAAAACCCTTTTTATTCCCATTTTTTTATTGTCCTGCAACACGTTCAGCCTGAACATTTTACAACCGCGTGCCCGCCCCCTTATGCACGGGCACCCTCTTTTTTGCTGAGGAAGCCATGAACACCCATTCTGTTACCGTATATGCCTTAAGCAGTTGCCTGCACTGCCGCAAAGCCATGGAATTTCTACAAGGCCAATGTGTTGACTACAACTGCGTGTATGTGGACAAGCTGCAAGGCGAAGAACGCAGTACCACCATTACCACCATAAAACGCCACAACCCGCGCCTTTCCTTCCCTACTCTGGTCATTGACGATGGCGAGTATGTGGTTATCGGCTTTCAGGAAACGGAGTTGAAGGAGGCGCTTAAGCTATGAGCCATGAAGAAACCGGGGTAACCCCGCAGGACGTTGACGCCCTGTTTGAAAAGCTGCGCACCCTGCAAGAACCCAAAGGTTACTACTTCAACAAAGACACAGCCTTAGCCAAGGGGCTGATAGAGCAGCTTATTGCCTTGCGCAAAAGCATGGGCTATGCCCCATGCCCGTGCCGTCTGGCCAATGGCACCAGGGAAGCAGATAACGATATTATTTGCCCCTGCGTATACCGCGAAGAAGACGTGCGCGAATACGGCGTGTGCTTTTGCGGGCTCTACGCTTCCAAGGAATGGAACGAAGGCAGCATTCCCCACACCACTGTGCCGGAGCGCAGACCCCCGGAAAATATTCTGTTTTAGGAAACGCTGATTAAATAATATTGTAGAAACGCGCAGTTATTTCGCTTGGCAAGGCGCGCAGTGTTTTTGCAAGGGCGGGCAGGGCTCTTTGGCCCTGCCCCCGTTGCAAAAATGCAAGCAACGCCGCCAAACGAAATAAATCAGCGTTTCCCATTGCCAAGGCACGCCCATGCACCTCTCCCCGCTCCCTCCCCACCAAACGCGCCTTGTGGTGCAGCTTGGGTTTTCTCAAATTATGGGTTGGGGTGCCAGCTACTACCTGCCGGCTCTGCTGGCAGCCCCCATGGCCCAGGCCATGGGTATTTCCCCCTCCATGGTGTTCACCGCCTTCACCCTTGGCCTGGTTGTTACAGCCCTGGCCGGCCCCGTAGCAGGCAGAGCGGTTGACACCTACGGCGGCCGAACCCTGCTGGTTATTTCCAACATTGTACTGGCGGCAGCCCTGGTGAGCATGGCCTGGGCCACGGGCCCCGTTTCTTTATGCATAGCCTGGCTTTTTATGGGCGCAGGCATGAGCATTGGCCTTTTTGAAACAGCCTTTGCCACGGTGGTGCAACTGCACGAGCAAGAGGCACCTGCCATTATTTCCGGTATAACTCTGGTGGCAGGTTTTGCCAGCACCATAAGCTGGCCCCTTACCGCCTTTTTCCATGACCATTTGGGCTGGCAAGGCACGCTGTATATGTGGGCAGGCATACAGCTTGCCATCGCCTTACCCTTAAACTACCTGCTGCCAGAACCAACAGGGCGCACGCCTTCCCTGCTGCCCCGCCCAAAACGCCTGGCCCCCCTGGTGGCTTCTTCTTCCCCTGTGGCACTTCCCCCAACTGCCCCCGGGCCAGCACCGCAGCCCAGCCCTGCACAAACCACCTTGCAACCCCACCCCACCCCTGCCACGCCGCCCCACCCAGCCATTTTCCCGCTGCTGGCCTTTGCCTTTATGCTTACCAGCTTCACCGCCACCGCCATGGCAGCCCACATGCCTGCCCTGCTTGTGGGGCTTGGGGCCACCCAAGGGGCAGCCCTTTGGGCCAGTATGCTTATTGGCCCGGCCCAAGTTGCTGGCAGGCTGTTCCAGGTAGTAATGCTACGCGGCAAAGGTGCCCTGCCCACCGCCATTGCCGCTGCCATGGGGCACCCCCTGGGCATACTTACCCTGTGGCTTGGCGGGGTTGCCGCCATATTCCCCTTTTCCATACTGCACGGCCTTGGCAATGGCATAATTACCATTGTGAAGGGGGCGCTGCCCCTGGAGCTTTACGGGGCAGAAGGGTATGGCCTGCGCATAGGCTGGCTGCTTATGCCTGCCCGCTTTGCCCAGGCCCTTGCCCCCATGCTGTTTAGCATGGCCATAACGGTTCCGGGCAACTTCGCGTTGCTGCTTTCTGGTACGTGTGGGCTGCTGGCAGCACTTACGTTTGTGGGTGTGCGGGGGTTGCATAAAACTGCGCCCAAGAATGCAGAGGATCCATCGTAACCGTTGGCAGATATCGCCATTGGCATAAAATTTATCGTGTACCAATACGCCTTCATGGTGCCATTTTTTAAACACCAAGGCGCACAAGCAACTCACCTTTTTTGTCGATACATATCAGGAAACTACCAAACAACACCGCTTTCTTGCCCAAAAATTTGATGTATGATATGTTACTTTTAGGACATTTTTTTTCTTTCACCGCAGTTGCTTCCTGCACAACGCCACCAGATGCCTGCACAGGCACCTGCATGGCAAGACAGGCCTGGCAATGGCCTTCCTTTTACCAGTATGCCTGTACCTGTTTTCCAACCTGTATCTCTTGGGAGGAGCCTATGTTTGCTGGCGGTTATTGGGGTAAAATACTCCGCGTGAACCTGACGAACAAAACGTATGCTGTTGAAGAATTACCCCGCGAAACAGCCAACCAGTTTCTTGGCGGCATGGGGTTTGCCGTGCATTACCTGTACAAGGAACTGACCCCCGGCATAGACCCCCTTTCTCCTGAAAACAAACTGGCCGTGTTCCCTGGCCCCTTCACAGGCACCAATGTGCCTTGTTCCAGCCGCATTGCCTTTGCTGCCAAGTCGCCCCTCACCGGGGCCCTTGGGGTGGCCCTTTCCGGCGGGTATTTCCCGGCGGAACTGAAGTTTGCCGGGTTTGACGGCATTATTGTGGAAGGCAAGGCAGAAAAACCCACCTATATTTTTATTCAAGACGGAAAAGTGTTGTTCCGTAATGCCCAGCGCATGTGGGGCAGCACCACTTCCGACTGCCAGGTAATGATAAAGCACGACCTGGGGGACCAGAACGTGCGCATTGCCTGCATTGGCCCTGCCGGGGAAAAACTCAGCCACATGGCGTGCATTATTAATGAACGCCGCGCCGCAGGCCGCAAGGGCCTTGGAGCGGTTATGGGTTCCAAAAACCTGAAAGCCATTGTGGTGCGTGGCAACCAGCAAGTGCCCATTAGCAATGCCGAAGCCCTGAAAGAAGCCCGCAGCACCATGGCAAAAGCTATGAAGGCCAGCCCGGTGCTGTACCCCCAGTTTTCCAAGCTGGGCACCGCCATGGTGGTGGACCACTTAAGCGCCATGGGCATGCTGCCCATGAACAACTGGAGCGAAACAGGCACCGCCCCCGTGGAAGAGAACATTGGGGTAGCCAAGCAGGAAGAATTGAAGGTGGGCAAAGAGCATTGCCACTCCTGCCCTGTGGGCTGCACCCAGCAACTGATTACCCGCAAAGGTCCCCGCGCTGGCATTTTGGGCGAGCCGGAATATGAATCCTTCTACTCCCTTGGCAGCACCACCGGGGTAAGCGATGTTGGGGAAATAAGCGCTTCCGACCGCCTGTGCGACGAACTTGGGCTAGACACCATGAGCGCCGGGGTATGCGTGGGGTTTGCCATGGAGCTGGCTCAGAAAGGCTTGTTGCCCAAAGAACAGCATGAAGGCCTGGACCTTTCATTTGGCAATGCCACAACACAGTACGAACTTATTCGCCGCATGGCCCTGCGTGAACCGGGCCTTGGGGAACTGCTTACCAACGGCACCCGGCAGGCTGCGAAAAAGCTGGGGGGCGAGGCCTGGAAATATGCCATGCACGTGAAGGGGCTGGAGCTGCCTGCTTACGATGTGCGCGGTGCCATGGCCCACGGCCTGAATTACGCCACCTCCTTCACCGGGGCAGACCACAACCGGGGCTATGCCATTCAGGAAATATTCAGCGTGCCCGTGCCCTACCCGGTGGACAAAGACAGTATTGAAGGCAAAGGGGCCCTGACCAAATGGAACCAGGACATTGGCACCGGCACCTGTGATTGCGCCACCATTTGCGCCTTCATGCTGACCATTGCCATGCCCGACACCATTGTGGAATGCACGGCAGCCATGGCTACCGCCCTTACTGGGGTTACCTTTACGGCGGATGACGTGTGGCGCATTGGCGAACGGGTGAACAACCTTGCCAAGGCCTTTAACTGCCGTGAAGGCTTCAGCCGCAAGGAAGACACCCTGCCCTGGCGCGTGATGCACGAACCCTTGAAGGCAGGCCTTTCCAAGGGTGGGGTGATAAGCCCGGAAAAGCTGGACACTATGCTGGATGAATACTACACGGTGCGCGGGTGGGATAAAACTACCTCTGCCCCCACAAAGGAAACCCTGCTGGCCCTGAACCTGCCTGAAGCAGCGCGGGATTTATACGGCGCATAGCAATTTGGGAACCTATCGGTAAGCGTACAATTCCACCCGGCCAGCCTATGCGGTTGGTCGGGTGGTTATTTGTTATGATGCAATGGAGAATACCATGGTCACCATCACGTTTCAGACAACATTGCGGCGTAGCCTTGGGGTGCATACCATGCAGGTGGAGCGCCCAGGCGCAACGGTGGGAGATGTGCTTGCCCAATGCGAGGAAGCGCTGGGGCAGCCCGTGCTGGCCCACCTGACGAATGCGCAAGGGGAACTGCTGCGCGGGGTGATGATTCTGGTGAATGGGAAGAATGTACTGCTGCTGCAAGGGTTGGGGACTGCCTTGAAGGCGGAGGATGAGGTGGTGGTGTTTCCCCCTGCCGGGGGAGGGTGAGGGGAAAGGGAGAGTTTTAGAACAGTGGGGGAGCGCTGAGGAATTGTGCGGCGTGCCGCCGCGACCACACCATCATCCCGCGCAGGCGGGGAACCAGTATTTTTAGGTGTTCCACAACACCATTTTGCAAGAGTTGTATCAGGTTACCTTCAAATGCAAACTCTTCTTGATGGAAAATCTATCTGGAAGGAAAAAGTCGGACAGCTTAACTAATCGGACAGAGGTGCCAGCAAAACGGAGCCGATTGTCAGATCAAGTTTGATGAACTACTCCATTCTATTTCCTCTAACCGCAGTATGCAGGTCATGTTTTACTTCCCAGGCATCATGCCTATTTACTCTTTATTATGCACCCGCAGGTTCCCCGCCAAAACGTGCAGGGTGTTAATTTGGTGGAATACTTCTTTCACGGCCTTGTCTGATTCACGCATGGCCAGGGTAGTATTTTCTGCCAGGGCAGTAATTTCCGTTAAAATGGCCGTAACGGTGCCACTTTCCACGGCTTGACGCTGGGTAGCTTCTGCCACGGTGTGAATCTGGTCGTTCACCTTGGAGGATTCTGTGACAATGGCGGTAAGGGCCTCGCGGGACTGGCTGATGCACCCGGTGGCATATTCCAGGTTTTTTACTACCTGCTCGGCTGCTGCAATACTTTTGCTGGTGTTTTGCTGCATGGCGGCAATGGCAGATTCCACCTCGTCTGTAGCTTGCATGGTACGGGTAGCCAGTTTTTTTACTTCCCCCGCCACAACGGAAAAACCCTTGCCTGCCGCCCCGGCCCGTGCCGCTTCAATGGCTGCGTTCAGGGCCAGCATGTTTGTCTGGTCAGCCACTGCGTCAATAAGGGTAATAACGGTGCCAATGCCATGCATTTGGGTTCCCAAATCTTCAATATGCTGGCGCATACGGGCAATGTCTTCCCGTACCGTATCCATGGCGTCCACGCTGCGGCGCACCACGGTGTCGCCTTCATGGGCAGTGCCTTTGGAGTGGTTGGCAGCATCGGAAACAAGCCCGGCACTTTGGGTGACTTCCAGCAGGTTGCTGTTCATGTGTTCCATGGAATGCAGGCATGATTCAATTTTTTGCTGTTGCACGGAAGAACCCGCCAGCAGGTGTTCCATTTGAGTGGAAATACGCTTGCCCGCATCCAGCAGGCCTTCAACGGCACCTTCCACCTTGGAAGCCACCTCCACAATAATGCCATAACTTTCTTCTGTGCGGGCTTTGGCCATGTCAGTTTCATGACGGGCTGTTTCTGCCAGTTTTTGTTGGTGCAGGGCTTCCAGGCGGCGGCCTTCTTCCAGGGCAATGCGTTCTTCCAGTTCGTCCACCAGATCGTGCAATTGCGTATTGTAGGTTTCGGCAGCAGCTTTATACCGGCCCATAACATAGGCAAAAAGGCCAAGAAAAATAGGCGCGGAGCTTATCATATACAGCAGTGGGCACCGGATGTAGATTTCGACAAAGTTGCCAAAGCTGTAGGGCAGTTCTGTGTACCAAAACTGAAAAATCCACGCCATAAGTGGAAACATTGCTCCAAAGAGCACACCGAACAGTGTGTATTGTTTAACCGTTTTGTTCATGTGCCTGTTTCCTGAAAAAATAATATTCATTGTGCTGCTGGTCATTGTTCATATCGGCAAATAACACCCAAAGTTTAGTGACATAGATGATATGCAAAATATATGCCTATGTATACAATTTGTGCTTGTTTTTGGGTAATAGATGGGTGATATACCAAGTTATCTCATTTGTGTGGAAATTTGTTTGCCTGTGTGTTTGTAATAAAACAACACCCGGCATTGTACAATGCCGGGTGTTGTTGTGCAAGGCGAATACGTGAAATGGAACGGATAACGCTGAACAGCTCAGCGCTTTGTTAAAACGTGCCAGCTTCCTTTTTCACATCCAGGGCAATTTTCCACAGCAGGGAAACAACCAGGGCACCCACGGCGTAAATGCCCAGGGAAATGGTGAGTTCCGCAAAGCTGGGGGCGTAAACTGTAATGCCCTCAAACGGGTTGGGGGTGAAGCCGGCAATGAGCATGCCCAGGCCCTTGTCTATCCATGAAGCAATAACCAGCATAATCAAGGTAAAGGGCAGAATGCTGTTGTTGTCGCGGGTGGAAGGGAAGGCGATGAGCAGGAAGGACACAATGGCCATAACCACGGCGGCCCACATCCATGTTGTTACCCACAAGGGGTGCCCATGCCCGCCGCCAAAGAGCGCCCCAAAGGGGTGCTGGTGGCCGGGAATGCCGCTGTAAAACGCGGTGAACACTTCCAAAAGGTAAAAGAAGATGTTGATGCCCATGGCGTAGGCAATAATCTTGGTAAGGGTTTGAATGGCTTCCTTGCCAGCGTCAAAGCCGGTAAGGCGGCGCAGCAAAAGGCATAGCAGCAGCAGAATGGCCGGGCCTGAACAAAAGGCTGAAGCCAGGAAGCGGGCAGCCAGAATGGCCGTGAGCCAGTAGTGGCGGCCAGGCAGGCCAGCATACAAAAAGGCTGTAACGGTGTGAATGGAAAACGCCCAGAAAATGGAAAGGTAGATGACGGGCTTAATCCATTTTGGCGGGTCCACCTGGTGGCGTTCTGCTTCCAGGGTAACCCAGCCAATGAGCAGGTTCAGCACCAGGTAGCCGCTTAACACCATCATGTCCCAGAACATAACAGAGTTGGGCGTTGGGTGCAGAATAACGTTCATTACGCGCTGGGGTTGGCCCATGTCAGCCACAATAAAAAGCATACAGACAATAACCGCACCAATGGCCATGAATTCGCCAAGGATTATCATCTTCTTGAACTTTTTATAGTGGTGGAAATAGGTGGGCAGCACCAGCATAACAGCAGAGGCCGCCACACCCACCATGTAGGTGAACTGGGCAATGTAAAAGCCCCAGGAAACGTCGCGGGAAAGGCCCGTTACCTGCAAGCCCAAAAAGAGCTGGAACAGATACACGGTGGCCCCAAGGCCCACTAAGGCACCCAGGGAAAGCAGCCAAATGTAGAAAGGCGGAGAGCCTTTAAGCACTTTTTCGATCATTGCCGGCCTCCCTACAGAATGTAGTACACGCTGGGTTCGGTACCCAGTGTGGGTTTACGGCGAAGGGTAAAATTCTCCGCCAGTAGTTTGCGCACTGAAGATTCAGGGTCGGTCAAATCGCCAAAGGCAATGGCCCCATCGGAAGCTTCAACACACAGGGGCATTTTACCAACAGCCAGAAGTTCGGAACAGAACGTACACTTTTCCACCACGCCGCGCATGCGGGTAGGGAAGGTGGGGTTTACTTGGGCAATGTGGTCACGCGGGTCCATAAAGTTGAAGCTACGCGCACCAAAGGGGCAACCGGCCATGCAGTAACGGCAGCCAATGCAGCGGTGGTAGTCCATTACCACAATGCCGTCTTTACGGCGGAAGGTGGCTTTGGTGGGGCACACGCGCACACAGGCGGGGTTTTCGCAGTGGTTGCACAGCATAAGGTAACGGCGCTGCTCAATTTCATGGGAGGGGTAGTTGTCTACCTGGTCTGTGAACGTCTGGTGGTAGCCATCGGTCCAAATCCATTTTACTTCCCGCTTGGAAGGCATTCCGTTTTCCACAATGGTGGGCACGTTGTGGTAACTGTGGCAGGCGGTAGTGACCGCGTTGTACAGCTCCGGGTTTTCGGCAAACTTGCGGGTATCAATAACCATACCCCATTTTTTGGCATGCAGGGCATTTTTTGCTGTGGTAAAGGAGCCTTCCCCGGGGGCTGCCGCCTGGCACACAGGCCCAAGGGCCGCAGAGCCAGCCACGCCAAGGAAGGAAAGGCTGGCTACCTTCAAAAACTGGCGTCTATCTTTTTTCATTACTGGTTCCCCTTTGGCAGAACGTGACAATCCCAGCAGTATGGGCTCACGCTGTTGCTCACGTGGCACTTGTCACAAAATTCCACATAATTGCTGTGGCACTTCATGCAGGTGTTTTGCAGGCTTACTTCCCATTGTTTGCCGGAAGAAGAAACATACACGCGCTGCTCTTCACGCAGGGCCATGTCGCGCCAGGTGTTCAGTAGCTGCATGTGGTTGGCCCGCATCCATTCAGCAGGTTCAACACATTCTTTTTCCCCTGCTGGCAGGGCCAGTTGTGGGCGGGTGTATTGTTCCTGGCCTGTGTTCATCCAGAACGGCATGGAAAACAGCACGATGAAGATGACGATGCCCGGCCAGATATACTTTGCGTTGTACATGATTATTCGTCCTCCTCAACACCGGGCAGGTCTTCTTGGCGAAGGTCCAGGGTACGCTTGATTTCGCCCTTCATTACCAGTGCGTTGGCAATAAGTTCATGCGTGCCGGTAACGGAAACACCGGGGGCCCAGTAGTCTGCCAGGGGGGGCAGGGTTGCCCTGTCAATGGCGCAAATACAGGCCATGGTGTTTACACCGTGTTTTTCCTGAACAAAGCGCAAGGCGTTGCCGCGTGGCAGGCCACCGCGCATGCGCAGCTCCATAATTTCTTCTGTGTTCAGGCCGGAACCGCCACCGCAGCAGAAGGTTTGTTCACGAATGGTGTTTTCAGGCATTTCCACAAAGTTTTCGCAGGCGGCCTGAATGCAGTAGCGCGGTTCTTCCAGCAGGCCCATGCCCCGTGCCGGGTTGCATGAATCGTGGAAGGTAACGATTTTGTCGGCGTTGCGGCTTGGGTCAAGCGTAATTTTGTTGTGCTTGATGAGGTCTGCCGTAAACTCGGTAATGTGCACCATTTTTGTGGCTGCCGCGTTGTGGAACACCGTGCCCGTAATGGGGCTTTTGGGTGTTTCCATGCAGGCCGGGGTGGGGCCGTTCATGGTTTCCATGTACTGGTGTACCACACGCCACATGTGGCCGCATTCCCCGCCCAGAATCCACTTGGAGCCAAGGCGTTCTGCTTCCGCATACATCTTGGCGTTAAGTTTTTTCATCATGTAGGCAGAGGTGAAGGAACCAAAGTTCCCGCCTTCGGAAGCGTAGGTGGACAAGGTATAGTCCAGGCCAATTTCATGAAACAGCATCAAATAGCCCATGAAGGTGTAAATACCCGGGTCGGCGAACACGTCGCCAGAGGGGGTAATGAACAGCACTTCGTGCCCTTTTTCGTTAAAGGGCGGCTTAATTTGAATGCCGGTGATGGTTTCAATGTCTTCGCACAAAAATTCAACAATTTCGCGGAAGGCATGGGGCTGAATGCCCAGGTGGTTCCCGGTGCGGTTACAGTTGCTTACCGGGTCCATAATCCAGTGAATGCCAAGGCCAAGTTCGTGCAGCAGTTCGCGCACAATCATGGTAATTTCTGCTGTGTCAATGCCATAGGGGCAGAACAGGGAGCAGCGGCGGCATTCTGTGCACTGGTAGAAGTAGTAGAACCACTCCTTGATAACGTCTTTGTCCAGTTTGCGCGCACCCACCACTTTACCCAGCAGTTTGCCCACGGTGGTAAAGTCGCGGCGGTATACAGAGCGAAGCAGCTCTACCCGCAGTACAGGCATGTTTTTGGGGTCGCCCGTACCAAGGAAAAAGTGGCACTTGTCTGCACAGGCCCCGCAACGCACGCAAATGTCCAGAAACACTTTGAGGGAGCGGTACTTTTCCAGCCGGTCCTTCAGGGCATTATAAATAATTTCTTCCCAGTTTTCCGGCAGGTTCCAGTCTTCTTCCGCTGGGTTCCAGTTGTGGGGGTTGGGCATGCCCAGCCCTTCCATGGTATCTTTTTTTGCAGGGTAGCACCATGTTCCCGGGGCAAAGGCAGGCTTTGTGTCCATCCAGGAAACCTTGGGGAACGCATAGCTTATACTTTTGGCAAGTTCCGATGCTTTTGGCAGCTTAGACATGGCTACTCCTTGGCGGCGGCTTGTTCTGGGGTTATTTCAAGGGGTAAGCCCGCCTCGTCCATCAGGTCGCGGAAGTCATTTTCATACTCTGCATAGGTGCGGTATGTTTTGGGTGGGTTCCACGGGTTGGTGTGGTGCACAGCCCTTGTGTTGTTGGGCAGGTTCCGGGTAGGGGAAAGGAAGATACCACCCATGTGCATAAGCTTGGAAAAGGGAAAGACAATAAGCAGCGTGCTTAAAAAGCCAAGGTGCACGTAAAACAGGGGGCTAATGGGCAGTGCAGGAATGTGTGGGCTCAGTGTGGCAATGCCCATGGTCATTTCCTTAATGGTGGCAATGTCTGCCTTGCCTATGTAGCGCAGGCACAGGCCACTGCCTACAAGGCCAATAAGCAGTAGCAGCGGGAAATAGTCGTTGGGCAGCGAAATGTAGCGCAACTTTTGGTCGCACAGGCGGCGCATAAGCAAAAACAGCAGGGCGCCAAACAAAATTACCCCAGACATAAACAAGCGGGGCACACCAATTTGCATAATGCCGTCCACGGTTTCCATCATGCCAATGGCTACGGGAACCGGGTCCAGAAAAAAGCGGAAGTGGCGAATGAACACGACAAGGAAACAGTAGTGGAACAGCAGGGCAAACAGCCACAGCCACTTGGAAGACCAGTACACAAGGCGCGGGCCGTTACGCAGTTCCGCCTTGGTGTTCCGGAACAGGGAACGGAACAGGAGCACTTCAAGGAGCATACGCCCCACAGTGCCGGTTTTGGTGTAAGGGGAATCAAGCCTGGCTGGTTTTATCCAGTCAAGTGAACGTTGTTGCCCCCCGGTGGTGGGAATGCTGAAGGGAACGGGCGATTTTGCCCAGTCCATGATCCGCCAGATAAAGCCGGCCAGGAAAACAACAACGGCAATCATTGGCAGCACGATGCCGAACAGGTACTGCAAGCCAGGTGTTGCTCCCCCCATCCAGGCGATGGCACCGAGCACGATGACCGCCACTAGTGAAATGAACATTCCATACCTCGCTACTTGGCTATGGTTTTTGGGGTTCTGCCTCTTCCGGTTCCATGCCCGCTTTGCGCATGGCAAGGCGCATTAACTGAGAGTGGCTGCGCTTATGTTCCTCCACCTTCAGTAAATGCAACCGTTCACGGTGGCGCGCATAGGCCCCAAAGGCCATTAGTGCCACCGCGTCAATGCGCGATTCAAGCGCCCACATGGCACGAAGGCACGCTGCCCCCTGCCCTGAAGCGCTTACCACTTCGCGCACAATATCTTTAAGCGCGAAAACCACCCCAACAGCGGTTTCCGGCGGAAAGTCTTGTATTGCTCGAACTCGAATAATTTCATCCACCGCTTTGTGCAGGGTGGCTTCTTCAGGCTGGTCGGTAAACAGAATCTCTATAAGGGCTTTTGCCGCTTCTTCCGTGCGGTAGCCCACGGGGTTGGCAAACCTGTTACTGTTTGTACGTAAAAAACCGATAGTTTCAAAAGGGTAGGAACCGTGAACAACGCCCACCCAACGGTTCACCATGGCCTCTTTGTGGGGCCATAGCACCGCATAAAGGGTGGTGCCTGAGCGAATATCTTCATCTGTGCCTTGGGGGGTGCTCATACTGCTCCGGTAACGGAAAAAGGGTATTGAAAACCGCCGAAAAAATGCACTCGTGTTTGTGGCGGTTAGGCCACAAAATTCCAAAACTCATGAGTCAATAGTAGCCCAATACCCTATGCGGAAAAGGCTGAAAGGTCAAGGGTAACACGGCAGCGCAACGGCGTTTGCCGAGGTGTTGCGTATGCTCTTTTGTTTTTTTGTATCGCGTTCGTTCTGCAGCGTTTCCCTTAGGGGCAGGGGGCTTCTGTAGTGCTGTTGCACTGCCCAAGTTCACTTCCCCACAGTTCCTGCTCTGCTGCCGGGGTTAAGGGGGTGGTATCTGGCTGTGCAGCTTCGTTGCCCTTGGGGGCCGGGTGCACCTGTTCCAGCCAGGCCTTGGGCATACCGTTTATGGTAATAAGCGGCAGGCTGGTGTGTCCCTGGCGGAACACAGCGGCCTTGTTGCGCATTGTTTGTAAAGAGCGCACGGCGTAGTGAATGGGGGAAATGGCAGGCACCGGGGCGTTAGGGTCGCGGCTTTGGCGCAGGGCTTCTTCCATGGGCACCCCTTGGGCCAATAAAAATTCAAGGCGGATAATGGCCTGCATGTCGCCTTCGCGTTCCACCACTGGGTACAATGCCACAGAAGGGCCAAAATACACCAGCGCGTCGCGGCAATAGGGGCAGGAAGGCGAGAAAAATACGCGAACAGATTTGTTTTGGGGGTTGCCAATGGCCCAAAGAGGCATCATTTCGTTGGTGGCAACGGCTGCATTGCTTATGAACAGCCCCACCCACAAGGAAAGCACCAGCATACGCTTGCTGCCAGCCTCTTCGCGCATGTTGCCGGGGCGCAGGGGGCGCAGGCACAGGTAAATAAGCGGGAAAAACAGGGCCACCACAAGGCAGTCCAGGCATGGGGCCGAAAACAGCATAATCAGCAACAGGAGGGTGTCTATGAGCAAAGCCGTTCTTGCCAGCCACCAGGCAAGGGAGTAAAATCCGCGCAGGCAAATAAGGGCCAGCACAAAAAAGTAGGTGCCCCCCACCCACCACATGGAAACGCCCAGTATGCGCACATCGCGAAACAGGGCGCAGCCAGAGGTAGCGCATGCAGGCGGGTTGCCGGAAGGAAAGGCAACGTAGCCGCACCAGAAAAGGGCCAGCAAGGTAAAAAGCAGGGCTCCTAAGGGAGACTTGGGCTGAGAGATACGCGCAATCATCTATGTTCCTTCCATACTGTCCGGCTATCTTTTTGTTCTCGGGCAGATATTTACCCAAAATGAGAGTCAAAAAGAGTTGGTTGAAAAGGCAAACCACACGCTGCCCAGGGAGATTTTGCCGACAAAATCACCCCCATGCGGTACGGCCTGTGAGCCGAACAGCATTGATGCTCCTTCATGCACGTGTTGGAGGTCTTTATTAGTACATGAAAGGAGCTGCGTAAAGCATGACAGTTGAAAATATTCCAGAGCCGATGTTTTCCCCTCCGTATACCGTGCGGCGCAGCCAGCGGGCGCGGCGTATTTTATTGCGTATTGTGCCCGGTAAAGGGCTTGAGGTCATATTGCCGCCCCATGCCGACCCGGCCCAGGTGCCGGGGGTGGTGGTGCGCATGCGAAGCTGGATTGAAAAGCATATGCCCCGGTTTGCTTCATCTTGTGGGGGGGCTGGGGGGTATGACGTTGGCCGCCATGAAGGCGGCGAGAATGGCCTTCATGGCGGTGCCCGGGGGATTGGTGCAGGAACCCATGGCGCAGGCCTGCCCCTGTTGCCGTTGGCATTGCCTTTGCTGGGGGGGAAAGCCCCCATAACGGTGCAAAGGCGTACGGTATTTGCCGGGCAGGGCTTGCGGCAGCAGGGGGTGAAAAGCGTGGGTATGGAGGAAGCCGAGGGGCGGGTGGTTCTGCTGCCGGAGCGGGTGCAGCCTGCACAGGGGGAAAGCCAGCGCCTGACCCCGGAGGGACTGGCGTGGTTGCGGGAGCGCCTGCGGCGGGAGGCCGAAGAAATGCTGCTGCCCCGGCTGGAGGGGTATGCCGTCATGCATGGCTTTCGTTATGAAGCGGTACGGTTCCGCTTCCAGCGTACCCGTTGGGGGAGTTGCTCTGCCAAAGGGAATATTAATTTGAATGTGGGGTTGGTGTTCTTGCCGGAACCGCTCATTCGGTATGTGCTGTTACACGAGCTGTGCCACACCGTGGCGCTGGACCATTCGGAGAGGTTCTGGAAGGCGCTGTTCGCGGTGGAGGGGGAGGCGTTGATTTTAGATAAGCAGTTACGGAGAGGGCAACGGTATGTGCCGGAGTGGTTGTATTGATAAAAAATCGGTAAACCCCAGGCTCTGCCTGGGGACTCCCAAAGTTTGACTTTTCCAGAAATAGAAGAGACCTCCGTTGTTGAACCGCTCAAAGTTCATCAACAGGAGGCCCCAAATGGATGGAGCCTTGAGTTTAAGTCACTCCAAATGGGTTTGCAAGTACCATGTGGTTTGGATTCCAAAGTACCGCAAGAAAAAGCTTTTTGAAGGTTTGAGAAAGCAGCTTGGTGATGTCTTCCACGCTCTTGCCCAACAGAAGGAATGCAGGATTTTGGAAGGGCATTTGCTCACAGACCATGTGCACATTCTTATCTCAATTCCACCAAAGATGGCAGTTTCTTCTGCTGTT
>NZ_AUCY01000021.1 GCF_000430005.1 Desulfovibrio cuneatus DSM 11391
CCCTCCGCCCTCGCTCCACGGCTCGCTACGCTCGCGACTGCCGTCGGCTTTAGGGAAGGTTTTGGCTGCGTGGAGATGTGCGGTCAGCAAAGCTGCCCGCAGACGCGCCTACCCATACCCCCCCCACCTTATGTGCGCTTTGTCGCGCCTCCCATAAGGAAGGTTATCAGAATATTTATAACCATTTTGTTCATGCTGCATCTCCGCCTTGTTCATGCTTTACAAGGAACCACTGAATTACTCCGCGTTTCCAAAACACAAGGCACATGCCTGAATCTATTTACAAACAATTACGCTTTGGTCATTTCACCAGCCAGCCGGGCCAGCGTTGTAAACACGCTAGTATCCAGGGTGGCATCCCCCAGGGGGGCTTCCCGCCCCAAGAATAAATACTTTTGGGTGCCCAACCTGTGGTAGGGTAACAGTTCGTAGGTAATGCCTGCACCATCCAGGGGTCTGCTTTGCCGTGCTTCACGCACAAGGCTGGCAATGCCGGTTATGCAGGCTTCGTCATCGTTAAAGCCCGGAATGACAGGGGTACGCACAACTATGGGCAGGTTGGGGAATAATTTTGCCACGGCGAGAAAGTTGGCAATAATTTTTTCGTTCCCATGCCCGGTGGCAGCGGCGTGCTTTTCACTGTTGCTATGCTTTATGTCGAACATCATGCTGTTCAGAAATTTGGCGGCTTCCACCATCACTTCAAGGGAAGTACAGCCGCACGTTTCAATGCTTGTTTTAATGCGGCGCTTGCGTGCTTCACGCAGCAGGGCCAGGGAAAATTCGGGTTGGGCCAGGGGTTCGCCCCCGCTTAAGGTAAGGCCCCCGCCGGAGCGGGTGTAGAACATGCTGTCTTGCTCCACGGCATCAATCACTGTGGCAACACTCTGCTTTTCCCCATAAGTAATAAGAGCCAGGGCAGGGCAGTGGGGCACGCAGTTTTCCGTGCAGTGTGTGCACCGTGCACGGTCAATGGCAGCCTTGCCATCTTGCGCAAAGCCAATGGCATTTTCCGGGCATACGTTTTTGCAGCGGCTGCATTTATCTTGCCCAAGGCACTTGCCGGGGTTGTAGGCCAGCTCCGGGGTGAACACTTGCGATTCCGGGTTGCTGCACCATGAACAACGCAACGGGCAGCCTTTAAGGAACACCAGGGTGCGTATGCCGGGGCCATCGTGCACAGAGTATTTCTGGATGTTAAAAATGGTTCCCATTTGTTTTGTGTCGTCTATGTGGAGCATGGTCCCTGCCTGGTTCGCTGTGTTTCTGGAGTGTTTGTGCCATGTTATATCAGTTCCAAGTAAATACTGCCGAATTGGTATAACGGAGCCTGCCCAAGCAGACGACCAAAACCGAAGGTTTTGGAGGAGCAAGGCGGCTGGGCCGCCGTTAGCGGCTCTCCAAGGAAAAACGCAATTTTTACTTGAAAATGGAATCAAGCACGGCCAGAGGGCTGTATGCCCCCTGGCCGTGTGGTGTTAGTTAACGGTGGTATGCTCGGTACGGGCAATCAGGTCGTTTTGCAGGTCAGGGGAAAGGTCTACAAAGTATGCGCTGTACCCTGCAATGCGCACAATGAGGTTGCGGTACTTGGAAGGGTCGCGCTGTGCAGCCACAAGGGTGTCGCGGTTGATAACGTTAAACTGCACGTGCCACAGGCGCAGGTCGCAGAAGGTACGAATGAAGGAAGCCAGCTTTTCGGTGCCTTCTTCGCCTTCAACGCACTTGGGAGTGAACTTGATGTTCACCAGGCGGGCGGCGCGTTCACGCAGGTCGTAGTTTTTGGAGTTGAAGTTGGAAAGCATAACGGCGGTGGGGCCGTTGCGGTCTGCCCCGTGGGAAGCGGAAGCACCGTCGGAAAGGGGCGACCATGCCTTGCGGCCGTTGGGGGTTGCGCTAACCACTTTACCAAAGGGCACGTGAGAGGTGAAGGGCACCAGGCGCAAATCAAGGAACACGCCCAGCTCTTTGGCGTACTTCTTGGTGAACTCTACGGAAACCCTGTCAATTTCTTTGGCAATGCTGTCTGCATAGTTGTCGTTGTTGCCGTAGCAGGGGCAGTTGCGCAGCATTTCCTGGATGTCTTCATACCCTTCAAAGTTGTGTTCCATGGCTTCAATAATTTGGGCCAGGGTAATTTTTTTGTCTTCAAACACAAGCTTTTTAATGGCTGCCAGGGAATCTGTTACCGTGCCGTAGCCAATGCATTCAAAGTACCCAAGGTTAATACCTTCGGGAATTTGCGGGGTGTGCAGGTCAAGGCAATGCTTCATGCACAAGTCGTGCAGGGCAGAACCCATGGGGGCTGCAAAGTGGCGTGCCCGCAGCTTGATGATGATGCTTTGCTGAATAAAGGCATGCTTGATGAAGTTCAGTTGCTGCTTCAGGTAGGCATCCCACAGTTGTTCCCAGGAAGTGAAGTTGCGCGGGTCGCCTGTTTCAAAGCTCAGCAACTTGTCGCCAAACTTTTTCATGCGCCCGTTGTACAGGGTCATTTCCAGGGCAGCAGCGTAGTTAATGTAGGCGCAACCGCTGGTGTAGGTGTCGCGGTTGGGCATACGAATTTCAGCGCAACCGGAAACGGCGTAGTCGTATATTTCTTCAAAGTTTGCGCCTTTTGCCAGGTGCAGGGGAATAACTTCTTCGTCGTTAATGAGTTTGGGGAAGCCGGAACCTTCTTTGATGGTTTCCGCAATTTCCCAAATAAAGCGCTCAGGGGCACGGGCGTGAATACGGGCTGCCAGGTCTGGGTAGTGCAGGGGGAATTCACGCTTGGAGCGCAGGAACAGGTAGGAAAGTTCGTTGCTGGCGTCGCGCCCGTCTGGGGTTTGCCCGCCCACGGTAACGGCTTCCCAGTGTGCATACCCTTCGTTAAAGGCGCCGCCTGTAGGGGAAATGTACAGGTCAATAAACTGGGCCATGCCCACCCACATGCACTCAATAAGCTCAATGGCCTTGTCTTCATTCATGCGGCCTTCTTCCACGTCCTTTTTGTAGTAGGGGTAGAAGTATTGGTCCATGCGGCCGTTGGAAATGATGGTGCCTGTTTTTTGCTCCATGCGGGAAAACATTTGCACAAACCACTGGGACTGCACTGCTTCATGGAAGGTACGGGCAGGGTTGGCTGGCACCCATTCGCAGTTTTCAGCAATAAGCAGCAGCTCGGCCTTGCGCTTGGGGTCTTTTTCTTTGGCAGCCATTTCACGGGCAAGCACAGCGTGGCGCTTGGCCCACAAAATAATGGCATCGCTCACAATAACAATGGCTTCAAGGAAGGGCTTTTTTTCCACGTTGTCTGTGGGGGAGAAGGGGTCAAGGGCCGCCAGTTTGTCCAGGGCTTCCTGCTTCAGGCCATTAAAGCCGCGCTTCAGTACCTTTTCAAAGTCATGCACCCATTGCAGGGAAGAACGGAAGGAAGATGTTTCGTTCACGATGAAACGGGAAATCAGCCCTTCTGGGTCATCGTAGGTCAGGGTGTGGGTATCTTTGGGCAGGTGAATGTTCAGGTCTTCGTGGTAGGTTTTGCCTTTCCAGTAGGGGGCAATGTCGTTCACCACGGTAGGAATGTCTTTGGGGTTAATGCTGAAAGGAGAGGTTTTGCGGCTTGGCAGGTCTTCCACGGCCTGGCCCAGGAAGTCGCCATCCAGTTCAGGGTACAAAATGCCATAACGGCCCTGGCAGCCGCAGCGCCCGGCAAGCAGTTGCTTGTCGTCTATGTACACAGAAATGTTTTCGGCAATGTGCTTCATGGCCTTTGCCCAACGCAGCACAAGGGCTTCACCTTCTGTCTGCTTCATGGACTCGGTAAAAAACTTGGCCCGCTCAATGTCAATAATGGGCTGCTTGCCATCAAAGCTGTCGATAATTTCAAATACTCTGGCGTGGGCAGGGGTGTTGCGGTAAGTGTCTTCTTTACCTGCAATTTTGTCCTGAAGGCGTTTTTCGTGCGGAGATAAACATGCACAACAAGGTTCAGCACTCATTTTTTCTCTCCTGAAGCGGTAAAAGTACGGGTTATGATGTTCCTGCAAGGCCGGGGTGAAAACAGGTGAACACGGGGCGTGCCCGCAGCAAAGCACCTTGGAACAATTGCGCAAGGTGGTGTGAGGAGTTCCCAGACACCACCTTTTTGTGAAGGCGTTGGCGGGGCAGCGCGGATTCCCTGAGCGAAAAGGGCATTTGCTTGCGTGCACGTGTTCCCAAAAATGTGAACAGCAAGGTGCACTGCTTTGCTTGTTCCAAATAGAGCAATTATGGTGCCAATGAGTTATTTTTTTGAAAAAGCGTATTAATTTATAGTGTTAAGTGTTGTTTGTGTTGTTGTTCTTTCAGTTTTTTTGGTGCAAAAATGCAACAGATGTTGCTGGCGCTTACTGAGAAATGAATATGGATTACTATAATTGGCCTAAATGATGAGGTTTATTTGTGGTGCAAGGCTGCAACTATGCAAAAGTTCCATGCCATAGGCCTGAACTATTGTGACCGATTTCACAATAAATGTGTGCTGTCATGCTCCCTTCAAAGAAGTGCTTCTAGGGGGCGCTGCCTGATGAGGGAAAGGACCGTGAGGTATGCCAAGCATGAGGGCGGAAAGAACAGAGTGCAATGTTGCAGGGTTGCATCATGGCTTGGGGGTGCCATTCTTATGGCATTACACGCACAAGCCCCCTGTTTCGCAGGGGAAACAGGGGGCTTGCAGAAGAGGCGGGCAGGAGGGCAGGGTTCGTTCAGGAATAGATCTGCATTTTTTTAGGCTATTGCCTTGTAATAGGGGGGAATACCATGGTTTGGCGGTGGAAGGCCGCCCAGGCAAACCACATGGAATCAATGGCCAGCACCGGGGTAAGGCGTTTGCCGTTATACCTGCCATAGGTGCATTCACCTGCTGGTGTCCACTGGCTTTTGGTGGCCTCGTCCACAAACTGGTTTTCAAAAAAAGAAAAATTCATCACGTTGCGGGCGTCACCATCCAGCCTGCGGTCAAACACGCGCACGGCGTCCAGGTCTTTGTCATACAGGGCCACCATGGGCACTATGCCAATGGTAAAGTTCAGGAACATGTTGTCTTTTACTTCCTGCACCTGCACTGCCCCGCGAATGCTTTCCTGCTCTATGCCTAAAATACGTTTTTTGGCAGGCAGGCGGGTGTCCAGGGTAACTACCGGGTGCACAAGGCGCGAGTTGTCGTAATATGTGCCTGTGGACTGGTACGAACCGTAAGGGTCGCGCCCATAGGTGCGCTTGTGCCCTGTAGCGCGTGAAAGTACTTCGGCTTTGCCGTTATACGCTTCCCGCACCCCTTTCCAGGTGGCCCAGAGCACGGGAATGCGTTCCAGGCGTTTGCCTTTCAGGGGGCCATCAATGCACAGGGCCAGCAACTGGCTCCATTGGCTCAGGCTGATGCGGTCGTACAGCACGCTGTTGTTGAACAGCAAGTCGCCCGTAACCCCGAAGGAGGAAGGGTATTGCCCCGCCATAGAGCGAAAGGCTGTTACTGTGCCGGTAAGCGGGCTGTAGCTTATGGTGTAGGCTTTGCCAGCTGCTTCCGGGCTGCCGGGCTGAGGTATGTTGCCCGCGGCGTCGGGCAGCACATCGTTCACCACCTCATGCCACACCAGAATGCGCTGGGGATATATGCGAATGCGTCCTTCCGGGTAAAATACCACAAACACCACTTCATTGTCGTCCATGGCAAGGCTGGCATCGGAAACCGTGACATAGCGCGGGTTGTTCAGGGCAGGAATGCCGTCGCGGCCAATGCCTGTGCGCACAATCTGGTCAAACAGTTTGCGCAGGGCTGCTTGGGAAAGGCCCAGGGGCAGGGCAGGTTCAGTACTGGCAGGTACGCCCTGCGCAGTGTTCTTGGCAGGGGCGGCAGCAAGGGCTGGTGGGCCAGCAATAAGCAGGCACGCAGCGGTAAGGTACAGGGCAAGGGCAAACGCACGAATCATGGTGGCTCCTTGGTAAGGTGGCGAAAGTAGCCCAAGGCGGGGCTGGTGCGGGTAAACACAGCAGCCCCGCCTTGGGGCGCAAACCTTACTGGGGGCAAGCCCCAGGGGCTTTGGCCTGCACGGCCTGGAAAATGGTCTGGAAGACCTCTTCCAGGGAAAGAGTTGAGGTGTCAATAATGACCGCATCGGCGGCAGGGCGCAGGGGGGCAATGGCCCGGTTCCTGTCCTGGGCATCACGCTGGGCAATTTGGGCTGTCAGGGTGGGCAAATCTGCTGGGGAGCCCATTTCCTGCAATTGCAAAAAACGGCGCTTGGCCCGTACTTCAGGGGAGGCATCTAAAAAGATTTTGCAGGCAGCTTGCGGGAACACTTCGGTTCCCATGTCACGCCCTTCTGCCACCAGGGAAAAACGTGCCCCAAGGGCCTGCTGGGCCGCTTTCAAAAAGGTACGCACTTCCGGCGAAACAGCCACAGCAGCCGCCATGAGGCCTGCTTCTTCGCTGCGAATTTCATTACCTACGGGGCGATTGTTGCACAGTAAGGTTGTTGTTTCTCCGTTGCCTTGCAGGGCAAAGGTAAATTGGTGCAGGGCCGCTTCCAGGGCAGGGCCGTGCAGGGTTAGGCAGCGCTGTGCGGTGTCAATATGTTCTTTCAGCCCCAGGGCAATGGTGCGGAACATGGCCCCTGTGTCCATGTAGGCAATGCCAAGGTGGCCTGCCACGTTGCGGGCCAGGGTGCTTTTGCCCACTCCGGCGGGGCCGTCCAGGGTAACCACAAGGGGGCTATGCATGGCGCAGTACCCCGGTAAGTTCCTGTACGAACAGGGCGTTTTCTTGCGCTGTGCCCACGGTAACACGCAAGTGGTCGGCAAGGTTGTAACTGTTGAGGGGGCGAATGATAATGCCGCGCTCCAGCAGGCTGGCAAACACTTCTTTGGCCTGTTTGGTGCAGCCCTGGGGCAGCCGGAACATAAGGAAGTTAGCTTGGCTGGGGAACACGGTGCAGCCAAGGGCGGTGAGCTGTTCCTGCAAATAGGCGCGGCCTGTTTTTACGGTGTGCATGGTGGCAGCGCGAAAGGTGGTGTCTTCCAATGCCGCTATTCCGGCAATTTCTGCCAGAATGTTTACGGAAAACGGCGGGCGGATGGCACACAGGCAGGTTGCCAGCTTTTGCGGCATAACGCCAAAACCAAGGCGCATGCCTGCAAGGCCAAAGCTTTTGGAAAAGGTGCGCAGCACCACCACATTAGGCCGGGTGGCGAGCAGGGGCAGCAGGGAACTTTCCTGTTCGTTTTCGCAAAAATCTATGTAGGCTTCATCCACCACCAAAAGGCAGGTGGGGGGCAGGCTGGCGGCAAAGGCCAGCACTTCTTCCCGCGGGGGGCAAAAGCCGGAAGGGTTGTCTGGTGTGGTAATAAACACCAGGGCGGTGTGTTCGTCTACCGCAGCGCGCATGGCCTGCCAGGGGAAGGAGAAGTCCGGGTTTAGGGGCACTTCACGCAGGGCAACGCCGCACAGCTTGCTTTGCAGGGTGTACAGGCTGAAGCACGGGGTGCAGGTAACCACGTTGTGTATGCCGGGGGTGGGGCAGGCACGAATGAGCAGGTCTATGACTTCATCAGAGCCATTGCCCAGCACCACGCAGGCAGGGGGCACTTGAAAAAAATGGGCCACGGCTTCCACAAGGCGCGGTGCACCAGACTGAATATAGCGGAACATGGTGCCAGCAGCCTTGCACACCCGTTCCTGCACCAGGGGGGATGTGCCCAGGGGGTTTTCATTGCTGGCCATTTTCACCACTTGGGAAAGGCCGTAACGCTCTTTGATTTCATCAATGGAAAGCCCCGGCGTATAGGGGGTAAATTCAAGAACAGCAGGACGAATGGGGTATGAGGCGGTCATGAAGTATCCCATGGGGTTTTGTTGGGGAAACGCTGATTTATTCCGTTTGGCGGCGTTACTTGCTTTTTTTGAAGCGGGGCAGGACCAAAGAGTTGACTCGGCCCGTCCTGGGCCTCGGCCTTCGGCTCCCGCACTGCGCGCGGTTCCCAATTCCGCTTTCCTGCGGAATTGTCAGCACCCGCCTCAAAAAAAGCTGCGCCTTGCCAAACGAAATAACTGCGCGTTTCCAAAATACCAATTAATCAGTGCTTCCCTAATATATTTCGTTAAGCGCCTGCCAATGTACTTTACGCAGGGCTGGTTGACAAGGGTAGTTCTTTACTGCGGGGCATGTTCCTCTGGTATAGACAACCGCAGTGTAATGAGCCCTGCAACAAGCGTTGCGCCAACATACAGCCACAAGGTAAGGGAGAGCAAGGCCGCTGGGCCAGAGGCAAGCCCTAAAGCATGGGTAATGGTTCCGGCAGCCTGGTAGAACACTGCGCCCCCAACAAATGGGAACATGTTCACGAAGCCTGCGCTGGTGGCTTCAAGGCCGGGTGGGGAAAGTTTTCTGGCAGAGGCAAAGGCTATGGCTGCCCCGCCAATGCCCGCCGTGCTGAACAGAAAAAGGGCCACAGCTTGCACCCACACCGAAGGGGGCAACCAGTTGAACAGCATGGGCAGGGTGGTGGCAGCCTGCATAAAGGCCAGCAGAGACATGGCCTTTTGTAAGGACAGGCCTTTTTCATGCAACCAGGTGAAAAAGGGTGCAGTGGCAAGGGCAAAAGCTGCCGGGGTAAGTGCCCAGCCCACTTGGGTGGGTTCCAGCCCCAGTTGGGCAAGGTATTGCCCCCCCCAGGCTCCCATAAAGGAAAAGTAGGCGCCGCAGGTAAGGCTGTACCAAATGCCAATGCGCCACAACCCGCCGTGGCGCAGGAGGCGGGTAAGGTTTTGGTACATTTTTGTGCGGGAATTTGTTGCTGTGGGAGGCAGGTTGGGTTCTGTGGTGCGTTCTTTCACACCCAGGGCAATCATAATAGTGCAGGCAAAGGTAAGAATGCCCACCACGATAAAGCTGCCACGCCAGCCCACCAGGGCTGTAAGGTAGGTCATGGGGGCTGTGGGCAGCCAGTAGCCCACACTGCCAAGGGTGAACAGCCACCCCAGCACCCGCGCATAACTACCAGGGGAAAACCACATGGCCAGCAGCTTCACGCTGGGTATAAACACCACAGAAATAACAAACCCTGCTGCCATGCGGGCGGCAAGGGCGCTGGAAAATGTGGTGGCAAATGAAAACCACACGGTAGCTAAGGCAGCCAACACAAGGGCGGTAACCATGCAGCGCTTGGGGCCGAAGGTGTCTGTGAGCATGCCAGCCGGAATTTGCATAAAGGCATAGGGCAGGGAAAAGGCCATGCCTAGCCAGCCCATGTCTTGCATGGAAACATCAAGGGAAGCGGCAACGTCGCCCATAACGGTGGAAAGGCTGATTTGCTGGAAATACGGAAACATGCTGACCACAACCAGCATGGCAAACAATTTCCGGGAATAGTCGCAGGGGGGGCGCTCTGGAAACATGGCGTTCTTTTTTCCTTTCTCCGCTAGGGCTTCGTGGAGATGCTTCAGCGGCGTAGCCGCTTTCGCCCTCCGCCCTCGCTCCACGGCTCGCTACGCTCGCGACTGCCGTCTACTATTCTTCGCTCGGGCTTCGTGGAGATGCTTCAGCGGCGTAGCCGCTTTCGCCCTCCGCCCTCGCTCCACGGCTCGCTACGCTCGCGACTGCCGTCGGCTTTAGGGAAGGCTCTCCCCCCCCCGGCGTAGAGGCTTTAGGCAGGGCTTGTTCGCGGCTGCTATAGGCTTTCTCCGCTTGGGCTGCTTGGAGAAAAACAACCGCCGCATGGGCCGGGAAAAAACCAAGCAACATGCGGCGGGAAACACAGTGCGGGCGCGTTACTTGCGCACAACAGCCTTGGTAATAATAACAGGCTCAACAGGCACATCGTCGTGAAAGCCCTTGCTGCCTGTGGCAACTTTTTCAATGGCGTCCACCACGTCCTGGCCTTCAATCACTTTACCGAACACAGCATAACCCCAGCCCTGAATGGTGGGGGAGGAGTGGTTCAGGAAGGCATTGTTCTTGGTGTTGATGAAGAACTGGGCACTGGCAGAATGCGGGTCGTTGGTGCGGGCCATGGCAAGGGTGTACTTGTCGTTGGAAAGGCCATTGTCAGCTTCGTTTGTAATGGGTTCGCGGGTGGCTTTTTCTTTCATGTCAGCCGTCATGCCGCCGCCCTGAACCATAAAGCCGCTAATAACGCGGTGAAAAATCATATTGTCGTAAAAGCCGTCTTCTACATACTGCTTGAAGTTGGCAGCCGTTACCGGAGCTTTCTCAGTATTCAGTTCAACAACAATCACGCCTTTTGTGGTGTGCAGTTCAATCACAGGGAACTCCTTTTGAGCGTTGGCTGCCTGGGGCACAAGCAGCATAAAAAGCAGAGCAAAAAGGAAAATACGCATAACCAATGCTCCTTTGTCGCACTCTCATTGTATACCAGTTGCAGATACAACCAGCGTTGGTATCTGAAAAGCCGCAACAAGCGGCAAGGCATGGCCTTGCGGCCCGTGTGTGCGTGTTGTTGGGGTAAGGTAGCGGAGTTGCTTTGCGGGATGTAGCCTAAAATGCCTCCTTAGGCAAGAGTGATTCAGGGTCTTTCTGGCTTCAGCGTTTGTAAGGTTGCTTCCTTTCTCCTGCCCGGCGTCTTTTCCCCCAAAAAGCCCGTGTTGCCACTTTACAAACAGGCCGTGTGCTTCTATGGTATGCGTTTGGTGTTGATTCATCGTGGGCTATGCCCCGTAGCTATTGCGAGAAGCGCATGACCAAACATTTCACTCACATTCGCCAACTTAACGCGGAGCAGGGCATGCACCTGGTTCGCCGGGCCAAGGCCATGAAAGACAGCCGTTTTACCAGCAGCTTGCTGCACGGTAAAACCATTATGCTGATTTTTGAAAAAGCCTCTACCCGAACGCGAATTTCATTTGATATAGCCGTGCGCCAGCTTGGTGGGGGAACCATTTTCATGACCCCCATGGAAAGCCAGCTTGGTCGTTCCGAACCCCTGCGCGACACTGCCCGCGTGCTTTCCCGCTATGCCGACGGCATGGTGGTGCGTACCTTTGGGCAGCAAAAGCTGGACGAACTCATGGCCTTTGGCTCCATTCCCGTGGTGAACGCCCTTACCGACCAAGGCCACCCTTGCCAGGTAATGAGCGACATGCTTACCATGTATGAGCGCACCCCGAACCTTGCTTCCCTTACGGTAGCCTGGGTGGGCGACGGCAACAACATGGCCAATTCCCTGGTGGAAGCTGCCATGGTGTTTGGCTTTACCTTAAAGCTTGCCTGCCCCAAAGGGTTTGGGCCAGACGTTGAATTGCTGGCAGAAGCCGCTGCCAGTGGGGCAAACGTATTTCTTATGGAAAACCCTGAAGAAGCCGTGGCTGGTGCGCACTACGTGCACACCGACGTATGGGCTTCCATGGGCCAGGAAGAAGAAATGCGCGAGCGCGTGAAGGTGTTTTCCCGCTACTCCGTGAATGAAGCCCTTATGCGCAAGGCTGCGCCGGGTGCCTGCTTTATGCACTGCCTGCCTGCCCACCGGGGCGAGGAAGTGATGGAAGAGGTGTTTGAAGGGCAGTCTTCCATTGTGTGGGACCAGGCGGAAAACCGCCTGCACATGCAAAAGGCCATTCTTGAATGGGTGTTCACCCAAGAATAAGCAAAGTTTCTGAAAATTTAGAGGGCGGCTGCAAGCAGCCTGCCCACCCAAGAACAAAGAAGGAATGTTTCAAATGAGTAAAGCGATAAAGAAAGTGGTGCTGGCCTACTCTGGCGGTATGGACACTTCCGTTATTCTGAAGTGGATTAAAGATACCTACCAGTGTGAAGTGGTCACCGTTACCTGCGACCTTGGGCAGGAAGAAGAGCTGGATGGCATTGAAGAAAAAGCCCTGACCACAGGTGCCGTGAAAGCCTTTGTGGAAGATGTGCGCGAAGAATTTGCCAAAGACTTCATTTTCCCTATGTTCCGTGCTGGGGCCCTTTATGAAGGGCGCTACCTGCTGGGCACTTCCATTGCCCGCCCCCTTATTGCCAAAAGACTGGTGGAAATTGCCCGCCGGGAAGGCGCAGACGCCATTGCCCACGGTGCCACTGGCAAAGGCAACGATCAGGTGCGCTTTGAGCTTTCCATTAACTCCCTGGCCCCGGACCTGCAAGTAATTGCCCCCTGGCGCGTGTGGGATTTGTGTTCGCGTACCGACCTGACCTCGTTTGCGGAAAAGCACGGCATTCCGTTAAGCGCAGGCTCCAAGCATTATAGCATGGACCGCAACATGCTGCACCTGAGCTTTGAAGGGGGCGAACTGGAAGACCCCTGGCAGGAAGCGGGTGAAGGCAGCTACATGATGACTGTGCCGCCGGAAAAAGCACCCAACACGCCAGAATATATTGAGGTGGAATTTGAAGGGGGCAACCCCGTGGCTGTGAATGGCAAGGTGCTCAGCCCCGCTGCCCTTATTCGTACCCTCAACGAAGTTGGGGGCCGCCATGGCATTGGCCGCATTGACCTGGTGGAAAACCGCTTCGTGGGCATGAAGTCCCGCGGTGTGTATGAAACCCCCGGCGGTACCATTATTCACGCTGCTCACCGCGACCTGGAAGGCATTTGCCTTGACCGCGAAGTGATGCGCCAGCGCGATACCATGATTCCGGCCTACGCGGCTGCCGTGTATAACGGCTTCTGGTATGCCCCGGAACGTGAAGCCATGCAGGCCTTTTTTGACGCCACCCAGCACCGCGTTACTGGCGTTGTGCGCCTGAAGCTGTACAAGGGCAACGTGTACCCCGTGGGGCGCAAGTCGCCTTACTCCCTGTTCCGCCAGGACCTGTGCACCTTTGAACGCGACGAAGTGTACAACCAAGGCGATGCCACCGGGTTCATCCGTTTAAATGGGTTGCGTATTCAGGGCTACAAAGCTCGGTAAACGCTCATTTTTTCCGTTTGGCGGCGTTGTTTCATGTTTTTTACAGGGGGGCAGGGCCAAAGAGCCCACCCCCCCTATAAAAAACAATCACGCCTTGCCAAACGAAAAAACTGAGCGTTTACCAAGATTCGTGGTTTTATAGGGAAGATGACGTTTCTCTCAAAGGCGTTATGGTGCCGCGCTTTGCATGGGCAGTGCTTTTGGCGCTGTGCTGCAAATGCGCGGCTTTTGCTTATATGGTGCAAAGCGTCTTTTATGGGAGCACGGGAAAAATCAGCGTTTCCTTAATTAGGGGGAGATATGGGTAATAAAGGAACGATGTGGGGCGGTCGGTTTGCCGCTGGCACAGATGCGTTGGTGCAAGAATATACGGAGAGTGTTTCCTACGACAGGGCGTTGTACCGGCAAGACATTGCAGGTTCCAAGGCCCATGCCCGTATGCTGGCCCGGCAGGGCGTGTTGCAGGCGGCGGAAGCGGAACAGATTTGCGCTGGGCTTGATGCCATTTTGCAGGAAATTGAGCAGGGCACGTTTGCATGGAAGGTGGCCCTGGAAGATGTGCACATGAACATTGAGAGCCGCCTGACAGAGCTGGTGGGGGACGTGGGCAAAAAACTGCACACGGGCCGCAGCCGTAACGACCAGGTGGCCCTTGGCTTCCGGCTGTTTGTTTCGGCCCGCACCCAGGAATGGCGGCACCTGTTGCGCCACCTTGTGGCGGTGCTGGTAACCACGGCAGATGCCCATAAGGAAACGCTGCTGCCCGGCTGCACCCACTTGCAGCCTGCCCAGCCCGTAAGCCTTGCCCAGCATCTGTTGGCCTATGCCGCCATGTTCCGGCGCGACTTTGACCGCCTTGCAGATGGCGACAAGCGCACCCGGGTGTGCCCCCTTGGGGCTGCGGCCCTTGCAGGCACAACCTACCCCTTAAGCCCCGCCTTTGTGGCAGAACAGCTTGATATGGCAGGGGTGTTCAGCAACAGCATGGACGCCGTTTCCGACAGGGACTTCGCCCTGGAAGCCTTGTTCGGGGCTTCCCTGATAATGGCGCACCTTTCCCGCCTGTGTGAAGACCTGATTATTTGGGCCAACCCGGCCTTTGGCTTTGTGCGCCTGCCAGATGGCTACGCCACTGGTTCCAGCATTATGCCGCAAAAGAAAAACCCCGATGTGGCAGAACTGATGCGCGGGAAAACAGGGCGGGTGTATGGGGCGCTTATGGGGCTGCTCACCACCCTGAAGGGCCTGCCCATGACCTATAACCGCGACCTTCAAGAAGACAAGGAACCGTTCCTGGACACAGATAAAACTGTAAGCGCTTCCTTGGCCCTTATGGCAGGAATGATGGAGGCCATGGTGTTTGTGCCCCAGCGCATGGAAGCGGCCCTGGAGCGCGGGTTCCTGAACGCCACAGAACTGGCAGACTATTTGGTGGGCAAGGGTATGCCCTTTCGGGAAGCGCACCACCACACCGGGGCGGCAGTGGCCCTGGCCGAAGCACGCGGTGTAACCCTGGAAGCGCTGCCCCTGGCAGACTTGCAGCACATCAGCCCACTTATTACAGATGACGTGTACCCTGTGCTTGCCCACAAGGCGGCGGTGGCCCGGCGCAACACTTCCGGCGGCACTGGCCCGCAGCCTGTGGCGGCCCAAATTGCGGCGTTGCAGGCATGGCTGCAAGTAGAGTAACTCAGTATTTCCTAAGTTGATGCTATTTATTACAGGGGGCTTTTGCCCCCTTTTGTATGACTGGAATGCAGCGATGCAGTGTGAGGTATTATACGTTTGCCAGAGAGGGGAGAGCGCCTGCTCAAGTTTATAATATCATTTCTTGCTATGGGGGTATGCTTGGACTACAATAACCACATAGCAGTCACTACGGTTTGTCACAATAATTCAACCTATTGTCTCAGTTTTCAGGGTCTCTGCTTATGCTGGTGCATGCACAATGCACTCATTTTTTCGTTGCAGGAGCAGATATGAAATTGTGTTTGGCGCGTATTTTGGACAAATTTCGTCTGGATTATATAGGGTTGCTGGCAGTCTTGTTTCTGGTGGTGAACACCTGCACACGGTTTGCGCTGCTCGTTGCCTTCCCCGAAACCCTTGCCCTTTCTGGTGCCTTGTTGCCTGCCCTGGCAAAAGGTATAGTAAACGACCTTGCCACCCTGGGGTTTGTGTTGCCCCTTCCGGCGTTGCTGTTTTTACTACCGAGCAATGCGTTTTTTAAAAAATCAATTGGCCGTGTATATACCGCAGGTATATTCTTCACTTGTTCACTGGTGTTTATTTTTACCGCCTTTGCCGAATACTTTTTTTGGGATGAATTCAGCGCCCGGTTTAACTTTATTGCTGTAGATTATTTGCTCTACACCAATGAAGTGGTGCATAACATTATGGAATCATACCCAATGGCTCCGTTGCTGGGCACCGTGTTTGCGCTAGGGGTTATTTCCACGTATGTGTTGCTGAAAAGCGTGCGGCGCATTCGGGCCAAGCTGAATGTGTTGTTGCAGGGTGCATTGCAGGGGAACACCCTGGGCAGCCGTGTTGCCGCCCCTGGTGCCATATTTGGGGCAGGTGTTTTGCTGTTTGTGTTGTTCTCTCCCGTTGCGGTGCGCACCAACAGCTTGTGGAATGAATTTGCCAAAAATGGCCTGTACGAGTTGTTTTCCGCGTACCGCAACAACCAGCTTGATTACCGCGCCTTTTATAAAACCATGGACAAGGCGGCAGCATTTGCTTTGATGCAGCAGCAAATACGTGACGCTGATCCCATTTTTATGGCCCCAGCGGGGAACAGCCTGATGCGGGTTGTTGCGGCCGGGCCGGAGCAAAAAAAGCCAAATGTTATTGTGGTGGTTATGGAGAGCATGGGCAGCAAGTGGCTGGGGGAATATACCCCTAACCTGAATGAACTCGCTGCGGGGGGGCTTTCCTTTACCAACATGATGTCCACGGGCACGCGCACTGTGCGTGGGCTTGAGGCCGTGATGCTGAGTGTGCCACCCACCCCTGGCAGTTCCATTGTGCGCCGGCCGGATAATGAGCATTTGTTCAGCCTTGGCACGGTGTTTGCCGAAAAAGGCTATGATTTGTCGTTTATTTACGGCGGGCTTGGCTTTTTCGACAACATGGGTGCTTTTTTTACTGCCAATAATTACACCACCGTGGATAAGAACGACTTTGCCCCGGAGAATAAAACTTTTTCCAATGCCTGGGGCCAGTGCGACGAAGATTTGTATGCCCAAAGCCTGACCCTTGCCGATGCAAGCTACACGGCAGGCAAGCTCTTTCAACAGGTGCTGCTTACCACCTCCAACCACAGGCCCTTTACCTACCCTGATGGCAAGGTGGCAATACCTTCCGGCACAGGGCGCAGGGGCGCTGTGCAGTATACGGATTACGCCATTGGGGAATTTATGCGGGAAGCCAGAACGCGGCCCTGGTTTGATAATACCGTTTTTGTGTTTATTGGCGACCACCCTTCTGCCATTGCTGGAAAAACCGACGTTCCGGCGGATGCCTACGGCATTGTGAGCATTCTTTACGGCCCGAAATTTATCCAACCGCAAACGGTAGATACTTTGAGTAGCCAAATTGACCTTGCCCCAACCTTGCTGGCCAGTTTGGGCTGGGGGTATATTTCTCAATTCTTTGGTACCGATGCCCGGACACTCCCCAAGAATGAAGGGCGGGCCTGGATTTCAACCTACCAACTGGTTGCCCTGCGCACCAATGAAAGCCTGGTTGTGTTGAAGCCGGGAAGAAAAGTCGATGCCAGCAGACTATCTCCTTTGTTTGCAGACATAGCAGGACCTTCTTTGCCTGAAGTGACCCAACGGGCAATTGCCTCCTACCAGTGTGCCTATGATTTGTTTGTGGGCAAGGAACTTACCGAAAGCACGGTGCATGCCTATGCCCCGGTTGCCAAAGCCGCAAACACCGTTATACAGTAGCTGAAAATGTACACCCCAGCAGGGCAGCATGTAACGGTGAAAGGAAGAAATTCATGATAATTCAACCCTATACACAGCAATATCAAGAGGCAGTCATTACGCTTATTTTGTCCATCCAGCAGGGGGAATTCCAACTGCCTGTGGGGCGTGAAGACCAGCCAGACCTTGAGCGTATTGCCGAGGAATACCAGCAGAGTGGTGGGAATTTTTGGGTTGCCTTGCAGGGGGGCACTGTGGTGGGTACCCTGGCCCTGAAAGCCGCGGGCACGGGGGTGGGGGCCTTGCGTAAAATGTTCGTGGCCCCGGCGTTTCGTGGCAAGCAACATGGCACGGCCCAACGCCTGCTGGACGCACTGTTTGCCCATGCCCGTGCAGCAGGTATGCAGCATGTGTACCTGGGCACCACGGCTGTTTATTTGGCAGCCCATCGTTTTTATGAACGTAACGGTTTTGTGCGTATTACGCGGGAAGAAGTGCCCGCTTGCGTGCCCTTAATGGCTGTTGATACGGTGTTTTACCGCAAAGCCATTCTGTAGGGAAACGCTGATTTTTTCCGTCTGGCGGCGTTGCTTCATTTTTTTTAAAGGGGGGCAGGGCCAAAGGCCCCCCCATTTTAAAAAAACTTGCGCCTTGCCAGACGAAAAAACTGAGCGTTTCCAAGGTCTGTGCTTTTATGAGAGTTGCCAGAGATCATTATCCGTGAAACCCTCCCTAAAGCCGACGGCAGTCGCGAGCGTAGCGAGCCGTGGAGCGAGGGCGGAGGGAACAGGCAGCTTCGCTGGCTGTTCATCACCACGACGTCTGAGCGAAAGAAAGTCGCCAAACGGAATAACTGAGTGTTTCCCTTAGAGGCCTTCCAGGCGCAAATATACCTCATCAGACTGGGTAATAACCGCAAAGCAACCCCCGTCAAACAGGCCGTAGCAGGCAGGGTGGTCTTGCTTGGGGTTGGTCAGGGTGCCTGGGTTGCACAGCACAATGCCTTTGTGGATGTTGGCTGTGGGAACATGGGTGTGGCCTGAAAGGAAAATGTCCCCCACGGCAAGGGGAGGCAGGTTTTGCGGCGAATAGGTGTGCCCGTGGGTGGCAAAAATGCGCAGCCCTTCGGCAAACAGCCAGGTGAAGGAATCTGCCATGGGGAAGGGCAGCAGGTTCATGTCCACTTCACTGTCGCAGTTGCCGCGCACAGCAATAATGCGTTCTGCCAGGGGGGTCAGTTCACGCACGCAGGCTTGCGGGTCGTACCCTTGCGGAATAGGATTGCGCGGCCCGTGGTATAAAATATCTCCCAGCAGAACAATTTGGTTGGGGCGGTGTTGTACCGCCAGTTCCACAATGCGCCGGGCCGTGGGCAGGCTGCCGTGTATGTCACCAAATACCAGTATTCTCATAGTATGTTGCTTGGCAGGCAAAGGCCGGGTTGTAGGGGAATGTTGGTTCCATCAGCCTATTGGAAATACACAATTATTTTGTTTGGGAAGCAACGCCGCCAAACGGAATAAATCAGCGTTTCTTCAGGGTTATTCCCCTTTGCAGGCCGGGCCGGGGCGCTTGCCCGTGTCCCATTGGGCCTGGGGAATGGCTTCTTCCACCAGCAATACAGGAATGGAGTCTACAATGGGGTACACCACCTGGCAGGCAGCGCACAAAAGGCCTTCAGTGCCGCTGTACAAGGTAAGGGGGCCTTTGCAGCGCGGGCAGGCCAGTATTGAGAGCAAATCAGCGTCCATGTATGGAAATCCTTGGTAAGTAGCTTGTTTTTGGTGGAGAATAACGGTAGGTTGAAGCATGAAAAGCATGGCATGGGCCACACCCTATGGATTACTCATAGCATGACGCACGGCGGCTTTCAAGAGGAGCAAGAGCATCATGCCCCCTTTATGGATAGATTTACATACCCACAGTACTGCTTCTGACGGTACTGATTCCCCGGCAGAACTGGCCCGCAAGGCTGCCCAGTGTGGCCTACGCGCTTTTGCCCTTACCGACCACGACACCATTGCTGGCCTTGATGCGGCGGAAGAAGCCGCCAGGGAACATGGGGTGCAGTGTATTCGCGGGTGTGAACTTGCTGCTGCGTGGCAGGGCAGGGAACTGCATTTTGTGGGCTATTATGTGCCCCGGAATAACCAGGAACTTGTGGCTGCCCTGGAAGTTTCCTGTGGTGGGCGGGCGCAGCGTAACCAGCATATTGTGGAAAAATTGTGCGCCTTGGGTATGGAACTGACCTTGGCAGAGGTAAACGCCCTGGCAGGAGATGGGGTTGTGGGCCGCCCCCATATTGCCATGGCTTTATATTCCAAGGGCTACGTGGCTTCCACGCATGAAGCCTTTGATAAATTTCTTGGTATAAAGGGCCGTGCCTATGTGCCGCGCCCGTTGCTTTCCCCTGAAGAATGCATTGGCTTGCTGCGTAGGGCCGGGGCAACCGTAACTTGGGCACACCCTTTTTTGCAGGCCCATACAGAACGCCAGGTGTTTGAAAACATGCTTGCCACGTTTGTGGAGTGTGGCCTTGGTGCCATTGAAGCCTACCACACCACCCATAACGCTGCCCACATTCGCACCTGCCTGCGCCTTGCCAAACGCCACGATTTATTGCTGACGGGTGGATCAGACTACCACGGTATACGCAAACCCGGTGTGGCCCTTGGCTATGCCGGGGCACAGGTGCGAGTGCCCTTTACCTTGTTGGAAGCGATGGAAGCGCGGCGGCGTGAACAGGGCTTGTGGACCTTGGATGCCCCTTAAATGAAATAACTCGCGTTTCCAGTCCTTGCGGAGTAGATGCATAAAGAAGAAACACAGGCTGAGGCGGCGGCACGCCGCACCAAACCACGCCGTATAAAAACAAGTCGTACCACCTTCTAAAAACTCACAACCGCCCATGTGCTTTGGTAGCGCATGGGCGGTTGTTGTTTCTGTGTATTTCAGTGGTTAGTCAATGACTGAGATAACCTCATACCCGGCATCCGTCACCGTCTTTTCCAGTGTTGCCGCATCCACGTTTTGGGGGGCAGTTACTGCCACCTGTTTTGTTTCCAGGGTTACGGTGGCGGTGACGCCGGGCAGAGTGGCAAGGGCTTTTTCCACCCGTGCTTTGCAGTGCCCGCAGGTCATGCCGTTTACTGTCATTGTCCATTGGGCCGTTGCGGTTTGTTGTGTTGCTTCCATGGTTACTACCTCGTATCCTGCTTCTTGCACAGCGGTTTGCAGTGCCTCGGCAGTGGTTGTTTCCGGTGCGGCAATATGCACCTGTTTTGTTTCCAGGGTGACTGTGGCGGTTACTCCGGGCAGGGTGGCAAGGGCTTTTTCTACCCGTGCCTTGCAGTGCCCGCATGTCATGCCATTTACTGTCATTACCCATTGGGCGTCTTCCGGTGCAACGTCCTTGGGCTGTGTTTGTACTGTATTCAGCGGGGTCAGTGTGGTTTGCCCAAAGGGAGTCTGACCGGGGGCCTGACCTGCTATGGGAATGGGGCAGGCTTCTGCTGTTCCTTCTGCCGTTTTGGCGGCGTTTACTGCTGCCATGGTGGGGAAGGGAGCGGAATTACGAGATGTAAGCGGTGCAGGCGGGGCAGGCTGTGCTGTTGTTACACTGCCCTGTGTTGTTGCCTGTGTGCTTGCCGGGAGTGTTGCAGCGGGCTGCACAATAACCCCCTGGGGCGGAACCGGTTTTTGGAACAGGTTCAGGCGCAGGGCGTTGGTCACCACAAACACGCTGGAAAGGCCCATGGCAGCGGCGGCAAACATGGGGTTCAGGGTTAAACCAAAAGCCGGGTACAGCAGCCCTGCTGCCAGAGGAATGCCCAGAATGTTATAGAAAAAAGCCCAGAACAGGTTCATTTTGATGTTTTTCAAGGTGGCTCGGGAAAGGTCAAAGGCCGTTACCGCGTCCCACAAATCGCTTTTTATCAGCACTACCTCGGCAGATTCAATGGCTACTTCTGCCCCTGCCCCAATGGCCACGCCCACGTCGGCCCGGGCCAAGGCCGGGGCATCGTTAATGCCGTCGCCCACCATGGCGGTTTTGTGGCCCTGGGTCATAAAGCGCTGTACCTGTGCGTCTTTGTCTTGGGGCAGCACGTCAGCAATAGCTTCGTCAATGCCCACTTCCCGGCGCACGGCTTCCGCTGTGGCGGCGTTGTCCCCTGTAAGCATAACCACATGCACCCCGCGCTGTTTCAGGGCGGCAATGGCAGCGGCGCTGCTGGGCTTGGGCTTGTCTGCAACGGCAATAATGCCTGCAAGGCTGCCGTTCAGGGCAAAGTACAAGGGTGTTTTGCCCGCTTCTGCCAGGGTGGTGGGCAGGGTGCCTGCTGCGGCGGTGTTAATGCCTTGCTGGTTCATAAGGCGCAAGTTACCAGCCACGCACAGGCCAAGGGGCGTTTGAGCCCGTAGCCCAAGGCCGGAAAGAGCGGTGAAGCCGCTGGCCTGCAAGGGGGCAATATTTCTGGTGGCAGCTTCCTGCACAATGGCTTTGGCCAGGGGGTGTTCGCTCATGGCTTCCACCCCGGCGGCAAGGGCCAGCAAGGTGGGTTCATCACTGGCAAGGGGCAGAATGTCGGTTACTACTGGCTTGCCAGAAGTGACGGTGCCTGTTTTATCCAGCACCATGGTATGAATTTTACCGAACCCTTCCAGGGCCTGGGCGCTTTTAAACAGAATGCCGTTTTTGGCCCCTTGGCCAGTGCCTGCCATAATGGCCACAGGCGTTGCCAGCCCAAGGGCGCATGGGCAGGAAATAATCAGCACGGCAATGGCACGGGCCAGGGCAAATTCCACTTGGCTGCCAGCCAGCAGCCAGCCCGCAAAGGTAAGGGCCGCAATACCCATGACCACAGGCACAAATATGCCGCTAATGGCATCTGCCAGGCGGGCAATAGGGGCTTTGGTGGCTCCGGCTTGCTCTACCAGGGCAATAATTTGGGCCAGGGTGGTGTCGTTGCCCACGCGCTTGGCCTGCATCACAATGTAGCCGCTGGTGTTTACCGTGGCCCCGGTAACAGTGTCGCCGGGGGCTTTTTCCACAGGTACGCTCTCTCCCGTGAGGGCAGATTCATCCACCGCAGAGGTGCCTTGCAGCACAATACCATCCACAGGCACGCGGGAACCCGGCTTGACTGCCAGGGTGTCTCCCGGCTGAATTCCTTCCACAGGAATGGTTTCTTCCTGCCCGTTACGAAGGCGCAAGGCCGTTTTTGGGGCCAGGTTCAACAGGGCGGTAATGGCAGCGCCCGTGCGGCCCTTGCCCACGGCTTCCAGTGTTTTGCCAAGGGTGATAAGGGCCAGAATCATGCCCGCGCTTTCAAAATATAAGTCGTGCAGGTAGTGGGCTGCCACCATGTGGTTGCCTGCCCCAAGTGCCCAACCCATGTGGTAAATGGCGAAAATCCCGTAAATGAGCGCAGAGGAAGTGCCCACCGCCACAAGGCTGTCCATGTTGGGGCTACGGTGCCAAAGTGCTTTGAAGCCGCCCCGGAAATAGGCACTGTTTACCAGCACCACAGGCAGGCACAGCAATAGCTGGGTAAAGGCCATGGGAATGGCGTTTTCCACCCCCACCAGGGAAGCGGGCAGGGGCAGGCCCATCATGGGGGCCATGCTCAGGTACATGAGGGGCACCATAAACCCGAAGGAAACCACGGCCCGGCGCTTCATGGCAGCAATGGCCTTGCTGGCGTCGAACCCGTTTTTTTGCGGGGCAGGGGCTGCGCCGTGCCCTTGGGGCAGGCGGGGGGTGGCGCTGTACCCGGCGGCTTCAATGGCAGCCTGCACAGCTTCCATTGTGGTCTGGTTCGGGTCGTGTTCCACCAGCATACTGTTGCCCAGCAGGTTGGCTTCCGCCCGGGTTATGCCGGGCAGCTTCTTCACTGCTTTTTCCACATTGCTTACGCAGGCGGAACAGGTCATGCCTGTGACATCAAATAATGTTTGCTTCATTGCTCGCCTGCTTGGGAAACTCTGATGTATGCAGTCTTTCCCTAAGTGTAGGGTGTGTATGCAAAAAGGCAACGGGCAAGGAAAAGGAGATTTCCTGCTGCGGGCAGGTTCCTTGTTGTAGTGCTTCCGTCACATGGGACATATATGCTGTATAGGTAAGGCCGCCGGGCTGTAGCGTCAAGCCGTGGCGTGGGCACCAAGCATAGAAACGCCCAAAAGCCCATGCCACTAAGTATTGGTGGGCATGGGCTTTTGGTAAATACAGCAAATGCAGTGAGGCTGATTATTTTTCCGGAGTGTTTTCTGCCGGGGTTTCTTCCAGCATGGAAGGTTCCACAGCACCACCACTGGCAAGGCGGCGGTATTCATCAATGGGCATCATGCGCAAGGCCCCGGCGGCGCAGGCTTCCACACAGGCGCTTACCTGTTTGCCTTCCCGTTCCCGCCATTCGGCGCACATGTCGCAGCGCACGGCAATCATGCGGTTTTCGGATTTGTCCAAATTGGCTTTTTCTTTTTCCGTCAGCTTGATAAATTCGGGGCTGATGGCCCCATAAGGGCAGGCGGCAATGCACAGCCCGCAGCCTGCACAAAACTGGGTGCGCATAACAATGCGGCCCCGTTCATTAAGCACCAGTGCCTGGGTGGGGCAAATGTTGGCACAGGGGGCATTTTCACACTGGCGGCACTGCACTGGCATACGAATTTTATCGGTTTTTACCACATGCACACGTGATGCAAGGGTTTTACGGTGCTTTACCGCTTCTTTAATGGTCATGTTGTGGTGGGAGGCAATGCAGGCAAGTTCGCACTTGGTGCAGCCCTTGCACTTGGCAGAGTCCACATAAATAACAAAATTGCTTTCCATATAAAGTCCTTATTCTCTCATTGTAACGTATGTGTTGTTTGTACCGATGTCATCGTTTGCCAAATACCAGGCAGTGGTGGTGGGCTTTATGTAACTGCCTGCACTGCGGTGCCGTAGGGGGCCACCTTGATGGTGTCAATGTACAGTTGGTTGCCCTCAGCCCAGCGCACCCCTTCTCCCCCGCATTGCGGGCAGGAAAAACGGCGGCTGGTGGTGCTTACACTGGCCTTGCAAGCCGGGCAATGCCCCGTAAGCGGTTCCACCACCACTTCAAGGGTGGCCCCTTCCGCAGGGGTACCTTCTGCCAGCAACGAAAAACAGCCAGTTAGGGTGTGGGCCTCCACACAGGCTAAAAGCCCTGCCCGCAAGCGCACATGCTTCACCTGCAACGCTGCGCCTTGCGTTTCATGGCGCTTGGCTTCTTCCAGCACGATGCGTAGCAGTGAACTGGCAAAAACTGTTTCGTGCATGATTATATGTTCCTATTGCATTGGGGAAGGCTCTGCCTCCCCCAAGATGAAAACAGTCAGTTTTCCCAAATAGTTGGTTGAGAACTCTGGGAAACGCTGAATTTTTTCGTCTGGCAAGGCGCGAGTGTTTTTTACAGAGGGGGTGGGCTCTTTGGCCCTGCCCCTCTGTAAAAAACAGGAAGCAACGCAGCCAGACGGGAAAAGGCAGTGTTTCCTTATCGTTCGGTGCAGGAAACGCAAGGATCAATGCTGTTGACGATGAGAGAAACGTCAGCCACGGCGCAGTCTTTCATCATCACTTCCAGGGCGTCCCAGTTCATGTAGGAGGGCACGCGCCATTTTAAGCGGGTAGGAATGTCTGATTCATCGGTACGGATGAAGTAGAACAGTTCCCCGCGTGGGGCTTCAGTGCGGGCGCAGCCCTGGCCTGCGGGAATAACGGGCAGTGGGGCGGTGAGCTTGCCTTCCGGCAGGTTGGCCGCAATCTGGCGGATAAGGCTGATGCTTTCATTCACTTCGCGCAGGCGTACCATGGCGCGTGAATGCACGTCGCCGCCTGTTTCCGTAATCACGTTAAAGGACAGCTCCGGGTATATGCCATAGGGTGCGTCGCGGCGCACGTCCACAGCCAGGCCGCTGCCCCGTGCCACTGGGCCTACAAGGCCATAGCGTATGGCTTCATCCTTTGGCAGTACGCCCACACCCACGGTGCGGGAGCACAGCATGGGGTTAGAGGCGTAAATGTCGATGATTTCCTGCATGTGCCCTTCAAGGCGCTGCAAGCTGCGGGTAATGTAGCCGAATAGTTGGGCGTCCACATCGTTCTTCACACCGCCAAGGGTGTTGGCGGCAAGGTCCATGCGGTTGCCATATACGGTTTCCTTCACGTCCTGCATAATTTCACGCACTTCCATAACGTGCATGAACAGTGACTTGTACCCGATAATGTGGGCCAGAATAGCCACGTTAAACAGGTGTGAAGCTACGCGCTTGATTTCATCTGCCAGCACACGCAGGTACTGTGCCCGGCGGGGCACTTCAATGCCTGCCAGGTTTTCAATAGCCATGCAGTAGGTCAGGGGGTGGCTGTTGGAACACAGGGAACACACCCGTTCTGTCAGCACAATGTTCTGGAACAGGTTGCGTTTGGTGGCCAGGGCTTCCATGCCACGGTGGACGTGGCCGGACGTAATTTCCACGTGGCGCACCCGTTCCCCTTCCACTGTTACCTTGAAGTACATGGGCTCTTCCAGGGCAACGTGCATGGGGCCAAGGGGCAATGTAAACTCTTTACCAAGGGCTTCGCTCATAGCGGCTCCTATAAAACTGGCGTTGATGCGGGCCAGTGAATGCTTGCAAATATGTTGTGTTTTGAGTTCCCTAGTTTCCGTTTTCAGGGGCAGTGGCGGAAACAGGGGTAAACGTGGGTTCCTCAATTGGCGGGGTGCTTATGTCGGTTGGTGCCCCGTGCGGGTTTTCAAGCCCGTAGCTGCCGTCGCTTCCGGTAATATCCACCCCTTTTGCCGCCATAACCTGTTCCCACAGGTTGCGGGTGGCAGCGCCATGCACCATGGCAGAAAAAGGAATGAGGGAAGACATAATGCCCGCATCCAGGCGTTCATCCAGAAACAAACGCTTGGGGTTGGGGTGGTCCACAATGTCAATGCCGAACATTTCATGGAACTCGCGTTCGTTCCAGTCTGCATTGCGGAACCAGGAGGTAATGGAAGGCACTGCCACGGGGGTGTCGCACCCGGCGGTATACAGGGGCACAGTCACCGTGACCACGGTATTTGCCAGGGCAAAATGGTAGGCAATGGCTTTTTTATTGCTGTTTTCGCCGCGCTCTTCCACATAGGCTGTCATGGTGCACAGGCGTGCGCCGTTTTCGGCCAGGGCTTTGGCGGCGGGGCGCAGGCTTTCGGTATTGTTCAGGCGCAGCCAGCCAAAGGCGTTCTGCTTCACGTCAAATGTCCACTGCGTGGCAAGCTCTGTGGCTTGCAGCAGGGCATCATGCACTATTTCGTTACTCTTGTTCGTGGGTGTCATTGCTGATTTCCTCCCGGCGGGCCGCAGCCAGTTGGCGGCAGCTTGGGCAGAGTTTCAAAAGGTCGGTCATGTCCACAGGGCTGTGAGCGTATAGCCGGGCTGCCAGTTGTGGGGGCAGCATGCGAATGTGGGCCCCGCACCCGGCGCAGGCAAGGTACGGAATGCTGTAGTGGGCGGCCCAGTCGTATTTATCTTCCTGGGTGTGGGCGTTGTGCCAGTCTGTGCTCAGGGTAATGGCCTTGGTGGGGCAATAGTGCCGGCACATGCCGCACAAAGCACAGGTGTTATGCCACACGGTGAAGTTATAACCTGTTTTTTCTTCATTATCTTCAATGCGAATGGCCCCGCCTGCACACATATGGTGGCAAATGCGGCAACCCACGCACTGTTCCGGGTTTACCACCACCCGGCCACGAAAGCGTTCCGGTGTGTGGGCTTCTTTTGCGGGAAAGGGGTCTGTGGAAGGGCCTTGGGCAAGGTTTTTGCCCAAAAGTTTAAGGAAGCGAAACATGGCGTTCCTCCTTGTGGCCTGGGGCAATGCCGTTGAGCCTGTCCAACCATATTTTCTTTGCCAGCAACACCCCTTCCATAATGGACTGGGGGCGCGGCGGACAGCCGGGTACGTTGACATCAACAGGAATATACCGGTCAATGGGGCCTTCAATGGAGTGCCCACCTCGGAACACACCGCCGCTAATGGGGCAAATGCCCACGGCAACGGTCACTTTTGGTTCAGGAATTTCCTGCCATACGCGCAGCACTTTGTCGCGCACGCGCAGGGTAAGGGGGCCGGTTATAAGGACAATGTCTGCATGGCGCGGGCTACCGCAATAACGGCAACCAAGGCGTTCCACGTCGTAGCGGGGAATGCAGGCAGTGGTGGCCAGTTCCACATCGCAGCCGTTACAAGAGCCTGCGTTAATGCGGTACAGCCACGGGGAGCGAACCACTATATCAGAAAACAAGTTCACGGGAAGCTCCTTGGGTTACAAAGAAACCCATGCCAGCACAACACTTACCAGGGCAAGCGTGGCGGGGTATTTCAGGTAGAAGGAAAGGGCCTGTTCAATGCGCATGCGGGCTGTTGCCGCCTTGCACAGGGTAAGGGCCACCAGCATAAGCAGCAGGCATTTGGCGGCAAACCACACAATGTTTACCAGTGGGCCACCTGCCACTGTGCCTGGGAAGAACATAACCACCCCAAAGCCAAGGGCAATAACCAGCTTCATGGCGCTGGTGAGCTGGAAAAAGGCCAGAAGCCCGCCGGAATATTCCAGCAGGGGGCCTTCCAGAATTTCTGTTTCCGCTTCTGCCACGTCAAAGGGGGGCACACCCATGGTCCCTGGCAGGTACAGCAGGTAGGCCACAAAGGCGGGCAGCATGGAAAGGGTGAACCCGAAGGAGCCGTGTTCACGCTGGTATTCAATGATTTTACGCAGGGAAAATTCCGCGCTGCCTTCCCCGCCCACTTGCATGGCCACGGCCAGAATAACCAGTAGCAGGGGCACTTCATAGGCAAACATCAGGGTCATTTCACGGGAAAAGCCCAGCGCACCGAAGGGAGAACTGGAAGAAGAACCCGCCACCATCAGGGCAATGGCAGGCAAGGGAAGCAGGTAGAAAAACACCAGCATGTCGCCCATGTTTTCCATACCGTAATACACGCCGGGCACAGGCAGCAGGGCAAGGCACACTGCCATGCCTGTGAAGCCCAAAAGCGGGGCATACATAAACAGCGTTTTGTTGGCTGTTTCCGGGATAATGGTTTCTTTGCTGGCAAGTTTTACCAGGTCGTAAAACGGTTGCAGCAGGGGGGGGCCAACGCGCCGTTGCAGGCGTGCCTCCACTTTGCGGTCAATGCCTTTCAGCACAAGGCCAAAAAGCAGGGCAAACAGGCCGCCGGGAAATACCACAAGGTGGAACAGCCCGGTGGCTGATTGGGAGATGAGAGAGAATATGTCGCTCATGGTTTGTGTGCTCCATGCGGGGTAAACACCGTGTATTCATGCCGGGGCTGCTTGTTAGCCCAGCCCCGGTCCACCATAACATTACGCTTGGCTACTGCTATTTTTTCCAGTTGTCCCACAGGGCAGCCGGGGAAGAATAGATGTCTTTTGTGGTGGTGCGCAGGTTCAGGTCGTCCGGGTCAATACCGCAGGTGTGAATGGGGCTTACCCGTTGGTTTTTGGTGAACATGAGCAGCACTTTTCTTCCCCCAAACCAGGCCGCAGCTACCAGCACGCTGGCAACGGTGGCGTTCCATGCCCCTTTGCCCGAAGCAATGCCCCACGGGGCAATTTCAAGGGGCGTGAGGGAGAACTGCGTAAGCACATTGTTCAGCGGGGCAAGGAGCAGGCCGGGGAATACGCTGGTGACTACGCAGGCCAGGGCCAGCAGGCCCATGGGCACCAGCATGGCTTTGGGGGCTTCCTGCACATTTTCCAGGCCAGGGGCTGGCTGCCCCAGGAATACGGAGTGCATGAGCTTGGCAAAGTAGGCCAGGGTAATAACGCTGCCCATGAGGGAAAGAATGGCTACCAGCACGTGGCCTTGCTCCATAAGAGCGTGGTAAATAATCCACTTGGAAGTAAAGCCGTTGCTGGGGGGCACGCCAATAACGCACAAGGCACCAATGGCAAACAACCCCATGGTAATGGGCATACGCTTGCCAAGGCCGCCCATGGCGTCCACTGAATGGCGGTGCGATTGCAGAATAAGGGAGCCTGCCACAAGGAACAGGAGGTCTTTAAAGAACACGTGGTTGAGCAGGTGCAACAGGCCACCTGCCACCCCAAGGGAAGTGCCAAGGGCCACGCCTACTACCATGTAGCCAAGCTGGCTTACGGTGGAATAAATAAGCACCAGCTTGAGGTCTGACTGGAACACGGCGTACGCGGCAGCCATAACAATGGTAATGCCGCCCACCCACACCACAAGGGTTTGGATGGCGTTTTGCCCGAACAGACCGGCTGTTTGGGCCAGCAGCGCGCCGCCGCCCAGCACAAGGAACAGCTTGGCAAGGCCGAAAATGGCGCTTTTAAGCAGAACGGAAGAAATGTAGCCGGAAACAGGCGTGGGGGCCGTTGCCGGGTGCATTTGCACGTCAATGCGGAAGGGGAGCTGGGCTGCCTTCATCACAAAACCCGTGGCCATAAGCAGCAGGGCAATGAATATTTTACTGCTGGAAAGGCCGGGCAGGGCAGCAGTTACCGTGGTAAATTCGGCACCGCCGCAACAGTTTACAAGCAGCACAACGCCAAGGAACAGGAAGGCTGCCCCCAGCACGTTGAAGAAGAAGTACTTGAAGCCTTCTTGCAGCGCTTCTTTGTTTTCTTCATGCACAATAACAAAGTACAGGCTCCAGGAACTCATTATTTCCCAGAACAGGAAGAAGTTGAACAGGTCCTGGCTGGCGGCAACCCCGGTAAGGCCTGCTGTCATAACCAGGAAGAAGGCGTAAAAGCGCCACTGGGTGTGGCTGTGGTCCATGTAGGCCGAAGCGTAGTACATGTTCACTGCGCCAATGGTAGGCACAATAAAGGCGAATATGAAAGAAAGCGTGTCCAACCCTTGCCCGAACAGCAGCACAAGTATGGCTGCAACGGCAAGTACGCCAGCAGTGGCACGGCCTGCCTTGGCAGGTTCAGCCCGCAGCAGCACAGGCACCGCAGCGCCCAGCAGCAGCACCAGGGTAAAGGGCTGCCAGATAATGTTCAGGCTGGGCAGGCTTTGGGCGGCAATTTTGCCGGAAGCCACAAGGCCGTTCACCACGGGCAACACAAGGGAAAGGCCCAGTTGCGGGAACAACCCAAGCACCACGCACAGGGCGGCAAGAATGCCTATGGGCAGGCGCATGGCCAGGGGAGCTTCTTCCACTGCTGCGCCTTCATAGGGTTCAAACACCAGCACGCGCACAATGCGCATGTAATACACACACCCGGCAAGGCTTGCCAGCAGCATAAGGCCTGCCAGCAGGGGGCTTTTGTCTGCCAGGGCAAACAGCATCAGGTACTTGCTCATGAACCCGGCAAAGGGCGGCAGGCCCATAATGGCAATAAGGCCCACCACCATGCAGCCTGTGGTAAAGGGCATAACCCTGCCAAGGCCTTTCAGGCCGTCCAGGTTGCGTGTGCCCGCCCGCAGAATCAGTGCGCCAGAACACAGGAAGAGCAGGTCTTTCATAATGGCATGGTTCACCACGTGCAGGAGTGCCCCGGTGGTGGCAAGCCAGGTGCACAGGCCAAGGGTCATGGTGATTTCACCAATCTGCCCCATGGTGGAATAGGCGAACAGGCGCTTTATGTCTTGCTGGCGCAGGGCCATGAATTCACCATATAACATGGTGATAAGGCCAAGCCCGGTAAGGAGCTTGCCCACCCCGGGAATAGCAGCAGGAATGCCCGCCGCCATGTCCGCTTGCTGGGGAGCGCCTTGCAAAAAGGCCCCGGTACCCAGAATAACCAGGAATATCTGCACAATGCCGAATATGCCTGCTTTGGTGAGCACACCGGAAAGAGGAGCAGAAACAGAAGAAGGAGCCGCGGGGTGCGCATCCGGCAGCCATGCGTGGCCGGGCACAAGGCCAGCTTTTACGCCAAAGCCCACCAGGGTCAGCAGGGCCACCAGGGTTGCCATGCCGGGGGCAAGGGTTGCACCCATGCTCGCCAAGGCGGCAATATCCAGGGTGCCAAGTTTGGCGGAAAGCACCAGCAGGCCGGGCAGCATAACCGCCGCAGCCACGCTGCACATAATGAAGTACTTGATGGCGGCTTTGTGGGCACTTTCAGTGCCTTCATAGGCTACCAGCACGTAGGAAGTCAGGGTCATTATTTCCCAAAATACATAGAACCCGCCCAGGTTGCCCGCAGTGGCAATGCCTGCCAGGGAACCGAACATAAGCAACAGGAAAAAGAAGTAGCCGGGGGCGCTCATGCTGGGGCCATTATGAATGTACCCGCAAGAGTAAATAGTCACCAAAAGGCCTATGCCCGTTACCAGCACGGCAAACAGGCGGCCCACCGGGGCCAGGGAGGTGTCTGCCACTGCAAAAGCAAATGCCAGAAGCATGGCCCCAATGGCAATAATGTTGCGTACCTTTTCCCCCATGCTGGCGGTGCACCACACAACCACGCCCGCTACAAAGGGAATAAGGGCGGCGCTGTGCCAATGCACGGCAAAATCGGGTAAGGTGGCTGCGCTTGCACCAACCAGGGCGGCAGCCATGCTGCCAAGGCTGTGCCCGCCAAGGCCCATAAGCACAAGCAGGCCAGCCAGGGCAAGGCCGCTGGTGTTCTGGTTCAGGCGTTCATCTTCCGCGGCAAAGGAGCCGTTGCCAAGCCACAGCCCATGCACCAGCAGCACGGTGGTGACTGCCATAAGGGCATTGGCAGCCACCACAATGGCAGGTGTAAGCCACGCTCCGCCAGCTAATACCCCTTGCAGAATAAATGGTTTTGCGTCTGGGGTAAGGAAGGGGCTTACCCCCAGGGCCGCAAACATGGCAAAGGCAAAGAGCGTGGTGGTAACCCGGCGCGCTTTGCCTATGCCATATAAATTTTCAGTGTGCTGTACGCTGGCAAATTCCACCAGACGCATTGCGCAGGAATATGCCAAAAAACGGGCAATCCCTGTGTACACAAGTTGCAGCACTGCTCCGGTTTGCCCGCCATCTGTGCCGCTGGCCATGCCCACAAGCAATGTGCCCACATCCGCAATGCATAACCAGGTAACGCTTTGTATGAGGTTAGAGCGTTTCTTCCAGGCCATAAACGCGCCATATGCAAGCACGGCGACGCCAAGCCATGAGATGAGAAAAAACCCCACTTGGGAAAGGAATGAAAACATGACTTATTTCCTGTGAATTAAGGGTGCCATTCAAGTGTCCGTAAGCCATTCCAATTGTTTTGTCCTTCTTAAAGAAGGCATTTTGGCTGGAAGGAGGTTATATCCGCGGCATGGCCTAAAAAACAAGCTTTATTTTGACTGATTCTCATTAGGCTGTTCCTTATGGCTTGGTACCAGAGTTATTGACTTTTTCAATTGTGAAAAAAAACTCAAGCCTGAATATGTTACTCCTACCAGCTTGAAGGGAGGAACTCAACTAAATTTTGGTATAAAAATTTATCAGGTATGAATTTCTTCTCATAATGAACTCTCCGAGTTGTATTATGAGCTTGTGGGGGAGCGCCCATGGAAAGAGGGGGGGGCACATGGAGTGTGTACTCATTTACTCCTATATGTGCACGGTGCGTACGTAGCGTTGTGCGGTTTTTCTCATAATCGAGTGTGCCCCCCTGGTTGACAAGGGGCATAGCCTCTGCCTAATGACATGAGTCTATTGTAAGAACCAAGGGGAAAATGTATGGCACAGGCACTACCAGCAAAAGCTGTTTTTTTTGATTTAGATGGAACGCTCATTAATAGCCTGGAAGATTTGGCTGACACCACCAATGATGTGCTTGCGGGGCATAATCTGCCAACCCACCCGGTGCAGGACTACCGTTATTTCGTGGGAGATGGCATTCATACCATGTTGCAGCGCACCGTTCCTAAAGGTACAGACCCGGCCCTGGTGGATGCCCTGGTGGCCCAGGCCAAAGTGGAATATGGGCAGTACTGGGCCCGGAAGACCCATGTGTATGCGGGTATTTTCACCATGCTGGAACAGTTGCAGGCCAAAGGGATGCAGTTGGCGGTGCTTTCCAACAAGTTACAGGAATTTACCACAATGGTGGTGCAGCACTTTTTCCCGCTACAGCCGTTTGTATTGGTAAAAGGCAGCCCGGAAGGGGGCAAGGCCAAGCCAGACCCCACCATGGCCCTTGCCATGGCCAAGGAACTGGGCCTGCACCCGCAAGAGGTGCTGTTTATGGGGGATACGCGGGTAGATATGGAAACCGCCACCGCTGCGGGCATGGTGCCCGTGGGGGTGCTGTGGGGGTTCCGGCCCAAGGAAGAATTGCTGGCTTACGGGGCCAGGTATTTGCTGGAGCAACCGCAGGATGTTTTGCAATACTGCGGAAAACGCTGATTGTTCCGTTTGGCGGCGTTGCTTCTCTCTTTTTGAAGCGGGGCAGGGCCCAAAGAGCCCAGCACCCACTTCCCAAAAAGCTCGTGCCTTGCCAAACGAAGAACTGAGCGTTTTCCAATACACGATGTGTTTCTTCACCATAAACTTGCACCTTAGTAGATAAATAGTATCCCCTCTTATGACTAAAGGACTGTGCTTATGATAGTCATTCTTACCGGAGCAGGCATTAGCCACGAAAGCGGCATTGCTACTTTCAGAGATAGTGACGGCCTGTGGGAGAACGAGCGGGTGGAAGATGTAGCCACCCCCGGTGGCTTTGCCAGAGACCCGGAACGGGTGTACCGTTTTTACAACCAGCGGCGGCGTGATTTGCAAAACGGCATCATTGCCCCCAATGCAGCCCACAAGGCCTTGGCCCGGCTGGAAGCGGAATACCCCGGCAAGGTGCTGGTGGTTACACAAAACGTGGACAACCTGCACGAACGTGGCGGCAGCCACAATGTGTTGCACATGCACGGGGAATTACTGCAAGGGCGCTGCGCCGCGTGCGAAGCTGTGTTCCCGTGTTTTGAGGACATGAGCAGTAAAGACGTGTGCCCCAGTTGCGGTAAGGCCGGGTATGTGCGCCCGCACATTGTGTGGTTTGAGGAAATGCCCTTGTATATGCAACAAATAGAAGAGGCCCTGGAGCAGTGCCGGGTGTTTGCTTCCATTGGTACTTCCGGCAATGTGTACCCTGCTTCTGGCTTTGTGCGCCATGCCAAGGCTTATGGGGCACACACCGTGGAACTGAACTTGCAACCCAGCGTTGGGGCTTCCGTATTTGCTGAAAGCCGTTATGGGCTGGCCACGCAGGTGGTACCAGCCTGGGTGGATAAACTCCTTTTCTCTTGACTTATGCTGCCGCTTCAAGGAAGAATATGGGTTGCCTTGCTGGCACCTGCGTGCGTAACTCCCTCTATGGAAACGCTGATTTATTTCGTTTGGCGGCGTTGCTTCACTTTTTTTGAAACAGTCGAGGACAGAAGAGTCAACTCCTGCTTCAAAAAAAGCTCGCGCCTTGCCAAACGAAATAACTGCGCGTTTCCAAAGTGCCACTTAATCAGTGTTTCCCTATATTTACCGCTGCCAAAGGCAGACTATTTTTTGGAGCAGCCATGAGCGACTATAAAAATACCCTGAATCTTCCTGAAACAAAATTCCCCATGAAAGCCAACCTGACCCAGCGTGAGCCTGAAATGTTGCGTCATTGGGAAAGTATTGGTGCGTATGAAGCCATGGTGGCAGCCGGGGGCGAAAAAGGCACCTTTGTGCTGCACGACGGCCCCCCCTATGCTAACGGGCACATTCACCTTGGCACCGCATTGAACAAGATTATCAAGGATATTATTGTTAAGTCGCGCAACATGCAGGGCTTTCGGGCCGAATATGTGCCCGGCTGGGACTGCCATGGCCTGCCCATTGAACTGAAAGTGGAGCAGGAACTCAGCGAAAAAAAGAAAGATCTGCCCGCCAAGGTTGTGCGCCGCCTGTGCCGGGAATATGCCGCAAAGTGGATTACCACCCAGCGTAAAGAATTCAAGCGCCTGGGGGTTATGGGTGAATGGGAAAAGCCGTACCTTTCCATGGACCCTTCCTATGAAGCCGCCACAGCGCGTGAGCTGGGCAACTTCATGGCAGCAGGTTCCGTGGTGCGCAGCAAAAAGCCCATTCACTGGTGCGCTTCTTGCCGCACAGCCCTGGCCGAGGCAGAGGTGGAATATTACGACCACACCTCGCCTTCCATTTATGTGCGTTTTCCCGTTACCGACCCAGCCCTGAAAAGCAAGCTGCCCAAGGCAGAAGCTGGCAAGACATGGCTGGTTATCTGGACAACCACCCCTTGGACCATTCCCGATAACATGGCTGTGTGCCTGCACCCGGAATTTGATTACGCCCTGGTGGCGGTGGAAGGGCACCACTACATTCTGGCAGAAGGCTTGCTGGATGAATGCAGCAAGGCCTTTGGCTGGATTAGCCCCACCATTGTGAGCATGGTGAAGGGCGCTGCCCTGGAAGGGTTGCAGGCCAAGCACCCCATTTATGACCGCCCCTCTCCGGTAGTGCTTGGTGACCACGTAACCCTGGACGCTGGTACGGGCTGCGTACACACAGCACCGGGCCACGGGCGTGAAGACTATGACATGGGCTTGAAGTATGGCCTGGAAATTTACTCCCCCATGGACGACAACGGGCGTTTTTACGATACCGTGGAGTTTTTTGGCGGGAAAACCATTTTTGAAGCCAACCCCCTGGTTATTGAAAAGCTTCTGGAAACAGGTAGTCTTATTACCCAGGGCAAGGTACGCCACTCTTACCCGCACTGCTGGCGCTGCAAAGAACCCGTATTTTTCCGGGCCACCACCCAGTGGTTTATCAGCATGGATAAAAATAAGCTGCGTGCCCGCGCCCTGGAAGCCATCCGCAACGATGTGCGCTGGATTCCTGCCTGGGGCGAAGAGCGTATTTACTCCATGATTGAACACCGCCCGGACTGGTGTATTTCCCGTCAGCGCACCTGGGGCGTGCCCATTACCGCCCTGCTTTGTGAAGGCTGCGGTGAAGCGTGGCACAGCCACGAATGGACAAAAAGCCTGGCTGAACGCTTTGCCGCGCACCCCACCGGGTGTGATTACTGGTTTGAAGCGCCCCTGGAAGATATTGTACCCCAAGGGTTGAAGTGCCCTTCTTGCGGGCAGCAGCGCTGGAAGCGTGAAACAGACATTCTGGACGTGTGGTTTGATTCCGGCACCAGCTTTGCCGCTGTGCTGGAGCAGCGCAAGGAATGCCGCTTCCCCGCCGACCTGTACCTGGAAGGGTCCGACCAGCACCGCGGCTGGTTTCACAGCTCCCTGCTTGTTTCCCTTGGCACCCGCAATGTGCCCCCCTACAAGTCTGTGCTGACCCACGGCTATGTGGTGGACGGGGAAGGGCGAAAAATGTCCAAATCTGTCGGCAACGTGGTGGCCCCGGAAGAAGTCATTGCCAAGTACGGCGCGGAAATTCTGCGCATGTGGGTGGCTTCTGTGGATTACCGCGAAGACGTGCGTATTTCAGAAGAAATTCTACACCGCCAGGTAGACGCTTACCGCCGCATTCGTAACACCTGCCGTTACCTGCTGGGCAACCTGGGTGATTTTACCCCGGAAGATGCCATTCCCTTTGCCGAAATGGACCCACTGGACCGCTTCGCCCTGGAAGTGGTGAGCCGTGCCTATAAAGAAGTGGAAAGCGCGTTTACCGATTACGAATTCCACCGGGTGTTCCACACCTTGCACAACCTGTGCGTGACCGACCTTTCCGCCTTCTACCTGGATGTACTGAAAGACAGGCTCTACGCTTCCGGCAAAACAAGCAAGGAACGGCGTTCCGCCCAAACTGCCCTGTGGCGCATAGTGCAGTTACTTACCTCTGCCATGGCCCCGGTGCTTTCCTTTACAGCGGAAGAAGTGTTCCAGCACCTTTCACAAGAGCTGCGCCACGATGTGAAGACCATTTTTGCATTGAGCGGCACCGATATGCCCCTGGTTACCCTGCCGGAAGAAGAACGCAAGCGTTGGGAAACACTGCTGGCTGTCCGTTCCCTGGTTACTGCCGCCATTGAGCCCTTGCGCAAGGCAGGGGAAATTGGCCATGCCCTGGATACCTGCGTGACCCTGTTTGTGGACGCCCCCATGCGCACCCTGCTGGAAGGCCTGGGCACAGACCTGCGGGCCTTGTTCATTGTGTCCCAGTTGGCCTTGCAACCCCTTGAAAGTGCCCCGGCAGATGCCTTGTGCGACGAACTTGTGCCCGGCGTTGCCGTGGGCGTTGGCAAAGCCCAGGGGGCCAAGTGCAGCCGCTGCTGGATTTACAGCACCGAGCTTGGCACACACCCGGAACACCCGGAAGCGTGCCCCCGCTGCACCAAAGTACTGGTAGGGTAGGGCGCAGTGCGCTACCGTATAATCGCATTTGTTGCCTTTGTGGCACTGCTGCTGGACCAGGGCACCAAAGCCCTGGTGTTGCAGCAGTTGCCCCTGGATGCGGGCATTCCTGTGACCTCGTTTTTTTCCCTTGTGCATGTGCAAAACCACGGGGCTGCCTTTGGTTTTTTGAATGACCCCGGCACCACGTGGCAATTCTGGCTTTTTACCCTGGCAACCCTGGCAGCCATTGTGGTGGTGGTGGTTATGGCCCGCAGTGCCAAAGAGCATGAACGTATGCTGTTCGTGGCTTTTGGAGCCATTGTGGGAGGGGCCCTGGGTAATTTTATCGACCGGGTACGGTTTCGGGCTGTGGTGGATTTTTTGGACTTTTATTGGGCAGGGTGGCATTGGCCCGCATTTAACGTGGCAGATGTTTTTATCTGCTTCGGGGCTGTTCTGCTTGTGCTGCACTCGTTTTGTGCGCCCAATACCCCCAAGGAAGGGAGCAGAACATGACCAACATGCAAGCCATGCTGTATTTTTTACCTGCGCAGTTGTTAAACCTGTGGGCTATTTGGCATGCCTTCAACCATACGTTTGCCACCCCTGGGGAACGTATTTTGTGGATGTGCGCCGGGGTATTTTTGCCCTTTATCGGTGGGCTTGCCTATGTGTTGTTTGGCATTCGCCGCACCCAAGGCAAAGCTTGAGCTTTGCAGAATTACAGGAATTGTGTTACCCTGTATTTGTGGTTTTTTTGAACACATAGGGAACGCTGATTATATAGAATTTTGGAAACGCTCAGTTATTTCGTTTGGCAAGGTCGGGGACACAGGCTCTGTGCGCGAACTTTTTTTGAAGCAGGAGTGATCATTCTGCAGGAAAGCAGAATTGGGAACCGCCCGCAGGGCGGGAGCCGAAGCCGAGGCCCAGGACGGGCCGAGTCAACTCTTCCGTCCTCGACTGTTTCAAAAAACCTTAAAGGCGACGGCAGTCGCGAGCGTAGCGAGCCGTGGAGCGAGGGCGGAGGGAACAGACAGCTTTGCTGGCTGTTCATCCCAACAACGCCCGAGCGGAAAAAGGTCACAACGACGCCAAACGGAATAAATCAGCGTTTCCCTAAGATACAAGAATGCCAGTGGTATGCGGTTGTTACCAGCCAGACCACACGGGAAAATAAAGGAGATTTGCATGAAAACACGCGTACTTTCGTTATTGGCGTGTGCCGGGTTGGCCCTTTCCATGACAGGGTGTGTCACCACTGGGAGTTCTTCGGGCTCATCCGGCGGGGCTGACGATTTGCGCCAGCAGGTAGCCCGCCACGATCAGCAAATTCAAGGGTTACTTTCCCAGGTGGGGCAGGTGGAAAACGTGCTGCCGGGGCAAGCGGAAGTGTGGTCGCAAATGCAGCTTATGCGCCAGGAGCTGAACCAGCTTCAAGGCGGCGGGGCAGGGGGCGAGGCTGGCCGCTTGGCTGAACGGGTAGACCGCCTGGAAGCCATGGTGCGTAAAATGGCTTCCCAGCTTGCCATAAGCACTGATTCTTTGGATGCCCCCAGCGCAGTGCCCAGTGCGGGCGTGCGCCCCTATACGCCGCCCATGGCAACACCGCCTATGGCAGTTGTTCCCCCCACCCCAGGGGCCACCAGTGGCGTTGCCCTGGTGAATGAAGCCGCGGACACCACAGCAGTGGAAGCTGGTTCGGAACAGGCCGGCGGGGCCAAAGGGCTGTATGATTCCGGCATAAAAGCCTTTGACCAAAAGCGCTATAAAGACGCTGTGGTGGCTTTTAAAGACTTTGGCACCAAGCACCCCAAAGACAAACTGGCAGGGAATGCCTTTTTCTGGCAGGGGGAAAGCTATTTTCAAATGAAAGATTATGCCAGAGCCGCCTTGGCCTACCAGGAAATTATTACGAAATATCCTGGCAACGGCAAATTTCAGGCTGCCATGCTCAAACAGGGCATTGCCCTGCATAATGTGAATAAAAAAGACGCTGCCCGCGAGCGCCTGGAAGAATTGGTGAAGCGCTACCCCAATAGCCCGGAAGCCACCCGCGCCAAGCAGTTTTTGAAAGAAAATAAGTAACATAGTGTGTTATAAGGGGGACGCTGTCCCCCTAACCCCCTGCAAGGGGAATGATTCCCCTTGACCCCCATTAGCGCCTCCTTTCTTGCTTTGCTCGAAAGGAGGCATTTTTTTAAGGAAGCGCTGATTACATGGCTCTTTGGAAACGCGTAGTTATTTCGTTTGGCAAGGCGCAAGCTTTTTTTGAAGCAGGAGTGGACTCTTTCGTCCTCGACTGCTTCAAAAAAAGTGAAGCAACGCCGCCAAACGGAATAAATCAGCGTTTCCCTAATATTCGATTCCTTTGCCGGCCCTCTCCCCCAAATTGTATGGGTGCTTAATTTCCATCATTTCGGTCACCAGGTCGGCCCGTTCCCGCAGCCAGTCCGGTAGGCCCCTGCCGGAAAGTACCACGTGGGTTCCGGCGCGTTCTGCAGCGTCCAGCAGGGTTGTTATTTCCTGCTGGGTAAGCAGGCCGCTGCCCAGGGCGTACAGGGTTTCATCCAGAATAATCATGTCCGCTGTGTCAAGGTGGGCGGTGGCCCATTGCAGCAGGTGCAGTGCGGCTTCCCTGTGGGTGGGGCGCTCTTCTTCCTTACGGAAAAAACCGGCCCCGCAGGCTAAAAAACGCTCGTTAAGAAGTGTTGCCAGTATTTTTTGTTCTCCGGCCTGCTCCGGGCGTTTCATGAACTGGCCAAAATATACTGTAAGCCCTTGGCCCAGGGCGCGTATGGCCTGCCCAACTGAAGCAGACGTTTTTCCTTTGCCGTTTCCTGTATAAATGAGCAGCATTTTCTTTCCTTTTATTGAATTTTGTCCAGGGAAGTGGGAATAATTACCAAGAGTGTTTAATGAAAATCTCGTGAATTTCTTGTAGAAGCGTATGATTCTTATGAAAAAAAATCAAGCGTACCCCTTTTGGGTAGTTTCTCTTTATTGCATAGTATTGAAATTAGACGTATAGTATTTTTTTGTGTAACTAATCCGCTAGTGCAAAAGGGCCGAAGGCTAATTTTCTCTCTTTTTCAGCGGAGCGAGCAAGGAGTTCAGGAATGAGTATGCCCCCATCCACCTTACGAGCAAAAGCTTACAAGGAGGCTGGCGTTGATATTGACGGCGGCAATAACCTTGTGCAACGTATAAAATCCATGGTTGGGCAAACCCATATTCCCGGTGTGCTTTCTGATATCGGTGGTTTTGGTGGTTTGTTCAAGCCTGACGTGGGCAATACTGAAAGCCCTGTGCTGGTTGCTTCCACCGATGGTGTTGGCACCAAGCTCAAACTTGCTTTTGCCTGGAACAAGCACGATACCGTGGGTATTGACCTTGTTGCCATGAGTGCCAACGACATTTTGGTGCAAGGGGCAAAGCCCTTATTTTTTCTGGATTATTTTGCCACAGGTAAGCTGGATGTTGACGTGGCCGCCACTGTTATTGCTGGCGTTGCAGAAGGCTGCAAGCAGGCAGGGTGCGCTTTGCTTGGCGGGGAAACGGCTGAAATGCCTGATATGTATCAGCCTGGTGAATATGACCTTGCCGGTTTTTGTGTAGGCATGGTGCCTAATAATGATATTGTGGACGGCTCTTCCGTAAAGGTTGGCGACACCATTATTGGCCTTGCCTCTTCTGGCGTGCATTCCAACGGCTTTTCCCTGGTACGTAAAATTCTGGACCAAAGTGGTTTACAGGGCAGCGATATTTTCCCCGGCACCAATAATACGGTGTGCGACGTGCTGCTGGCCCCTACCGTGATTTATGCTGAGTGTGTGCGTAATATTATGCGCGACATTCCGGTAAACAGCATGGTGCATGTAACGGGTGGTGGTTTTTATGAAAATATTCCCCGCGCCTTGCCTGCCCAGGTAAAAGCCAGCATCCAATTTGGCACATGGGATATGCCCCCGGTGTTCACCTGGCTGTTGCAGGAAGGCAAGCTGACTTGGCCTGAAATGATGCAGATTTTCAACTGTGGCATTGGGTATGTGCTGGTAGTGGGCAACAACCATGCTGAAGATGTGCTCAACAGGCTGGAAGCCATGAATGTTAAAGCATGGGAAATTGGCCGTATTGAGCGCTTTGGTGCGAAAGATGAAGAGCGCGTACAGGTAGTCTTCCCTGGTGAATCAGCCAGCTAGATCTGCCTTCCGAAAAGAGTAAACTCTTTTGTTTTATTGATGCTTGATAAAAAGCCGGGTACGTTGCGTTCCCGGCTTTTTTGTGGCTTTTGGCCCGTGCTGGAATCGGCTATTCGTGGTATTCGTGGGTGTTTTTGCCCAGCAGGCACAGCAGTTCATAGGGAATGGTGTTGCAGGCGGCGGCAAGTTCTGTGGCTGTTGGGGCAGCCGCAAACGGCCCCCCCATGACCCAGGCCGGGTCGCCAAGGCCAAGGCTGGGGACGGCACTTACGTCCACTGTGGTCATTTGCATGGAAATGCGCCCAACAATGGGGCACTTTATGCCGTGAATGCATACATGGCCTTTGGCGGAAAGCTGGCGCGGGTATCCATGGGAATAGCCAATGCCAATAAAGGCCACGCGCATTTCATGCGGGGCGGTAAAGGTCAGGCCGTAGCCTGTCCCTTCGCCTTTGTGCAAGGTGCGCAGGGCAAGCACCGGGGCACGCATGGCCATTGCCGGGCGCAGGGAAGGGCCGGGGGCAATGGTGGCATCGTGCAGCGGGCTTATACCGTAAAGGGCAAGGCCAGGGCGGCAGGCATGTGGGCCAATGGCGCGGCTAAGAGCAGAATGCATAAACAGCCCGGCAGAGTTGCCAAGGGAAGCCTGCATGTGGGGCCAATGCGCGCGGAGAATGCCAAGGGCTTCACCAAAGCGCGTTGCCTGGTGCAGGGCTTCGGCTTCTCCGCCTGGTTCATCGGCCGTAGCAAGGTGGGAAAGGGCTAGTACCGGGTTCAGCCACGGTGCTTGCTTGAGCTGGTGCGCCAGTTCCGGCAGTGCCGCAAGAGAAAAGCCAAGCCTGCCCATGCCGGAATTGCATTTAATAGCAATGTTCAGGGGTTTGCGGGCAGAAATGTATACGGCAAGCTGTTCTAGGGAATGCAGGGTGGCTACAAGGTTGTGTTCTTGGGCCAGCGTGCATTCACATTCCTGCAAGGCGCCCAGCAGGGAAACAATGGCAGGCTGCCCGTGCGGGGCAAGGCAATTGCGTAGGGCGGCTGCCTCAGGCAATGAACCAGAAGCAAACGCCCCGGCCCCCTCTTGCACAAGAGCTTTGGCAACGCGCGCATAACCATGGCCATAAGCATCGGCTTTAACCACAGGCAATAACAGGGGCCAGGGCCGAGCCGTGTTTGGGGGCTGTGCCTGCCCAGCCGCATGCTGTAGCATCTGCTGGTGGTTGTGGCGTATGTTGTTGATATAAATAACGGTTATGGGGTGGTGGAAGGTGTGGCTCACAATCTCTCCATGTATGCAATTAAGGAATGTGTGTAGCACTTAGGCGTATGCTTGCGCAATGTTTTTCCCTGGTGCATTTCTTGCTAAAAAGGCCCTTCCTTCTGCTTTCCCTTTACAGCGAAATATGCTACGGGTTTATTTGATAGTTACGCTGACCATATAAGTAGCATATGGCACGGCTTGTGTTTTTATTCTCACAACCATCGAGGCGGCAATTTTCCCAATGCATGTATTACGTCCTTTTCTTTCAGCATTATGCTTGGCCCTTCTCTTATTTGCCGCTACCGGGGCAACTAGGGCGTTTGCTGCGGCAAGCCCCCTGGAAATGCGCACTGAAGATGAGCGTCTTGTCCGCTGGGATTTGACTGCGGATTCGCTCATTACCCACAATGATACTGAAGTGCTGGAAGCAAAGGGTAATGTTGTGCTACGCCGCGGCAACGATGTACTGAAAGCCGATTTTGCCCGGTACTATATGAGTACCAAATGGGTGTTTCTGCAAGGGAACGTTGTTGTACGCATGGGAAAGGACGACATGCGTGCAGAACAGGCCGAATTTGATTTGCGCAGCCGTGTGGGTTGGCTCAAGAATGGGGAAATTTTTATGGAAGGCCCCCATGCCTATCTTTCCGGCACGCGCATTAATAAATATTGGGGTGATGTATACACCTTCCAGAATGCCAAGGTGACCACGTGTGACACTGAAGACGGTCAGGCCCCCGCCTGGTCACTGACCGCCGATGAAGCCATTGTGGAAATGGATGGCTATGCCCGCCTTGTGCGTTCTTCTTTTCAGGTAAAAGGAACGCCTGTGGCGTACACCCCCTATTTTCTGTTTCCTACAAAAACCGACCGCCAAACGGGCTTCCTGGTGCCTGAATTCGGGAATAGTAGTAAAAAAGGCTTCTTTTATAACCAGCCTTTCTTTTGGGCCATTAACCAACAGTCTGACCTGATGGTGAATGGTGAAATGATGACAAAGCGTGGGTTTATGCATGGGGTGGAATACCGCACCCAGCCCAGCAACACTACCAAAGGCTGGATTCGCTACGACTGGCTGTATGACCAGGAACGGGACACCAGCGGGCGTGATGCCACCCTGTTTTCCGGAGAAACAGAACGCACCAACCGTAACCGTTACTGGGTGCGTGGTATGCTTGATACCCGCTTTGATGACCCGCGGTGGCGCTTGAAGGCAGACCTGGATTACGTTTCCGACCAGGACTACCTGACAGATTTTAAAAGCGGCATGGGCGGCTTTAACCGTTCTCGTGATGAAATGTTCTCCTGGTTCAGCCGTGACTTGCAAGAAAAGAACAAAAAACGTGAAAGTGGCGTGCTGCTTTCACGCGACTGGGAACGGGTAACCGTTTCACTGTATGGTGCTTACACCCAAAACCCAACTCTTGGGCATGGTAATTACAGTCGTTCAAGCGACACCACTGTGCAGCGTTTACCCCAGTTGGATGCCTTTTTACATAAAGGCCGCATTTTTTCTTCCCTTCCCCTGGAAGCTAACGTAAGCGCCCAGGCCGGGTATTATTACCGCCGAACAGGCACCCGCGGTGCACGGTATGAAGTGGTACCTACCTTAACCGTTCCCATTACCGGGCGGCTTGGCTCCCTTATTACTTCTGCCGGAGTTCGCCAAACTATTTATAATACCGAATCCGCCAGCCAGTCGCGCTGGGAAGGTGAACTGGCCTCTTGGGAGGCAGAACGGGGTGGCAGGGAAACAGACGTAACCCGGACGTTGCCCGAATTTTCTTCCGCTGCAAGCACAGAACTTGCCAGGGTGTATGACTTTAAACCCACGCCGCTTCCTCTTACCAACAGCACAGTGGGGGAAAGCCGCTGGCAGGGCCTGCGCCATGCTGTGCAGCCCCGTGTGGAATTTGCCTACAGAAGGAATGAAAACCAGGAAGACAACCCGTATTACGATGAAATGGACAGGCTCATGCCCCATACAGAGGTTGCCTATTCCTTGACCAACGTGATTACCCGTAAACGCCACACCGTGGTTATGGAAAAGAATGACAAAGGGGAAATGGTCCCCAAGATCAAGGAAGATTTCATTGACTTGCTGCGGCTGCGGTTGGAACAAGCCTATGACCAACGTGAAGCAACCCGCACAGACATGCGCGACAGGTATGAACGGCGCCCCTTTGGCGACGTACTGGGGGAAGCCACTTTTGGCCTGACTTCTGTTGTCTCTCTATATACAAGAAACTACTACTCTCCCTATGAAAACAAGCTTACTCGCCATGAAAGCGGCATGGGCTTTGTTTGGCCTGAATACGGTCACTTTTCCTTTGGGTATGATCAACGTATGAAAATTGATGAATACAAGCGTCGGCGCGACAGCAACATTCAATACATCAGCACCCGGGCCGGATTTACCCTGTTCGGGGGTTCCATTGGGCTGGACACGGGCTTTAACCAGGACTTCAAAGACACCTCCAACAGGGAAGTACTTTTTGACCTTACCTATAACCACCAGTGTTTCTCCATTATTGGGCGCACTGTGTTGGAGCCGGACGATAAAAGCTATTCCCTTATGGTTAAGCTGACAGGCCTTGGCGACTAGCCCATTTCAATTTTGAAATGGGGTGTGGAGGCATTGCGGACATTCGTGAAGCGTGTCGTTTTAACCCATGATCACCATTGATTTTGTTGATATGTCCTTGTGTGTTGCGGAAAAGAAGTCAGCTTTTCAATGGTAACATGCCCTGGGGGGGCTGCCCACAGTGCGTCATTATGGCCTTTTGCGTGGCTTGGGGCACAGTGTGCGGCCATTGTGGTTTGGGAAAACGTTTTCCTCATACACAGTTTTTCCTGTGTGAGAGCATAGAATGACTGAAATGTGCATATGTCATGGGGCTTGTACAGCGTATGCTTTTAAGGCGTCAGGTATCAACATTGGCAGATTTCGCCGCATTGGCACCGGGTTTTGTCCTGGGGGAATGTTCCTTTGGCGCAAAGCATGTGAGAGTTGTACTTGCCTGGTAAAGGAGATATGACATGAAGCCTAAAGATGGACTGTTCTCTGGCAGGTATTCCCGGGAGTTTATTGAAGTTATTTGCCCAACCTGCAAGCTGACAAAAATCATTTGCGTGCCAAAAGAATCCATTCCTAAGTGTGAGCGGTGCCACAAAGACATGATTATCAAAGAAATTTTAACGGAAGGAAAATATTAGACCCCATGCCCTTGCAGTGAATGGGCATGGCGTATTTTTATTGTTCTTTTGTTGTCATTCATGTGTTTTGAACCTTCTTTTTCTCAGGAGATACTAATGAAAAAAGTTCTTGCCTGCCTTTGGCTGATTGCAGCCATGTTGCTTGGTACTGTTGCCCAGGCTGCGGATACTGACCTGGCAAAAAAATCCACCATCAATGAAATTTTGGCCAGAAAGGAACTGCGAGTCGGTTTTGATTCCGGCTACATGCCCTTTGAAATGACAGACAAGAACGGCAACTACATTGGTTTTGACCTGGACCTGGCCCGCGAACTTGCCAAAAGTATGGGGGTAAAGCTTGTTCCTGTGAATATCGATTTTGACGGGATCATTCCTGCCCTGCTCACAGGCAAAATTGATGTGATTATCAGCGGCATGACCCTGACGCAGGAGCGCAACCTGAAAATTGGCTTCACAGACCCCTATATTCAGATCGGGCAGTCCGTTTTGCTGAATAAAAAGCATGAAGGTACTATTACTTCCTGGCAGCAACTTAACGACCTCAAGTTTTTGGTGATTTCCCGCCAGGGCACAACCGGGGAAGAAGCTGTAAAACGCAACATGCCCAAAGCCCAGTTCAAAACGTTTGAAAAAGAAGCTGATGGCGCCCTTGAAGTGGCTAATGGCCGCGCTGACGCCTGGGTGTATGACATGCCCTTTAACATTGTGTTTTTTGCGGAGCACGGTGGTGGCAAACTGGTACACCTTGATACTCCCTTTACCTATGAACCCCTTGCTATGGGCATTCGCCAGGGTGACCCTGACTTTATGAATTTTCTCAACAACTTTTTGCGTCAGGTAAAGGCCGACGGCCGCTATGACCGCATGTATAACAAGTGGATTAAATCCACTGACTGGTTCGGTCAAACCCAGCGCTAGAACGTGTGCAGCCCCCGGCTTGCTGCTTGCCAGGCGAGCCGGGGCCTTTTTTGTGGAGCCGCTGATGCATTGCCATTGATCAGCTCTATGCCCAAGCAAGCGAAGGTCCACTTGTTTGGGAAAGGCGCAGAATCCACTCATTTTACAGGAGAAATGAATTCTCCTAATTGGTAGATTCTGGTCTTTTTACTGCGTAAAACGACATCGGTAAACACTTCCCCTGTGTTTCCATGTATCTTCACGAAGGACGCCCCCATGTCGTATTTCGGTTTAGACCGACCCCGCTCCCCATTGTACTACACCGCTTGGAAAATCACGTTTGTTGTTGGCTTGTTGCTTACCTGCGGTCTTTTTTACTATGCCGCCGCTTCCGTACATTACGACTGGCGCTGGTACCGTGTTCCCCAGTACTTTTGGTACAGTGGGCAGGAAGATATCCGCAGCGATTTTTCCGGCACGGTAAAAGAAGTGCAACACACCCCCAGCGGAACCGTTATTCGCTTTGCTGCGGAAGATCACCCTGGTGAACTGGTTTCCATGACCTTGGGGGCTGGGTCTGAAGCTTTGGTGCAGCCGGAAACGGATGTGTACATGGGCGACATTATTGCCAAGCGTTCCTTCAGCAAGCCGGGCATTCTGCTTGAAGGGCTGTGGGTGACAGTGGTTGTCAGCTCGTTTGCCATTGTGGCAGGCATTGGCATTGGTCTGGTTACCGGGTTATGCCGCCTTTCAAACAACCCTGCCTTGCGCTGGGGGGCCATTACCTACATAGAAATCATTCGTGGTTCACCACTTTTGGTGCAAATTTTCCTGTGGTATTTTGTTGTGGGCTTTGTGGTGGACGCCCTGCTGGGCCAGGTGGGGCTACCGGGTATTGCTCCATTATGGTATGGCGTTGCAGCCCTTGCCATTTTCACCGGTGCGTATGTGGCTGAAATTGTCCGGGCGGGCATTCAGTCTGTGCACCGTGGGCAAATGGAAGCGGCACGTTCCCTGGGCATGACCCACTCTCAGGCCATGCGAAAAATTATTCTGCCCCAGGCTTTTCGCCGTATTTTGCCCCCCCTTGCCGGGCAGTTCATCAGCCTTATTAAAGACTCTTCCCTGCTTGGGGTTATGGCTGTGCGTGAACTGACCAAAGCCACGCGGGAAGCGGTTACTTCTTCTCTGCAATCGCTGGAACTTTGGTTTACCTGTGCGCTGTTGTACCTGGTGCTTACCTTCATGCTGTCACTTTTTGTGCAATACCTTGAAAGACGGGCGGTTCGCTAATGATTCATGCCAAACATGTGCATAAATATTTTTGGATTCCCCACCAGCTTCATGCGCTTAAAGACGTTTCCCTGGAAGTGGCAAAAGGTGAAGCCTTGGTTATTATCGGGCCATCCGGTTCTGGTAAGTCTACTTTCCTGCGCTGCATGAACAGGCTGGAGTATGCCGATGCAGGGGAAATTTGGGTGAACGGCACCAACATTCTGGATGTGGATTGTGACATAAACAAACTGCGTGCTGAAGTGGGTATGGTATTTCAATCGTTTAACTTGTTCCCGCACCTTACCGTGCTGCAAAACTTGACCCTTGCTCCGGAAACGGTGCTGGGCCGCAGTTCCAAGCAGGCCAATGAAAAAGCCATGAGCCTGCTGGAAAAGGTGGGCATTGCGGAAAAATGCGAGGTCTACCCGGACCAGCTTTCCGGCGGGCAGCAACAACGTGTTGCCATTGCCCGTGCCCTGGCCATGGACCCGCAAGTGATGTTGTTTGATGAGCCCACCTCTGCACTAGACCCTGAAATGGTTGGTGAAGTGCTGGACGTTATGCGTACCCTGGCCCGTGAAGGCATGACCATGGTGGTGGTAACCCACGAAATGGGCTTTGCCCGTGAAGTGGCAGACAGGCTTGTGTTTATGGACCAAGGGGCCATTGTGGAGCAGGGCACCCCGGAAGAGATTTTCCAGAATGCCCAGAATGATAGGACTAAGCTGTTTTTGAGTCAGATTTTATAAGGTGCTTCCAGGGGGTGCAGCCTGCATGGGGGCATTCGGGCCAGCCCGGTGAAACTGCTTATTCAGCGCAATGCAAGGCAACTTGCACTGCGCTGTTTTTTTACCCTTAGTATTATTTTTTTTGTGCCGATATGATGAGAGCAATCATTATGAATGTGTTGTTGCCCCATTGGCCTGGGGGGGTGCTCCCTGTGCCTTCAGGGCAAGCATACTTTCATTGTCATGAAGCAGGGCATGAACTGCCGCAAGGCTGCCTTGCAGGGGTATGATACCAGAAAGGAATAGTTATTATGGGAATAATGCTGAAAACGCTTCGCTTTTTTCCAGTGGCCGCCTTTGTTTGTGCCAGTTCATTGCTTCTGGCAGAAGCTGCCTTTGCTGCTGACGACCTGGACCGTATTCTGGGAAACACAGAGAACTCTTTTACCATGTGCATGCAGCGGTGCGATGAGCAAACATCACTTGGGCGTATGTCCCGGCGTGGCTGTGTGCCGGGGTGTGAACAGACAAGGGAGAATTTTTCCTTGCGCGGCAGGTCGTTCCGCTCCTTTCAGCGTTGTTCCGAAGCTGTGGAGCGCGTGCTTTTGAACCGCACGCGTATCATTCAGCGTGAGCAACAGTGGTGCAGAAACAACTTTACCCACCTGCACCATTTGCGTGGCTGCCTGGATGCTGTGAATGTATTTTACCAGAATGTGTCGGTGGAAAGTATTTGTGGACGTACCCCTGCCCGGCCTGCCGCAACCCCGCCTGTGGTTGTTGCCCAGGTGCCCGGTGCAACACCAGGGCTGGTTGTTGCCCGTGGCCCGCAGCCGGCAACACCAATGCTGCAAGACACCCCCAAGTATCAAACTAAGCCCAGCAGCAAGAAGCACGGAAAAGCTGGTGTAGCCAAGGCCGTGGAAAAAACCCCGGCCAAGGCAGCTACCCCAGGCAAGGTTTCTGCCAGTGGTAATGGTACTCTGAAAAAGCAACCTGCTGTGAACACAACAGGAAAAGGGCTGAAAGCGTTGAGCGCCAATGGTACACAGCCCAAGGAAAAAGATGCGCCTTTTACCCCTCCTGCGGTAAACCTTGAAGGAGTGGTGCCTGCCCCCACACCTTCTGCCCCGGTAAAAGCACCAGCGGCCCCGGTTAACGTTCCTTCAAGTGCGCTGCAAGCGCCTTCAGCCGTTATGCCTGAAGCAAGTGGGGCTGCTCCTGCCCTTCCTGTGCAAGCAAAGAAGGATTTTGCCGCGCCTGCCCCTGTTGACTCTGTTGTTCCTGTTGCCTCTGTTGCGCCTGCCCCTGTTGCCACGTCTGAACAATCTGCACTGGCAGTGCCCCAGGTGGAGCCACCAGCGGTATCACTGCAACAATCAGCCGTGCAACCAACCCCGAAACTGGCAGCACCGGAGGCGCTGAAAGTGCCCGAAGCCGCCGCGCCGCACACCGCCCCTGCCCCTAGTGCTGTTGCTTCTGCCCCGGTAGGTAACCAAAATGCCACGGCCCCTGTGCCCCCGGCACCGTATGTGCCCCTGCCAGAAGCCACAGCAGGGAAAGGGCCAGTACAGAACGATGCTCCGCTGCCCTTGTTGCCGGAACTGAACAGGGCAGAGCCCCCCACAGAGCTGCCCCCTGCCCCTACCAAAGATATGGCATTGCCGTCCATTAATCCGTTGCTCAAGTAAAGAGTATTGTTTTTCCATCCTTTGTGTGACTAAACAAAAAAAGAGCAATTTCCCTGGGGAGTTGCTCTTTTTTTGGTCGATGCGTAAAAAGTCTTAAGCGGCCTTTTTGTGACTTAGGCCATAGTTTGCTGGCATCACAGCCTCTTACTTAATTTGTTGTTGGGAAGCCTTTCCACATCCACCAAGGCAATGCGCCTTCCTTCCACTTCCGCCACACGGAACAGAAAGTTGTTGTGGCGCACATGTTCACCAATTTCAGGCAGCCTGCCCAGTTCAAATAACATAAACCCGGCCAGGGTGGTGTAGTTGTTGGAATCTTCGGCAATGCCCTCAACGCCAAGAAAATGCTGGAAATAGTGGATGTCTGTGCTGCCTTCCATTTGCCATTTGCCTTCCCCCAGGGAAACAATGGGGGGGACTTCGCCGTCTTCCGGCAAAGCGCCTGTAATGGCTTCCAGTATGTCCATAAGGGTAACAACCCCCTCAATAGAGCCGTATTCATCGCCCACCAGGGCAATGTGCATGCGGTTTTTTTGCAGGGTATGCAGCAGTTTTGGGGCTCGCATTGATTCAGGAATAATAATGGGTTCGTGCATGGTTTCCGGCTGAATTTTTTGAAAGCGGGTGAGGTCTGCCAGCACATCCACGGCATAGGCCACCCCCACCACGTGGTCCAGGTCGCCACGGCACAAAGGAACAATGTCTGGCGTTCCTTCATAGAGCTGTTGCTGCAACTGTATGGCAGGCAGCTCTATGTTCAGGTACACGGTTTCTCCCCGGTAGGTCATCAGGGAGCGGGCAGTGCGTTCCGAAAGGGTCAGCACGCGGCTTACCATGTCGACTTCTTCTTCAGCAAAACGGCGGGGCACAATGCTTTGCTTGCCCCCATTCTTTTCACCTTCATGGTTGTTTGTGGTTTCATTGCTTTGCAGCTCAGTGCCCATTATACGCAGCAGCGCTTCTGCTGTACGCAGGCGCAGGGGTTTTAACCCCTGGTGCTTGCGTTCATTGCGGGTTGCCATTTGGTTGAACATTTCAATGAGGACGGAAAAGCCAATGGCTGCATACAGGTACCCTTTGGGAACAGAAAAGCCCAAACCTTCCGCCAGCAGGCCAAAGCCAATAAGCAGCAGAAAGCTGAGGCAAAGCACCACCACGGAAGGGTGGGCATTAATAAACCGGGCCAAAGGGCGTGCCGCAAGGGCCATTACCCCAACGGCCAAAATTACCGCCAGCATCATAATGGGCAGGTGGTCTACCATGCCCACAGCGGTAATGACGGCGTCTAGAGAAAAAACAGCATCCAGCACGACTATTTGGGCAACAACCTGCCAAAAGCCTGCATAGTTTTGTTGGGCTGCAAGGGAGTGTGGGGTGCCTTCCAGGCGTTCGTGCAGTTCCCTGGTGGCTTTGAACAGCAGAAAGAGCCCCCCCATAAACAGAATGATATCGCGCCAGGAAAACGGCTGCCCCCAAATGACAAACAGGGTGGCCTTCAGGGAAACCACCCAGGAAATAAGGGAAAGCAACAACAGGCGCATGAGCATGGCCAAAACAAGGCCAATAAGGCGTGCCCTGTCGCGCTGTTCAGGGGGCAGTTTTTCGGCAAGAATGGCAATGAACAGCAGGTTGTCTATGCCAAGAACAACCTCAAGAAGAACAAGTGTGCCAAGGGCTACAAGTGCTGCAGGTGATAAAAAAACTTCCATGGCTGGCGCTACCTGGCACTCTCCATGTGTAATGAAGGCATGGTTGCCCCGGCAGGGGTGCTGCGCAGTGCCTGCAAGGCCAGGGCAATGCTTTCAGTATCAATGACAAATTCAGGAGCTTGGCGGTCTTCTTCTTCACTCCATGGGGCAAGAGCAAGGCGTTTTACCCCTTCCAAAAAGCCCAGCAAGGCAAAAAGAGGCAGTTCCGCAAGGCGAATGACCAGCATGCGTGTGCCTTCCTGTTCTTTGGCAAGGGGCAGTTGCCATGCCAGAAGGCGCAGTTCTGCAAGGTCCATGGCAATGTCTTCCAGCTCGTCAAACAGTTCGTCCAGGTCATCTTCTTCCGCTTGCGGAATGTCTTCTGTCAGGGCATGCAGGGCAGGTAATGCGTCATTCAGGGCTTCACCAAGTTCGCTGCACAGTTCTTCCAGGCTGGGAACGGGTGGCTCTGCCTGAAAGGAAGAAGGTTCTGCCAACAGGCGCACCACTTCGCTGGTAATGCGTGCGGCACCTTCAGCAAGGGCAGGCACAGTGGTAAGGGGAATAGTCATATGTTTCCTTATGGTTAGGTTGCATTGCGCGTTTGCTGTGGCTGTTGCCAGGCAAACGTTGTGGGGGTGATAAAAATTGGATTCGTTAAACTTTATAAAATATAGCCATAAAGCCCCAGTTTGCCAAGTGGCTGTTTTATGCTTTGCGCAGAAAAATCGCGGAGGGGTGAGGAATAAGCTGCCCATGGTCTTTCTTTATTTTATTTGTTATGGTAATTTTTCCAACGCAGGGCAAGGTCTTTTTCATCCTTGGCCATATGCTTGAACCCGTTTTTTTTACATAAAAAGGATTCGCAACGGCTTACGTGCCTACGGCCCCCATATGAAATCAGCCCCTTTGCAAGCAACCATTCCACCTAGAAAGCTCCCTTTTTGTAAAAGGGTGAAGCCTGTGCTGTGCTATACAATGTATGGCATCTTCTTTGGCTTTTGTTTTCCTTTGTTGGCATGGGCCTTTGATTTCTGGTATCATGGGTATTCCCCTTCATGGGACAACCTTGGGGCCATTCACCGCAACAACCCCATGCTGTATATGATTGATACAGCCCCGCTTTTTTTGGGGATTTTTGCTTTTGTTGCAGGGCGGCATAAGGCTGCCACGGAACGTTACAGCCTGCAATTGCAAGACATGGTGCTTAACCTTGAACACAAGGTGGACGAACGCACCGAAGAATTGCGCCACGCCAATACCCAGCTTGAAGAATCTGCCAACCAGGCGGCAGCCTTTGCCGAATCAAAAGCGGCTTTTTTGGCAAACATGAGCCATGAAATTCGTACCCCGCTTAACGCCATTATCGGCATGGCCACCATTGCCCAAAAACAGCTTGTTCCCCCGGTGGACACGGCCCGCATTGGGCAAAGCATTCGCCAAATTTTGACCTCTTCCGACCACCTGCTGCGGCTTATTAACAACATTCTGGACCTTTCCAAGCTGGACGCCGGGGAACTTACCCTGGCGGAAGACGCCTTTGGCCTTACTTCCATGCTGGAAGAAGCAGGCCTTATGCTGCTGCCCCGGTGCCAGGAAAAGCGCATTCACTTTGTGGTGGAAACAGAAGGGTGTGATGGCCTGTATGTGCGCAGCGACAGGCTGCGCCTGACCCAGGTGTTCATTAACCTTGCGGGCAATGCCATCAAGTTTACCCCGGAAGGGGGAACCATTCACCTTATGGCGCGTGTGCTGCACCTGCTAGAAGGCCAGGCGCAGGTGTATTTTGCTGTGCGCGATTCCGGCATTGGCATTAGTGAAGATAACATAAAGCAACTGTTCCAGCGCTTTAAGCAGGTGCAAAATGACCCTGTCTATAATGTGGGGGGCACAGGGCTTGGCCTTACCATTAGCCAGCGTATTATTGAACTTTTGGGCGGCAAAATTGAGGCTTCCAGCAAAGTGGGGCAGGGCAGCACCTTCTTCTTTACCATTCCTTTAGAAGTGGCAGAAGCCATGCACGAAGAAACGGTTGTGGCAGAAGTAGGCACCCCAGACTTGCACGGCAAGCGCATTCTGCTGGCAGACGATGTGGAAGTGAACCGGCTGATTGTGGAAGAACTGCTGGCCGACACAGGCGTAACCCTGGAAATGGCGGAAGACGGAAAGCAGGCCTTGCACATGTTTGAACAGTCTGCCCCCGGTTACTATGACCTGGTGTTTATGGACGTGCAAATGCCCCATATGGACGGTTATGAAGCCACACGGTGCATTCGTGCCCTAAGCCACCCAGACGCCGAGAACGTACCCATAATTGCCATGACAGCCAACGCCATGCGTGAAGATGCCCTGAAAGCGGAAACAAGCGGCATGAACGGGCACCTTTCCAAACCCATTGATTACCCCGCCATGCTGGCCCTGCTGCAACGGTACCTGGGCAAGAAATAGGGAAACGCTCCATGCTCTGCCTTTATGTTTTATCTGCGTAATTTTGCTCTATTTTTTATTTTCTTACGGGGAGAATATGAAACAGGATTATTCCACTCTTTTTTTCCATAACTTGAATATTTTTACTTTTTTCGCTTGACTTCTTTCACTGAAACCAATAGAACTACCTTTCTTGACGCGGGATGGAGCAGTTCGGTAGCTCGTCGGGCTCATAACCCGAAGGTCGTAGGTTCAAATCCTGCTCCCGCAACCAAGCAAATCAAGCCCTTACAGTGGAAACGCTGTAGGGGCTTTTTCTGTTTTCTAACCTATTTCTAACCACAGTGGGGGAATGGTGGAAGCGCTTGGCCTAGCATTGACGCGGTTTTCTGGGGGTGTACTGGGCTTGTGAGGAATCAGGAGAAGGGAAAGCCAAGGCGCGGTGAGCCTGAGTAGTGAGAGTCTGCTTGGGCCGTTGCTGTGTGTGGTAGTGACGTTCCTAACGAGATTCCTAACCTTTTCTAACCATTTTCTAACTGCCAACTTTCCCGCCTGTTTGAAACACTGACCTAGACGTGATGGAGAGTAAAACCATATCCGAGGCACCGCTCCATGCAAATGCTGGCCCGCTATAGCCACTTGCGGGCGCATAAGCTGGCAGACAGACTGGCAAGGAAGAAACGTGGGGAACAATAACCTATTCTTGTAGTAAGGGGGCAGCTATGATGGATTTTGACACTATGATTGACCACATTGAACAATTGCGGGCTGAGAATGACGCTGAAGATGCCTTGGATGAACAATGCCTACAGGCTCTTGTGGTGCAATATGGTGAAGAGCAGGGCCAAGCTTTGTTTGCGGAGAAGTAAGGCTTGTATGGCCCAGCCGCAATTAAAAGGGGTTACGATGGGTATATCTGTCGTAACCCCTTCTTGCTTCCCCACATAATCCCCCGCAGGCAGGGGGGGAATTACCTGGACTAGAACCTGCTTAATCGATGTCTTGTTGCGCTTTCAATATCTTCTTGTTCTGCTTGTTTTTCATAAGTTAGCGCCAAAGCATTAAGCAATTGTGAGGCAACAAAGGGATGTGTAATTTGTAATTGTTTTTCCCATCCTCGATATTTTTCTGCCAGGGTAAGTTCTTGAAGTCCTCCGTCTCTTGGGGAGCGCCATGTCACCCCCCGTGAATTGTAAGCCCCATTGAACATGCCGTTTATAATTTCTTTTGAATGTAATTTTTCCATGATATCTCGTATCTCTTCGCATGGCCATGCACCGTCTTTACCAGCCGAAGAGTGGGCAAGTAGTTTTCCAAGGCAAAGGTCACCTACACTACTTCTACCTTGCTCTTTGCATAGTGTTCTGACTGAATGTATCCACTTATTAAGCTTGTCAGCACTTGCATCCCCTGATGTATTGCAGCCAGGGATTTTTTTATAAAGATCTAATGTGCGGTGGGCGCGCTCTGCCATGCGCTCAATTTGTTCGTTAGTTAACTCTTCAATAACAGAATTTTGCTGCCTATCATCTGGTTTATATACCCATGAGACTAGTTGAGCAAAAAATTCAGGATGATTTTCAATGTAAAGTTCAAGCTGTGGGATTTTGTTTAATAGCTGTACATAGGCAAATTCTAGAGTAGCCATTTCATCGTGACTTATGATTCCAGAATTATTAAGAATACCAAAAGCTTTTTCTACATCATACTCCCTCAATAAGTATTCGCTTGTTCGCTCATCGTTACTTTTTGCGATGGCATCAAGTATATGATAGAGAAGGCGATGATCTATTTTTCCAACAACACAATGGATATAAGAAAATGCTGCACGAGGTCGTTTAGCCTGAAGCAAACAAGTGACGGCTTGATGAGTTTCTGCCGTAAAGTCTACAGCCAAGCTTGGGTAAACCTTACTCCAATACTCTTCATTGATGTCATTGGCGTATGATTTGACTATGTCCCACGTGGCCTTGCAAAAAGGAGATAATAATAAAAGTGGTGCAATTGATTTGATCTCACAACTTTCACTTAGCTGTTGAACTAGTTTATGCAATTGATTTTTATCAAGGGCATGGAGTATTCCCGATAGTAACCGCTTTTGTGGAAGAATGTTCTCTTGGTCTTCTATGATCGCTTTGAGCGTTAAGCTAGATAATAGTGTAATTTCTTTTGGCGAAAGAGTATTTTTTGCCAAAAGTCCTCCAACGAGTTCTGCACATTCTCCATGCTTAACCAAATCAAACAATCCGCAATTCCCTTTTTGGGCATAGACCTCTTTTAACGCCTCAATTCGTGCGTGTTGAACCCTTTCGTCACGCTTAGCAAAATTGTCATCATCTATTGCATTTTCGAGTTCGTCAGCAGATTCATCGACCCATATTTGTGTGAAAAGCCATTTATGCTTGTTGATAATATCCGTTGGTTCGAGCAAGGCATATGTATCCGCATCCAAGAAGGATTTTCCTTTCGCAGCAGTATTCTTTTTCATGCGCTTGACTGCACGCCGGGAAAGCATGTTTGTTCGTATCTTTTCACGTAGTAAGGCTTTCTCTTCATCTGTTGCGGACGTTATTGCCCAACTAGAAATAATTTTCCATATTTTTTTGCATGATTGCAGCGGGAAATTGGGCAAGCGCTCCACCAATTCGCAAAGCATAGTTACTGTGTATTGCTCCCAACTGGTAATCATAGACGCCACTTCGACTAAGAATTGTTGAACGTCTTTATTATTTGGCTCAATGAAGCCCATGCCTTCATCTCGCCAGCGATACCTATGTGTATAATTACCGATTTGACTGCCAAGACTAAACTGCTCAATGCAAATACGCCAAGCAACTTCTGGATTATTGCGCATTAGTATTTTGAGTAAAGTAATGCGCTCATTATTGGTTGCTGTCGTTTGAGGCATCCATGAACGAAAGATGTCAAGTAATGAGTTGATAGGCTTATTGACCCAATTATCATTGATTTCCGTCTGCGCAAGCTGAGTAAGTATTAATACAGACCTTGAAAATGTAGAAGGATTCCAGGCAAGACCCTCTAATGCCCATAGAATTCCCGTTCTCTTTGGGCTACTCCATAATCCATTGCTCGTGGGCAGCAGTAACCCATAGAGAGCAGGGGAGTCTGCTCTTAGGTCGTCTTCCAAAATAGATAAAAATGTTTCTGGCGCAGCTTCGGCATAAATGGGTAAGTCAGAATCATGGTTTTCAAGATTCTTTGTTGTTAAAGGTGTTTCGAGTAATTTGCGAATGAGATTGTTAATTGTAACATTTATATCCAGGTGGGCGTGTTGTTTGAATAATTTTCTTCCATAAACACCTAACATCGTTAATGTTTCAGCAACACCATTTCGAAACAACGATGAAAATTCACGCTTTTTACCATAGATAGATGCCAGCCAGCGGCGATCTTCTGGAAGTTCTAAGGCTGGATTTTCCTCGCCTAACACTAATTCAGCTATTTCAAAAAATCTATGAAGGTCATTCTCAGTAATCGATCCTGCAATGGTATGTAACAAATCTAGCTTGGAAACAACTCCCCGACTTGGCCCAATTGACCAAAGAGGGGCATCACTCATTTGGGAAAATTCGATACAATTTCTCTCAAGAGTGTCATAGGAGATGTCATTTGCCAAAAGTTCCAATGCTGCTTTATCCGCTTTATTTTTAGAGTCCCATGTTCCTGCAAACATAAATGGGATCAGGCGCGCTCTATATGCTTTGTCTGCTGCCCAGAGTGGACGCTGTATCGCTGCGACATTTGCTAGTTGCCGACGCAAAGTTGTTAAAGATCGACCAGACTTGTCTGCAAGTAACGATATTTCATGGTCTGATTTTCCAATAAGATTGAGTGAATTTGCAAAAGAGGCTGTACTTATTAAGTCTACAACTGCATTAAATGAAACTCTCGGAGTATTGCGAGGGTAAATAATAATGGAATGCATTTGCGAAGCATGTTGGGCAAGCTCGCTTTCAGCTTCTCTCGTGAATACTACTGGAATGAAAGGGCAAGCGCACTTTGCTAGTTTCCTAAGAGTATGAGGATCATCAAATATTACTATTCGGCTTCTATAGTTTGTGCCCTTGTTGTCCTCTTTAAGATTAAAAATTTCTGCCAAAAATCCAAGTGCTTCTTCTGGTGAGTCTGCACCAATATAAAATGGGTTATGAGGTGGCTTATCTAGATAGTCTAATGCCGCTTTTCTTGCCTCGGAAACGCTATGGGAGAAAAGTTCACGCGGTAAAGGTGGGGCACAAACATCTGCCCAATCTTTCCAGCACTGGTCAAGAGAGCGCACTTGATGTGCAGCTTGGCCAATTTCATTTGCAAGCCATGCTTGGGCGGGAATTGACTGTTCCAGCCATTGTTCAAGGTCACTAGCGTCATATGCACGTACATCTTTCCATATATTACGTTTAAACTGTTCGTCTTTCCAACGCTCTTTACCTGCCCAGCGGCGAGGAGTAACAAATATAAATGTGGTTTGTTTTTGTAGTTCTTCAGAGATTGCTTTAACGCTTTTATTAAAGTCACTAGTTGCTTTTGTTTTAATATCTACATTGGTACCAAATTCCCAACCAGAAATACCCTCAGGCACCCATGGTGTTGCCGTTTGAGCTTCAATATATCCATCCCATCCGGGGCGCTCTGCATCATCATTGCCGGGAAAGTTAGCCTTGGTTAGCTTTGAGCTAGTGGAGTGTACGAGAGTACGAATGAATACCGCTAGGCGAGATCTTGCTATAATATTGTGAGACGCCCACTCTTCAATAACATTTGCCTTTATTGACAAAAAAGGTGGAACGTAAGGAATGGCGGTTGTTGGTGCTTGTATTTGTCGGGCAAGATGTAAGTCGTATTGAGTTTGAAAGTCCATGAGGGCGTCTTGAGGTACATTGAATGCTTTTGCTAGCCGAGCTGCCATTTCAGGCGAAAGCATAGCATTGCCATTTAATAAATTAGATAAGGCAGGGCGGCTTACGCCAATTAGCTTGGCGGCCTCTGTAACAGACATTCCTGTAGGTATAATTTCTTGTTTTATACGAATTCCAGGATGGGCAAGATTCACTGCGCAGGATGTAATGATGTCGTTTTTTTTCATTGTACTCTCCAAATTGTTTGTGCCGTCCTAATATGTAGCGTGTAACGCTACACTTGTCAGCGCCTAATGAATTGCTTACCGCATATGCTATATATCATGGCTTAATTGTTGTATATTTCATGCTCTATCGTGTGTTTTGCTACCTCCCTAGCCCCATGCCCCTGCGTGGTGTTTGCACTTGTTCTCTCTCCGGCTCCCGTTTTTTCTCTACCTGCCTTGTAACAAGCTGTTCAACTTTACCAACAAGCCTTCCAAGTTCGTGTACAATTCGCTCAAGTGCTGCAATTGCTGTGCGTGTTCTTGTTGCTGCGCTGTAAGGCTGGTGTTTTGTTGTTCCAGCCTGTGCAGGGTGGTGGCCTGGTTGTTCAGGTGTATGGACTGTTGCGTCAGGGTGTTTTGCTGGGCTTCTATGGTTGAACTGTGCGCTGCCAGCGTATTCTGGCAATCCTGTATTGTTGTTCGCTGGGCTTCCAGCATGGTGCCTTGCCGGGTTTGTGTTTCCCGCAGTTCCTGTTCTATTGTCGTAAGGGATTGGGTGAGTAGGCGTTCCAGTTCTGTCATGGGTTATTTCCTCACTATGCTCCAGGCATCCCGTTTCTCTACGTTGCCAGCGTAGGTCAGTGTCCAGCCCTCCGGCGTGAGCAGGTAGCGTTTGTTGTCTTTGTCCTGAAAGGGCTCCAGCCCTTTGAATGTGGCCCAGAGTTGGGCTGTCTGCGCTTCCAAGGTTTCTTTCCGCTGTGAGAGAGCCGTTATTTCGTTGTGCAGTGAGGTTATTTTCATCTCTGCCAAAGCCATCAGCCCCCAACCGCTCAGGCCCACGCCCAGCAGAATGCTCAAGGTGATGAGCAGGGCTTGCAGGTTCTTCCACAGAAAGGCCCGGCTCAGGGTGCGGCACTGGCAGGTCAAGGTCTGCTCCAGCTTCCCAAGCTGGTGCAGGATAGCGGCCTCGGTTGTACTCAGCGCGTTTTGCGATGATTGCCGCAAGCTCTCGCTCAAGGCGCTGAATTGTTGCTGGGTCAGGTTCTCCATCTCTTGTCGTTCCTGCTCGGTCTTGGCCTTCAACCGTTCTGCCAGTGAGGTGAGTGAAGTTCCAGTGTTCGGCATACATGCCTCCTTTCAGGCGGAGCTTGATTGTGTTGGTATTTTCTTCAGTGTCAGAATTATTTTTTG
>NZ_AUCY01000022.1 GCF_000430005.1 Desulfovibrio cuneatus DSM 11391
ACACTTTTTTATCTGGTATAAGTGGTGAACATTTTATAAGTTGCATAAGAATGAGCCATCTTTGATGGGGGACTTCGTAAGGTTATAATGCGGAGTGCAGGGGCGCATATGGGGTTAGCGGTGGGGTTAGTTCGGGGTGCATCTGGATGTCGTTTCGTGTCTGTGCATGTATGCTAACACTACGAAATCATTGTCTCACAATGGTGCAGCTATGCCCTTTCACGGCGTCGACAGGGGTTCAAATCCCCTTGGGGACGCCAATAGTAAATTCAGGCACTTACGTGTAAAAACGTAGGTGCCTTTTTTCGTGCTGTGCTAACCTATTGCTAACCACTTGCGTAATGGGGTGTGAAAGAATTTTGTGGGGTCAGGGCGGGGAAATGGTAGATAGAAGGCTGTGGTTAGCACAGGGTTAGCACAGAATCAGCGTGGATATTTGACTCAATCTGTTTGCAGTGTGCTTTGTTTTAATCATCGGCTATGCTGAAACGAGAGGAGAGGACAAAGGAAATGGGCCTACCTTTTTAGGTATCCTCCTTCCAGTCCTGTCCTGACCCACGCAATAACTTGGGGGCGGGGCGCCTTATTCGTCCTAGGGGGCTTACCGTGTCTTTTTAAATCCGTTAAGAAATAGCTTGCATTATGCTAAAAAAGTACACAAGTGCCGCAAATAGAACGCCGTAAAGCACATGGCTTGCATGCAGATGCCCTACCCGGTGCCAAGCAAAACACGCTACTTAAAACACAAGCACTCTCTCCGGCAATAGAGCAACAAAAAATCGACACTGCCATTCTCTTGCATTTGCCAGTATTGCCATGTTTATGCTATGTAATCCTATGGGCTATATTGTAATATCAAACATTGCGGCGTGTACTGCATGCCATTATTGCCTTCCTCTGCCGGGAAGCCCGTGCAGGCCAGAGTCTGTCTTGCCCTGCGGGTTGTCATGGCAAATTATGGCATTCTGCTGCCATGTTCCCAGCCTGAACAGCTCACCGGCACCATTAAGAGGTTTGCAGCATGCTGGGCCATAATAAAAACATATTGCGCCATTTTCAGCTTTTGCTGGGCCTGTTTGCCGTGGTCATTCTGGCTGGCGGTATTATTGCCTATTCCCTTGCCGCCGGGCAGCTTAAAAATCAACTGGCGCTTAAATGCCAGGCTCTGGCCGCCACCGTGGCCACGGTTATTGCGGAAGATTCCGAAGGCTACGCCGCCTTTTTGCAGAACATGGATACGCAAAGCGACTATTACCGCCGCACCAAAGCGCTGCTGATGCAGATTAAAAACGTCAACAAGCAGCATGTGCAGTATTTGTACACCACCAGCCGGGCGGGCGAAGATGCCATTATGTATGTTCTTGGCGGTGAAAACCCTTCAAGCCCGGTATACACCGCACCGGGCGTGCAAGACACCATTACCCCGGCGGAGCGCATTGCCTATAATACCCTTGCCCCTACCATTGGTGAAGCATTTGAGCGCACCGCCTATGGGCAACGCCTCAGCGCTTACCAGCCTATACTCCATAAAGATACCGGCCAATTGTTGGGCATGGCAGGGGCAGATATCACCAGTGAGCAGTACAAAAGTATCATGCAAATATTCATCATCCAGACGGTGGTGAGCATTGGTGCCGGGTTGTTGGTTTTTACTTTGGCAACGCACTGGTTTTCCGGCAAGGTCAACCTTATTGTGGACAGGCAGCTTTTTGCAGCCCAACGGGCCGAGCAGAAACTGGCCCAGGAAAACACTACGCTGGAACGCATCAACCGCATGAAAACCGAGCTTATGGCCACCATTTCGCACGAGGCCCGCACCCCACTGGCAGTGCTGGCAAGTTACGCCGGGCTTGTTTCCATGAGCCTGAAGCGCAAGGGCACAGATGCAGCAACCGCTGCCGACCTGGATAAAATAGTTGCCGAAGCGCAGCGTGTGGCCGATTTAATAGACAGCATGCAAAAAATGACCTTGCATGGCAACAGCATGGCCAGCCGAATACCCCTTGATTGTGCGGAACTTATCCAGCAGGTGGCCAGGCTCTACTGCCCACTTCTGCATCGTGAAGGCGTGGCCCTGCACTTGCGCCTGAACGAAGAATTATGGGTTTGCGCCAACCCGGAAGAGCTCACCCAGGTGGTGTTCAACCTTATGCAGAATGCCAAAAACCATACAGAACAAGGGCACATTACCATTCAGGCAGCCAGAAAAAACGGCATCATCACCGTGACCATTGCCGATACAGGCAGCGGCATTGCGCCGGATTTGCTGCCGCATATTTTTGAACGCGGGGTGAAAGATGCCCTGGGCGGCGCAGGCCTTGGCCTTGCCATCTGCAAGGAAATTGTGGAAGCCCACGGCGGCACCATACACATTGCCAGCCGCAAGGGCACCACCGTCACTGTGACGCTGCCGGAGAATACGAATCTTGGGGCTCTGCCCCAAACCCCGCAAAGGGACTGAATCCCTTTGATCCCCTTTCCGTCAGTTGTTTCTGCTACGCAGAAACAACTGACGAGAATGCGGGTTCAGGGGCCGTCCATCTTGAGCGAAGTGAAAGTGGATATGACTCGTAAGTCCCCCTGGCTGGGGGCTTGGGGGACAGCGTCCCCCAAAATAGGCAGGAGAATGAATATGAACAAGAAAGGTACTATCCTGCTGGTGGAAGATAACGCAGAACTGTGCGCCAACAACGCCCGTGCCCTGGCCATGCTGGAGTATGCAGTACACCCGGCGCACACGCTGGCAGCGGCCAGAACCTGGCTTGCGGCCAACAAGGCAGACATTATCCTGCTGGACGTGATGCTGCCAGATGGCAACGGCCTGGACTTTTGCGCAGAAATTCGCGGCCTGCCCCTGCGCACAGGGGCGCATATTCTGTTCCTTACAGCCAAAACAGAGCGTGAGCATTTGGTACGCGGCCTGGCAAATGGCGGTGACGATTACATAACCAAACCCTTTCACCCGGAAGAACTGTTGGCACGGGTAGAGGCCGCCATGCGGCGCAGAAGCATGCAGCGTACAAACCAAGCACAGCACCATGCCGAAGCACCCACCACTGTGCTGGACATGCACAAGCTGCATGCCTTTGCCGCATTCTATGCACTGACAGAAAAAGAAAGTGCCGTGCTTTTACATATTCTTCAGGCCAAGAACACCAGGGCAATGGCAGAAGGCATGAGCATATCTGCCAAGGGCATAGAGTTTCATATCAGTAACATTCTTCATAAAACAGGCATCAAAAAACGGCGGGATGTGCTGTGGGTTTTTGCGCAGTGGGTGAAGGAGAAAAATTGATGTTTTTGCACAATACCGCTGCCTGTTACAACGCAAACCATGCCCATCTTTTAGCCAAATGATGTTTTTTTTCGTTTTTTTATAAAGGTGTAAAATCCGAGGGAAGCACTGATTAAATGGCGTTTGGGAAACGCGCAGTTATTTTGTTTGGCAAGGCGCTAGCTTTTTTTGAAGCAGGAGTGACCATTCTGCAGGAAAGCAGAATTGGGAACTGCCCGCAGGGCGGGAGCCGAAGGCCGAGGCCCAGGACGGGCCGAGTCAACTCTTCTGTCCTCGACTGTTTCAAAAAACCCTAAAGCCGACGGCAGTCGCGAGCGTTAGCGAGCCGTGGAGCGAGGGCGGAGGGAACAGACAGCTTTGCTGGCTGTTCATCTCAACGAAGCCCAAGCGGAAGAAAGTCGCCAAACGGAATAAATCAGCGTTTCCCTAGTATTTCCCTAGTACGGATTTTTTTTACCCGTGCTACATAAAGCGCAACCTCTATTTTTTATAGGGGTTGCGCTTTTGCTTTCTGGCAGTACTGCGCTGCCCATGTGCTCTAGGGAAGCACTGATTAAATAGTTTTTGGAAACGCGCAGTTATTTCGTTTGGCAAGGCATGAGCTTTTTTTGAAGCAGGAGTGGACTCTTCTGTCCTCGACTGTTTCAGAAAAAGCGAAATAACGCCGCCAAACGGAATAAATCAGCGTTTCCCTACAAGCTGAGGCCATTGCATACTGCACCGTGTTGCAGGGTAGTTGGGGAAATTTCCCTGCTTCGATAACAGTCAATACATGGTTGTTCACTATGATGACACGGCATGGACATATTTTTGCCTTTGTGCTTTTGGCACTGTGTTTTGCCCTGTTTAACGTCAGTGCGGTGACCTACCAGTTGCGCGGCGTGCCCATGGGTAATTTCCCGGTGAGTATGGCGTTGTATTATGCGGCTTTTTTCCTAACCGCTCTGTTGGGGGACTGGTACATACGGCGTAGTGCCCAGGCGGCAGACCGTGCCGGGGCTGTTTTTGGGCGCGTTCCCGCCGCAAAAAAACGCATTGTTGCCTTGTCGGCTCTGCTCATTTTACCAGCCTGCATCAGCCCGTGGGCGCATATTCTGGAGCGGCAGGGCGCGGGTATTCCCGTGCTGAATCTCGCACAAATTTTTTTATGGGCACTGTTTCTTCCGGTGGGTCTGCATTTTTTCCGCAGCCGTGTACCACCACGCTTGCAAATGCTGCTGTACGGCCTGGGCATAGGCAGCGGGCACCTGTGGTGGATGCTGCTTGCGCCTTTGGTCAGCCCTTCGCTCAGTGCAGAGCCGGGCATGGCGGTGCTGGCCGTGCGCCATTACCAGCTTTTGCTGAACATCTTGCGGGCCATACTGGCGCTGGGCATAGCTGTGCTGGTGTATTTGCTGGCAACCAGAACCCCCTGGCACCCGGAATGCCTGCCGGAAAAACATATCTTCGCACACACAAAAAGCCTTGCCCCTGCCACGCATGAAGTGCTGTGGGCAGATGCCCCCCTGCCCGTGCGTTTTCCCTGGCTGTTTTTGCTGCCCCTGGCCGGGCTTTTTTTCATGAACGGCCTTGCGGGCAACCTGTTTGTTTCACGGCTTAATGTGTATGGCCAGTACCCCGGCCTTATGCACCTGGTTCTGGCGCTGTTGTTCAGCGCCCTTGGCTTGTTTTTGTATAGCGGGGCAATACGCCTTAAAACCACCCTGTTCCTTGCTGCCGTCATTTTTCTGGGTATTCCCCTGTTTTTTGTGGCACAGGCGGAATCTGTACTGCAACAAGTGCTCTACACCCTGTTTTCTGCGGCGCACCAAACCCTGGTTTTTTCCGGCACGCTTGTCTGCTTTGCCTATGCACCCCACACCATGCGCCCGGTCAGCACTTCATGTGCCGTATGGCTAACTTCCAGCGTTTTTGTGCCGGGCGGTATGGTTGCCGCGTACATAGCGCCCCATTTGCCACTTTCACAGGGAGTGCTGTTGTGCCTTTGTGGCGTTATGGTTCTGGCGCTTTTTCCCCTGCTGCGCGAGGCCTTCCCCTTGCCAGCATTGCCAAAGGTGAACGTGCAAAACACCCCCCAGCACGAAAATACGCCCTCCAGCCAGGCCTTGGCCAGCCGCATTGCCGCTTTTGCGGCACAGCACAGCTTACCCCCGCGCGAAATACGCATTCTGGAATTGCTCTGCCAAGATGCTTCCAGCCAGGAAATTACCCAAACTCTTGGCATTAAAGAAAGCACCGTGCGGCCCTATATCAGCCGCATGCTCAAAAAATGCGGTGCGGTGAACCGCCAGGAACTGGGGCGCATGGCCTGTACCTATCAGGATGACAATGTTCCATGCCCGTAGCGAAAAAAAACATAAAAAAACATATACTGAAAAACCAAACTGTTAGGCTAAATTGCAACAATTGTTGTTATTGCTTTTTACGTAAAAATATGGCGTAGAATAGAAGAATTTTTGTATTTTTGACTGTGTAAGAAATGGTGCCGTTCAACGCCGCCGCCAGCGTACTGGGCATGCGCGGCCTTACCAGCAGTGGCCCCAAACCCAATGGCAGGCAAAGCCCTCATAATGTCTTTTACTAACACGTTCAACATAAAAGGAGTGTAATGATGAAAAAACATGACAAATGCTTGTTTAAAACAGTTGTGTGTTGTCTTAGTGTAGGTTTAATAAGCCTTTCGCCAATCTTAGAACTTGAGTCAGCAAAGGCAGAAACCATAACTTATGACGACACAGCCGCCGCTACTGGTAAAGGCTTACAAAATAATCCCACTTGGCTGTGGGGAAGAACTATTACAGACGTTCTCTATCCAGGCACAACAGAAAACCCTGGTGCCAGTGGCAATACGGTAAATGTTGATTTTACCACTGGGGGAGGTAACATCAACCCCGATACCGTTTTTGGTGGGCTGAGCGAAAATAACAGCGTGTATAACAACACGGTAAACATCAAAGCTGGTACGATGGACTTTGTCTACGGCGGGTGGAGCAATTCTGGCAACGCCTACGGTAACACGGTAAACATCAGCGGTGGTACGATTACGAGCACTGTCTTCGGCGGATGGGTTGAAAGTGGTTCTGGCAACGCCTACGGTAACACGGTAAACATCAGCGGTGGTACGATTAATGGATGGGTCCTCGGCGGGAATGTTGAAAGCGGTTCTGGCGACGCCTACAACAACACAGTAAACATCAGCGGTGGTACTATTGCCGGGGAGGTCTACGGCGGGTGGAGCGGTTCTGGCAACGCCTACGCCAACACGGTAAACATCAAAGCTGGTACGATGGACTTTGTCTACGGCGGGTGGAGCGGTTCTGGCGACGCCTACAACAACACAGTAAACATCAGCGGTGGTACTATTGCCGGGGAGGTCTACGGCGGGTGGAGCGGTTCTGGCAACGCCTACGCCAACACGGTACACATCAGCGGTGGTACGATTGAAGGCTATGTCATCGGCGGGCAGAGCGTGTCTGGCGACGCCTACAACAACACGGTACACATTAGCGGTGGTACGTTTAACAGAGATGTCGGCGGCGGGTGGAGCGGTACTGGCAACGCTATAAACAATCAGGTATTCCTTTCCGGCGCTCCGATTTTGACAGATGTCTCCTTATCCGGTGGGAAGAGCCAGTCTTCCACTGGCGACGTCGACCAATTTACCGGCAATACCTTATGGGTGCTTAACCCTATAGCCAGTTCTGTTTACCAAATCGACTCCTTCCAGAAGTATCGTTTTTTACTGCCTAATACTTGGTCTGATAAGCCAATGCTTACAGCAACTGATATCATCGATTTAACAGACGAGCACGACTCTAGCCGAATAGCTACAGTAGATAGGCTGGGCATAGCCAGCGGTGGCACAATGCCGAACATAGGCGATAAATACACCTTGTTAGAAGCTACCGAAATCAGAGGTGAATTTGAGCCCTACAGCGTAGTGGCAACCAAGGGCATAAGCCTGTTGTATGATATGAATGTTGCTGGTGACAATGATTGGTCTAGTATTACTGCCACAGTGGCTGGCGTCAGCGTAAACCCCCAAACCAAAGCCCTTGCTGAGGGTATTGTTTCCGGCGTCGCCTTTATAAACCAAGGGGCGGATTTAGCGGCGGGACAAGGTATGGGCAGTGCTTTAAGCAGTGCGAATGCGGTGGGAGCGGGTAATTTATCCTCTTTTGGTGCTATGAGTGCCGGTAGTTCTGAATACGAAACAGGCAGCCATGTAGATGTTGACGGATTTTCACTTATGACCGGCCTTGCCTGGAATGCCCCGCTGGGCCAAAATTCTCTGGTTTTGGGTGGTTTTTTTGAAGCAGGCTGGGGCAACTACGATTCATACAACAGCTTTTCGGGCAGGGCTTCCATTAATGGCAGCGGCGACACCGAATATTACGGCGGCGGCCTTTTGGCCCGCTACAGCCTTACGGAAGGACTTTTCAACGGGCTTTATACCGAGGCTTCAATAAGGGCAGGCTATGTAAGCACAGACTTTACCAGTAACGACTTTGAAGATTTTTACGGCCCTGTCACGGCAGAGTACGATTCCAGCTCTGCTTACTACGGCGCGCACCTGGGGCTTGGCTATGTGTGGCAACTGTCGGAAAAAGCCTCGCTGGACTTTTCCACCAAGTATATTTGGACACATCAGGAAGGCGATAGCGTAACGGTAGCAGGCGACCCCATAAAATTTGATGCTGTAAATTCACACCGCTGGAGAAACGGCGCACGCTTCAGCTATGATTTTGATACAAAGTCGGGCATGCGCTTCACTCCATTTATTGGGGCGGCCTATGAACATGAATTTGACGGCAAGGCCAGCGCCAGCACGTACGGGCTGAGCATCGACGCCCCCACCCTTAAAGGCGGCACAGGGGTTGGGGAAATTGGCATAGGCTATAAGCCTGCGCCCAAAAGCCCCTTTGGCCTGAATGTTGGCATGCAGGCCTACACAGGCGTGCGTGAAGGGGTGAGCGGGAATTTTCAGTTGAAGTATGAGTTTTAAGGAAACGCTGATTTATTCCGTTTGGCGGCGTTGCTTAACATTCTTCCGCTCTTGCGGCGGGGTGCATGCTTCGGCGGCAAAGCCGCCTTCGCCCCGCCGCATCGCTCCACGGCTCGCTAAGCTCGCGACTGCCGTCGGCTATTTTGAAACAGTCGAGGACGGAAGAGTTGACTCGGCCCGTCCTGGGCCTCGGCCTTCGGCTCCCGCCCTTTGGACGGCTCCCAATTCCGCTTTCCTGCGGAATTGTCACTCCTGTTTCAAAAAAAGCTCGCGCCTTGCCAAACGAAATAACTGCGCGTTTCCAAAATACCATTTAATCAGTGCTTCCCTATCGTACAGCGTAGAGCGGGGCATTGTTTGCCCCGTTCAATTCCGCAAATGCATGGGTTTTGCCTTATAGCGTTGAGCTGAAGGAGAATGGCAACCCAGCAGGACAGTTAGTAGAGCACCTGATGTAAAAATATAAAAAACTCGTGTACCCCGAAAGGAGATGACAAGAATTTATGCCCGTGACGAAAAAAAGATAAAAAAATATATACTTAAAAATCAAATCTTTAGGCTAAATTGCAACAATTGTTGTCATTGCTTTTTTATTCAAAATATGTCGTAGAATAGAAGAATTTTTGTATTTTTTGCAAACCACACTTGCATACGGGGGTGAGCATGCACAAACGACTTTCTCGCTTTTGGGTTTGTGCTTTGACTGTGTGCCTTATTGTCCCTTTCACCATAGTCGCCAGGCGCCTGTGTATGAAATTGTTTTCGGTTTTTACATTCTTACTGCCTAACAATAGCACAAGGAGCCCGCGTATGAAATCATATTCCCGTTTGCTGTGTTCATGTCGTATCGTTCTTTCTGCCTGCGCCTTGCGGCAGGGGTGCTTTTCACACCCGCGCGGGCTGGCCTTTCTGCCCCGCTTCGTCCCGCATTTTCTCGCAATCTGCTTTTTAACCTGGGGCCTTGTTGCGCCCAACGGCGCACTGGCCGCAACCAGCACGATTACCAGCGGGACACACACCAACCTTTACGGCAACAGCGGGGATGGGACAGCGCCCACCGACGCAGACGCCAGCGGCAACACGCTCACCCTCGGCGATGGCACCAATGGCCTGGACATTAACAATATCTCACCCACAACAATTTCCGGCGGGCAAGCTCCCAGCCACAATGACGGCTCTGCCAACAGCAACAACAACACGCTAAACATCAACAGCGGAACCACGTTTATTAATACTGGCCCTACTTATATTTACGGCGGATATGTGCAAGCAGGCTATGGAACCGCCTCGGGCAATATCGTAAACTTCGCTGGTAGTGGAAAAATCACGAATGTTACCGGCGGTAAGGCAGCGTTGGGCAATACCGTGGGCAACATCGTCACCATCAGCGGCGGCAACGCAAGCATCACCTCTGGCGTTTACGGCGGCCGTAGCGTTAACGCCACCGGCGGCCCAGGCTTTGCCCGCAACAACGAGGTGCATATTGGAAGCGGCTATACCGGCACAATTACCAATGACGTTTTTGGCGGGTCAGCCGGCGGCACCGGCAATGCTGACTATAATAGTGTCGAAATCGCCGGTGGCACTTTCAACAAAAACCTCTCCGGCTGGGGGGTTATAGGTGGGATTTCCACCAAGGGCGCGGCCACGGGCAACAGCGTCAGCATCAGCGGCGGCACGTTTGGCGTCGAAATTATGGGCGGCTATGCCGTTAATGGCACGGCCAGGGGCAACTCGGTCAGTATCAGCGGCGGGTCGTTTGCCGAAAATGTTTACGGGGGCCGTACCCAAATGGGCTTGGACACCACGGGCAACACGGTCACCCTCAGCGGTGGCACGTTTAGCGGGAATATTTACGGCGGCTATTCCAATGAAGTTTATACAGATGTTTTCACCGGCAACACCTTGAACGTGATGGCCCAAGGGTTACACATTGGTGGGGACCTCAAGAATTTCCAGTACCTCAATTTTTATGTGCCTTCCACTGCGGCAGCCAACACCACACTACTCACAGTGGCTGGCACAGCCGACCTGACCAATAGCGCGGGACAGTCTTCTTCTGTAAACGTGGGTATTGCGGGTGGATCTTCTCCATTGCAAGTGGGTGACAAAATTGTGCTTATTGACGCCGCAACCCTGACAACCAACAGCAACCTGAACACCACGGCTAATGGCCAGGGCATGCAGGGTATTTCCCTGCTGTATGACTTCACGCTTTCCACCACCCCCAACCAGTTGGTGGCCCAAGTGGCTTCCATCGGCGACAACCCGCAAACCAAGGCGATTTCCGAAGGCCGCGCCGGGGGCATGGCTTTTGTGACCCAGGGTGCGGATTTGGCGGCAGGCCAGGGCATGGGCAGCGCCTTGGCGGCGACTTCCACTAGGGGCGGCAGGGGCGGACAAGGTGGCGGTGCGGGCGGACAAAGCGCCGTGGCCGGGTTCGGTGCCATGAGCGGCGGCAGCATGCGCTATAACACCGGCAGCCATGTGGATGTAGACGGCTATTCTCTGCTCACAGGCATTGGCTGGCGTAATGAACTGCCTTCCGGCGGCTTGCTGCTGGGCGCGTTCTTTGAAGCGGGCTGGGGCAGTTACAACAGCTACAACAATTTCAATAATGTTGCCACAGTCAAGGGCGACGGCGACACCAGTTATTACGGCGGCGGCATTCTGGCCCGGTACGACCTGACACAGGGCAGCCTTGCAGGCCTGTATACCGAAGCTTCCCTGCGGGCCGGGTACGCCAGCACGGACTTTTCCAGCAACGACTTCGGCCAGAATGGCGGAACCCACGCCTCGTACGATTCCGGCGCGGCCTACTACGGGGCGCACGCTGGCCTTGGCTATGTGTGGCAGTTGAACGATGCCGCCAGCCTGGATTTTTCCACCAAATACCTGTGGACGCACCAGAACAGCGACAGCGTGACCATGCTGGGCGATTCCGTCCGCTTCAAAGCCAGCGATTCGCAACGCTGGCGTAATGGGGCGCGTTTCAACTACACGGTAGGTACCGATTCCGGGGCCGAGTTCACCCCGTACATGGGCGCGGCCTGGGAATATGAGTTCGACAGCGAAGCCCGCGCCACCGTTAACGGACGCGGCACAGATTCCCCCAGCCTCAAGGGCAGCACAGGCATCGGCGAGCTGGGTATCAGCTTCAAGCCTGTGGCAAACAGCGCGTTTTCCGCCGACCTGGGCGTGCAGGGCTATACCGGAATGCGTGAAGGCGTGACCGGGAGCTTGCAGTTGAAGTATGAGTTTTAAAGGCCACCGTGCGCAATACGGGGCGGGGTAACCCTCTCGTATTGCGCCTGTCAGGGTAACAGGAGTTTCTATGCCCCCAGCAGCACGAATAAGCGACATGCACGTCTGCCCCATGCAAACCCCGGCGCTTCCCCCCATACCCCATGTGGGCGGGCCAATTCTGCCGCCGGGCTGCCCTACGGTATTAATAGGGTCTCTTCCTGCCGCGCGAGTAGGTGATATGGCTGTGTGCGTTGGGCCTCCGGATACAATCGTCCAGGGCAGCGCTACAGTACTTATAGGCGGCCTGCCCGCTGCTCGTATGGGCGATGCCACGGCGCACGGCGGCAGTATAGTGTTTGGGTGCCCTACGGTTTTGATCGGATAAGCGGTACAATTTCTCTTTTCATAAAGTGCTTGCAATGCTTTCTTAACGTGAAACACAGGTGTAAACGATGATTCATAGTGCTCTTTGCGCGGTGCGCGATACTTTGCGGCGGCGGGTGGGAACCCGCCCCAACGGGGAGCAGCTTGTGCATATCACCTGCCCCGGTAAAGGAATTGAAGGGCAAAGAAATTATCTGGGCCTGATGTTTATCGGCCTGGAACAGGAGACATGCTTACAAAGCGATATACCGCAGGGCATGTCATTGGACGCCAACATTGTTTTCATGCTGTATTCCGTTTTTGCGGACTATGGCGAAAGCCTGCACCATCTCTCTGGTGCCCTGTCTTGCTTCCAAGAGACCAGTTCCGTTACACGCACGGACTTTCCGGGTTTGAACCTGCCGGAACATACCATGCATATTGAACCGTATTTTTTCCCCCTGGTGCAGCAACTGCAAACTTGGAATCCTTTTATGGACGATTCCATCCCCTTCATGTTTTACAAGCTGCGTTCTCTGCGCTTCAGAGCGAAAAAAGGCGCAGCTCCAATTGTTAAGGAAATTGACGCTGCATTCAGGAAAGGAGGCACGTAGTGGAGTACGCTGCATTTCTCTCTGTGTGCATTGAACACCCAAGTACTAACTTTGCGCTCTGGCAAATTCTGCCCAGCGCGGCAAGTGAGTATTTTCTTGCACAGCAACGCCTGCGTCTGAAGTTGAGCGGCGGGTGTCTGACCATATGGGGTGAAGCTGCATATGCGCCCCCCCCCTGCGAAATGGAGCGAACTGACGCCAATTCAAGCCAATTTCTGGAATGTTACCTGTTTTGCAGTGATCCCTATTTTATACGCGCAAGCGACGTCCCAGTATTTGCCCCAGGCCGTGAACTTTTATTGTTTCATATTGCGGATGAGGGGGAAAAAGAAGCAATACCACAGGTCATCGCCTACAGCCCGGAGCGGCGTAAAGAAGTGGCTGACGGACGGAAAAAATACTTTGGCAGTGCCTTTGGCCAACCGCCTGTCGCCGTCTTGCGTATGCCACTGGCAAATAGAAGCAAGCCTGCATGCCTGCGGTTTTCCATTCTGCCCCGCCGGGTATTCTGGGTGTACACAATTAGCCCAAAGCCGGGTTTTTTGCTGCACCTACAGAGCACGCATGTTTTTCGTCCAATGCCAACGGCGAGTGAGGATTGTGCGGCTTTTATCTCGCAAGCACCGCTTCCTTTGGTGAGGCGGATGGCAGAAGGCGTTGATTTGATGATGGAAGACGGACAGGGGCAGCTTTTGCCGCTGCTTGAAAACCTTGCAGTTCCACAGCTCAACCAACTGAATTGGAATGCGGATTTGCAACAGTATACAGGGACAGTGCATGTGGATTTAAGTTATTTCGGCATCATTTCGTAACTGACCACAAGGAGTAGCCATGGCCAACAATTATCTGACTCCAGGCATTTATGTGCAGGAGATTTCAACTTTACCCGGTGTTGTGGTTGAGGTGCAGTCCGCCATTCCCGCCTTTATCGGGTATACGGAAATAACCCGCTATGACGGGCGCAGCCTGCTTGGTGTGCCCGAACACATCCGTTCTTTTAAAGATTTTGAAGAGCGGTTCGGGGGAGTATCCAAACTGTACCTTGAGTCTATTAAAGTCAAAAAAAACCAGAGTGGTCAGTTCTCCGCTGTGGATTCCGTACACTTTAAACACTGCTTTATGCTGTATGAAACGGTGTACATGTATTTCGCCAACGGCGGTGGCGAATGCTATATTGTTTCCACCGGCACATATGAAGAAACAACAAACTATGACAAGCAGGCATTCCTTGACGCTATAGCGGCTCTGGAATCAGTCGATGATATCACCCTGCTGGTCATGCCGGAAGCCGTGTTGCTGGGGGAAAGCTGCTACAATGTGCAGCAGGCAGCCCTTGCTCACTGTGCCAAACGCATGAACCGTTTTGCCATTCTGGACATCAAAGAGGAAACCAAAGAGGGCAGCACCCTGCTGCATTGGCGGCACACTCCAGGCTTTGATTCGTGGCGGAAAGACTGCCAGGAATTCCGCAACCGTATAGGTATTATGAATTTGAGCTACGGCGCGGTGTACACACCCTATATCATTGCAGACACACCCACAGCCTTCAGCTATCACAATATCAAGGACTATCTGTTTGACGCAGATGCACAACCCGCTGCAGGAGAAACTGATAACCCTGATGCCGGCAGGTTGGCTCTGGCCGATCTTGACCCGGTGGCAAAAAAGTCCATACAGGCGCTGGACACCGCGCTGGAAGACCGGGCTAACCTCATGGCGGCCGTTGAGGAAGCTAAAATAGCGCTTTCGGATCCCAAGTCCAAAAAGCTGCCCCGTTTCCTGTCCGAAGTGATCAGCAAAAAGTACCCGGTGCTTACCCAGGAGGGTATCGCCCCCATTGCCGCCGCCTATATACGGCTGTTTGCCTCCATACTTGGAGTGCAGCAGGAGGAGTTGAAGGATGTGCCGGAATATACAAGCTTCCAAGCACATACCATGTCAAAAGATATGGTGCAGCATGCTCTGGACAGTTTGACGGCCACCACAGCAAAGTATGGTGCTGTGGGTCATGCTGAAGATACGGCCAGCATGCTGAAAGAATTATATACAGCCATCGGTATGTTGACTCCGGATGTGTTTACCGAGCTTCACGATTCCTTCCAAGAACTTCTTTTCAGTGAGTTGTATAGCGCTACCAGTAAAAATATCGACCGTCTTTCCGATGGCTTGCACAGTAATAGCTCCGTATATCGCTCCATCCATTCCGCTGTGCAGACAGCTTTACGCGTACAGTCGCCAAGCGCCGCCATGGCCGGAGTCTATGCTTCAACCGACCGTCGGCGCGGGGTGTGGAAAGCGCCTGCCAACGTCAGCCTGACCAATGTGCTGGGACTCACCCAGGTTATTACAGCCGATGTTCAGGAATCTTTGAACAGTGATTCCGTGGCCGGAAAATCCATTAATGCCCTGCGCAGTTTTCCCGGTCAGGGCTATCTTGTTTGGGGTGCGCGCACCTTGGACGGCAACAGCCAGGAATGGCGCTATATTCCTGTGCGCCGCTTTTTCATCACCGTTGAAGAATCCGTGCGCCGGGCCACTACCTGGGCGGTGTTCGAGCCCAACGATGCAAACCTCTGGGCCAAAGTTAAGGGCACCATTGACAATTATCTGCTGCAAAAATGGAAAGAAGGGGCACTTGCGGGCGCGGCACCAGGGGAAGCCTATTTCGTCAACGTTGGGCTGGGCAGCACCATGACCGAGCAGGATATACTGGAAGGCCGTCTGATTGTTGATATTGGCATGGCCGTTGTGCGTCCGGCGGAGTTCATCATTTTGCGGTTCATGCATAAAATGCAACAATCTTAACTAACAAGGCGGGTGCACTATGCCAGATTCCGACTCCTCGACAATGTATCCCCTGGTCTCGTTCCGGTATTCCGTCATTTTCGACAATGACCCCATAGGGTTCAGCGAAATCAGCGGCCCCAACCTGGAATACGAGGTTATCAAGTACCGTGACGGGCTCAGCAAGCAGTACGGCGAAATGAAGCTGCCCGGCAGGCCAAAGGTAAGCGACGTTACCTTAAAAAAAGGTATTTTCCCTTCTGACAGCAAGTTTTTTGAGTGGATCATGACGAACCACAACAAACTGAAACGCAAAGATATCGCCATAAACCTGCTTGATGAAGAAGGAAAAACCAAAATGGTCTGGACTCTGCTCAAGGCCTGGCCGATGAAAATTGAAGGGCCTACCTTTAAGGGCGACAGCAATGAAGTGGCTCTGGAATCCCTAACCCTGGCCTATGAAGAGCTGAAGATAGAGGCGCGCTAATGTCCTCGGCCGACTCATACCCACTTACAGGCTTCCACTTCCGGGTGGAGTTTGCTGGTATGGGAGAGCCCATGGACATGAGTTTTCAGGAAGTGAGCGGACTTGAGGTAAAGGTGGAAACAGAAGAGCTCAGAGAAGGCGGTGAAAATGGTTTTGTGTACAGCCTGCCCAAGAGGCTTACCCACTCCAACCTTTCGCTGAAGCGCGGGCTCCTGACCAATTCCCGGCTTTCCCAGTGGATACGCGATGCTTTGGAAGACTTCACCTTCAAGCCGCTGCTGGTTTCCGTCAGCTTGCTGAATGAGGGGCATACCCCCCTGATGACATGGCAGGCGCATCAAGCCTGGCCGGTGCGCTGGTCCCTAGCCTCGTTGGACGCAACAGCAAACGCTGTGGTGATTGAGACCTTGGAACTGGCCTATGCCAATTTGCGCCTGACCTATCAACAGACTCGAACATTCGGCCCAACAAGGAGTTATTCATGCCAGTGGAGATACGGGAAATCAACATTTCCATGACCCTTATGGACGATCAGAATACTGGCACCCATTCTGCGGCAGCCCCAAAAGATGGGGCTGCGGATGGGCAGGGAACATACCCCGGCACGCAGGTTGTGGTGGACAGGTGCGTGGATGCGGTGCTGCAAATTCTGAAAGACCGCAACGAGGCCTGAAGGCAGGAGACACATGAACACCGCAACCGCCAAAATGGTCATTGAGACGTATACCGATAAAACCTATCGGTCCAAACTCAAGGTCTATACTGTACTTTTCAATCCTGAAGGTTACACCCTGGATTGGGGATTCTCCTTCAAAGAAGAGTCGTTTGTCACCGGCGGAAGCCGTACGCTTATGGAAGGGGTAAACCGCTCGGTATTCGACATGAAGTTCATTATAGACGGTACAGGGGTGGGGGCCGCCGCGCTGGGAAGAAGCTCGGTCAACGTGGCTGATGAAATTTGGAATTTTATGGAAACCGCAACCGCTCTCAACCGTAAAGGCACGCGCAAGCCAGAGCCGCCCTTTTGCCGGCTGGTCTGGGGCAATTTATGCGCCAAATGCCTGGTGAGCAAAGTAAAACTGGACGTTACGCTGCTGGATAGAAAAGGCGCGCCCCTGCGCGCCACCCTGACCACCACATTCCAAACAATCTACCCGGAAAAGTGAGTATGAGCATAGCCGCCCCCTTGCAATTGAACTTGCTGTGTGCAGGCAAAGAGTATGGCCAGCGGCTTATAGCCCTGACTCTTGTCCGTGAAATAGGCCGTATCCCTTTTGTACGGGCCGTTCTCACCCTGGAACGGGGAATTGAAGATTCTTTTGCGCCCGGCGACGCGGTGGAAGTAAAAGCGGGGGAAAAAGGCAAAGCCACAAGCATTTTCAAAGGCCTGCTTACTTCCGCCGGGTTCAGCCTGCGCGGCGGCGAGCGCCTGTTGCGGCTGGAAATACGGGATGCGGCGCACAGCCTGACCCTTGGCCTGCAAACCCGCCTGTACCTGAACAAAAGTGACAGTGACATCTGCAAGGAAATTCTCTCCGCCCACGGTCTGGCAGCGGACATTCCGCAAACTCCGGGCAAACATGCGCAACTGCAACAGGTACAGGCCAACGACTGGGACTTTCTGCTCTCCCGCCTGTGGGCCAACGGGCTGGTGCCCATAGTCCGGAATGGCAAGGTCAGCGCCTGTGCGGCGGATGCTTCTGGTTCCCGCAATACAGTAAAAGTGAGCGGTGCGAGCGAGTCGGTGCTGGAGCTGGAAACGCGCTGGGACAGCCGTTCCTGGCTGGATTCCGTTACGGTAACAAATTGGGATGAAGCCGCGCAGAAGGCAGTTGCCCAAAAATCTTCCGGGGTAAAACCGGAATTTCCCGGCACGGCAAAGCCCAAGGGCAAAACCACACAGGACGTGCTCATTCCCCACGCTGTGGAGCCTGACGAGTCAAAAAACCTGGGCAAGGGCTTGCTGTGGCGGGCCGGGCTGGGCTTTCTTTGCGGCCGGGTGCGTCTGCTTGGCTATTACAAGGCCATGCCGGGCGATATGCTGCACATACAGGATATTGCGGGTTTTGCCGACGGTTCTGCGCTCATCTGGGCCACGCGCCTGGAACTGCGCGCCGGCCTGTGCAGCCTGGATATACAGTTCGGCTACGACTTTTTGGAAAGGCTGCATCAACAGGGCAGCAAGCCCGGCCTTACCCACCCGCTGCAAGGCGGCCAACCGCACATTCAGGGGCTGTATTCCGGCAAGGTGCTGAAAATTTCCGGCGACCCGGAGCAGGGCGAACGCATTCAGGTGCATATTCCGCTGCTGCACGAGGCAGGCAAAGGGGTATGGGCGCGCATGGCGGCGCTGTATGCGGGTAAGGGCTACGGTGTGGTCTTCCGGCCGGAAAAAGACGATGAGGTGCTCCTGGGATTTTTGGGCGGCGACCCGCGCGCCCCGGTCATTGTGGGTGCCTTGCCCTCCAAAGCCAACCCCGCACCGGATACCCTGGCTGCCAAGGATGAAAAAAACACCTGCAAAGGCTTGACAAGCAAAAACGGCCTGACCCTGCTGCTCAATGAAGAAGATAAAAGCCTTACCCTGGAAACGCCGGGCAAACAAAGCGTGTGCCTTAACGACAAGGACGGGCTGGTGAGCCTTACGGACAAAAACGGTAACAGCCTGAGCATGGACAAAAGCGGCATCACCCTGAAAAGCAACAAGGATATTGTGCTTCAGGCCCAAGGCAACATTACCCTGAAAGCCGCGCAAAACCTGCAAGGCGAAGGGCTGCAAGTAACAATGGAAGGCAAACAGGCTATCGCCCTTTCCGGCAACGCCACAGCGGAATTGAAAGCTGGCGGCATGTTGACGGTGAAGGGCGGGTTGGTGAAGATAAATTAGATATTACTATCAGTTAAGGGGTGTTGCCTATGACTACGTATGAGACCCTATCCTTTCGAAATATGAAATTTGCTTATATCGAGGGTAATAAAATTGTCCATGGGCAAGAGCCAGTTGCAACAAAGGTAAAAGCTACAATGGACTCAGATCCAGGAGTAAAGGGACAGGCTCCTCAGCCAAATGCATTAAAAAACATCATGAAAAGTTTACATAGAAATTTTAATGGAGATAACTTTATCAAAGGTCATCTGTTTAACGAGCATTTGGGGGGACAAGGTAATTACCAGAATTTATTCCCAATTACTGCAAAGGCTAATACTTCTCACGAAGAAAAGGTTGAAGGATGTTTGAAAGATTGGTGGTCCAAGTTACCTCCGATGGAGGAAAGCGATCTGACGTATCAACCGGGCAGACCTCAAACAGACCAGGATAGGCAGAGTGCCGGGGGAAAGCGTTCGAGGAAGGACAGCACTTTTACGATACCTCCCAAATTTAAAAAAGTAATATACGAGATTGAAATTAAAGATCTAAAACCCCAACTTACAACGGAAAACCCAGAGTGTTCTATTAACTATAAAATTTCTAGCGGAGATTCTACCCAAGAAGAACTTCTTAATGTTGGAAAATTTGATTCTGTCCCTAAGAGGCCTAGTATATTTAACAAATTATTGGCTCATGCTAATCCTACACTTCAATTTGAACACGTAGAACAGAGCGCTGATGTACCTGAAGCAAGCAGTGGAGGAGCTAGTGCTCGATCAAGCAGGAGAAGCGCTAGTCAGCACAGTGGTTCAAAGCATGAAGATCGTAAATCAGCTCTTTCGGCCCGACCCTCTCAGGCTCCAGCCCCTCAAGGAGATACGCTTATTCCCTATGATGAAAGCGCAGAAAAATCAAATTTAGAAAAAAAGAAAGTCAAAAACAAACTTATATTTTTGCTAAAAGCTCTGGTTGACTTCCAACAATTATATTTGGTGCCTCGAACAGATCCCAGTAGCCTTCCATATCACATTTGCCTTTCAGAATTTCAGTCGACAATAAATATGATATTAACGATATCAAAAGAAATTCCAATTAAGATAGATGATGATATATCTATAGATGCAACTGAACCAACACTTAAACGAAATGCTACACTTTAAGGACCTTGGATAATGAACACCTCCTGGCTCTTCCCCCCCTCCTTCAACAAATCCTCCGACGCCGCACGCACGGTGTCGGAAGAGCCGGATATTGCCCAGAGCGTTGCCATCCTTTTACAAACCGCGCCGGGTGAGCGTTTTCTGCTGCCGGAATACGGGGTTGACTGGCACGAACTGCTGTTTGAGGCAGCCGGGGGCCACAGCAATTCCCTGTTCAACCCGGAATACTTGAAGCACCGGCTGGGTGATACCTTGGCCGTTTTTGAGCCGCGCGTGGAACTGGAAGAGGTGCAGGTTACTGGTGAGCCCCATGAAGGTAAAGTGACCCTAGATCTTGTTTTGCGGGTCAAAGCCACGGGCAAGCTGCTGCGTATGGAACAAAAAATTGGCGGCTGATGCCGGGTTGCTACAGAACGCCGGATTTTCACAAAATGGAGGCCCCATGAGCCGAGTCGCACACCACTTTCCCGCCACTGGCCTGAACCGGGCCTGGCGCGCCTTTGCCGCCCTTGCCGAACCGCCCAAACTGGACGCCAGAGACGAGCAAGCCATGCTGGCCCATGTGCTGCGCCTCGCCGGGCTGGTCCGCTTTTTTGAATCCGGTGATGTCCCTTCCGGCACCTGGGCCGATGTATTGCGGCGGGAGCCGCTGATCATCCTGTCCGCCCTAAAGGAAGATGCCGCTGCCCAGCCGGCCCGCCCGGCCCGCATTGCCGCCCTGGCCAGAGACATACCCACTCATTACCCTTCCGCCCCCGTGCCGCAGCAGGCGCAGCAACAAGCGGAAACCGTTGTTTCGCATCTTCCGGAAACAGCCACCGCACCACCGCAAGCCGATGCCGCCATCCAGACCCTGATTGACGAAGAACAAGCCTGGCAACTGGGCTGGATACACAATCTGGAAAGTGCAGGCCTTTCCTTCCCCTTACCGCCTTACGCACCTCTGCCGCACCCCTGGAAGGAAGAAAGCGCCGCCCCCTTGGAACGCGCAGGCCTGTATGAAGGCACCGCCGTGCAACTGGGCCTGCGCCGCAAGGCATTGCTGGAGCAAGCGGAAACGGCTTTAACTGCTCTTTTAGAACGCCCTGAAGGCCGTTTACAGCCGCACACCGGGCTTCTGCTGACCTTTCTCCGGCAGTATTGCCATGTACAGGAAGGGGTAAACAGCCTTGTCCCTTTGCATGCGGATCATTTTTACCGCAAGGTTATGGGGTTTACCCCCAAGCAAGCCAAGGCGGACCGGGCGCTCCTTCTGTTTCAGTCTGAACCGGGCACAGTACCCTTCACCCTGCCAGCGCATACTGAAGTGCTCTGCGCCTCTGAACCACCCCTTGTTTTCAGGATAGAAGAAGACACCCCGCTTAACTCTGCCAGCCTTTCGGATGTCCTCGCCCTGACACCGGCAAACCCGCCCGGCCCCTGGATGCGGGAAACGCCCTGGGAGAATCACACAACACCCACCGGGGGCGGCCTGTGGCAGCCCTTTCCACCCGCCAGCCCGGAAGACCCGCACAAGGCCTGTTCCACGCTGCTGTCGTTGCCCGCCCTGCATTTGGCCGGGGGCAACAGGCGCATTGAATTGCGCTTTACTCTGACGCCGGATGCATCCGCACCCGATGCCCTTGCCATGTTAAAAGAAGCTTGGGAAGAGCACAGCCAGACCATGAACGCATCGGCCCTCTTTCAGGTGGAGTACAGCGCGCAAGCTGGCTGGATGGCTCCGGACAACACGGAACTGACCCTGATTTTCCCGCAACAATCCATTCCAAAGGCGGAGACCGCACCCTTTGGGCAGCCTGCCCCGCTAGAAACGGAACAGCCGGAAAGCCCGCCTGCGCAAACAGACCAAGAAGAGCAGGCAGAGGATGTGGCTGCAACGGAAGGGCTGCCGCAGGAACAGCCGGAAGCCGCGCAACCGGATCAACCAGCATCTGATTTCACCACCTCGGAAGAAATGATTTGCCCCTTGCCGGAACTGCGCCTTAGCCTGACTCTGACTGCGGAGCAGCCAGGGCTGTGTGCTCCGCAAGCGGACACCCACAACCTGGATGCTCTGCACCCGGCCCTCCGGCTAAAGCCTGTGCCGGGCGTGTCGCGGTTATGGGCGGTGTTGCATACATTCAGCCTTGGCAATCTCCATGTGGCTGTTCAGGTGAAAGGCACCAGAGGTTTTTCCTGCTTCGCCTCCTCCCAGGTTACGCCTGCGGCCCAAGGTATGCCTGTGGAAATATTCGGGCCACTTCCTGTTCCGGGTGCGGCTTTGATGCTGGATATCCCGGAATTAGGCAATAAAACCGTCCAGGCCATGCGCCTGCATTGGAATTGGGCCGCGCCGGAAAGCTTTGCGGCGTATTTTAGAGCGTATGATTTTGCACCACTGCACCTTGCCCCATCGTGCAAAAAACACGCCTTGAGTGATGTTTGGGAAATAACAGGCAATCCAGTGGAATTACACGGGGGTGGCATCCGCACGCTGGAATGCCCTCTGCCGCAGGACGGCCAATTATGTAGCTACCGCTGGAGTCTTGGCGGCACGGGCAGCCTGTTTGGGCATGCCTCGTACGGTACCCTTCTGGCTCAACTTACCTTGATAGAAGCATCGTTATTCAAGCGGGCCTGGGCCTGGCTGAGAGGCAATCCACGCCTGCACGACCTTAACCCGCCATTCACACCGGCCTGGAATGATATCTGCCTGGATTATGAGGCGGACGCGCACTATGACCTGCGCCTGGAACCCGGCCTGCTTGCCCATGAGCACCCCTGGCCGCAGTGTACCCCTTCGGCTGCGGAACCTCCGCATCTGTTTGCCCACTATACACAGCATTCCCTATGCCTCAGCTTCAGCCAGCTTGAAAACCAGAGGGAAAGCCTGCCCCTGTCTCTGTACTTCCGGCTACAAAACACCGCTGAGCTTGGTGGGGGGGCAATTCCCCATGCCATGAGCGTCAGGGGGGCGCGTCTGTTACATGATGCAACCACAGGCCTCTGCCAAAGCGGCACCATGCGCCTGCTTTTGGATGCAGCGAACCAAGAAGAGACGACAGGTGAATCCGCTGCGCCCGGGAATACCCCAGCGCGCCATGTGCGCCTGCACTGGCATACACGGCCCGATGCCGCTTTGCAGGGCATCCATGCGCAAGCCGCCTGGGCTGTGTACAGCCCGTGTGAGCAATCCGACGTTCAGGAAAGGCCTTTTCCCCTGCCCGCAGGCATGTTGGGCGAACTCGGCCGCTTGGGCAGGGAAAATGCAGACCAAAAGAAAACAGCTCTCACCATTACACAGCCCTATGCTTCCAGTGGAGGGCGGCCTTCTGGCCTGACCCGGCAGGGGCAAACGGAATTTTGGCAAAACTGCGCCGAAGAACTGGCGCATCGCGGGCAGGCTGTTTTGCCCAAAGACTATGAACGCCTGGTCTTACGGGAATGTCCTGAAGTGTTGGCGGTACGCTGCCTGCCGCACTGTGACGCCGCACTGGAAGATAAAAGCCCCGGCTCTGTCGCCGTGGTCATTTTTGCCCCGCAGGAAGGGGCCAGGACTGCCCTGCCGTCAGAAATTGTCGATACAAAGAAGACCTTACCCGGCGGTTTTGTGCTTGACCCGACCCTGCCGGGTTATGCCGACTCCGAACTGTTGCGCCAAATTGAAGAATTCCTGCGCGAACGCGCTTCGCCCCATGTGCGGCTCCATGTGATGCAACCACACTATGAACGTATGAACCTGCGCTTGCGGGCCACGCGTGATCCTGCGAAAGACCCGTCTGAAGCCGTGATGGAAACACGGCAGGCACTGTTCAGAACACTTTCACCCTGGGCTTTTACCCCTTGTGAGACAATCATAGGGCGGCCCTTGGCCGGATCGGATGTGCTGCAAGCCCTGCACGGTCTTTCCTGGCTGGAAAGCATTGATGAGCTTGTTGTGGTAAGTCCCGCCAGAGAGAAGGAATTCGTCCTTGTCGCACATGGCCGGGAAAACACGGAAGCCGTGATTTCCACTGAGAATCCGGCCACGCTATTCCATCTGGCGGATATGGACATCCATCTGAAACTTTTTGCGAGCCCGGCATGAAAAAACACGCCATTTCCCCCCAATATGAACATTTTCTGCAAGAGGCCCGAAGCCATGCCGTTTTTTTCAGCGGTGCAACCTGGGATCTTAGTAGTGAGCACGATCCGGGGCTGACCCAGTTGGAAATACTGGTAAACGCCCTGGCTCTGGCACGGGACCGCTATGATACCTTGCCGGATTCCAGCTGCCTTTTACCCATCACGGGGCATGGAGCCCGCTGGAATCGCCCGGAGCAGACAAACACCTTTGTGTTTCAGGCAGATTCCTCTTTGCCTGCCAAGTCGGATTTTGCGGCCGTTCCGGCTGGAAGGACGGAGCTCTGCCGGAATGTGGAAACTATCCCCGGCCTGCACCGGGCCTGGATTGTGCAGCCGGAGGGCGCGGAAGAACCCTTACCCAAAATGGTGGTTGCCTTTGCCCCGGTGCTGCCAACGGGTGGTTCCGCCTTTGCCCTGACCCCGGAAACAACACAGGCGCAAAGCGGCCTTGACCATAAAGACCCTATTGTGCAAGAGGTTAACAACCGTCTGGCACAGTGGCAGGAGTTATGCCGCCCGGCGTTGCGGGCCGAAGAAATACGGCTGGCCCCCCTGGAAGCCGGGCTTATACTTGAATTGGCCGTATCTCCGGAGAAGCCGCACACGCTTCTTGCCCTTGTTGCAGAACTCATGACAGCGGTTGAAGAATACCTTCGTCCGCGTGGAGCCATACCGCGTACAATCAGCCCCTCAGAGATGCATGCATTTCTGGTTTACTCCTTTGAAAAGACACAGGCGAACGGGCATAATGTACTTAAAGGTATCCATAGTGTTTGTTTGCGCAACGCTGCCGGGCAAAGGGCATTCGCCAGAGAGATATTATCTCTGGGGCAAGGGTATGACGCCTTTGACGTAACACAATGGAACATCCGGGTAGGCCGGGGTGGTGATTATGAAGAACTGAGCAAGGAAGACCTGCGTCATGCCGCGTATCTGGCGCAATGCCGCCTCACGGAAAAACTGTACCGGGAACAATGGCGTGTACCGGAAACACGAGAACCACTGGGGGAAGCCGCTTGGTACCAAGCCGTGGTCGAAGAGACCGGCAAGCCTGCGTACCTGCATGAGCAATTCCCTGCGTGTTATAATGTCGCCTCTGTGGAAAGTGGCAGTGTGGGTGAAAACCAGGCGGAATCGCGGCAACTCCAGGGGTGGCTGTTTCTTTTTGAGCAGATTTTGGCTGACGCCTTGCTTCCGCTGCGTGACCCTGCCGCCTTGTTTGTTCCGCGCGTGCCGAAAGCGGAAGAACTGTGCGCTGATACGGAAAGTCCATTGCTTTCCGTCTTGACAGACGGCCCGGCATACCGAATCGGCATGGGGGATGCCGTGCGGCAAGGAGGCGAGTTTCTGCGGCGCTGCGAGGACCTCCTGCTGCATCTGGCCGCATTGCAGGGCGAAGTACCCTGGTTCGTTCCGGAAGATACTATCCAAGAGGGTTCACTCCCCTCCGCAAACGCCGGACACCGGCTTGGACTTCTTACTTATTGGCTACGACATCTGCCCTGGTTGAACGGGCGGCGGTTACTGCGGAATTCTTCTCAAGCCGGGATGTCGCAGGTCAATGCCGGGAACTGCCTGCTAGAGCAGCGCCTTGCCATACTGTTACTGCCTTTCACCCTTACTGCTCCGGCACCTGCACAACGTTTTTTTGATATCCGTGTTGAACGTAATACGGTAACTGGGCAGGATGAATACCGCTGTTATATTCGGGATGCGGAACAGCGGCTGCGTATCATTTGCAAAATAGCCGCAAGCAGCCTGGAAGAAGCGGAATTCATAGGCCTGTACGTCATGCGTCTGGCCGGATCTGCCGAACAGTATCACATCACAGACAAAGACATTCACATAGGCTGGCTGGCTGTACTTGCTGAAGAAGACCCGACCATGGTTTCGGATGCACCGCCAAACCCTTTTGACAGAATCAGGGAAACCACGATGTGGGTCAAAACGTCATTGCCGTCCTGGGTGGAAATTGTGGACTACACGGAGATTGGTGAAGATCGTCCCTTTGAACTGGCTGTACTTCTGGAACAGACGCTTGTGCCTCCGGCATGGCAGCCATCCCTGAAACAGGCGATACAAGAGCACATACCGGCGCACATTTTGGCCCATGTCTTTTTTATCACCCCGGAAGAACGGGGTTTGATAGATTCACTGCTGTATAGGCCGGAAAAAAGCACAGAAGCCCATAGACACGATACACGAGCCAGACTGCGGGAACTTATTCTTTCTTTTGAAGGCAAAAAGGACAAAGCATCCCTCTTGGCAACAGCGACAGATCCGCTGATTTCAGGTCCTCCTTTGGCGGAAAAAACCTCTTATGTCTGTTGAAACTCTGCACAAAGTGGGTAGCGTCATTTTGCGCTGTACCGCACAAGCCTCGGCAGAGGGCGGGCTCTCCACCACCGCCCGAGAGGCGGAACGCTGGGGCGATGCTGTCCTGGCGCATTGCCGGGAAGCTTTGCCCCGCCTGTTCCAGGAAGTTTTTGATGAGTTCTCCCTGCCTGATGATCAGGGGGTGGTGTACCTTGATACACTCCATCTGCATTTGGGTTGTGTACCCCTTTCCGGCGTTATTCCAGGCTTGCAGGAAGCATTGCGCGCGGAACTGCGGCTGCGCCTGCCTGCCAAAGAAACCAAGCCAAACAGGCACAGCCGTTTTCTCATACTTTTGGCGGAATATCTTGCAAGTGGCGTATCTCCCTGGAATGCGCAACACCTTGCTGCAAACGGCTGGGCGGCACAACTTCGGGCGCTGCTTGAACATGCGCAGGCGCGAGAAGATTTGCTCATAATGCTTCGGCAAAAGGGGGCACCCCTGATATTCCGCCGTTTGCGTTCTCTTTTGCGGGGGCTTGGTTGCGTGGGGAAAGGTTTTGAGCAGGCCCTGCACGAGCTCGAACAGGAATCCATCACACTTGAGGATATTGAAGCCGCCTCACTGCCCAACGATGCGCTACAGGGCAAATATTTTTTGAACAATGCCGGCCTGGTTTTGGTAGCGCCCTTTTTACCGCATTTTTTCCAGCACCTTGGGCTGCTGGATTCTCAACAGGAATTTATATCACCAACTGAAAAAAGCAGGGCTGTATGCCTGTTACAGCTCCTCCTTGACCCGGAAAATCCGCTGATAGCAGAAGGTGATTTGCTGCTGAACAAAATTCTTTGTGGTTGGCCGCCTCTTGAGCCCGTCCTTCTGGCTGAGGCCGGTTTTTTGCCTACGGCAAGAGAAAAGCAGGAGGCACAGCAAGTAACGCAGGCCATGGTGACTCATTGGAAAGGACTAGGCAATACCAGCCCGGAAAAGCTTGCGCAGGACTTTTTGCGGCGCAATGGGGTTTTGTATGTTGGGCATAGTAGCCCGCAATTGCATGTGGAGGCGCGGCCCCATGATTTACTGTTGCAAAGCCTGCCTTGGGTGCTTTCCATTATCCAGACCCCCTGGATGAAGACGCTTGTGCAGGTACATTGGTCATGAATGAAACGTATACTGCTGTTGCAATGTTGAATACAGAAGCTCTGGTCGCTGAACTGGACTGGTTTGGCCGTATGCTGGGCAATTGCCTGCTCAGCCTGGGCCTGCAGGAAGGGGAAAAAGCGGATGAATCCGTGCCGGACCTTCCCCAAGGTGCTTGGTACACGGAGTTTGTCCAACATTACCAACTGAGCGGGGCAGATCGTCTGGTGCTTATTTTGGCACTGCTGCCGCATATTAAACCGGAAACCCTCTCTTCTCTGTTGCAGGAAGAGGCATGCAAAAAATACTTTGGCGGGGTTCATGGCCGCCAGTTCAACGGCCTCATTCCCACAATGCAGACCGCTCTTGTCCTGCTCAGCGGGAGTAATCTGCTGTATCGTCTGGCTGGTATGGAGTTTTTCGCAGAGGATAGCCGGCTGATCAGTAGAGGGATTTTACGGCTCGGCCCCTGCCCGCCAGACGAACCGCGTACCTGCGCGGCCCTGTTGGTGGATGAAGGGGCACTCTCTTCTATATGCCGGGGTAAGGCCTATGAACCGTCCGGCCAAAACTTTCCGGCCCACAAACTGACGACTCCCCTGGAGTGGGATGATTTGATTTTGCCTGCTGTTGTTTTGCGCCAAGTACAAGATATCCTGGACTGGGCCGTCCAAAGGGGGGGACTGTACACGAAACTGGGCCTGGGCAAACATTTACGACCCGGCTACAAAGCCCTGTTCTATGGCCCGCCCGGTACCGGAAAAACACTTACCGCCGCACTTATCGGCAAGCAAACGGGCTTACCGGTTTACCGGGTCGACCTGTCGCAAATTGTATCTAAATATATCGGCGAGACAGAAAAAAATCTGGAGCACCTTTTTCGCATGGCCGAGAACAAAGAATGGATTATCTTTTTTGACGAGGCGGACGCCCTGTTCAACAAGCGTACCAATGTGGAAGACGCCCATGACCGTCATGCCAACCAGGAAACGGCCTACTTGCTGCAACGACTGGAAAACTACCCCAACCTTGTGATTATGGCCACCAACATGCAGGATAACATTGATGCCGCCTTTTCCAGGCGCTTCAATTGCGGCATTTTCTTTCCCCTTCCCGGCAAAACCGAACGCCTGCGGCTCTGGGACGCCTGCTTGGGCGAAAAACTACACCTGCATGAAGATGCGAGGGCTACGTTGCCAAACTTTGAACTCTCCGGCGGACAGATCGCCAATATCGCCTTGCGGCTGGGATTGTGGGCTTTGAAAAGCGGTTCCATGACGATCTCTGCTGAAACCTTGAAGCGAGGTATTATGCTGGAGAACGTTTTGCAGGGTAAAGCCTGAGGAGGGAAAAACACATGCCAAAGCCGTTAGGAGTGAAGGAGGCTCAAGAGCCTGGTAATCCCCCCAAGAGTGTCGCGCTGCAAAAATCCATGCCGCCCTGGTGAAGTATTGCGTCTATTTACTGATAAAGCAAAGAAGAAACGCGCAGTTATTTCGTTTGGCAAGGCACGAGCTTTTCACGACCTTGAATGCGGTATTTGACACGCCAGCTTTTTGTGCCGTTGGGAGCCACAAACAAAAAAAGCCCATTACCATCAAATAGTTTCAGGGGCTTGTCTGTAGGCTTTGCGCCGCGAATTGCTGTGTCTGTGAGAGAAGATTTCTTCGACATGGGGGTATTACTCCTGGCAAGGGATTATGTACCCCCAGAAGTACCCCAAAAAGGTGGGTTGTCTATGGTTTTTTCTAACCGAGTTCGGACAATCTGTTTTGCTTATTCCCTTGCCAGGAAACACTTTTCAGACTTTTCCGAACTCGGTCGGATTGAAATATGGCGGAGGGAGTAGGATTTGAACCCACGGAGGGCTCTCACCCTCAACGGTTTTCAAGACCGCCGCTATCAACCACTCTGCCATCCCTCCGCAGGAATGTGCAAGCACATTGTGTTGAGCTGCGAAGACTAGCAAAGAGGTGAGAAAAAATCAATAGGAGAATTGTGCGGGGGCGTGCACGGTGGGTTGTTTGCTCAAGGAGTATTGGTGCTACCGTGGATGTGCAGTGAGTGAACAGGGTATAGGGCTACACACGCAACCGCGGGTATGTATGCCGGGAAAGCGGGGCGGTTGCGGGTTGATTTAGTATTGGCACATTTCACAACGTTCGCGTGGTACACGTAATGGAACGAAGCCGTAGGGAGCAAATCAGCGTTTCCCTAGTCTTCATACACCACAATGCCGGCAGGTTCCACAGGGAGAAACGTGCTGGATTCCGGTATAAAGGCCACGGTGCGGTTGCGGCCTTTTTGCTTGGCCACATATAGGGCTTTGTCTGCTGCATCCAGCAGGTTTGTTTCAAAGGAATTTTTCCAGCCGTGCCACAGGTGGGAAATGCCCAGGCTTATGGTAACAGCCACGGGCGGGGTTGTTTCCCCTTGAAGGCCAAGGTTTGCGTGCACGGGGTTTGTCTCAATAAGCAGGCGAATCTGTTCTGCCACAAAGGAGGCTGCTTCAGCCTGCGAGCCACGGATAATCAGTAAAAACTCTTCCCCGCCATATCGTGCTGCCAAGGCACTGGTGTTGCTGCCTTCAAGCATAGCCACCACCTTGTCAAGGCGCTTGGCAATGGCTTGCAGCACCAGGTCACCCACAGCATGGCCATAAGTGTCGTTGCAGCGTTTGAAGTTGTCCACATCCAGCATAATGGCTGCAACGGGTGTCGTATTATTTTGCCACATAGCCACCGACTCTTCCAGAAACACTTCCAGGGCACGGCGGTTGGCAAGGCCTGTTAGGCTGTCTTTGTGGGAAAGTTCCGTCAGGGCCAGGGTGTCCTGCTCTATTTTGGCAATAAGGTCCTTAAGGGAGGAACGCACCCCGGTGAGTATTTTTTTGGGGTCCAGCCCAAGGGCTATGTCGTGTTCCACCTGTTCTGAAACCGTTTTGACATGCTCTTTCTGGCGGCCAAGCAGGGTGGCTACTTCTTTTGCCAGCGCTTCTGCTTCTCGCGCAATTTCCTGAAGCTTCTGCTCGCACTTGCTGTTCAGTATGCTGTGTACCTGGCGCATGGTGGCAAGGTACGTTTCATTGGTGTAGCTGCGGAGGTGTAACAGACGCAACATAACCTGCTGCAAGGCATTTTTTTCCACCTGGCTGAGCAGCGGGTTGTTGCCAATGCCGCGTAAATAAAGGATAAGTGTAGGCCATTTGTCGTCAAGTGGCACATTTGCATTGCGCAAACTGGTGCAAAATGAGGTAGACTGTGACCAAAGGCATTTATCTGGTGGGCATACAGGGTCAGCCATAAAGCGGGCTCCTGAAAGTGTTAATGATGGCTGCGCAGCAACACAAGGCATTGTTCGTGTGCATTGTGTCTTTCATGGTTTGCGCTGTTAAGCGCCGAAGCAGGCGTGCCATTATACTTTGAGAAAGTATATTCTCAAAGTTAATCTCGTCTAGCAAGGTATCTCTCATAATTAGCATGCAGTGACCTGTAGAAGCAAGGACCAAAATTTCTAATTTTAGGATGCTGCTCAGGCTGAAATGCTCTTCAGCCGTGCAGGAATTGGCCCAAACAGGGCAGACTTCCTGCGCAAATGGGCACCGTTAGGAAGCGCCATGGAATATGCGCTTTATAAAAGGGCAAAACAGGCTTACTGTTTTGCGTACTAGGAATGAGTTTTTTAATGTGTAATTATCTTGAATTATTGTTGTATATATTGTTTTATGCCTTTGTGCGATAAATTGGCAATGACAAAGGTACGTATTTATAGTAGAGTGCTTTCACTGTGCAAAAGTAACGGCATAGTTCCATTAATAATCTTGTTAATGCTTTTATTGGCGCACATTTTTTGTTCTGGCACATCGCTCTGCCAGGGGCAAAGGCTACAGCGCATTACCGGTGGTGTTGGTTTTTACCATGCCCATCAGTTCAACTCTTCGTTTATCCCACCAGCGCATCATTCCATCGGGTGCTTTGTTTCGTTCTGCGTGCCATTCAGTACTGCGCTGCATTGCGTGCAGTGCCTGTATGCAATAGCGGGAGGCCACTGCAACACTGCGTATTGCAGGCTTTGGGGCACCCTTCCTAGGGAAAGCCCTGGCAAGACTCTTTTGCAGTAGGCTTACCTCTGGCAATCATTGCCGCTTTCACCACATTCCTTTTGTGCCCACTCCTTCTGTAAGGGCAACCTTTCCATAAGGTCTCACAGTTTTTAGGCAGTAAATTTCTTTACTGCTTCATCCTTACCTTCCTGGTGAGAGCATTTACCATTTGAAAGAGTCGCTTAGCGACGGGAGCAGCACGTTCTGGCCTATTTGACTCGCCACGTTCTTTGGCTGGCCTTGCGGCGGGGGCACGTTGTTCCCCGTCCAATTCCGCTGTCCTGCGGAATTGTCGTGGCAGGGGGGGCGTAAAAATCCCTACGGAGTAATTGACTCATTTCATTGGTTATTTGCTCTACATTTTGACGTATTTGGGGGCAGTTATGATAGACTTTGACGTAATGCGGCTCGCTTTTGAGTCTGCCCAAACATACTATATGACCATGCTGCCCTTGGCGCTTTTGCAAACAGCCACCATGCTTGGCATGGTAAATGTGGTGAGCATTTTGGGCAAAGATGTTATGTTGTACGATAGAAATTCCTGGACCCTGGGGCTTGTTTTGGGGTTTTCCAGCTTTTTATCTATTGGCCTGAGCAGGGCATGGTTGCATCCAGATGGCTTGATAACAATTTATCTTTCCTATGATGTGCTGTTTATTTCCACAATATTTGGAGGGTGGAAAAGTACCTTTGCGGCGTTGATTTTTACCTGCTTAAGCCGCACCATGTACGGTGGCATTCTGCCCATGGAAGTGTCATTTTTTGATATGGCTTTGACAGCGCTGGCAGGCTATGCCTTGCGGCAGTTACTTTCACGGGGCACGTTGCAGCTGGCCCGGCCAAGCGATATTCTTTTGCTTGCCTTAGGCCGCTTTGGGGCTGTTTCCGTTGGTCCCACCATGTTTGCGGTGCTGGGGGAGATGAGTATAGCTACCTGGTTTGATGTCATTTTTCGCAGGGGGTTTGATTCGCTCACCATATCACTTGCTGTAATGGTACTTGTCACAAAGTTTTTCCGCCGGGAAATGGACCGAAGCAGGCAACTGTATATAGACCCCCTGTGCCATTTGCCCAACCGCAGGGCACTGTTGCGCGACCTGGCAAAGCCGGAAGAAGAAGCAGGTTCTGTGTGGCGCAAGCCCCACGTAACCCTGTTTCTTATTCGGGTAGAGAATTTACGTTCCCTTACCCTGGAACGGGGATATATGTGGGCAGATTCCTTTTTGCAGGAAGTTGGAAAGCACCTGAAACAATTGCAGCACAACAAAGAATGGGAAAAAATATGGTTGCGGGCCTATAGCCCTGCTGAGGGCGCCTTTGTGGTTATGCTTGACTCTGGCATGAGTGATGAAGAACATTCCCTGATCATGGGCCGCAGGCTGTATAATGCCTTGCACTTGGAAGATTTTGAAGGGCAAACAGGCCTTTTTCCCCGCATTACCGTGGGTTGTGTCAGCGTAAAGCTGCCTTACAAGCGGCATGCAGAACGATTTTTGCGGGCATTAAGCCTGTATGAACGCCAATACGGGGCTTCTGTTTACTGTATGGAAGAAGGTTTCATGCAAACCATCTTTGAAGAACGGCAAATTCGTATTCGCCTGGAACAGTGGATTGCACAGGGCACGGCGGAAGTTCATTTTCAGCCCAAGGTGCGGTTAACAAACAATGCGTGCGTGGGGGCAGAAAGCCTTATGCGTATGCGTTCCGCCAAGGGTGGGGGGCTGTATATCAACCCGCACCGGGTGCTTTCAGTGGCGGTGAAGTATCACCTGCTGGAAGAGCTTGAATGGGCTATTATCCGGCGGGTGGTGGCGTGCTTGGGGGAAATGCCCCAGGTGCTGCAACACTTGCAGGTTTCCATAAACATAACCCCGGCTTCCCTTGCAAGGGCGAAATTTGGGGAGCGGCTCTGTGCCCTTTTGGAAGGCACTGGCATTGGGGCCCACAGGGTTATTCTGGAAATTATTGAAACTAGTCAGTTGCCAGATTCAGATGTTGTCACCAGCAATATTCAGGTACTCCACCGCCATGGCGTCTGTCTTTCACTGGACGACTACGGCACAGGCTATGCTTCCATTTCCCTGCTTTCCCGCTACCCATTTACCGAACTGAAAATTGACTATTCCATGACCTCCAATATGGGGGACGCACGCGTCCTTTCCGCCATTCAGCTTTCTGCTGAAACGGCAAAAAGATATGGGGCGGAACTGGTGGCAGAAGGCATTGAAACTGAAGACCAGAAACTTGCGCTGTGCGATATGGGCATTGGCAAAGGCCAGGGCTATTTGTTTGCCAAAGCAGTGCCCTTTGCAGATTTTGTTGACTTTGCCCTGCAACCACAGCCCGAGGCTGGCACCCTGCCTGCCATGGTGCCGGATTCTTCCACGGCCTTGCAGGTGGCAGAAGCAACCTATAACTTGCCAAGTGTTTGTTGAGGGGGAGTTATGATAGAGTGTACGGTGTTTTCCCCGGTGATTGCTTTTACATGGATGTTCATTTTTGAAGTACTTTCCTTGGGTCTTATACAAGTGGCTGCCTTTATTGGTATTGCGGCTGCCGTGAGTGTGTTTTGTACCACAATAATAACGTGCGAAAGAGCTGGCTGGCAATTGGGAGCCATTGTTGGCGTTGCCGGGTACCTGCTGTTTTGGCTCAACCATTATGGGAATTATGTTGAGGGCCCGGTATTGCATTTTTTGCCCTATGAAGCCCTGTTTATTGCGGCGCTATTTGCGGGGTGGCAAAGTGCTGGCATTGCCTGGGCAATGGGTATAGTGGCCCATGTTGTGTTTGCTGGGTGGGAAGAGGCTGGCCTGGTGGCCCTGGATATGGGGGTGGTGGGCCTTGCCAGCCTGGCAGTGCGCCGGGGGATTTCTGGTAAAGCAATGCAACTGATTCATGGGCGGGAAGTTTTTACCCTGTCTATTTTGCGGGTAGGCATATATGCCTTGGGGCCAGTGGCCTTTTGGATGTTTTCCCTGCTGCCGGGCAAAACAGTGCTGCATGTTATTTTGCTAAGAACACTCTACTGCGCAACCATTTTGCAGGTTTCTCTGTTTTTCGCGGCCAGGGTCTTTCGCCGGGAAGTGGCACGCCGCAAGGCGCTGTTTCGCGACCCCCTTTGCCTGCTTCCCAACCGCCAGGAATTGCAGCTTGACCTGGAAGTTTCCAAACTGAAAGGGGGCAAGGCCGAAGAATGGGAGTATGCCACATTGCTGTTCATAAGCCTGGGGAATATTCGCGCGCTTATTCAGGAGCGTGGCCACGCCTGGGCAGATGCCTGGTTGCAAAGCATGGGGCATAGCCTTGTGGCCTTGCAAGCGGTGCCCCCGTGGAAGGGGTTGCAGGCAAAGGCATATGCCTATGCGGAGGGTTCGTTTGTTATGCTGCTGCGGGGCATAACCCTGGAAGAGGCCCAGGCTGCGGGCCTGGGGTACCGTATGCTCAGTAAATTTACGATGGAAGGTGCCAAGCTGCCCGGCCTTGCTCCGCACCTGAGCATTGGTATGGTGGAAATTCCGTTACCCTGTGTAGGCGTTGCGGCAACATTCCTGCGCAGCCTTGATATGCCTGAACGTGAATATGCTGCCAACGTGTATATCATTGACAAAAATTTCATGAATATTGTGAAGAAAGAGAGGTACGTGCGGGCTTGCATTGAGGAATGGATTGCCACAGAAAAGGTAGCTATGTACTTTCAGCCAAAAGTGAACCTGCTCACCGACACGTGTATAGGGGCTGAAGGGCTGTTGCGTTTGCCTTCACCAGAGGGGAAGAACAGCTTTGTCCCCCCCCAGCAGGTGCTTTCCGTGGCCATGAAGTCTCATTTGCTGGAAGACCTGGAGTGGGCTATTATTAAGCACATGGTGCAATGCCTGAAAATATTGCCCCCACCCTTGGCGCATTTACAGTTTTCGGTAAATATTACCCCTGCCTCCCTGGCAAAAGCCCATTTTGGGGAACGCTTGTGCACTCTTTTGGGGGTGGCTGGGGTTAACCCGCGGCAATTGATTGTGGAAATTATGGAAACAAACCAGTTGTCCCGCTCAGAACTGGTGCGGGAAAATATTGAAGTGCTGCATACCCTGGGTGTGCAGCTTGCCCTGGATGATTGTGGTACAGGGTATGGCTCTCTTGCCCTTCTTTCCCAATATCGTTTTGGTGAGATGAAAATTGACTATTCCATGACATCCAATATGCATGATTTCCTGGTGTTTTCTGCCATGCAACTTTCTGTGGAAACAGCACGCCTTTACGGGACAGATGTTGTGGCGGAAGGGGTTGAAACAAAGGAACAGCAACAGCTTTTGCGCCATTTGGGGGTAACCAGGGGGCAAGGGCGGCTGTTTGGCTCGGCAATACCCTATGCCGGATTTGTGTGTATGCAACTGCAAGCAGAGCATGGCAAGGCAGGCAAGAACAGGCTGGAATGCGAGAACGTTGGGAAACTGGGTGAGCAGAAATTACTGCTTGTATGACGTGGCAAGGTGTGGGAAAATAAAGGATACTTCAGCGTTTTTTCCAAAATAGCATACCCTGGAGGGTATAATGCGTTTACTCGGCAATATCTTGTGGCACTTCCCCTTTTTTGGGTTTGTAAGTGCCATTTATACCTTTTTGTTTGGCCTTTTGCTTACGGCACTTATTATTCCCGCCCCTATTGGGTTTGGGCTTATCCAGCTTTCCAAGTTCCTGCTGGCGCCCTATTCCTATGAAATGGTGAGTAAAGATGACCTGAACATTACGCAAAACCCTGTGTGGGAAGCCTATTCATTCCTTATCATGCTGTTCTACATACCCTTTGGGATAATTTTTGCCATTATCGCCGCTGTTCAGGCCGGGGGGCTGTTCCTTTCCATCGTGGGTATTCCCATTGCCATTCCCATTATCAAATCCCTGGGCACCTTCCTGAACCCGGTGGGTAAAGTGTGCGTGCCCGTGGGCGTTGGCCAGGCCGTTCAGGATGAAAAAATCCGCCGGGAAGTGGACAGGTATATGAAGTAGGCGGGGGCAACCTTGTTCTAACTTTTTATTGAGCGCTTATGATGTTGGATTAATCATTGTGATAAACAGGATAGTGCGTTGTCAATATCATAACCAGGAAGTAGTAATGAATACTTTTCATAAAGATGAACGCGAGTTTCTAGCACACGCCAATCAAGGATATGTTGGAAACGCATCGGATTACTACGAAAATATAACATAATTCCTTAACACTAGCGATCACTTTAGATTGATTTAGTCAGCGGTTCCTAAAAAAAATGTCGCGCGAAGCATGTTTTTTGCCTTTGCAGTAACCTTTTTGGGTCTCTCTTTTTTTTACAATGCATGGCCGAGAGCAAAAAGTTCTCTGGAAGCTATTGTGTCAGAATATTGTCTGGAAATAGTACTAGCAAGGGAGGTGGAGCACTAAAGTACGAAACCGTTGTAGACTTTTTTTAATAACTTTATTTCATTATTACTATAATTAATATTATTATTATTATTATAAATCTGTTTCAGCGTTGACTTTGGTTTTTACTCCACTCTGGCTATATAGGAGTATGCTTTATAAAAGTTATAGGCGTATTTATTTTGCGTGAAAATTAATTTCCCTTGTTTGTGCTTTTGGGATCCTCATCCCTGTGGATGAACGCTTTACGAATCTTTTGCAAGGGTCTCTATAGGATGCCTTTGTTATTGATATAAAGCCGAAAATTGATCGAAATAGCTTTGCACATGCAGGTAGCTGCATGATCGCTTGAATTAAATGGTCTAATTTTTGCATAAAATTATAGCATGCAGCCACGATTACTTTGCTTAAGCGCAATTTGCCAGAGCAGTGGATATCTCATGCGTTTAACCCATACCCGGCAATTTCATTCTTTGAAAGGCTGGGCAAATGAATAATACATATGGCAATGCCGTATTTTCCCGCATTTTGTTGCAGCGACGAGACGTTGCGAGGGAAACCCATTTGCCGGGTTTTGAACCAGATGCGTTGATAAGCGCACTTTTTAGGCGGCATTCCCTATCTCCCAAGCTAAAATTGAAATTTGGAGTTTGCCATGTCTCTCTGTCAAAACACTTCGTTACCTGCTAACTATTGCCCTGTTTGCCAAACATCGGGACAGGTTTTTTTGCCACTTTCGCCATTCTTTTGGGAAACTGCAGCACGCCACGGTTTTGATTGTTACGAAGATTGTGAAATGACCCCCTTGGACACATATTCCTGCTCGGCTTGTGGCGCTTCAGACAGGGAGCGTTTGTATGCTTGGTGGTTTAATGAGCAAATTCGCCAAGGGAGGCTGACATCATCTTCACGAATAGTACATTTTGCTCCTGAAGCGGCATTTTCTGCCTACATTCAAAGCCTGCGACTGTTTACTTCCTATAAAACAGCGGATTTGATGATGGAAGGGGTAGATTACAATCTTGATTTGATGCAAATAGCCCTTCCTGATGCGAGTGTAGACTGTTTTTTGTGTAGCCATGTGCTGGAGCATGTTCCGAGCGACCGTGTAGCGGCAAAAGAGCTTTATAGAATAACGGCGTCGGGCGGCTTTGGTTTGCTCATGGTACCTATTGCTGTCGGCTTGGAGCGTACTAGGGAAGATCCGACTGCTGTAACCGAGGCAGACCGTTGGAAGTTGTATGGGCAGGGAGACCATGTTCGCTTACATGCTAAAAAGGACTTCATTGACTGTATTACTTCGGCCGGATTCAGGGTTCAGGAACTTACTTGGCGGCATTTTGGAGCAAAATTTTATAAGCGGCTAGGGCTTAAACCCACCAGCACACTTTATATAGCAGAAAAATAATAACGTGGGGCTCAATGGCTTTGTGCATGACAACACATGCATAGAGTGAGGAAGGAATGATGGAAAAAATTCAAGTTACTCAAGCTTTTCTTCCAAAGGAAGAAGAATATGCAGGCTATGTTAGCCGTATATTCGCCTCCAAAATATTGACAAATCAGGGGCCTAATGTTGTTGAGCTGGAAGAGAAGCTCCAAGCATTCTGCCAGGTGCCTTATTTGCATTATGTAACTAACGGCACTATTGCGTTGCAGTTGGCTCTTCGGGCACTTGATGTGATCGGAGGAGAGATAATAACGACTCCTTTTTCCTATGTTGCCACCACTTCAAGTATTCTTTGGGAATCATGCACACCTGTGTTTGTCGATATTGAGCCAAATCGTTTCACCATTGACCCAGAGCGTATTGAAAAAGCAATTACAAAACGGACAAAGGGCATAATGGCTGTTCATGTGTTTGGCTTTCCCTGCTTTGTGGAAGAAATACAAAGAATAGCCAACAAGTATTCCCTGAAGGTGATTTATGATGCCGCACATGCTTTTGGGGTAACTTATAAAGGGCATCCCTTGGTAAGCTGGGGAGATATTGCAACACTTTCTTTCCATGCCACCAAGCTTTTTCATAGCATTGAAGGGGGAGCGTGTGTTACCCCGCATCAAGATGTGTATAACCGCATCGACATTCTTCGTCGTTTTGGGCATTTGGGTGATACCCATTATTGCCTTGGCATTAATGGCAAACAATCGGAATTTCATGCAGCCATGGGCCTTGCCAATCTGCCTTATGTTGCAGGCATTATTGCACAACGCAAGCTGCTTTCTGAGTGCTATGATTCTATTCTTGCAGGGTGCGTAGCATTGCCAAAAATGCAGGACAAACAGGGGCATAACTATGCTTACTATCCTATTTTACTGAAAAACGAGCAAACGCTTTTGGACGTAGTTACTGCTTTGAATAATGAGGAAATTTACCCAAGGCGTTATTTTTATCCCTCCTTGAATACTCTCCCTTATTTAGCAAACAAAATAGCCTGCCCTGTTTCAGAAGATATTTGCTCAAGGGTTCTTTGTTTACCACTTTACGTAGGGCTTGAAACGGCACAGGTGGAAAAAATATGCACAACTATTAGACGTGCTATGCAGTAAAGGAACGAGATATGACTTTACATAAAGTTCAAATTATCTGCATTTGTTATAATCAGGCGCAATTTATTGCTCAGGCATTAGAGTCTTTTGTTATGCAAAAGACGAATTTCCCTTTTGAAGCCATTATCGTAGATGATTGTTCCACTGACAATTCTTCAGATATAATAAGTGAGTATCAAAAAAAATACCCACATATTATTAAGCCCGTGTTCCATGATGAGAATAATGGTGCCATGAGGAATTTTATCTACGCGCTCAATTGTGCGCAGGCTGAATTTGTTGCTTTTTGTGAAGGTGATGATTATTGGACAGATCCCTATAAGCTGCAAAAACAAGTGGATGCGCTTGAAGCAAATCCAAGCTGCACGGTTTGCTTTCATTCGGTTGCAGTGCATTGGGAAGATGAAAGCAAGGAAGATAACCTTTTCCCCTCACCTGAGTTTTTAGGGGGAAAGACGCAATTATCATTCAATGATCTGGCAAAAGGCAATTTTATTCAAACAAATTCTGTGTTATACCGTTGGGCTTTTTCAGGGCAAGATATTGGCCAATTTATTCCATTGGATATTTTGCCTGGTGATTGGCTGTTGCACCTTTTACATGCCCAGTATGGTGATATCCTTTACTTGGAAGATACCATGGCGGTCTACCGCAAATGGCACGGCGGCCTATGGGCTGGAGCCGGAGAGACTGAGGAATGGTTTTGTAGATGCGGTATTCCCCATTTGAAATTTTTCCATCATTTGAAACGCTTGTTTATGGAGCGGTATGTTTTACAGGTGGATGTAATTTCTGTGCTTGTCTCAAATATCAAATTAGCTGCTATGCGGCAGGGACGTTCAGATGTTTTACAGGAACTGGAGCCGTTCTATCCTATGTACTTTCAGTCACGTACATTGCATGAAACGAGCATGTTACCCCCATTGCCAGTAGACAGAAAGTTGCGCCTTGCTGTTCTGAAAAAACTTGCCCAAGAAAGGGCGAAGTAGGCGGCAGGTATGTTGGAAAGAATTTGGATAATTGGTGGTGGCGGTTTTGCGGCAGAGTGCCACATGTATTTGAGTGAGCGAATGAAGTACGAACCGGGCATCGTTTTCGGTGGTTTTCTTGCCACATCCCATATGTTGGGTCAGTATGGTCTGGAGGGATTATTCAAGGGGCACTATAATGATCACGTTTTTGAACCGCACGACAGTATAATTCTTGGCATTGGTAATGCCGAGGTGCGTAATACCCTGTTTTATGAATTTGTTGCACGGAGGGTGAACTTTTATACTCTTATTGCCCTTTCTGCGCAGGTTAGCCCCCAGGCCAGCATTGGCAGGGGAAACGTTTTCTGCCCCCATGTGTGCATTAGCCCAGGGGTAACTATAGGGGATGGCAATATTTTTAATATTGCTACGATTATAGGGCATGATGCTTCTGTGGGCAATTTTAATGTGCTTAGTACGCATTGTGCCATAACCGGCTACGCCAAAATGGAGAACGAGAACTTTTTTGGTATTTATGCTGGCATGTTGCCCCATTCGCGTATTGGCTCGCGGTGCACGATAGGTGCGGGTAGTATTGTATATAAACGTCTTAAAGACGATGTGCTTGCTGTGGGCAATCCTGCCATGAAAGTATAATCACACGTGAGGATATATGGATACGTTTATTGAGCAAATGAAAGAGCTTCTGGATACGGAAACGGAATTGGAGGGCACCACGGTGCTGGCAAGTATTGAAGAATGGGATTCTTTGAGTTTCGTTTCGTTTCTTGCCTTTGCTGCAACAACATGCGGCAAACGCATTTCTGCGGAAGAACTGCGTAAAGCACAAACTGTGAACGACCTTTTTGTGCTTATTCGGTAAGGCATTTTAATACATAGGATGCCCGGGTAAATACGAAAGCATTTATCCGCTGCCTAGGCGTAAGCGACACAATTTTGCAGGAAAGCAAAATTGGGCGGGAGAATAGCGTGACTTGCTGCGTGGTGAGCTACAGGATTTGATGAGTTAATTCATGCGCGCAGTTAAGCGCCGAAACGAGCGTGCCTTTACATCATCTGATTTCGGGTGAGTGCACGTGCATACAGGTGTGTGTTGGGGCTGCAGCACTACTTGTTGTGAGGAGATGCAATGAAACAGGTTTGCTATAATTTTTCTGGTCAAAATTTTGTTGTTTCCGGTGCCTCTTCAGGAATCGGGCGGCAAGTTGTTTTGGATTTGGCAGCAGCCGGGGCAGTTGTATTGGGGCTTGCTCGCCGAAGCGAAGCGTTGGAAGAGCTTCGTGCCATGGCTCCTGAGAATATTAAAACGACTTGTTGTGATGTTTGCAACAAAGGCAGCATTGAAACAGCCGTAGGCGCTTTTGTTGCTGAGCATGGTAAGGTGCATGGCTGCGTTCATGCGGCTGGCAACCTTATTGCTACTCCTCTTCGAAGTTATGATGCTGTGGCCGCCCACAGTCTAATGGAAACACATTTCTGGGGCGGCGTTCTTTTACTTCAATGCTGCACCCGCTCTCAATATGCAGTAAAAGGCACTTCTTCAGTGGTACTATCTTCCATAGATGCCAAGGTCGCCTCAAAAAGTCTTTTTGCGTATGCATCTGCCAAAGCAGCTCTTGCAACTGCAGTAAAGACGTTTGCTAAAGAACTTGCGCCCAAGGGACACCGTGTTGTAAGCGTTTCTCCTGGGTGGGTGGCAACAGAATTGACGCAAAGATTGTCCGAATTTGCTGGCCCTGTAAAGGAAGAGGTTTATCCCCTTGGTGTAGGCCAACCCGAAGATGTCGCCAACCTGATTCTTTTTTTATTGAGTGACAATGCACGCTGGATTTCAGGAACGGATATTGTTATTGACGGTGGATTTCTTGCTTAGATGGAGCCGAACTTGGCGCAAGCCTTTTTAGCCTCTTTTATTGGTAGAGAAGGAAAGCCTCAAGTATATAGCTGCATTAGCTAACTGGGCAAGGGTTGGGTCAAGAGATAGGAGATTTGAATGATTAGTACAGCATATATTTCAAAAATTTCCTGCTACCTACCTTCCGTGGTAGCTGAAAATGAAATGAACCGGCTTACGAAAAAAACAGGCATTTTACGCAGGCATATTGCGGCCGATAATGAAACGGCAGCAGATCTTGCTGCATGTGCTGTTGCACGCCTTGGTTTGAGTGAGGAAGAAACAAAGGGCATCGATTATCTTTTGTTTTGCACTCAATCCCCAGACTATATCCTGCCCACAACCGCGTGCGTGCTGCACAAGCGATTGGGACTTGCTACACACTGCGGTGCCCTTGATTTCAACATGGGCTGTTCCGGCTATGTATATGGGTTGAGCCTTGCCAAGGGACTCATTGAAAGCCAGCAGGCACGGCGAGTGTTGCTGCTTACAGGGGAAACATATTCAAAGCATATTCACCCGGAAGATATGTCCACTGTTCCTTTGTTTGGGGATGCAGGCACAGCTACACTGATTGATGCGCGTGAGGTGCAGGGCGGAACGTGCTGTATAGGGTATTTTTCTTTTGGCACTGATGGTGGTGGTGCAAATCATCTCATCATTCCCTCTGGTGGGTGCCGGGAACCGTCCTTCCTTAACCCTCTTGTGGAAAAGATTGATGAGCATGGCAATAAGCGCTCAAATTATAGTATTAATATGGTTGGTGCTGCTATTGGCGATTTTGCTTTGCAGGTTGTTCCTCCGCTGGTGGAAGATGTTTTGCAAAAAGCCAAGTGTTCTCGGGCAGATGTTAACTACTTCGTTTTTCATCAGGCCAACAAGTTTATGCTTCAATTTTTACAGCAAGCGTGTGACCTGCTGACGTATCCATTTTGGAATGATGCCAGTGAATATGGAAATACCGTATCCAATTCCATTCCGCTTGCTTTGCATGATTTGATACAAAAACATGGTGCTTCCGGGTTGCATAACGTTATGCTTGCCGGTTTTGGTGTTGGCCTTTCATGGGCAGGATGCATGGTTGATTTACGTTTTGCTAAGCTATAACATTTCTAGAGTAGAGAGGGACTATGAACATGTTTTTAGCCCGGATGAAAGAGGCTCTTGCTGCTAATTACTATAACCAGTATCCAGCCATGTCTGATTTACCCAGGAGACTTCCGCCTCAATCTCAAATGGTGAATCCAGACGGGGATATTGATTATGCAAAATTGTTTGCATCTCTTGCACAACAGGTCTCTTTGAAAAGCCTTGCTAATACATATAAATTACTCAGTAACGACTACTCCAGAAAGCTGTTTATTGATCTGCTCACTCTACGGATACTTGGGAATAAAGTATCTTTAGATATTGAGAAGTCTCCGTTGTGGGAGCAATACTATTCCATAGCAGAGACAATGAAGAAAACTCCATTCATAAGAACGAGAAATTTTAACCTACACCTGTATGAGCTCGATTCTCTTGGATTTGACAATCTTAAAATGTTTTATTTTCCTATTGGCATTTTTACTGATTTTGTTCTTAAGCAATATGAATTTAATTATGATGGTACTGTGTGTAAGGTCGAAAACGGTGATGTTGTTATTGATGGTGGTGGATGCTTTGGGGATACTGCCCTTTATTTTGCCCATGTAGTAGGCCCAACAGGCAAAGTTTTTGCGTTTGAATTTATTCGTGAAAATATGGCAGTGTTTCAAAAGAATATGGCTTTAAACCCCACTTTGCGTGACATCATTTCTCTTGTACCCAACCCGTTATGGAGTCATTCTGGAGAGCATCTCTATATTACTGAGGATGGTCCAGCGTCCTCTGTGTCATCAGCAAAGCCTGCAGGAAGTGGTACGGTAGAAATGGTTTCAACGGTTTCTATTGATGATTTTGTTTGGGATAATAATCTTGAGAAAGTGGATTTTATTAAATTAGATATTGAAGGTGCTGAACTTGATGCTTTGCACGGGGCAGAAAAAACAATTAAGAAGTTTACCCCAAAGTTAGCTATCTGTTTGTATCATAATATTCAGCATTTTGCCGCAATTCCCGCATACTTAAGCAGTCTTGGTGTGGATTATGCTTTTTCATTGGGGCATTATACGCCGCATTTTGGAAAAACAGTTCTCTTTGCAACGCCAAATAAGAGCAACGCAATTGATGAGGGTGAAAAAACAAAGAAAGAAAGTATTGTTATTATTGATTCGGAATTTCCCCAGGAAATCCCTTTCGGGTTCAGAAATTATGAAATAAATGGGCTATTACGTTTAATTTCAGGATGTAAATGTTATACTATGCCTCCTATGAAGCCAGGAAATCTAGCTTGGTTTTCACATGACTATGGCATGTCACATGGCAAATTCTCCTATAACTTATCAAGGTATAATTCTTTTTATCCTGAGAATAAGGAGAATATCCGTTACCTAGATCCAAACGTTCACTATGAAATTCAATTGGCGTATTCTTATTTCTTGGCGGAAACGTATGTTTTGTTACCATTTTATAACAAACATAAAATTCCCTTTGTCTTTGTGCTTTACCCTGGCGGGGCGTTTGGCTTGCATAATGCGAGTTCTGATGCAATGCTGAAGGAGATATTTTCCAGTCCTTACTTTAGGAAGGTAATTGTTACTCAGGATGGAACAAGAGATTATTTGCTCGATAAAGGTATGTGTCCAGAGGATAAAATGGATTTTTTGTTTGCAGGTTATACTCAGTTTTTAACAAGCGACACCTTGCCAAAACAGCACTTTAAGCAAGAAAAAGATGTTTTTGATATTTGTTTTGTCGCGGCTAAGTATATACCTAGAGGACTTGATAAGGGTTATGATTTGGTTATAGAATCAGCAAAATACCTTGTTTCTAAGTATCCTGATATACATTTTCATGTGGTTGGTAACTATGATGCCTATGATATAGATGTTTCATCAATTAAAGACAGAATTCATTTTTATGGGTATCAGCAGGCAGATTTTTTGCAATCCTTTTACGCAAAAATGGACATTTGTCTGTCACCAAGCCGTATGAATCAACTCTATGAAGGAAATTTTCACGGCTTCCCCTTGGGGTTTGATTGCATGTTTTTGCAAACTGCGCTTTTTGTAACCGATGAATTGGATAACAACAGAGGGCGCTTTAATGAGAGAGAACTTGTTATTATTAAGCCAAAGGTTGAAGATATAGTTGAGAAAATTGAGTACTATTATCATCATTTAGAAGATCTATATTCTCTTTCAAAAAATGGGCAAACTAAAGTAAATTTATTATGTAATCCCTTGGAACGGTTGGAAAAAGTCGCAGGCATTTTGATGAGTATATAATAAACATGCTTTTTGCTATTTCCCTAACCCCAACACTTGGGCGTATGCTTTGCCTAAATCACACAAAAAAAGGTGCTCGAGGAGGGGGGCCCTACTTAGAAAGCCAGTACTCCAGGCGTTCATATAATTTGGCGGCGTCAATGGGTTTGGTAATGTGGTCGTTCATGCCGGCGTCCAGGCTTTTGTCCCTGTCGCTGCTCATGGCGTGGGCTGTCATGGCAATAATGGGCAATGTACCGGCGGCCAGTTTGGGTGGCAGGAAGGCCGTTTTCTTTCTAGCCAGGGTTCGCAGGGTGCTGGTGGCTTCCAGGCCGCCCATGCGCGGCATTTGAATATCCATAAGGATAACATCAAAGGCTTCTGTTCTGGCCTTTTCCACCCCTTCAATGCCATCATTGGCCACGCTCACCTTTGCCCCCATGTCTTCCAGCAGGGCCACGGCAATTTCCTGGTTTGTTTCATTGTCTTCCACCAGCAGAATGCGGGAACCTTGAATATGCGGGTATTGGGGCTGTTCCTGGCAATTTCCGGCGGAATGGGTTTGTTGTTCTCCTGCCGGGGTATCCACCAGCAGGGTGGTGAAGGTTTGCGTCATGGCATCCATAAGCATGGAAGGGGTAACGGGCTTATGCAGCCGGGCCTGGAACAGGTGTTCTGTGGCAACGTGTTCCTGTTCTTCAACGGAATAGCAGGACATAAAGAAAATGGGGGTTTCGTCTTGCGGGCCAAGGGCTGCGCGAATGGCCTTGGTTGCTTCAATGCCATCCATGCCCGGCATTTGCCAGTCCATAAGAATGAGGTTGTAGGCAGTGCCATTTGCCTTGGCGTGTTTTACTGCGTGCAGGGCGTCTTCCCCGCTGGCCGCTTCAACCACCATTAGGCCCATGGGTTCCAGCATTTCCCGGAATGCTTCCCGTGCCGCTTCGCTGTCGTCCACCACCAGGGCGCGTTTGCCTTGCAGGTTTTGCAGGGAACGGCATTCATGCCCCTGCTGCCCTAACGCGACTGGCAGCACACAGTGGAAGGTGCTGCCCACCCCCATGGTACTTTCCACCCAAATGGTGCCGCCCATCATTTCAGCCAGGCGCTTGCTAATGGCCAGGCCAAGCCCTGTGCCGCCGTATTTGCGTGTGGTGTAATCGTCTGCCTGACTAAATGAAGTAAACAGCTTTTCAATTTGTTCCTGGGTAAGGCCAATACCTGTGTCTTGCACCCAAAAATGCAGGGTTACCTGCCCGGGTTGGCCAAGTGCCACGGGTACTTCCGGGGGCAGTTCCTGGGGGTTGGCTGTTTTTACCCCCACAAAAATTTCACCCTGCTCGGTAAATTTCAGGGCATTGGTGGTGAGGTTCAGCAAAATTTGGGAAAGGCGTAAAGGGTCGCCTTTCAGGTGGTCGGGTATTCCTGGAGCCACCCGGAACAGCACTTCCAGGTTTTTTTCCCCGGCCTTCACTGTAATAAGCGAACTTAAGTCGTTCAGCAGGCTGGAAAGGCGGTAGGGGGTGCATTCAATTTCCATTTTGCCTGCTTCAATTTTGGAAAAATCAAGGATATCGTTGATAATACGAAGCAGGTTGCTGGCGGCAGATTGTATTTTGGCAACGTAGTTGTGCTGTTTAGGGGAAAGAACGGTAAGCATGCACAGGTGGGCCATACCCATAATGGCGTTCATGGGGGTGCGAATTTCATGGCTCATGCGGGCCAGGAATTCACTTTTAGCTTCACTGGCCGCTTCAGCCGCGTGGCGGGCGCTGCTTTCCGCCAGGTGCTGCTTTACGTGTTTTTCCAGGCGGGTACCCATATTATTAAAGGCCTGGCCCAGCTCCTGCAATTCCAGCGAACCACTTATGTGGGGAATGCGCAGGTCAAGGCTGCCCGCAGACATGGCATTGGTAGCCAGGGTAAGCTGTTCCAGGGGGTGGGAAATGTTGCGGGAAATGAGCCAGTAAATAATAAGAAACAGCAGCAGGGTGCCAACGCCCAGGCCCCATAACCGTGTGTTCATGCCTTCGCGCAGGGACTGCATGGCAAGGTCCTCCGGCACAATAAGCACCAATAACCAGTTGGTGTGCTCTATGCGGGCATGGCCGAACCAGGTGTTTTCATCTGTAGCCGGGTCGAGCATGGTTACAGGCGTTGTGGGCAGGGTGCCGGGCAACAGCTTGGCAAAGGTCTGCAATTGCTGGCGCAGTTGTGTTTGGGTAAACTGCATCATTTCACTGGAGACTTTGCTTCTTGTCTGCATGGAACAACTGGGAGCAATAATAATGTCTCCCTTGGTGCTCACAAGCCCGATACCGGCATTGTTCAGGTCCATTTTGCGCAGTTGGGAGCGGATGTGCCGTAGCTGCATATCCAGGAATACAACCCCTAGGAACTCTCCTTCTTCCACCATGGGTGTGGCAAAGGTCACCACAGGCTGGTTGTGCAGGCTGGGTTCCATGTAGGGCAGGCTCCAGTAGTCTTTATCGCTCTCTTTCACTGCCGTGAACCATTCAGCAGTCGTGTAGTCTATGTTCTTTTCCGGCGAAAGTATGGTTTTATGGCACTGGTCATCTTCATCTATCCAAATGAAGGGCGCATAAAATGGGGTGTTGGGGGTATGCTGGAATTTGTCGTAAGCAACGCCCATGCCGGAAATTTGAGGAAAACGGCGCAAGGGGCGTTCCATTTGCGCAAACAGCCTGTTTGCATCCACATGCTTGTTGGCTTTAATGAACTCTGCCTGCTGGGTGGCAGGTTCCATGGCAGTGGCGAAAAAATTGCTCAGGGTCATGGCCCTGAATGCGGCCATTTCTTGCAGCGAGTCGTTGAGGCTGTTTTGTATTTGCTGTTCACCGTGGCGAAACTCAAGAAGAATCAGGGTCAGGTTCACCAGTAGTAGTGGCACTGCCACAATAAGCAAAATAAGACTGCGCACTCGCATAATCGTTTCTCCACCATTCGCAGGGTGTTGTTTCCCGGCTTATTTGCTAAGGGCTTTATTCCTGTGGAATGAACACCAGGCGGAACCCGCTGAAGGGGCATTGGGTGTCTTGGGGGTTGCTTATGCGCACCGTGGGGCGCAGGGTATTGGCGGAACTGTCCCAACTGCCGCCGCGCTCTGCACGGTACAGGCCTTTTTCCGGGCCTTTGGGGTCGTTTTCCGGGCTTTCTGTGTAATAGGTGTCTTTGTACCAGTCATGTACCCATTCCCACACGTTGCCTTGCATGTCGTAAAGGCCAAAGGCGTTGGGTTTGCGCTGCCCCACGGGGTGCGGCGTGCCCATGGAATTGTCCTTGAACCAGCCATACAGGCCAAGTTCTTTTGCATTGTCGCCAAAAGAATAAAGGCCAGTGCCCCCGGCACGCGCGGCATATTCCCATTCTGCCTCGGTGGGCAGGCGATATTTTTGCCCTTCTCGTTGGTTCAGCTTGCGTATGAACAGGTAAATATTGTCCCAGGAAACGGTGTTCACGGGCAGGTTGTTTCCTTGGGGGCTACTGGGGTTTTCCCCCATAATGGCTTCCCACTGCTCCTGTGTGACCTCATATTTGCCAAGGTAATAAGGCTTGCTTATGGTTACCGTGTGTTTTGGGCCTTCATCTTCCCCCACGTTCACGCCTTCTTGCTTTGCAGCACCCATAACAAATGTACCCGCCGGAACGAGCACAAATTCCATGCCAAGGCTGTTGATGACTGAAGGTTCCAGTGCCATGCCGGCAGTGGGGAAAAGAAAAAACGAAACAATAATGCAATACAATGTACGGTAACAGGTGCGTGGCATGCGTAATCTCCTTGCGTGCGTTGGTCTGGGCGTTATGCCAGGGCCAAGTGCCCTGTAAAGGCAGGTATGCTCGCTGTAAAATAATACGGTAATGAAGGAAAAAACACCTCACTGATGAGAAAGAGAATAACCTTTTTTGTATACCAACCCGCACACAGCTTGGCAAGGGCTGTTGCCATGCACAACCATTGCCTGTACTGAAATGTATCCGTAACATCCTTATTATTTTGAGTTTTAAGCAGGAAACAAATGGTGAGAATCTACTTGTGAGTATCGGAAAAGAGCCAATGCTATCCGGCTACAAAGCCGGATAGCATTGGGGCGATTTTGCTTGCAAAATTGCCTCGCGCAGCGTGTTGTTTGCCTTTATAATCACCTCTTTGTCTTCTCTTTAAGGTAATGCTTGGCAAAGAACAAAAAGAGAGCCCGACCGTATTGTTAAGATGGTCTTGAATTATGAAGGCTATTTTTCAATGGGAAGATGCTCCAGCGTGTATAGGCCCATGCTGTGGGCCGCAAGCCTTTGGCAGTGGGTTATGCGCGCACCCGCCCTGTGGGCAAGGCCAGCCATGCCCCCCTGGCGTATGAAGGCACGAAAATGGGTATAGTGTTCTTTGCCTGCCATGCGCTCAATAAAGTGGGGCCACAGGCAGAACAGATAGTCCAGGTTGCGTTCCGGGGCCCGCCATTCAAGCACCAGGGCGCGGGGGGCCAGTTGCAGGCCTTGTTGCAGCAACGCCGCCGGGTCTTCCCCTGTTTCGTGCAGTATGAGGGAAAACACAACAATATCAAAGGTGTTTTGGGCAAACGGGGGGTGGGCAGCATTGGCCTGCACGCATGGTAGCAGGGGGGCAGGGTACCCCTTGGCGCGGTTATGAACTGCCTGGGCCTGCAACATGGCAGGGGAGGCATCCATGCCCACGGCAAAAATCCCTTGGCTTTGGAGGTATTGCACCAGCTTCCCTGTGCCGCAGCCCACATCCAGCACGCGCTTGGCATACAACTGGGAGCAGCGCATAGCTATGGCCTGACGCGAATACGCCAGGGCTTTTGCCGTGATGGTATCGTACACAGGGGCAATGTGCTGGTATGGGTCTTTCGGGGGCATGGTGATGGGCCTACTGTGGGAGACTCCCCATGGCAGGGAGGGCGGGCTGTTATTGGGTATTGGGGAATGCCGAGGCCAGGCGTATGTGCAGCAGGGCCAATGCCTCATGGCGCAGGGCGTCTACCCCTTGTAGGCCATTAATAATAGTAATGAGGTGCCCGCTTTGGGCAAGTTGCCTTTTGGAAGCGGTAAAGTGCAGGGCGTCAAACCAGGTACATAGCAGTAGCCGAAAGTCGTTTACTGTGCGCATGTTTTGGAACGAGGCCGGAGTGCGCTGTTGCAGGGCCTGCCACACAGCTTCACTGTATGCCCCCGGTGTGTCGGCCAGGTGCATGACCACGGTGTTGTCCGGGGTTTTCCCTGGGCCAAGCTGCTCACACATCAGGGAAATAATGTCCAGTTTGTCGGCATCGCGCACCGCATTAAGCACCGCCTGCATGGGGGCAGGCAGCCCGGCGGGGGGCTGGTAGGCGTTGTGCAGGCACACGGCAGTGCGCACCATGTGGCGCACCGCGGGAGCTTCTTTTTGGAGAAAACCTTCCCGCGCAAGTACCATGGCGCCCAGGTGGCCGTGGTTGCAGGAATGGGCATCAGAAAAAGTTTGGTAGGTAACGAGCTGGGTAAAGCGGCCCACATCGTGGTACAGCGCAGCCAGCAGCAAGGCCCGGTACATGGGGGGGGCGGCAAAAGCGTCTTCCTGCGCGGCAATGGCCATGGCATTTTCCAGCACCCGGAAGGTGTGTTCCCGTTTTAACTGCAAATGCGCGGCAAGACTTGGGTTTGGTGTGCTAAAGCGTGCGGCATAGCGTGTTAACTGTTTTTTATGGGCCGCAAGCCAGGCCGGGGCAGTGGCGTTTTCGCGGTGGTGCTTGTCGTTCATGGCGTCCCAGGTGGGGTCGCGCAGGATACCGCGAGGGCCGTAAAGCACACGCAGAAGCAGAACAATGATGCCGCCCATGCCAAGCATGAGGGCTACACTGCCTGCTTTGGTCAGGAAAAGGGTTTGCCAGTCCATGGGTGTCCTTGCACAGATTTTACAACGAAACAGGGAAGCACAAACCATACCAGCCATGGCAGGGCTTGGCAATTGTGGCCTGCATGGAAATGCCCGGAATAGCCATTGTGGGCAGGGGGGAAATGGCTTATAACAACGCACCTGTTCAGCCCAGCCCCTACAGGCAATGACGCAATGTTGCCCTGGGTTATCTCTTGCGCAGTGTAATGAAGGATATAGGCATGCTTTGCACGCAACACACTGAATATACCCCCAACCAGAAAAAAGTTATCGTGCTTTCAAGCGTTGCCACCATAGGTATGGTGTTTGGTCTTGTGAGCATTATGCCCGTGGTGCCAAAACTGGCAGAAGTGTTCCAGGTTTCTTTGAGCACTGCCAGCCTGGTTATTGCGGCGTATGCTTTACCGGGTATTTTTCTGGCCCCGGTGGCCGGGCTTTTGGCCGACCGCTTTGGACGGCGGGTGGTGCTGGTGCCGGCTTTTTTGCTGTTTGGGCTGGCTGGTGGCGCCTGCGCTTTTGCCCCTGGGCTGCATGAACTTATTGCCCTGCGGCTTGTGCAGGGCATTGGGGCGGCACCCCTGCAAGCCTTGAATATTACCATTTTGGGTGATGCTTTTTCCGGCCCGGTGCGGGCACGCTGGCTTGGCTATAATATGACCATGGTAAGCGTGTGCAATGCGGTGTACCCGGCCCTTGGCGGCCTGCTTGGCCAATGGGACTGGCGCTATCCCTTCCTGTTGCCCCTGTTTGCCTTGCCAGTGGCCTTTGTGGCCTTGCGTACCAAACTGGAAAAACCACAAGAGCGGCCCGGCCTTGGGGCATACCTTGTGGAGGTGGGCCGTGTGTTGCGGGGGCGCACCCTGTGGGCATTGCTTGCCACCCTGCTCGTTTTTTTCATGCTGTTTGCCGGTATTATTACGGGCTATCCTGCCTTTGCGCGGCACCAGTTTGGGGCAGAACCTGCTGCCATTGGTATGCTTATGGTGATGTTTTCTCTGGGTTCCGGGCTGGTTTCCTTGTGGTTTGGTCGGCTTGCCCAAACCTTTGCTGTGCGCGCCCTGCTGCTGGTAAGCGTTGCCCTGTATGCCCTGGGCCTTGGGCTTTTGCCGCACATGCCTTCGTTTTACTGGCTTGCCTTGCCCCTTTTACTGTTTGGGGCAGGGCATGCTTTGAATGTGCCGTGCGTGCAGTCCCTGTTGGTGCGCTCTGTGCCACCGCAGCGGCGCGGGGCCCTGCTTTCCTTGAACAGTATGCTCACCAGAGTGGGGCAAACAGCAGGGCCATTTTTGTTTGGCCTTGTCGTGGAAGGGGTGAGCATGGCCTTTGCCTTCAGCGCATTGTTGCTTGTGCCTGCCGGGCTTATGGGGCTTGCCTTTGGGGTGGTTGGGCCAGGGACATTGCGCGAACAAGGCGACGAGTAAGGGGAAACGCATATGAATACTTCTTCTACCAGCACTTTCCAGGCACTGGGGGCACTGGCCCCGGCCCCCCCCGCAGGCCAGCCCGGTGCGGCAACGGCAGCCCTTGGCGTGCGCGGTTTTTTGGTGGGCGGCACAGCTAGCGGGGCGGGTAAAACCACCCTTACCCTTGCGCTTATTGCTGCCCTTGTGGCCCGTGGGCACAGTGTGCAGCCCTTTAAGGTGGGGCCAGACCCCATTGACCTTTCCCTGCACAGTGCCGTGGCAGGCAGGCAGGGCTATTCCCTGGATGCCTTTTTGGGCGGGCAGGAAGGATGTTGCCAGACGTTTTACCGTCCGTTTGTGGCTGCGGCGGGGCAACATATGTCCTTGGCAGGGGCACAATCCCCGCAGCCCGGTTCTCAGCCTATTCAGCCTGCTCCCTGCACCATGGCCGTGGTGGAAGGGGTGATGGGCCTGTTTGACGGTGTGGCATTTGGGGGGGAAGAAGGTTCCCCTGCCCAAATAGCCAAGTGGCTTGGTCTGCCTGTGGTGCTGGTGCTGGACGCCCGTTCCCTGGCCCGTTCTGTAGCGGCCCTGGCCCAGGGTTTTGTGCATTTTGACCCCCAACTTTCATTTGCCGGGGTGGTGTGTAACCGGGTGGGTAGCCCCCGCCATGCTGCTATTTTATGTCAGGCCTTGCAAGACCATTGCCCGCAGGTGCGGCTTTTGGGGTGTATGCCCCGGCTGGAAGATATCCGCCTGCCCGCACGGTACCTTGGCCTTGTGGCAGAGGAAGCCACAGCCAACCCCCATGGGTTTGCCAGCACTTTGCGCCAATGGGCGGAAGACCACCTGGACATGGACGCCCTGGTGGCAGCCTTGCCGGATGTGGCTTTGCCTGCCCCAGAACAGGCGCACCTTACCCTGCCTTCATGCCAGAGCGAAGCAAGCGTAGGGAATATGGTTGCGAGCACTGCCGCAACGCCTGTACCGCACGCCGGTGCCCGCAATAGCAGCAAGGTGCGTGTGGCGGTTGCCCACGATGCTGCCTTCAGCTTTTATTTTCAGGAAAACAGAGACAGGCTGGAAGCCGCCGGGGCAGAACTGTGCTTTTTTTCTCCCTTGCATGATGCCGCCTTGCCCGCCGGGGTGCAGGGGCTATGGTTGGGGGGCGGGTACCCGGAACTTGTGGCAGAAGGGCTAGCCGCCAACCAGCCCATGCTGCGGGCTGTGCGCCAGTTTGCCCAGGCCGGGGGCACGGTGTGGGCGGAAGGGGGCGGCTTTATGTACCTTATGCAGGGGGTTACCACGGCCTCTGGTCAGGAATATGCCATGGCCGGGGTGTTCCCCTTTGCCTGCCGTATGCATGCCAAGCGTCAGGCGTTGGGCTACCGTTTGCTCAACGTGCAGCAGCCGTGCTGCCTTGCCCCTGCCCCAACGGTGTTGCGCGGGCATGAATTCAGGTACAGTGCCCTGGTTGGGGAACCCTTGCCCCACAGTGTGACGTGCGTGGGCACCCTGGCAGACGCCAGCGGCAATGCCACCGGGGGAATGGCCTATAGCCCCGCGGGCTTACCCGCTACGTTGGGGCTGTATGCCCACCTGTATTTGGGGTCTTTTCCGGCAAGTGCCGCTGCCTTTCTTACCCCTGCCCTGTGATTTACCAAGGATAAGCCATGATTACACTTGACCCCCATAATACCCCCCAAGGCATTGAGGACCGCTCCTTTGCCATTATTGATGCTGAAATTGACCCCAAGCCGTTCCATGGGGACGCCTGGCAGGTGGCCCGGCGTTTGGTGCACACCAGTGGCGACACAGGCCTTGTGGCTGATTTATGGTTGCCTGATGCGGCCGTGGCTGCCGGGGTGGCTGCCATTCGGGCCGGGGCGCCCATTTTTACGGATACGGAAATGGCCCGTGCAGGTATGCCCCTGCGCCGCCTGAGCCCTTTTGGTTGCACTGTGCAGTGCCTGCTGGCTGCGCCGGGTGTGGCAGAACTGGCCGTGGCAGAAGGCATTACCCGCTCAAGAGCAGGGGTGCTGTGCCTTGGCAAGGCCATGGAAGGTAGTATTATTGCCATTGGCAATGCCCCCACCGCCTTGCTGGCGATGTTGGAAGCAGTGGCAGAAAACGGTATTATGCCTGCCCTGGTGGTAGGTATGCCTGTGGGGTTTGTGAATGCGGCGGAATCAAAGGAACTGCTGGTGCAGCAGAAAGCCCTGCATAGCCTTGTGTTGCGCGGGCGCAGGGGCGGTTCGCCCCTTGCGGCTGCCACGGTAAATGCCCTGGCCTGTCTGGCAAGCGATGGAGCAGGTGTGTAGCTGAGTTGATAACAATTTTGATTACTTGATTTTTACTTGGTGAGGCTCTGCCTCCCCAAACCCCTCCGCCAAGGGCATCATGCCCTTGGAACCCCACATGGTGCTTGTTTTCACGCGCTGCGTGAAAGCAAGCGAAATGGGGGTCAAGGGGAATCATTCCCCTTGCAGGGGGTTGGGGGACAGTGTCCCCCAATGATACACTCTATTTTTCCACAGCGCGTTTGTAGGCGCTTACAGCGTCGGCCAGGCCTGCTGCCTGGAGTTGTAAAAATCGGTCGGAGCGCAAGCTTGCTGCGTCGTCTGTGTTGGTCACATACCCGAATTCAACGAGAATGGCGGGCATTTTTGCTCCCATAAGTACATAAAACGGGGCAGAGCGCACGCCGTTATCCACCATGGCCTGTTTGCCGCTGGCAGCCCTTTTGAGTATCTCTTTTTGCACCATGCTGGCCAGCTTGTGCGACTCATTGCGTTTGCTGTTGCCAGTGAGGTCAGAAAGGATAAATTGCAGGTCGCTTACCCCCCCCACATCAATGCCGTTTTCCCGTGCCGCAGCAAGGGCTGCGTCTTTGGATTTTGCAGTATCCAGGTAGTACGTTTCCAGCCCCTGAATTGCCGGGTTGGCGTTGGCGTTGGCATGTAGGGAAATAAACAGGTCTGCCTTTTGGGCATTGGCCATAAGGGGCCTGTCTTGCAAGGAAATATAGGAATCGTTCGCTCTGGTAAGAATAACCGTAAACCCTTGGGCTTCCAACGCTGCGCTGACCTTTTTGGCCATTTGCATGGTAAACAGGCTTTCCTGAATGGTATTGGCAGTGGTGCCAGGGTCTTTGCCCCCGTGGCCGGGGTCCAGCATAATGGTGCGTACTGTCAGCCCAAGCTGTTGCGCCAGGGTGCCCTTTTGGTTGGTATTGGTAGCTTTATCCTTGGTGCGAGAGGGCTTTTCTCCGGTTCGTCCAGCTTTATCTGCTGTTTTCCCGGCTTTTTCCTCAGGGCTGGCTGTTTTGCTTTCTTGCGCTTCTTTGCCGCGCTCTTTTTTGGGTGCGGTTTCCTTGTCCGGGGTGGTCTGTGGGGGCTGGGCTTCCAGGTCCTTGAGCAACGCCACGGCCTGGGTTGCCTGTTTGCTTTGGGGGTAGTCGCGCTGCAACAGCCGTAAGGTGCGCTTGGCGTCGTCCAGCCCATGGGGCACGCGGCTTAACAAGGTGGCCTGCTTCAGCCGGGCTTCCGCAGCGCGGGTATGCTTGTTGTGCTTGGTGGCAAAGGCGTCATACCGCTGGGCCGCTTCGCGCCAGTCTTGGGTGGTGCGGGCACGCACTGCCAGTTCTTCCCGTGTTCGTGCGGCAAGCAACATGGCTTCCGGCTGGTTGGGGTAGCGTTCCAGTATGGCTTTGATGCGCGTTTCAAAATTCAGCCAGTTGTGCCGCAGGGAAGCGCGCTGGGCATCGCCAGCAAGGGCGTTGAACTCTGCCTGTAACCCCTGCACGGCGTTGAGTGCTTTGGGAGAGGTGGCGGCACTGGCCGTGGTTTCAGCCTTGGCCTGGGGGGTGGCGCGTACCTGCGTGCTGGCAGGGGTGGTGCGTGGTTTGTTTTGCTGCGTCCCTGTGGCTGGTTGCGTATCGTTTTTTTTCGTGGGGGTGGCTTGCTTGCTTGGGGCGGGCTTTTGGTTGGTGCTGCGCTGCTTTTCTATTTGCTGCGTGGTGGAACTTGGGGCTGCCAAGGCAGGGCTTTGTTGTGCCCCAAAGCATTGCAGAGTGAAAAAGCAAAGGCACAGCATTATTATGGCACGGGCAGGGGCCAGAGCACGGGCAAAGAGCCGGGCACCACGGCGCAAAATAGCGCGTTGGTGGCAGGCTGGGGGAGTATGAAAAAGGGCGGTGCAAATGCTCAACATAATGGGCAGGGAATATACCCGTAATAGATTTTTTTGACAAGCAGGCCCGCAGGAGAACAAACTGGGGGGCTGCCAAGGCTTTGCGGGCGGTATAGCTGCCAGCATTGCATAAAGCGGGTAATAGATTTATGGTGGAAACGTTATAAATACGTGCATGTTGTAGGGGGAATATATGAACACAGTACTATTGGTGTTAGGCAGTGTTTTGCTCTGTTTTGCCGTGGGCTTTGTGGGTGCACGGTTGCAGGTACGTTCCCTGGCGGAATGGTACCCCACGTTGCGTAAGTCGCCCCTTACCCCGCCCAACAGGGTATTCCCCCTGGCCTGGGGGGTGCTGTATGCCTGCATGGGCATATCCCTTGGGTTGCTGCTGGCAGCGCAAGGCCCCCAGCGGCTGCTGTGCATAAGTATTTTTGCCGTGCAACTTATGCTTAACGGCCTGTGGAGCATTGCCTTTTTCTACTACCGCAGCCCCCGCGCGGGCCTGGTGGTGGTGGCGGCGTTGTGGTGTGCCATTGTGTGGTTTGCCGTGGCTGTGTTCCCCATAAGCCAGGTGGCTTCCTTTTTGTTTGTTCCCTATATTGTTTGGGTAGCTTTTGCCGCGTATTTGAATTTGTACATTGTGCAGCATAACAAGGGGTAACGGCAAAGCAGAGGGGAAGGCTTGGTTTTTTTGTATGGGAATAGCAAACCAAACAGTGGGTGTGGGTATACCTGGAAACAATAAGGAAACGCTCATTTTTTCCGTTTGGTGGCGTTGCTTCATGATTTGTCCAGGGGGGCAGGGCCAAAGAGCCCACCCCCCCTGTACAAAACACGTGCGCCTTGCCAAACGAAAAAACTGAGCGTTTCCAGAGTATGTGGAATTTTTTGTTTAGCGTAAAAAACGGCTATTCGCTTTTGCCGAACTTGCCAAACCCTTTGCTTAGTCCGGAAAGCGCGCCTTTTGCGGCGTCCTTGGCTTTATCTGCTGCTTCTTTGGCTTTATCGGCAGCGGATGCGGTGTCCAGAGCGGGGGTGGCAGAAGCGGGCAGTTCTTTGCGCAGTGTTTTGCGTTCCAGAACGTTGGTGTATTCGCCGCTATCGTTGAACTTGATGAGTTCTCCCACGCGGGAAACAGACCATGGGTGGGAGCGACCATTGCTCAGAATGATTTTTTGCACCAGGCCGAGGCCTTCCGAGCTGACCTGCTCAAAGTTGCGGCTTTGCTCGATAAATTCTTCCAAGTTCAGTTCGTCCACAAAGCGCTGGCTGGAGCCTGCCAGTTTCATCAGGGCTGTGCATGAGGCGTTGAAGTTTTGGCACGCCAAATAGCCACCACGGTCGCAGGAATATTCTGCGGCCCGGTACCATTCAAAGTAGGCATAGTTCAGGGCGTAAATGGCTGGCTGGGAAAAGGTGCTCAGCCCTGGCACGGTGGAAAGGATGGCGCTGAGCAGGTTCTCGCCCAAAATTGTGCCCAGGGCCTGGTAAATGATGTGCTGCGACTTGATGTGGGAAAGTTCATGCCCAATAACAAAGCGGATTTCGTCATCGGTAAGAAAGTCCAGCAAGTAGCTGTATATGCACACAATTGGCTTGTCAGGGCACGCGGTATAGGCGTTCAACTGGGGGGCAGAGCTTACATAAAAAAGAGGCTCGTCAACGTTCAGGGTTTCGCACGCTTCGCGCATAAGCTTGTACAGGGTGGGCATTTGCCGCTCAGTCACCTTCAGGTTGCTGCCAAGCAGTTCCATTCTGGAAATACTGTTCTGTGGCACGGTGCAAAGTTCCAGCACCTTGGGGAAAAGGGGGATTTTACGTAACGTCTCAAGGCCTATTCTGTCTAACGGGTGTTCATACTCACAAGAATGTAAATCAGTAATGGCAACAGTTTTCATGCGTGGTGCTCTCCGGGTATTGGTGTGCAAAGCCGCTGGTTACAATGTATACAGGCCCGCAAGTCTGCGGCTCGTTTCAGGCTGTTCGGGGTGTTCTGTGTCATCCATTTTGGTGATTACCAGAATTTGCAACTTTCACAAGAAAAAAGTGTTCTTTTGCCTGTGTGCAGCCTGTAAAAAACGTTGATATGCTTCTGCCTGTTGCGTAATGCAGTATCTCTCCCCCTTCATTTTTTGCCAGGTTTCAGGCGTAACAAGTGCCCCATGGTGAATAGGCAGTTGCGCGCCACACAAGGCACTGCTAGTATCTTTTTCTCTATAAGCCGATAACACAAGGGGAGATAATGATGCGCACCGTACACAGCAACACAAGACGCTGTTTCCATTTTGCAGGCATACCAATGTGCCTGCCCATTCTGCTGGTGAATTGCCTGCTTTTTTTCGGTTGTAAGGCAACCAATACAGCGCCCCCCCCACCTGTTGCGGCCCCCCAGCAAGAGATGCCCAGTTACAAATATCTGTTTGCCCACAGAATTTTACCCCAGGGGCTGCACGGAACACCGGAAACGGCGTTGCTGCTTGCTTTTTCAGAACAAGGCGATGCATTTTTAGCTTCTGTGTGGGAACAGAATAAGCAGGCAAACCCGCAATTCGCAAGTGAAGTTGCCAGCCCGCCCAAGGTAATTCAGCGTGGGTTCCTGGCAAAAAGTCTGGCGTTCTTCATTATTGAAATGCCAACGCCAGAGGTAATGCCTGAAGCTTATTACGCCCTTGTTATTGTTGAGTTGACGCAGGATGCCAAGAAGCAGGCGCTGGATGCCAAACGCATCTGGTACTATACGCTGGAAAAAACCATGCCCAAGGAAGCTTTGCTGGCAGGGAACAAGGCAAATGCAGCCCCGACGCAGCAAACAGCCACCGTTATTGGGCAGTGGACCAATGAACCACGGCACTGGAACTTTGGCCCCGGCCCTGCCCCAGGCGACCCCAAAGCCTTTGCCGGTGCGGTGTTTACGCTGTTCCGGGCAAAAGTCAAGGAAGCTGCTCGTGCCAAACAGAGTGCGGGCGGGAATGGGCCAGCAAGGCAGTAAGGAAAGGTGGTATGGGGAGTGCCCACACCTTACCAGACCAATAGGCCCGCAGAAACAAGCGGTGAACGTGCCGCTTATTCCAGTGGGTTAATGACAACTTACTTTTTACCAGAGAGAGTAGGGTAATCCCCCCAAAAAGTAGTAGCTTTTATAAGTAGAATTTCCGAGAATAAACCAAGCGGAGATTTTACAATGAAAAAATCACGATTTACTGACACTCAAATTTTGGCAATATTGAAGCAGGCCGAGAACGGCATTCCCGTTCCTGACCTTTGCCGTGAGCATGGCATGAGCAGTGCTACTTTTTACAAATGGCGCTCAAAGTTTGGCGGAATGGATGCCTCGCTTATGGCCCGCATGCGTGAGCTGGAGCAGGAAAACGCCCGGCTCAAGCGAATGTATGC
>NZ_AUCY01000023.1 GCF_000430005.1 Desulfovibrio cuneatus DSM 11391
ACATGGTCTGTGAGCAAATGCCCTTCCAAAATCCTGCATTCCTTCTGTTGGGCAAGAGCGTGGAAGACATCACCAAGCTGCTTTCTCAAACCTTCAAAAAGCTTTTTCTTGCGGTACTTTGGAATCCAAACCACATGGTACTTGCAAACCCATTTGGAGTGACTTAAACTCAAGGCTCCATCCATTTGGGGCCTCCTGTTGATGAACTTTGAGCGGTTCAACAACGGAGGTCTCTTCTATTTCTGGAAAAGTCAAACTTTGGGAGTCCCCAGGCAGAGCCTGGGGTTTACCGATTTTTTATTACAACAGCCGTTTCCCCAAAGCTCACCGCCATGCTGGAACACACCCGTTTTTGGGTAAGCACACTCACCATAGGCATAAGCAACCTTGCCGTTTTTGCAAAATATTCCCCTGTACTGCGCCAAAACCCGGAACTGCTTTTGCCTGCCATGGGGGCCGCGCTGTTTTCAGGCCTTATTTTTCTTGCTTCTGCCGCAATACTTTCCTGGCGCTGGCCGGGGCCACAGCAAGGCTCTTTGTGCCTGTGTTTTGGGGCCACCAACAGCGTTCTGGCCATGATTCTGGGTATGGAATTTTTTGGTATGGCAGAAGCCCTGCCAGGGGCGATGTTTGCCGTTCCCGCTGTGCTTATGGTGCTCCCCGTGCGGGGGCTAATACATTGGAGAAGGGCAGAGGAAAACGAACTACAAGAAGATGCAGAAAAGGCGGAAGCAGGAAAAGTAAAGACACGAAAAGCGTAAAAAAAGTACAATAAAGAACGTAAGCAAAAAAAGCGGGAAATAGAGGTGAGTTAAGTTAGGGAATCACTGATTAAATGGTATCATTGAAACGCGCAGTTATTTCATTTGGCAAGGCGCGAGCTTTTTTTGAAGCAGGAGTGACAATTCCGCAGGAAAGCGGAAGTGGAACCGCCCGTAGGGCGGGAGCCGAAGGCCGAGGCCCAGGACGGGCCGAGTCAACTCTTCCGTCCTTGACTGTTTCAAAAAAATGAAGCAACGCTGCCAAACGGAATAAATCAGCGTTTCCTTAGTCTTCCAAAACACTCTGCCCTTGCACCAGTGCTGCCTTGCGCCGCAACCACCAGTATACCCCCGCGCACCCGCCACCCAAAGCGGCCAGGGCAGCGGCAACTGCACCGCCTGTTACCCCCACATAACGAGCCAAAATGCTGGGCTGCGCTTCTTTCATGGCGTCTGCACTAGGGTAAATGACTATGGAATAAACCAGGTCAGTATTCTGTATTTTGGTCACTGAGCCTGTTTCCTTTTCTGTAGCAAGCATCAAGTCTTCCACTACCAGGGTGCCTGTTTGCACGCGCTGCACGTTGCCCGCATGCAACGTGGCTTTCCATGTACTTTTCTTGCTGGTGGCATTTCCGCTTTCGCCTTCCAATGCAAATGAAAGTTTGGCAGAGCCAAGCCAGATAGGTTCCAGGTATTGGGGTTTGCCTGCATTTTTGGGCATGGGGCCAGAAATAACAGTACTTTCCCCACCTACCAGAGCCACTTCATTGCTGGGAGTGCACCAATAGCTTTGTAAGGCGTCCAGGCCAGCAAGGGCAGCCAATAAAAACAGCACACAGGCCACAACACCCCATACACAGGGGGCCCCACGTACATTTTGCTGTTTTGCATCCATATCAACCTCTCCTGCACATTCTGAATGATAGTGTACCTAGAGCCTCTATTATAACAATAAATATACACTTGTCACGAAATTACAACGAAGATTCCTCTTTATATTATGATAAGCTCTGGGTAAGTAAAGAAGAAAATGCTTGTAGCCCAATTTTTGGCAGCGTGCCACCGCAGGAACTCCCGCGTTACCATCTCTTACACAAACCACCCTCCCGCCACCCTTCCGGCTAAACAGCAAAGCCCCCGAAAGCAAATAACTTTCGGGGGCTTGAAATATGGTGGGTCGTGCGGGGCTCGAACCTGCGACTCTCTCCTTAAAAGGGAGATACTCTACCGACTGAGTTAACGACCCGTGTGGAGAAATCGATTTAGCCCAAACCCCTGCCAAGGTCAACTCTTTTTTTCATTTTTGCCGAAAAAAATTATTTTTTCGGCCAAGTTACCAGCCACGCCCACCGCCGCCGCCGCGTCCGCCGCCGGAAAAACCACCGCCCCCAAGGCCACTGCCCCCGCGGCGCGAAGCAAATTGTGCGGAAAAGGCTGCTGCCCTGCGGGCAGATTCACGGTTTACAGAACTTTCAATACGCCCCATAGAACGGTACAGGTGCCGGGTAAGCTGCATACGGTCCGTTACATTCCCGCCAGTATACCACACAGGGCTGTACCCCACGTCCCCAAAAGAGTCGGCAAACGAATCTGCCCAGGTTTGGGCCACCCCCAAAGCAAAGGCATAGGGTAAAAAACGTTCAAACTGAGCCGTGTTTTGTTCTGGTACAGGGCCGGAAGCCGGGAACAACGCTTCCAGCCTATGCTTTTCCGCGGTGTTCAAATACAGGGTGAACCCGGCAATGGCGTCTGCCAAGGTGCGCCAGGAAGGGGAATACACATACAGCAGCTTGGCATTGCCAATAAAAAGCCCCATAATGGTTAACAGTTGCGGGGCAATAGCCGCAAAAGACACCGTGTGTAACGCATTGAACAGCCCAATGCCCAGGGCAGGAACCAGCAGCAAACACACCCCGGCCATAGCCTTGCGCCGGTAGCGCGGGGAAGGCGTTTTTGCCAGCATTTGCAGCTTTGCCTGGTACAGCAATGCACTGTTCTGGCTCACCACAACCTGCTCATGGTTCGCAAACAGGCTTTCCAGCACAGCAACCGCCGCAGGGCTTAAGGAAGCAGAACTCAGGGATGCAGGCCCCGCGCCCCATGCAGCAGCTTCCCCGCTGCCGGGTGCTACCACTCCAGCGGCTTCGGTGCCGGGCACTGCCATGGGGGGCACAGGCAACACCTTATGCAGAATAATATCTTCGCCCTTATCTTCAATACGCACATAGCCTGCCACAGCCAATTGCAGCAGCGTGGCGCAAAAGCCTGTGTTATCCCACAAGAAGGTGGCGGCATAGCGCAACGCGTGTGGTTCCAGCCCTTGCGGGGAGTGGTACAGGGGAATAACAAGGCCCTGCCCCCGGCTTTTGCGGTACAAAAACAGCAGCAGCCCGAACAAACCAAAAGCCAGCCCTGCCAGCCCAAGGCTTACAGCAAAGGCATTGGCCTGCACAAACACCACTGCTTTTTCTTTAAGTGTTTGCTCCGGGGGGGTCACTACCCCTTTGGCAAACCCAACGGCCACGGTAAACCCTTCCCCTGGCATAAGCGCCCTGGTGGTGCGGAACACGCCATTTTCCAGGCGAAAATCCTGCCCCTTGGCTCCCAGCGGCCCGGTATAGGCGGCATATTCCTGCACCATGGCCCCATTTGGTAAATGCACCCGAAAGGAGGCCGCGCCAATGGGAAAATCCCACAGGTTGCCCGTCACGTTCCAGTACAGCTCGTCCAGCTTTTCCCCGTAATACAAATGGTTTGTCACGGTATAGCGCAGGGTAAAGGTATGCTCCCCCAGCGGTAGGGTACGCTGTGCATCCCCCAGGCGAATGGCAAGGTAGTCCCCTTCCCGCTCAATGGTATAGGGAACAGGGGCGCCATCTAACAGGGCTTCCTGCATGGTAAAGGTAGATGCCCGGCCATTAAAATACGCCCCCCGCGGCATGGGGAAGTCGCGTATAATGCCACGCCGAATGCGCACCCCTTCCACCCACAGGCCAATGGTTTCTTCCACGGCTACAGAAGAATCCGGCAGCACCGTGGCTTCAGCATGGAACTGAATAATCCGCTCTGCCCCGTGTGCGATGGGGGTAAACGCACACAGCACAACAAAAGCAAGTACGGCAACAGCAAAGCTGCCAGCCTGTTCACCCCGCCTGAAACAGCGCACGACCATAGCGTTCATTCCCGCGTTTCCCTAAAAAGACACTTTGGGGGTCTGCTGCGCCACATCAGGTGCTTCAAAAAATTCCATGGGCACATGCCCGAAGCGCGCAGCCAACAGCAGGGCCGGGAATGACCCCATGTACCCGTTATATTCACGCACAGCACCATTATAATAGCGGCGGGAAAGCTGCAATTCATCTTCCAGCCCTGTCAGGGCCGTTTGCAGGTGCATAAAATTCTGGTTGGCCTTCAGGTCCGGGTAATTTTCCGCCAGGGCAAAAATTTGGCGCAGGCCCGTGGCAAGCTGGGTTTCCGCCTCTGCCTTCTGGCCGGGGGTAATGGCCTGCTGGGCGCTGTTCCGGGCGGCAATCACCTTTTCCAGGGTAGCCAGCTCATGGCTGGCATAACCCTTTACCGTTTCCACAAGGTTGGGAATAAGGTCGTAGCGCCGGGTTAACTGCACACCAATGCCGCTCCACCCTTCCTGGGCCAGGGTGCGCAGCCGCACCAGTTTGTTAAAGGCCCCAATGGCCCACAGCACCAGGCCAAGGCCAAGCAGCACAGCACCTGCCATTACGGCAAAGCCAAAGGTAAATGCATCCATATATCATGTCCTTATGAAGATTATTGCACAATAAATGCAGGAACAAACTTATTTAATGGATTTGTTGAAACGCTCAGTTATTTTGCTTGGCAAGGCACGAGCTTTTTGGGAAGCGGGCGCTGGGCTCTTATGCCCTGCCCCGTTTCAAGAAAAAGCAACGTAACGCCGCCAAACGGAATAAATCAGCGTTTCCTTAGCATACCACAGCATGGAAGAACACGCCATACTGCCCACACACCTCCCTGCCCCTTGCCTTTGCCCGCAGAGTGCTTTAGGTTACACATGAAACGCCGCACCACGCGGCCCATTTTTTGTTGCGAGTACCCCCATGAGCCACGCTGCCCTTACTGCCAAATACCGCCCGCAAACGTTTGCCACTGTTGCCGGGCAGGAAACATTAAAGGCCATTCTTTCCCGCGCTGCGCTGGAAGACAAAGTGGCCCCTGCCTACCTTTTTAGCGGCACCCGCGGGGTGGGCAAAACCACCCTGGCCCGTGTGTTTGCCAAAGCCCTGAACTGCCGCCAGGCCCCCACAGCCGAACCGTGCAACCAGTGTGAAATGTGCCGCAGCATAACGGCTGGCAGCGCCATGGACGTGGTGGAAATTGACGGCGCTTCCAACCGTGGCATTGATGACGTGCGCCGCCTGAAAGAAGTGGTGGGCTATGCCCCCATGGACGGGCGCTACAAAATTTTTATTATCGATGAAGCGCACATGCTCTCGCGCGAGGCCTTCAACGCCCTGCTCAAAACCCTGGAAGAACCCCCGGCCCGCGTCACCTTTATTATGGCCACCACGGAACCGCACAAGTTCCCCGCAACCATCATTAGCCGTTGCCAGCATTACGTATTCAAGCGTGTGCCGGAAGCCACCCTGGTGGCGCATTTGGGTTCCATCCTCCAGCAGGAAAATATACGGTGTGAAGAAAGCGCCCTGCGCCTTTTGGCCCGGCGCGGTGCTGGCAGTGTGCGCGACTCCATGTCGCTTTTGGGCCAAGTGCTGGCCCTGGGGCCAGGGGAACTGACAGAAGCTGCCGTGCGCCAGGTGCTTGGCCTTGCCGGGCAGGAAGCCTTTACCACCCTGTTGGCCGCCCTTGCCACGGGGGATGCTGTTTCCATCAGCCGCCTGCTGCGGGAAATGCTGGACGGTGGCCTGGACATCGGCTTTTTCCTGCGTGAGCTTGTTACCCTGTGGCGCAACCTGTTTTTGCTGAACCAGTCAGGCAGGGCCGCCATACCTGTGGTGGAATTGCCGCAAGAAGAAGCCAACACCCTGCTCCAGCAGGCAGAAAAGCTTTCCCTGCGGCACATTCATGCTTGCTGGCAAATGACCCTTGAAGGCCAGCGCCGCGTGCTGACCAGTGTGGAACCTGCCCTGGCCCTGGAACTGCTCTTGCTGAACCTTGCCTTGCTGCCGCAGTTGCTTTCCCTGGAATCTCTTTCCGCCATTGGCAGGCGCACCACCCCGCGTGAAGCCCCGGCCCGCCCCCTGGCCCCAGCCCAGGGGCAACACCATGGGCTGGGAATAAGCCACACAAAAGACCAAGCAACAGGTCTGGCTGAAAAAAAAACTCCTGAGTTCGGGGAACTAGCCCCAGAAGCGGCACCAGCCCAGGAAGCGGAAGCAACGCCCGCAGGCATTATGCCCCCGGCTGCCACAAGTTTCGCCACAAGCACTCCAGAACATGTTGCCATGCCTGAACCAGCACCCATGCTGGAACCGGAAGCCATGCCCGACTATGTGCAAGAACAGGAAGCGTATTTTGCCGCCATGCCGCCAGAAGCAGACGTGCCCCACGATGCAGTCATGGCAGACGTGGCACCAATGGACTATGCAGTAGCCCCCCATGCTTCCCCTGTTCTGCCCACTGGCGCGGAGTTTGGGGCAGAGCCACCCCAGCCAGCCAACCAGCCCGAACAGGCGCAGCCAGGCCAGCAGGCAGCCCCCAGCCCCACAGGGTATGAGCCTGCCCTGGAAGATATTGTGGCCCGTGCCCTGCAAAATGAAGAAGCACCCGCCTGGATTGGCGCTTTGCTGCGCCGCATTACCGGGGTATGGGAAGGTGGCACCCTGGTGCTGCAACCGGAAGACACCTTCACCGGGCAGCGTGTGGCCGATACCATAGCGCAGAACCTGCTGCGGGAAGCCATTCAGGCATTGCGGGTAGAGCCCTTCACCATTACGGTGGCAGAACCTGTGGTGGTGCGTAAGGATAGAGACAGCCTGCGCAAGGAGATATTTGCGCATCCGCTGGTGCAGATAGCCGAGGAGAAATTTCAAGCGCGGATCATCGACTTTGGGCAGTTGCGTTAGGAAGTACTTTTGCCTGCACAAAAAATTCTATCTTTTCACCAACGCCCCGCCCAAGCACAGCCCCCCTTGCTCGCCCGTGAACGCGCAAAGCCGCGTCCCAACGCTCGCAAGGGCTTGGAATGTCCCTATGCCGTAGTGTTACCCAACACAACCCTACGCCAAGGTCTTCCCTAAAGCCGACGGCAGTCGCGAGCGTAGCGAGCCGTGGAGCGACAAGGCGGGGCGAAGGCGGCTTTGCCGCCGAAGCATCTAACCCGCCGCAGAAGCGGAAATATGTAAATTCACAGGAGCTATATATGTTCAATATGCAAGATATCATGCGCCAGGCCCAGGAAATGCAAGGGAAAATGGCGAAAATTCAGGAAGGTCTTGGGGAAAAGCAGGTGGAAGGGCAAAGCGGCGGCGGCATGGTGCGTGTGGTATGCACCGGCAAGCAGGAAGTGGTTTCCATAACCATAGACCCAGCCGCCATAGACCCTGCCGAGGCAGACATGTTGCAAGACCTTGTGTGCGCTGCGGTGAACGATGCCCTGCGCCGTGCCCGGGAGCTTGCCGAAGCTGAAATGAGCGCCCTGACGGGCGGCATGCGCCTGCCGGGCATGATGTAACCCCCAATTTTTTCCAAAGGACTCTCTGTGCATCCTCTTCCAGAACCTTTGCGTGCCGTGGTGGACCAAATGGCACGCCTGCCGGGGCTTGGCCCCAAATCAGCCCTGCGTTGCGCCATGGTACTCTTAAAATGGCCGGAAGCAGAAGCCCGCCGCCTGGGGCAGGCCATACACGACCTGCGCACCACCCTGCGCCTGTGTTCCCGTTGCGGGGCACTTACCGACCAGGAACCCTGCGGCATTTGTCTGGACGCCACCCGCAGCCGCGACACCCTGTGCCTTGTGGCCGACTGGGACAGCATGCTCACCCTTGAAGGGGGCGGCTTTTACACCGGGCAGTACCTTATTCTTGGTGGCCTGCTGGCCCCCCTGGATAACGTGAACCCGGACAGCCTGGAACTGGACGCCCTGCTGGCCCGCCTGGCAGAAGGTGAAGTGCAGGAAGTGATTCTGGCCCTTGGGGCCACGGTGGAAGCGGAAAACACCGCCTCCTTCATTTCCCGCAAGCTCCATGCCCGCTTCCCGCACGTGGCCATAACCCGCCTCGCCCAGGGCATTCCCCTTGGTGCAGAAGTAAAATTCATGGACAAAGAAACATTACGTCAGTCCCTCAAGCACCGCCAAGTTCTTTAGGGAAACGCTGATTTTTTCTTGGGGAAGCTCTGCCTCCCCAAACCCCTCCACCAAGGGCATAATGCCCTTGGAACCCCTATCAGCGTTTGCCTTCCCGCAAAGCGGGAAAGCAAACGCAAATATGGGGGTCAAGGGGCGTCACGCCCCTTGCAGGGGTTGGGGGACAGCGTCCCCCAAGTGCAATATCTCACGTAAATCAACATCTTTACTATAGACCTACCATGAGCAAGAAAAAAACACCGTTTTTCCCGGCACCGGCCCTGCCCTGCACCGGGGTGGAAACCCACGCCCATTTGAACAGCAAGCAATTTGCTGAAGACCTTGAAGCCGTGCTGCAACGGGCTGCTGCCGCAGGCGTTGCCCAGCTTATGCAGGTGTTCCTGCACCCCACAGTGTATGAAGCCCAAAAGCACCTGTTTGCCCCGCACAGCAACGTGTATTACCTGCTGGGCATTCACCCCACAGAAGCAGACCAGTACACCCCGGAAGCGGAAGCCGCTACGGCCCGCCTGATGCGCGAAGAGCCGCGCTTTCGGGCCATTGGGGAAATTGGGCTGGACTATTACTGGAAAGACCAGCCCGCAGACTTGCAAAAACAGGTATTTGCCGCCCAGCTTGCCCTGGCCAAAGCGTGCGACATGCCTGTGGTTATTCATTGCCGCGACGCGGAAGAAGACACCCTTGCCATGCTCCTGGAGCACGGTTTTTCCGGCAGGCCGCTGCTGTGGCACTGCTTTGGCGGCACCGCCGCCTTTGCCCAGCGTGTGGTGGAACACGGCTGGCACCTGTCCATTCCCGGCCCGGTAACCTACCCGGCCAACACCCACCTGCGCGAAGCCGTAGCAGCCATTCCCCTGGAACGGCTTATGGTGGAAACAGACTGCCCCTACCTTGCCCCGGTGCCCCTGCGCGGGCAGCGCAATGAACCCGCCTACCTTGGCTATACCATTCAGGCCATGGCAGAGGCACGGGGCATGGACGTTGCCGAGCTGTGGACCACTTGCGGCAACAACGCCCGGCGTTTTTTTGGGTTGCCGGAACTGGCGTAAGGCTTTGTGTTTGGCTTTGGGCGTGGCACTTTGGTAATACTAGCCTTTTTCACGAAATCTCATTTATTAGGCAATCACTGATTAAATGGCCTTTTGGAAACGCTAAGTTTTTCGTTTGGCAAGGCACGAGTTTTTTTGGTGGCGGGTGCTGGGCTCTTCGGCCCTGCCCCGCCGCAAAAAAAGCGAGCAACGTAGCCAAACGGAAAAATCAGCGTTTCCAGCCTGCTGCCAACCCCTGCCACGCTTGCTCCTTGGCTTCCAAACGCTGGCAGCGGCTACCGTAATACGCCATAAACTCCAGCACATCTTCTTCTGTTACGGATGCCAGTCGCCCTGCCACTCCGGCAGGCACTCCCTCTCGCGGGTCGTTTTGCGCGGTTAATACATTCCCGCTTCCTGCTGTGCCTACCCCCGGAACCCCGGCTCCAGCGGCAGCACTTGCGGTTCCTGCTCCAGCAGCACCCCCGGCACCACCGGGGGCGGGCACGGCACGGGGGGCGGGGCTAACCGCCCCGATGAAGCCGTTCCACAGCCGCACAAATTCAGCACTAAACACATGCACACTGCCAGCCGTCGCATTTTTAATTTCCCTCCGCATGGTTTGGGCCTGGGTTTCCAGGGCATTGTTTTTCGCACTTAAGGTTTGGGCTACCCGCTGCGCCGCTGCCACTTCCTGCTGGTAACGGGCAAGGGTTTCTGCCAGGGCAGTGCCATACGCCTCCGCAGCGGCCCGCCGCTCTTCTTCGCGTTCCACCTGCACAAGGCGCACGGCGGCAAGCCCTTCGGCTTCCGCCCTGCCAAAGCCCAGTTGGTATGCCCCAAAACACACGGCCCCAAGGCACACAACCAATATTCCCCACTTCATGGCAACACTCACACAGCCTCCTCCTTATTCTGCGCTTTTGCGGCGAAATACTCGGCCTGTCTGTCTGGCACCTGGCATACAGGCACAGCCCCAAGGGGCTTCCATGGCTCCGGCACCAGGGCCACCCGCACCCGCTTCAACCGCCCGGAATACGCCATGGTGGGGTCCACCCCTTGGGCCATATCTTCGCAGCTAAAGCCGCGCAGCCTGCGCCAGCAGTCTTCGCAGCGGTAATTGGTGGTGGGGGCACCGCAGGTGGTGCACCGCCTTCTTCTTTTTGCCTTCACCAGGGGGGCTTCCTGCAACGCCTCATCATACGTTTGCTGTTCTGCCATACTTGCCTGTGTTGCCTATCTCCCTGCAACGCGGGGCTTGCTCCCATTCCAGCGTTGAAAGCCTGCAATGGTCGTTACAAAAATTTGCCTCATGGCGCCTGCCTTTGCCGCGTGCAATAAAAGGAGCCTGTGCACCAATAATAAATAAGCGCATAGTGCAAAACCTTTACAAATCGTATATGCAATTGAAAAAGCATAAAGTCAAAGCAAAAATGAGGTAACGCAGCATATGCGCAAAAAAAAATGTGATTTTTCTGCACATGCTGGCAAGCGGCAAAAAAAACCCTGAATGAGGCAAGCACATTCAGGGCTATGTGGTGGTGCTCATACTTTGTAACGGTAGCCCACCCTGTGCGGCATAAAAAAAGGCCTGGGAGCTTCCCAGGCCTTTTTTTATGGCAAAAAACAAAAATACTCCGAGGGTTCCTTGGGCTAAAAAGCCAAAGGAACACCAAACGTGCGCAACACGGTACGGTCCATGCAAATACGGGCGGTCTTCAAAGGGTCTACCACCTGAGAAATGCGCGTCTGCCCACATGCGCTCATAAGCCAGCAATGCACACTGGCAACCTATTGATATTCCTGGTGGAGCTGATCAGAATTGAACTGACGACCTTTCGGATGCGAACCGAACGCTCTCCCAACTGAGCTACAGCCCCAATCTTATTTGGTTATGCGGGAAAGAGGAAGTGATGTCAACTCCTCACCAGGGTTTGCTCACGGCACCAGCGTTCCCCGCACAGCCTGTTCAGCCTGTATTATGGCAGGGGCGTAAAGGCAAAGCCCTGGCCCTGTTTTGCAATGGTGCCAAAGCCGGGCAGGGGCAAGTGCATACCGCCCACAGGGATGTTATGCTGGGCAACGTAGTCCAGCACGGTTTTGCGGCTTGCCACAGCGGTAGGGCCGTCGGTATCAAACACCAAAAAGGCTTCCGGGTGGGGCATTTGCACGGAAAGGGCATGCACCAAGTCACCCCATATAAGGAAATTTTTGCCTTCCGATTCCAGCAAATACATGGTGTGCCCCGGCGTGTGCCCAAAGGCCGCCACAGCCTTTATGCCGGGCACAACGTCTTTGGGGCCTTCGGCAAAGGTGGCAGGGGAAAAGGTGCGCAGCACCGGGGTGTAGGCATCAAGCACCCTGCGAGCCGCTACAAAGTAGGGTTTCACTTCTTCCGGTACAGAATTCATAATGGCATCATTACGCCAAAACGCCACTTCCTGTTCCGCTACGAACACAGCCGCCTTAGGGAACGCCACCTTGCCCGCTTGCAACATAGCGCCAATGTGGTCGATATGCATGTGGGTTAGCAGCAACACATCCACATTTTCCGGCTGCACGCCCAGGGTATGCAAGCGCTCCACCATGACATTTTCTGAAAATCCGGCATCCACCAGAATATTCTTGCCATTCACCTGAATAAGGTAGGCAGACATGGTAGAGGGATATTGCCCTTTGGGAATGAACTGTTGCATCACTTCAGCGGGCACACCCTTAAGGAGCGACTCCACCTTGGGGCCATCCCACATACCGCTTTTTTCCACAAGCTGGTGCACTTTGGCGCTGCCTAGCGTGTGGGACACAATGGTATTTTCTTCCTGCGCAGCATAGGCTGCCTGCGTTGCCAACAGCGCTACCAGCGCACAAAAAACGCCAACGAGAACGGATGAACGGATCATGATAATTCCTTGAATAAGAAGGGGTGAGCAAAATTGGGAACCGCAGGACGGAACCCGAAAACCGAGGCCCAGAAAGGGCCGAATCAATCATGCCCTTTACGCCAACGGCAGTTGCGAACCTGGTGAACCGTGGAATGACAAGGCAGGCTGTAGGCGGCTTTACCGCCGCAGCATCTACTGCGCTGCGGGAGAGGAAGGAGGCAAGGCTTGGGGAGGCAAAGCCCCCCCAATAAAGCAGCCTAACGCATGGAACTCATGCCCACGAGGCGTTCATATTCTTCCACCAGGGAATCAATGACGTCGGGGTTGGAAAGGGTTGTTAAATCGCCCAGTTCATCAATTTGCCCAGACACAATTTTGCGCAGCACGCGGCGCATTATTTTGCCGGAACGAGTTTTGGGCAAGCCCTCTGTAAACTGAATGTACTCTGGCGAGGCGATGGGGCCAATTTCACGGCGTACCCATTTGCGCAATTCACTGCGAATGCTTTCCGTTGCTTTTTCATCGGCGTTCAGTTGGACAAATGCGTAAATCACTTCGCCTTTCACCGGGTGGGCCATGCCCACCACGGAACTTTCCGCCACTGAAGGGTGGGCATTAAAGGCAGCTTCCATTTCCGCCGTGCTGAAGCGGTGGCCGGAAACGTTAATCACGTCATCCAGCCTGCCCAGCAGCCACAGGTACCCGTCTTCGTCCATGCGTACACCGTCGCCGGAAAGGTAGCGCCCAGGAAAACGGGAAAAGTAGTTTTCCTTGAACTTGGCCGGGTCGCCAAAAATACCCCGCAGCATACCGGGCCATGGCTTGTTAATAACCAGGTGGCCTTCCTCGTTCACTTTGGCGGGTTTACCGTCTTCGCGCACAACGCTCACATCAATTCCTGGCAATGGCTTTGTGGCGGAGCCGGGCTTGAGCGGTGTGGTAAAAGGCAGGGGGCTTATCATAATGCCGCCTGTTTCAGTTTGCCACCAGGTGTCCACCAGGGGAATATTCCCGTCCCCCACCTTGTCCCGGTACCAGTGCCAGGTTTCCGGGTCAATGGGTTCACCCACGCTGCCCAGCAGGCGCAAGCTGGAACGGTCGCTGCGCTCCAGCCATTCATCCCCTTCGCGAATAAGAATACGAATGGCTGTGGGGGCTGTGTAAAAGGTATTTACCCGGAATTTTTCAATAATCTGCCAATATCTGTCCGGGTCGGGCCAGCGCGGGCCACCTTCAAACAGCACCGTGGTGCCCCCCAGCAGCAGCGGGCCATACAAGGCATAGGTGTGCCCGGTTATCCAACCCACGTCTGCCGTACACCAGTGCACATCTTCCTCACGCGTATCAAAAATGGCCTGCGTGGTGTGGGCTGCATAGGTTAAATAGCCCCCAGTGGTGTGCATAACCCCCTTGGGTTTGCCTGTGCTGCCGCTGGTATACAAAATAAACAGCAAATCTTCTGCATCCATGGGTACGGCAGGCAGGCGGGCGTTCAAGGAACGGTCTGCCATGAGGTCGCGCCACCAAATGTCGCGCCGTTCTTTCATGGAAGTGGACATGTTGGTGCGGTTCACCACAATCACACGCCGCACGGTAGGGCAGTCCTTCAAGGCTTCGTCGATGTTTGCCTTCAAAGGCATCACCCGGCCAGCGCGGAACATGCCGTCTGCCGTAATAACCACCTTGGCTTCACAGTCTTGAATACGGCTTTGGGCGCTGGCAGCAGAAAACCCTGCAAAAACAAATACATGTACTGCCCCAATGCGGGCACAGGCCAGCATAACCACCACGGCTTCGGGTATCATGGGCAGGTACAGCACCACCCTGTCGCCCTTGCGCACCCCAATGTTTTTCAGCGCACTGGCGCAGCGGCACACCCTGTCGTACAGCATTTGGTAGGTCCAAATGCGCACATCGTCTTCAGGGTCGCCCTGCCAAATAAGGGCCACTTTGTTGCGGCGCGGGCCTTCCACATGCCTGTCTATACAATTGTAGGAAGCATTCAACTTGCCGCCAGCAAACCATTCCACCCTGGGTTCATTAAAATCGTAGCTCAGCGTTTTTTCCCAGGGCTTGAACCAGTGTAACAGACTTTTTGCCCGTTCGCCCCAATAGCCTTCCGGGTCTTCAAGGGCTTTCTTGGCAACAGCTTCATACTCTTCCATGCTGGCAAGGGGCTTGTACCCGTTCTTTCTGGTGCCTGCTTTATGGCTGGCAGGCGGGGTTGCCTTGGCTGCCCCGGTTTTTTGGCCTGAAGCGGCCTGAGGGGTTGTTTGCTGTGTTTGCGAACTGTTTTTTGTTTTTCCCTTAACACCATTTTTTGTAGGTTGAACCATAACGCCTCCGCTGGAAATGCTGTGTTGTAAAAGAACGCAACGTACTCTTCAACTGTACACACATGCGCCGTGCTTCGTGTGAAACCCATGCACGGCCTCAATCAACAGCAGCTCCAGCTTGTTTCCGGGGGTCCCGGAAACGGGTTCTGCAAGCCAGCTCACCACGGCAAAGCAAATACAGCCAGTGCCTTACGTGCTGCGCCTCCTTCCCACCACACTCTTACATGCACTGAACCACACTGCTTCTTCCAGGTGAAAACTGACCTAATACCAATTTTTGGCGCACACTGCTCAAATTGGTATTATGAAGTTTGCATAAGCAATGGAATAAGGCAGAATACAGAAAGACAGGATGCTCGCTAGACATACTGTTCTATAAATAGGCTGCCCCTGTCAAGAGAGGGCCATAAAATTATCTTACCATTCAAGACTATTGTGCAAGAGTCTTAAAGCGACTTCCCGCAGGGTAGACGCTGCAAAAAGCGCGAATACGGAAATTAATTTTCCTGTAAAATGAGTGCGTTTTGCGACTTAGGCCATATTTCGCGCTGCGCAGGCAAAGGGAAATAGAATGAAAAAAGCTCGCAAAACGTAGTTTTACAATGGTCGTCATTAGACAATTGCACCTTTTTGTACACACACCCCCTGCATACTGGCGTGTTATGGGTAACTATGCTAAGAGAAAATTATGTAAGATACTAATTCACTGGTGCACGCGGCCTTCAGGCCATGCCGCACCAGCCAAGAGGCCGCCATGCGCAAATATTTCCCCCTTTTCCGCCGTATTGCCCTTGTTTGCCTGTGCGCCAGCACCCTTGCGGGCTGCGCCCACGACGCCAAGCTGAAGCCTGCCCTGGAAGCCATGCACACCATTAACGATGCCACCCGCACCTTTGGCCCCCCAAGCAAGGTTGTGGACTTGCCTGATGGCACCACCACCTATGTGTGGAGTGCCGAACGCGCCAGGGTGTACCCCGGCCAGCCTGTGGTGCAGCGCTATGCCCGCCCGGCATGGGTGCCTGTGTACGACCGCCATGGCCGCCGCCGCTATGCACCCGGCTATGCGTATGATACCGCCGTGGTGGGCTACACCCCGGACGAAGTGCGCTACAGCGAGTGCGAACTGCGCATTCAGGCAGATAGCGTGGGGAGGATTCTTTCCTCTTCTTACCAGGGCAATAGCTGTGATGATTTACTGATGAGTGGCAATGTGGTGGTGCCAGGGCCTGCACCCATAGCGGAGCAGCCTGCCCAGCCTGCGGCTGCCCCTGCGAGCGCACCGGAAAAAGAGAATGGAGAAAAGCGGGAAGTGAAAGAACCTGCCAAGAAAAAGGCGCCTGCCAAAGCGGCACCCCCTGTGCAAAAAGAGGGTGAAAGAGCTGCGGGGCAGACGACGTAGTTTTTTTTACATTGAAGAAAACGGTTAGGGCATTACCATGGGGTGGTGCCCTAACCGCTTATGATCATTCGAGGAAACTTGATTTCGTGCGGCGTGCCGCCTTGCCTGCTCTTTCTTGTTTTGCTTCTCGCTCCGCTGGGGTATGTTCCCCCTCTACTCCAGCCCCTCAATAAATGCGCTGGCAAACGTAATGGCTTCCACTGTCAGGCCTTCGCATTGGTGGGGGGCGTCATCGGGCGTGAAGCCGCCGGGGCGCAGCACGCTGCATGAGAGCGAGCCGAAGCGTTCCGTAAAGCCAGCGGCGAACTGGAAGCAGTTTTCCGTAATGGCTTCCGGGGTTTTGCCCTGTGCCGTGCCAAGCATACCCAAAAACATCAGTGTGCCTTCCACAAGGCCGCATTGGGCGCGGAACCTCCCGGCCCCGTGCATACCAATGGAGGCATGCATCACCTGTGTATCCAGCGGCAGGTCGTGCAAGGTGGAAAGCACCGTCAGGGTGGTTCCGGCGCAGTTGGTGTCGTGTGTCCAGTAACTTTCGTGCACCATTTTCTGTATGGGCTTTGTCTTCATGGGAAGCTCCGTTGTAAGACGAGTGTTTGGTCGGAACTATGGGGGACGCTGTCCCCCATACCCCCTGCAAGGGGAATGATTCCCCTTGACCCCCATTTGCGTGCAGCTTTTCGCGTAGCGAAAAACTGCACGCTGATGCGGGGTTCCAAGGGCATCATGCCCTTGGCGGTGGGGGTTGGGGAGGCAGAGCCTCCCCAAGAAGTATTCAGCGTTTCCTAAGGGGTTATGAGCATGGCATCCCCATAAGAAAAAAAGCGATAACCCTGCTGCACGGCTTGGGTGTAGGCATCCAGCACGCGCTCCCGCCCGACAAGGGCAGAAACCAGCATAAGCAGGGAAGATTCCGGCAGGTGGAAGTTGGTAATAAGGCCGTCAATAACATGGAACTGCTTGCCGGGGTAGAGGAATGTGTTGATCCAGCCCTGGAAGGGAGCAAGGGAAAAGGGCCCAGGCTCCCCATGTGTTTGTTCCTGCCCTTCATGCTGCACCTGCCAAATGCCTTCCAGCACACGGGTGCTGGTGGTGCCCACGGTAATCACCGGGCGGCCTTCCTGCTTGGCGGCTTCAATGGCAGCGGCAGTGGCAGGGGAAAGTTCGGCATATTCCGCGTGCATGGGGTGCTGGCGAATGTCTTCACAGCGCACCGGGCTAAAGGTGCCATAGCCCACGTACAGGGTCACTTCTGCCCACTGCCGCCCGCTGGCCAGCAGGGCTTCCTTCAGGGCCGGGGTAAAATGCAGCCCGGCGGTGGGGGCCGCCACGGAACCTGCCTTGCCGCTGTGGGCGTACACCGTTTGGTAGCGCTCCGCATCCATGGCATCCAGTTGTTGGGCGGCACCCGGCTGGGCTGTTGTTGCGCCCGTTTCCGGTGCCACTACCGCGCCTGTTTCCGGTGCCGCTACCGCGCCTTGCTGGCGCTTGATGTACGGCGGCAAGGGCAGCCTGCCTGCCTCGGTTATGGCTTCCAGCAAATCGCCCTGCCAGTAAAAGGCCAGCTTGGCGTGCCCGAATTCACCGCGTTCCAGCAGGGTGGCCTGCAAGCGGGGGGAAAAGGCTACGGTTTCGCCCTGCGCCACTTTTTTGGAAGAACGCAGCAGCCCTTCAATTGCAGCCCGTTGCCAGCCTGTGCCCGTGGCAACTGTTGTTGCATCGGCCTTGGGCAGGCAGGCGCAGGGCTGGCCCTGCACCAGGGGCAGGGGGGTAAGCACCAGGCATTCCACCCGGCCCCCGGTAGGGCGCTGGCCGAACAAACGGGCAGGCACTACGCGGGAATTGTTGGCTACCAGCAGGCAGTTTTCAGGTAAGTGACTGATAAGTTCCGAAAAAAGCGCATGCTGCACAGGCCCTTGCTGCCGTGGCAGCACCATAAGGCGGGAAGCGCCACGCACCGCCGGGGGGCATTGGGCTATTTGAGCTTCCGGCAGGTCAAAGCGGTAGGAAGAGAGGCAAAAATCGGTTTCCAAGGTGTGTCCGTTGCGTGTGGCAAAAGGGGTTATGCAGGCGGTGCCGGGGCGGGGTAATTATCCGGCGTTGCTTTTTATCTGTTTTTCACTAGAATAAAGTGGGTGTCGGAACGTGTTTCCAAGGAAACGCTGATTTATTCCGTTTGGCGGTGTTACTTTATTTTTTTTGAAACAGTCGAGGACCGAAGAGTCCACTCCTGCTTCAAAAAAAACTCGTGCCTAGCCAAACGAAATAACTGCGCGTTTCCAAAATGCTATGTAATCAGCCATTCCCTAAGGAACCACTGATTTAATGGTATGTTGGAAACAGGCCTGTTCAGGCCACGTTGCCTTGGCGCAAACAATAACATACTTCATTTGCGGCGAAAACCCCTGTCCCCAGGGTGCCGAAGCAGGAGCCAGCAGTGCGCGTACTTATTATTGGTTCTGGCGGGCGTGAACACGCCCTGGCCTGGAAAATAAACCAAAGCTCCCTTAAGCCAGAGGTGTTCATTGCCCCTGGCAACAGTGGCACCGCCACGGAAGGCACCAACGTGCCCATTTCCGAAGGCAACATTGCCGCCCTTATGGCCTTTATTAAGGAAAAGGGCATCGACTTTGTCATTCCCGGGCCGGAACTGCCCCTGGTGCAAGGCATTGCCGATGCCTGTGAAGAAGCCGGGGTGCCCTGCTTTGGACCAAAGCGCTATGCCGCCGGGCTGGAAGCTTCCAAGTCGTTTTCCAAAACAATGATGCTGGAAACAGGCGTGCCCACCGCCCCCTTCAAGGTATTTACCAATTACGAAAAAGCCGCAAAATATGTGGACTCCTGCGCGCGCCCCCTGGTGGTGAAGGCAGACGGCCTTGCCGCAGGCAAAGGCGTGGTGGTGGCAAAAACAGCGGATGAAGCCAAAGCAGCCCTTAAAGCCATGCTGGTGGACAAAATGTTCGGTTCTGCTGGCAGCACCGTGGTGGTGGAAGATGTGCTGGTGGGGGAAGAAGCTTCCTTCCTGGCTTTTTGCGACGGCGAAACCGTTATTCCCCTGCCTTCCGCCCAGGACCACAAAGCCGTGTTCGATGGCGACACAGGCCCCAACACAGGGGGCATGGGGGCCTACAGCCCTGCCCCGGTGGCCCCGGAACATATGTACGACGAGCTTGTGGCCCTTAGCATGCGCCCCATTTTGAAAGAACTGAAAAAACGCGGGCAGCCCTTTACCGGCATTTTGTATGCAGGCCTTATGATGACAGAAAAAGGCCCCCAAGTGCTGGAATATAACGTGCGCTTTGGCGACCCGGAATGCCAGCCCCTGCTTATGCGCCTTGAAGGTGACCTGTTGCAGGTTATGCTGGCGGCCGCCCAGCACCGCCTGCATGAAGTAACCCTGGCTATTTCGCCAAAAACCGCTCTGTGTGTAGTGATTGCTGCCAAAGGCTACCCCGGCGAGTTCCCCAAAGGCATGCCCATTTCTGGCCTGGAAGCGGCAGAAGCCGCTGTGCCGGGCAAGGTAAAAGTGTTCCATGCCGGGGCACGCACTGAAAATGGACAGGTTGTTTCCGCTGGTGGGCGCATTCTTGGGGTAACGGCCCTTGGGGCCGACCTTGCCGAAGCGCAAAAAAATGCCTATGCCGCCGCTGCCGCCATTCGGATGGAAAACATGCACTTTCGCCGCGACATTGGCAGCAAAGGGCTTACTAATTGCTGGGCCTGTTCCGGCAAGGGGGAATAATGACACAAGTAGCCGTTTTTATTGGTAGCGGTTCGGACGAAGACACCGTGCGCCCATGTGTTGATATATTGGAAAAGTTGGGTATTTCCTACCTGTTCACCGTTACTTCCGCCCACCGCACCCCCCAGCGCACTGAAACGCTGGTGGAGCAAATGGAAAAAGAAGGCTGCCAGGTGTACATTTGCGCCGCTGGCATGGCTGCCCACCTTGCGGGCGCTGTGGCTGCCCGCACCATTAAGCCCGTGGTGGGTATTCCTGTAACGGCTTCTGCCCTTGGGGGCATGGACGCCCTGCTGGCTACGGTTATGATGCCCCCTGGCTTCCCTGTTGCCACGGTTGCCCTGGATAAAGCCGGGGCCCGCAATGCCGCCTGGTTTGCCGCCCAAATTCTGGCCCTGCACGACCCGGCCCTGGCAAAACGCTTGCAGGAAGAACGTTCCGCCTTTGTGGATGATGTGAAAAAGGCTGCCAAAAAAGTAGAAGGCCGCTAGGCATGGGTCCCCTGGCCCGCGTTGCGCGTTCGCTTGGGTTAAGTGCCGCCGTGCTTTGCCTTGCCATTGTGGCAGGGTGTGCGGGCAAGGGCACGCAGCCTGAGCCCGGCGGTGCCGGGGCCGCTGCCCCTGTGCCCCTGGCCCCTTTGGGGAGCTATGCCCTGGAAGGCCCCCCCCTGTTCATTGTGGGGGAATTTAAGGGCGTGGCCCTGGAAGGCACCATGGACAGGCACGTTATGGTGGGTCTTGGCAAAATGGAAATGCACGGCACGGACAAAGCCCAGGGTTTTTTTTGTGAATCCAGGGTGAATGCCCAGCCCACAGAAAAAGGCCGCATTCGCGGGGTGTTTGATTGCACGGAAGGTGTGGTGCTGCTCTTTACCATGCGCGCCCTTGGGCCAGACCAGGGCATTGCCGTGGGCAGGGCCGAAGCCAAGGGTGAAACGCTGGTGCTGTTCTTCCACAGCAGCAAGGAAGAAGCGGAACGCCGCTTCCCGGAAGTGAAGCGGACTGTACTGGAAGCCGTGAAGCGAACAAAGTAAAATTGTATTTTATTGGGGGACAGCGTCCCCCATACAATTAATACATTCAAGATGCAATGCTCTCTAATTGTTCTTAGATTTTAGTCTGGAGCCATTATGCCCACCGCCATCCACTGGAAGCACCGAATGTTCGCCGCCCTGCTGGGCATTGCCATGCCCGGTTTGGGGCAGCTTTATGGCGGGCAGCAAAAAAAAGGCCTGTGGGTGTATACCCTGATGCAGGTAGGGTTGCCATTTGCCTTTTTGGCGGTGTGGGGGCTTGCCCCGGCAGGGGCAGTGTACCCCATGTTGCTGGCCCTGGCAGCCACCACGTTTGCCCTGTTGCTGTGGAGCCTGGGGGATGCTGCGCTGGAAGTAAACCCGGAGTTGGAGCAGGCATTTTTTGTGGGCACTGGCAAGCAGCAGCTTACCAAAGTGGCCCTTGCCCTTGTGCTGTTTGCGGGCATGCTGCTGAACCCCTTTGAGCAGGTGTGGACAAACCGGGTAGCCAATTTTGTTATGGGGTCTACCTCCATGGCTCCTGTGCTGCAAAAGGACGATTCTTTTTTTGTGAACGTGCAGGCCTTTGCTGCCCATGGCCCCCAGGTGGGGGATATTGTCACGGTTCGTCCTATGGTAGGCAGTGAACATTCCGTGGTGCGCCAGGTGGCAGGGTTGCCAGGGCAGGTGGTTGCGCTGTTGCCAGAAACCGCTATGCCGGAAGGCTTGCCGCGGCCAGCAGCAAACGAGCCCTTTACCTTGCCCCCTGGGTTTATGTATGTGCGTACAGTGAACCCGGAATTTTCATCTGCTGGCATAATGCCAATAGGGTTGTTGCAGGGCAGGGTGGAATATATATTTTGGCCCCCCTCCCGCCTGGGTGCAGTGAGCGGTGCGGGGCACATGCCCATAGTTATTCAATAAATTTATTGGTTTATCTTGGGGGACGCTGTCCCCCAACCCCCCCTGCAAGGGACGTGACGCCCCTTGACCCCCATTTTCGTTCATGTTTCCGCTCTACGGGAACATGAACGTAGATGCGGGTTCCAAGAGGACAATTGTGCAGGAAGCACAATTGGGAACCGCCCGCAGGGCGGGAGCCGAAGGTCGAGGCCCAGGACGGGCCGAGTCAATCATGCCCTTGGCGGAAGGGTTTGGGGAGGCAGAGCCTCACCAAGTAAAGGACCACGACATGCCTACATCGCCGGAACGGCGTTTATTTAAGGAGCTTTTATGACTATTGTTCACGGTTTTTCCCTTGTGGAAGAAACACATATTGCCGAACTGGACAGCACGGCCCGCCTGTGGCGGCATGAAAAAACGCAGGCTGTGCTGCTTTCCTTTACCAATACCGATGAAAACAAGGTGTTCGGGGTGAGCTTTCGCACCCCGCCGCCTGATTCTACCGGGGTGGCGCACATTCTGGAACACTCTGTGCTGTGCGGTTCTGAAAAATACCCGGTGAAGGAACCTTTTGTGGAGTTGCTTAAAGGCTCGCTGCAAACGTTCCTCAATGCATTCACCTACCCAGATAAAACCTGCTACCCAGTGGCAAGCTGCAACCTGCGCGATTTCCGTAACCTGACGGACGTGTACCTGGACGCGGTATTTTTTCCGCGTATTACCGAAGAAATTTTCCAGCAGGAAGGCTGGCACCTGGAAGCAGACAGCGCCGATGCCCCCCTTACCTACAAGGGCGTGGTGTATAATGAAATGAAGGGTGTGTTTTCCTCGCCGGAATCGGTGCTGGGGCGCTATTCCTTGCATGCCTTGTTCCCGGACACGGTGTACGGCCTTGAATCCGGCGGCGACCCCAAAGTTATTCCGGCCCTGACCTATGCCGATTTTGTGGGCTTTCACCAGCAGTATTACCACCCCACCAACGGGCGCTTCTTTTTTTGGGGCGACGACAACGAAACGGAACGCCTTGAACTGCTGAACAAGGTGCTGCAACGCTTTGACGCCCGCCCTGTGGATTCTTCCATTGGCATTCAGCCCTTTTTTACTGCCCCGCGTGAAGTGCAGGTGCCGTTTGCCGCCGGGGAAGGGGAAAAGGCCATGGCCACCCTTAACTGGCTGCTGCCGGAAACGGCGGAAACAGAACTGAACCTGGGCCTGCGCATGCTGGAACATATTCTGCTGGGTATGCCTGCCTCGCCCTTACGCCGGGCGCTTATGGAATCTGGCCTGGGGGAAGATTTGGCAGGACAGGGCCTGGAAACAGAACTGCGCCAAATGACCTTTGACATTGGCCTGAAAGGCATGGCGGAAGAGAACATTCCCCACATGCAGGCCCTGATTCTGGAAACACTGCAAACCTTGGTGAAACAGGGCATTAGCCCCGAAGCGGTGGACGCTGCCGTGAACAGCATTGAATTTTCCTTGCGGGAGAATAACACAGGCAAGTTCCCTGTGGGGCTTTCCGTAATGCTGCGGAGCCTGACCACCTGGCTGCATGAAGGGAACCCCTTTGCCCCGCTGCGGTTTGAAGGCCCCCTGGCCGCCATCAAAGGCCGCATTGCCAGCGGGGAACGCTATTTTGAAGGGCTTGTGCAGCGCTGGTTGCTGGAAAACACCCACCGCATAACCGTGGCCCTGTTGCCCCAGCCGGAGCTTGCCCAAGTGCAGGAACAAGAGGAAAAAGCCGCCCTTGCCGCCATTGCCGCAGGCATGAGCCGTGCAGAACGCCAGGCTGTTGTGGAAAATGCCGCTGCCTTGCAACGCATGCAGGGTGAACCGGACAAGGCCGAAGACCTTGCCACCATTCCCCGCTTGCTTGTGGGGGATTTGCCCCGCACCAACGCGCACATTGAGTCCAAGCAGGTTGCCCCGGCCCCGGTGGTGTTTTTTCAGCCCCAGCCCACGGCAGGCATTGCCTATGTGGAAGTGTGCTTCAGCCTAGATGCCGTACCCGACCAACTCTTGCCCCTGGTGCCTTTGTTTGGCAGGGCATTGGTGGAAATGGGCACCCAAAACCGCTCCTTTACCACCCTGAACATGGACATTGCCCGCTTTACCGGGGGTATTGATTCTGACCTGCTGTTCCTGACCCGTGCAGATTCCGGCGCGGCCCTTGGTATGATGGGTATTTCCGGCAAGGCTGCGCCAGACAAGCTGGAAGCCCTGTTTGAACTGCTACGCGACGTGCTTGCCGCCCCAAGTTTTGACCAGAAAGACCGCTTTTTAAGCATGGTGCTGGAAGAAAAGGCCCGGCAGGAGCATGGTCTTGTGCCCGCAGGGCACACCGTGGTGGCGGCCCGGCTGCGGGCAAGCCTTGCCCCGGCAGCCTGGCTCAGTGAACAGGCCAGCGGCCTGGAAGCATTGTATGCCCTGCGGACTTTGGCTACCCAGGTGGAAAACGACTGGCCCGCTGTGCTTGAAAACCTGCACACCCTTGCCCGGTGCATTATTACCCAAAGTGGTATGCAGGTGAACCTGACCGCCCTGCCGGAGCAGGAACAGCCCCTTGGCCGCCTTACCAGTGCCCTGGCAGCAGCCCTGCCTACAACATCCCCACCCAAGGCCCTGCGCAGCGTGGCAAACATTCCGGCGCGGGAAGCCCTGGTGCTGCCTGCCCAGGTGAACTATGTGGGCAAAGGCGTGAACCTGTTTACCACTGGCTATGCCTGGCACGGTTCTGCCGCAGTTATCCTTAAATACCTGCGCACAGGCTATTTGTGGGAAAAGGTGCGCGTACAGGGGGGTGCCTATGGCTGCATGTGCGGGCTGGACCGTACAAGCGGTGCCTTTTTCATTGTGTCATACCGCGACCCCAACGTGCTGCCCACGGTGCAGGTGTATGACGGCGTAGCCGCCCACCTGGCCGAAGGCAACGTGGGCAAGGCAGAACTGGACGCCGCCATTGTGGGGGCCATTGGCGAGCTGGACAGCCACCTGCTGCCAGACGCCAAAGGCTCTGCGGCGTTTGTGCGCCGCCTGTGCGGCGATACGGAAGCCCGCCGCCAGCAACTGCGTGAGGACATTCTGGGCACCACTGCGGCAGATGTACGCCGCTTTGGGGAAGCCCTGGCAGCCTTTACCCAACAGGGCCGTATCTGCGCCCTGGGGGGCAATGCCGTGGCCCAGGCTGCGGCTGAGCAAGGGTGGACGAGCGTTACCATTCTGTAGTGTGTTTTCCGGCCTATGCGCCGGGGCAATGTGTCAAACATATGGCGGCAAAGTTTGCCGCCCGCAGCGAAAGCCTAACGGCCACGCTGTGAACCCGCACAGCAGGAGAATTATTCCTGCTGTGCGGTATTTTTTTAGGGGTTGGGGAAAACGAAACTATTTTGGGAAACTAGGGTGACAAAAGGGGGTTATTACTGGGAAGCAGTGGAAGGGATTTTGCCAATGTGGCATTGTTCATGCATAATAATGCGGGTTGTACAGTACTTGTGCCGCTGGTTACGGCTGTTCAACGTAAAAGGTCGCTTCAAACTTTTTACGCGTTCCCTCCTTGGAAATGGAATTAGGCCTGTTTCTGTACGGCATACAATATCTCATCAATTTGTCGAAAAAGCCCTTTGAATGGCTCTTGTGCCCAAGGGAGTGTTGACAAGAAAATAGTTGCGCAGTAGGATAGAACTTATGTTTTTTCATCAAAAATACTTTCCCCAATGTGTTCGTATGCTTACAGGACGCTTTGCCCTGGCCCTTTCCTTGGGTCTTATGCTTTTTGCTGTGGGCTGTGCCAAGCTGCCTTCCCCCACTGCGCCCGTGGGCAAAGGTTCTGCCAGCGGCCAAGCCATTACCAAAACAGCTTTGTCCAACATTGGCGTACCCTACCGGGCAGGGGGCAACAACCCCAGCCGCGGGTTTGACTGTTCCGGGCTGGTGTGCTGGACCTATGGTCAGCATGGCATAAATATGCCCCGTACTTCCCAGGAGCAAATGAGCGCTGGCAAGGCGGTTCCTGCTTCCCAGTTGAAACCGGGCGACCTGGTAGTCTTTAAAATTTCCAACCGGCGTGGGTACCATTCCGGTATTTACTCGGGCGACGGCAAGTTTGTGCACAGCCCCCGCAAGGGCGACACTGTGCGTGAAGACAGCATGAGTTCAAAATATTGGGCCCCCAAGCTGGTGGCAACGCGACGTGTGGTAAGTAAGTAGCTCCGCCTGCCCTGTACATAATGTTTAAAGCCCCCGCAACCATGGTGTGTTGCGGGGGCTTTTGTTTGTGTAAGCACCATTTTTCAAAAAGCGCAGCCAGTTATTCCTGTTCTTGTGCTTGTGTGTTTTATTCTGCTGCACGCAGGAAGCGGAACAGTTCTCTTGCAAAGCGCGGCGGGCGTTTGTTTTGCTTTTCGGACATCCTTCCGCTCCTTCGGTGGGCTGCATGCTTCGGCGGCAAAGCCGCCTTTGCCCCACCTTGTCGCTTCACGGCTCGCTACGCTCGCGACTGCCGTCGGCTTTAGGGAAAGGGCAACAGGGTTGCTTGTTTATTCCTGTTCTTGTGCTTGTGTGTTTTCTTCTGCTGCACGCAGGAAGCGGAACAGTTCTCTTGCAAAGCGCGGCGGGCGTTTGTTTTGCTTCTCGCCCATTGCTCCCTGTACCAGATGTTTTAGTTTGGCAGCGTCTGCCCCAGGGAAGCGGGCAAGGGTTTCTTGCACGGCGGTTTCGCGTTCTGCTTCTTCCGCGTGCAGCAGTTTGGCCCGTAAGTCTTCCAGGTGGTGGAAGGCACGGGCATTGGCGTGCTGGCCGTCTTTTTCCGCAGCAAATGCAGCAAGAAGGCCTTCCGGGTCTGGGTGTTCACGCATGACCCGTCCAATGTATTGCATGTGGCGGCGCTTGGTTTCATGCCCTTTCATGCTTGCATGCTCTTCCAGGGCAGCCAAAAGGTCTGGGGAAAGGGGCAGCCTGTGCCATACGCTGGGGGCAAGCATGGCAAGCTCTTCTCCCATTTTTTGCAAGGTTGTACTTTCCCTTTTTTTTTGTGATCGGCTTTTGTAATCATCTTCCATTGTGTTCTCCAAGGCGGCGTGCCCGGCGGCGTGCAGCCCGGCCCATACTGCCCCTTGGGGCAGGGGTGGGGCTGTGGGCGGTGGCACATGGCGGCACCGGGCTGGCATTGTTATATTGTAAGGAAAAATAAGGCATGTCCCAAAACTGAATGCGCTGGCGGCAAAGCCCAAGAGCGGTGTAGGCCTCTTCCAAATCGGCCCTATGGCCCCAAAACTGGCCGGAATAGCGCTGTGGCACATGCAGGGTGAAATCTTTGCCCTGGTGGGCGGCCAGCGCCGGGTTGTGGAGCAACTGGGTGCGTATGTGGGTATGCAGGGCCAGGGCACGGGCCTGGGAACCAAGGGCAGGGTGAAAAGCCCCTGCCAGCACGGCTGTGTCCAGGTTCTCTTCCGGGGCAAGCCCGATGCGGGCCACAGCAATGTGTGCACGCCACAGGGCAAGGCATGCTTCCGCCAGGAAGGAAACGGTTTGGCCCATTTCCCATGGCTGGTATTCACCGCGCAGCCAAGCCTGCTCCAGGGCAGTCCCCTTGAGCACAAGGCAGGGGTACAGGCGTACAAAGTCCGGCTTGAGTTCTGTACACAGGCGCACATCTTCCAGGGCATGGGAAAATGTTTGCCCCGGCATACCTGGCATAAGCTGAATGCCAAGGCGCATGGAAGTGGCTGTTATGGCCCTGGCCGCTTCCAGAGCCACTTGCGGGGAATACCCGCGTTGTGACACTTCAAGAGCCGGGCCAGCAAAACTTTGAATGCCAAGTTCAATTGTTGCCACCCCGGCCTTGGCAAGCTGGTGCAAAATTTCAGGGCTAATGCAGTCTGGCCGGGTGGAGCAGCGCACAGAGTGAACTTTTCCCTGGGCCAGCATGGTGCTGGCAAATTGCAGGCACTGTTCAAGCTGGTGGTGTGGCAAGGCGGTAAAGGTGCCACCATAAAAAGCCAGTTCAGGCAGGGGCAAGTGGGCTGGCCGGCGCACGAGGTTGTATTCCGCCTCTGCCAGAGCGTTTGCAACACTTTGCTCCCCTTTTCCTGTTTGTATGTCTTGGGCGCAAAACAGGCAACGGGTAGGGCACCCTGCATAGGGTATAAAAACCGGGTAAACGATTTCTTTCGTGGCTGTGGCTTCAGGATGCCGAAAAAGAAGCCCGCCACGTTCTCTTCTATCTATAAGAAATGAAAACATACTTGATTATCTCGTTTATTTCCCGTAAAAGCATAGGTAAAGTGTATTGCGTGGTTTTGTTGCGGTGCGTGAGCCTGATGCTGCCTTTGCAGATCTTCTAGGTTGCATACCGGGAAACAAGCATATGAACAAGGCTTAATAGCGCTTTCTGCTTTTTTTTGCAATTTTATTTGCCAGGCTAGGTGGCGGGCATGGAGTTTGTATGAGTGCAGTGAATTGCCTTTTTTGTAACATTATTTCAGGGCAAATTCCTTGCGCCAAAATTTATGAAGACCAGCACGTTCTGGCCTTTCTCGACATTAATCCCATTGCGCCGGGGCATACTTTGGTGTTGCCCAAGCCACATTACCCCACGCTGCTTGACCTTGCACCCGGTCAGGGCGAAGCGTTGCTTCAAGCGTTACGCAAAGTGGGGGCTGCCGTACAAAAAGCCACCAATGCGCCGGGTTTCAACGTTATGCAGAATAATTTCAGTGCAGCCGGGCAAGTTATTTTTCACCTGCATTTTCATGTTATTCCCCGTTTTGACAACGATGGGTTGCCAGACTGGGCAGGCAAACCCTATGCGGACAATGCCGCAATGCAACGCATGGCACAAGCGATTGCCAGCATACTTTAACGCCCTTAGCTGGAGGAGTGTGTATGAGCGAAAAAACTCTGACCAAAGCCGATGTCATCGACATGATTTACGACAAGACTACCCGCAACCGTAGCGAAGTAAAAAAACTTGTTGAGTCATTGTTGCAACTGACAAAAGAAGCCATTAAGCGCGACAACTTGTTGCTTGTGAGCGGGCTTGGCAAGTTTGAGGCGTATAGTAAAAAGGCACGCAAGGGGCGCAACCCCCAAACGGAAGAATCTATTATGCTGCCCCCACGCAAGGTGGTAGTGTTTCGCCTTTCCCGTAAGTTCCGTTCTGAAGTGAACGAAGACGAATAACCCCTTCCACAAGTATGGGAAATTTAGGAAGAGGAAGTGCATGTTTTTTGCGCTTCCTCTTCCTTCGTGCTTGTAGCCGTGGTGGCAGGCTGCTTGGGGGGTGCTAACAGCCTTTTTGTGAAGGCGTTATGGTTTGCGCCGAAGCAGACGTGCCTTAAGCTTGGAAAATGTAAAATTTACCGGTAATCTTCCTTGGCGAGTGCGCTATTATTGGAAAAAAGAACCAAAGGGCTTGCCCACGTTAATACGCACTTCCACTGGCATATTTTCCAGGCTCCACTGGGAAAGCTGGGGGGCCAGTTCCGGGGGAACCTGGTTAATTTTTGTAGTTACAAGGTATTTATATTCAATAGTGGGTTCGCCTTCTTTTGTGCGCCCCCCCCCAATGGGAATAAGGCGTACGTCATCCACCTGTCCGGCAAGGTGTTTTTGGGAGTGCCCCGGCACGGTAATTTCGCAGGGCATACCAGTGGCTATTTTGCGTGCCTCTTCCATGGAAAGCAGCCCCTCTGCCCGTAAGGCAACATTGTCTGGGGTAATTTCCAGGGCAAGGCCCCCATTGGCAAGAATGCTTCCGTTTTTCACCTGCACATTGCGTACAGTTCCTGCCGCAGGGGTAATAATGACCATGGCTTCCAGGGCCGCTTTTGCTTCCGCAACCCTGGCCAGTTGTTCTTCATACACCTGGGCCCTGGCCACGGCTGTTTTTTCGGGTATGTTTTCCTGCTGTTGGGCCTGGCGTATTAAGCCCATATCCCGCTCAAGCTGGGCCCGCTCCCCGCTGAATTTTTCCAGCATTTCCCGGCTTCTGGCCAGTTCTTGCCGGGCATTTTCATGGGCGGCTGCCAAGGCAGCCATTTCATTTGAGGCAGGCCTTTTGTTTTGTGGCTGTATCTGAGCCCTGTTCAGGGCAATGGCTGCCCTGGCTTCGGCTTCTGCCAGGGTGGCCACATTGGCTCGTGTTGTTTTTTCATCCAGAAAGAGCTGCTCAAGCTGTTCCCCAAGGGTAAGAGGCCCTGCATTCTTGCCTGCTTTTGCCCGCACTAAACGCAACTTTTCCGGGGGGGTCTGCATTTCCGCTTCCAGCAACCGTGTTTGGGCCTCAGCGTAAATGCGCTCTTTCTCTTCCGCCGCCAGGGCGAAAAGGGGGTGCCCCTGCGCAACAGTTTGGCCTTCAATGACAAATACTTCGCTTACACGTGCACCTGCTTCGGCAGTAACAGGAAGGCGGGCTTCACTCAGGCGTGCCCCTTCAAGTACTACCTGGCTGGAAGCGTTCCACCAAAAAGCGCCCCCAACAGCACACAGCACCGCAGCAGCAATGCCCAAAAGAATAACGGGGTTTTTCTTTTGGGCGGGCTTGGGTAGTTTCAATTCCAGCATGTTGCAGTCCCCTTTATAAAACTATTGAAAATAGTCTTTAAGCGCTTGTCCATTGGGAAGACGCTCCAAAAAGCAGGCAAAACGAAGTTTTGCAGTGGTCTTCAGTGTAATCTACGAAATGGGCGCAGGTGTGTTTGTTTGTTGGCACGCGGCGTTAAGGGCCACACAGTACAGGAGTTTCCCCCGGTTACGGACAAAGGCCTTCAGTGCGTGCTGCATTGCGGCGTGAACAATCCCCCAGGGAACAGGCCTTGGCCAAGCTTTCGCACGCTTCTTCTGTATTACTATCGGCAAATTCCACTAAAGCTTTGGTGTTCCACACCACAGGTTTTGTGTCGTCTGCTTTCAGGGCGCGCGTTATATCGCGCCGGGCCGTTTCTGCTTTACCCGCTTTCAGGGCAACCGCAGCCCGAGCGGCAAAATGTTCTGCTGTGGGGGCAAGCTGGATGGCTTTGCTCAAATCGGCAAAGGCGGCATCAAACTTGCCAAGGTCGCTTTGGGCCATGCCCCGGCGGACATAGGCCGGGGTGTATTCTGGTTCCAGGGTAATGGTGCGGCTGAGCAGTTCCACTGCTTTTTGCGGGTTGCGGCACACTTCGCCGTCTTTAGCCCGCAACACTAAATTTTCGCGCCATAACACACGAGCCTGGGAATATGCGCGTTCCGCTTCCGGGGCAAGCTGGCCTGAAAGGCCCATGGGGTTTACCACACGGGGTTGGGGTTTTTCCGGGGTGGAAGAACACCCTTGAGTGATGCAAAGCAGGGGAAGGAGAAGAAGCAAAAAAGAGAATGCGGGCATGGAGGCTCCTGAACCGCTATGGCTGTGAGAGTAATGGCTGTTTTGGCTACGCACAGAGCAACGGCAGCATACTGGTGCCCTGTGCCTGTAGGTGTACTGCGTTGCGTAGTTCTGGGCAAGGAAAAGATGGCGAAAGAAAAGTTGTCAAATGATAAATAATGCGTTGCCATGTATGTTAAAACACTATACAGGTTATTGCATAGGGTGCATGCATCGTTTGGGGTTCATGTGTATGCTTGGTGTACTTTTTTGCGCAGTCTTGCAGGGCATAAATGCTTCTGGCAAGCCTTACGCCAACAGGGCATACAGCGCACTCTCTCCGGCATGTTTCCATTAACAGCAAGAGGTAATACTGTTATGAGTTCCATTATGTCAACAGATGCGCTTTGCAACGCAGTGCATTATTTTGAAGAAGAAAGCAGCAGGCAACCGTATGAACAGGTGTATGGTTTGTGCGCTGCGGGGTTAAAGGTTATATCTGAAAATCTATTCCCGTTGGGACAAGAGCTTGGGGTGACCCGGCCCTATTTGCAGGAAATGGAAGGGTTGCTCACTTCCTTTGGGAAGAAAGCGCAATGCCCTTGGGAAGACCCCCAGGCGGCGGCTTTTCAGTTGGTGGAAAATATGGCGGTGGTGTTGCGGGAGTTTTACACGCGCACAGGCAAAGCGGTGGACGCCAACACCCAGGCGGTGTTTTCCTATTTTGAAACCAGCGGGCACTGGCAGGCAGACGACGGAACGCTTGTTTCCACATGCTACCATAGCTTATAGTCCTATATTTTGGTAACTCGCCGCGCAGGAATGCCGTTCGCCCTGCTCTGCACTTTTGCAGAGCAGGGCGAACCTTTATAGTGCCGAAAATGCGAGGGCGTTTACAGCAAATGGACCAGCCCCAGGCAGAGCATGGCCAGAATGCCTGCCATGACGTCGTCCAGCATAACCCCAAGGCCACCGGGGAAGTCTTCACAGCGGCTCACAGGCCAGGGCTTGGTGATGTCGAACAGCCGGAACAGGCCAAAAGCCAGGGCATAGCTCCAAAAACCCAGATGAGCAAAAGGCAGGCATACCAGCCATTGGCCGACAAATTCATCAATGACAATTTCTGAAGCGTCAGGCTTTTGCAGCATCTCTTCCGCTGCGCTTGCGGCGTGCACCCCCAGCCAGAACAAAAAGGCCAGCGCAAGAAGCCTGCCGGGCAGGGAAAGGGGCATGAACAGCAAGGGGCACAGCACAATGGCCACCAGGGAGCCAACAGTGCCGGGGGCTTTGGGGCTTTTCCCGGCAAAGCCTACACGGGCAATGGAAAGCAAGCAGTTATGGTACACGGTATCCTCGTTATTCCAGAACGTGGTAGGCACGAAGCGCAGTGATAGTTTCCGCCAGGGGCAGGCCCACCACATTACTCCAGGAGCCCTCAATGGATTCAATGAGAAAAGCGCCAATACCCTGAATGGCATAGGCCCCTGCCTTGTCGGCAGGTTCCCCTGTGTCCACATAGCGTTGCAGGGTTGCAGTACTGGCTGCCACCATGCGCACTTTGGTGTGCACGGCAAAGGCAATAGCCCCAGCAGGGCAAAGCACTGCTACGCTGCTGAACACATCGTGTTCCTTGCCAGCAAGGCTTTGCAGCATGGCCAGGGCTTCTTCAGGGTGGGCGGGTTTGCCCAAAATACGGCTGCCAACGGCTACTACAGTGTCTGCGGCAACCACAGCGGCTGCCATGCCCTGGGGGGCAGGAATGGCCCTGGCAAAGCATGTGGCCTGAATAAAGGAAGGGGGCAGCGGGGCGAGCGACGGGGCCTGTTCTGTGGTTTGCTCCGTGCCCTGGTCCATGGCCTGCCAGAAAAGAGCAGCATTATGGCTGGAAATAGCAAAGGCCTTGCCCCCACATAAGTCAGGGACAAGGCTGAATGCTTTGAGGCATGCCGCACGCACAGCGAACAGCATGGGGCTTTCGTCCTTTTCCGGAAGCGGTTCTGCCCCCGCAGGGGGAAGCAGAACACGAAAAGGAAGGCCCATATCTTCGAAAAACGCACGCCGCCGGGGTGAACCAGAGGCCAGCACCAAAGGAACACGGCAGGTATAAATAAGTTACTCCTGAAGTGTTTGGCGCAGTTGTGTATCTTCCTCCAGTAACCGCTGGGCAATAGTGTGGCTGTCCACCACATATTCCCCCGCAGCAACCCGTTCCCGAATGGCGTTGAGCTTGTCTCTGCGCACGTCCGGGGCTTGGCTGGCTGCGTTCAGCGCTACGGTACGCACTTTGGCTTCCCCTGAAAGGCTAATGCGGTCGCCCTGGCGCGGGGCATTAAATGCCTCAATGGCGCGTTCGCTTAGTCTTGCAGCAGGTTTAGCCTCAACCTTGTTAAGCAACAGGTCTATGCTACCATGCTGAATGTTTTTAATGTTCATGTTCTAGCCTCCCGGCTTTCCATTCCCGCCAGAATAGGGGAAAAAAGACCCTGTGGCAACACAATTACAGCATGGTGGCGTCTACTACTCGTAGTGCCACCTGCCAAAGGGTTGCCAGTAAACGGGCTTTGTCTTCTCCCACAAGTTCCACTTCTCCCCCTGCTTCTGTGTTGCGCAAAATATGCACTTCCATGCCTGTGGGGGAAAAACGGAACGTATGGGTTGCCCCTGTTTCCTGCTCCAGCTCTTCCAATACCTGCCGAACAATCAAATTATCACTTCCGGAAAAAATCAGATTGTCTGTAATTTCGCGGGCCACCCGTTCCACCGTTAGGGAGCGTTGGTGGGCAGCTTCGCGCTGTTGCGGCGGCGTAACAACGCCAAGCCCCCCGCCCATGCGGGCAAGTCGCCTTGTTGTTGCCAGTTGCTTGCCGTATTGCAGCAACATTTGGCGTGTATAGTAAGATGGAGTATCCATAGCCACATAATCCCCGTATTGGTCCCTATCGGTACCATCAAGAAGTCCTTTAGGGGAAAAAGTCAAGCGAAACGAGAAAAAAAGTCACGTCCAAAGCGTATTATAGGCTACACCCCACCCTGGCAACGGGTGAATTGGCATCACTAAAAAAAGAAATACTCCACATCTTGCTCTTTTGCATAAGCTGAGGCATTTTATTCCTGTTCCGTGTAGCTGGCTGAAGCTTGCTTCTACAAAGAATTTTCTTTGAATAATTCACCTTTTTTAAAAAAGTCATTATGCCATGAACATAGCAGAAACACGAATTCCTGGGCTTTTGCTGTTTACCCCGGCCGTGCACCGCGACCACAGAGGTTTTTTTGCGGAAACCTGGCGTGAAGAATGGCGCCAGCCCCTTGGCCTTGCTCACCCCTTTGTACAGGATAACCACGCCCGTTCAGAAGAAAAGGGAGTGCTGCGCGGCCTGCACTTTCAAACGGAGCCCACCAGCCAGACAAAACTGGTGTGGGTTACCCGTGGGGCGGTGTTTGATGTGGCGGTAGATTTACGGGTGGGTTCCCCCACTTACGGCCAGTGGGAAACTGCTGTGCTTACCCCGGAAAATGCCACGCGGTTCCTGGTGCCCCAAGGGTTTGCCCATGGGTATATGACCCTAGAGCCGGGCACGGAGTTTCATTATAAGGTGGATAATTACTATAGCCCGAGCCATGAAGGGGGCATCCGCTGGAATGACCCGACATTGGCTATTCCCTGGCCGGATATTCCCCCGGTGCTTTCGGAAAAGGATAAAGCGTTGCCGCTGTTTGAAGGGTTTGTTTCGCCGTTTGTGTTTTAGGGGGAAGAGATAAGAGGTGGGGGGTAATCCCCCCTTTTTTTACTACAAAAGAATGCTTGTGGAAACGCTGATTTATTCCGTTTGGCGGCGTTGCTTTGCTTTTTTTGAAACAGCCGAAGACAGAAGAGTTGACTCGGCACGTCCTGGGCCTCGCCTTTGGCTCCCGCCCTTTGGGCGGTTCCCAATTCTGCTTTCCTGCAGAATTGTCACTCCTGCTTCAAAAAAAGCTCGTGCACAGAGTCTATGTCCCCGACCTTGCCAAACGAAATAACTGCGCGTTTCCCAAATGCCCTTTAATCAGTGTTTCCTTGTAAAATGTATGAGCAATTTTTATAATTCCATCCACCGCTCTCAAAAAAAGAGAGGTTGAAATCATGCGTTTTGTACCAAATTTGTACCACAATGTGCATTTAATTAAATTAACCACAAAAAAAGGGGCCACCCTTGCAGGTAGCCCCTTGAAATTTATGGTGCGCGGTATAAGATTCGAACTTATGGCCTTTGCCTCCGGAGGGCAACGCTCTATCCAACTGAGCTAACCGCGCTCAAGCAGGGGATACTAGCGCTTGCATCTTGTACCTGTCAAGATGTATAGTGCAAAAAGCAAAATGAATTGGCAAGATAAAGGAGGGTAAAGGATGAACGAAACCGTTACCTGGCATGGGCATTCCAACTTCCACGTAGCATGGGAAGGCGGCAGCCTTGTTATCGACCCATTCTTCACCAACAACCCAAAAGCCGTTGTGGCACTAGCCGATTCACCTAAGCCGGACTACGTGTTGCTTACCCACATGCATGGTGACCACATTGGCGACACCGTTGCTTTGTGCCGCGAATACGGCGCAAAACTGGTGTGTGCCGTAACCACAAGCGAAGCGATGGTGGCCAAGGGTGTTCCCCAGGAAAGCCTTTTCAATGGTATTGGCATGAACATTGGTGGCACCGTGCCCTTGCAGGGCGCGTTTGTGACCATGACAGAAGCATTCCATACCTCGGAAGCCGGTGCCCCCACAGGGTTTATCGTTCGCCTGCCTTCAGGCTACACCCTGTACCATTCAGGAGATACGGGCATTTTCGCCAATATGGCCACGTGGGGGGCCCTGTTCCCCTTAGACCTTGCCCTGCTCCCCGTTGGTGATGTATTTACCATGGACGGCCGCCAGGCCGCCATGGCCGCAAAAATGTTAGGAGCAAAAGCGGCAGTGCCCATGCATTATGGCACATTCCCCCGCTTGGCTCAAACGCCAGATGCGTTTATACAGCATTTGGAACAAAGCGCCCCGGCATGCCGCTGTAAGGTAATGCAGCCTGGGCAAACCCTTTCACTGCCTTTATAAACGCAATGGACACAGCCGCGCCCCTGCATTGGGTGCGGTCCTTTCGCCAGCGGCAGCCCTGTATACGAACATGGTCGTATCCATGTTTTTTTGGGGGTGCCACGGCAGGTTTAGCGGGTACATGCCCTGCTTCCTGCCCCTTTTTGCGCCGGGTTATGGTCTTTTGCCGCCAGGCACTGTTTTTTTAAGGATTGTGTAAATGAGCATTCGTTTTGAAGATCTCGGCCTTTCTAAAGAAGTTTTGAAAGCTATTGCCGATATGGGGTTTGAAGAAGCCTCCCCCATTCAGGTGCAGGCCATTCCCCACCTTTTGGAAGGTCGTGACGTTATTGGCCAGGCCCAAACAGGCACTGGCAAAACCGCTGCCTTTGGCATTCCCATGCTGGAACGCGTAGACGCGCGCGCCAAGCATACCCAGGCCATTGTGCTGTGCCCCACCCGTGAACTTGCCATTCAGGTTGCCGCAGAGCTGGGCAACCTTGCCGTTCACATGCGTGGCCTTGTTGTGCTGCCAGTGTATGGCGGCCAACCCATTGAACGCCAGTTCCGCGGCCTTGCCAAAGGCGCGCAGATTGTGGTGGGCACCCCTGGCCGGGTGCTGGACCACCTGCAACGCGGCACCCTTAAGCTACAGCAAACCCATTTGGCTGTGCTGGACGAAGCAGATGAAATGCTGGACATGGGCTTTAGGGACGACATTGAAGCCATTCTGGAAAAAACCACCAAGGAATGCCAGACTGTCTTTTTTTCTGCCACCATGCCCCCCGCCATTCTCGACCTTGCCCGCAAGTACTTGAATAACCCGGAGCATGTTAAAATTACCCAAAAGGAACTCACCGTTCCCAGCATTGAACAGCAATATTTTGAAGTGCGTAGCCACCTTAAAATGGATGCCCTGTTCCGCGTGCTGGACGCCCACGACTACCGTAAACTGTTGGTGTTCTGTTCCACCAAGCGCGGCGTGGACGAAGTAACCACCAACCTGCAAACACGTGGCTACCAGGCAGACGGCCTGCATGGCAACCTTGCCCAGGGCCAGCGCGACAGGGTTATGGCCCGTTTTCGCTCCGGCGGCATTGAAGTGCTGGTGGCAACAGACGTTGCCGCACGCGGCCTGGACGTGGACGACGTGGAATGCGTTATCAACTTTGATATTCCCAATGATGTGGAAAACTACGTGCACCGCATTGGCCGCACAGGCCGTGCAGGGCGTAGCGGCACTGCATTTACCTTTGTTTCCCCGCGCGAACAATTCAAACTGCGCGACATTGTGCGTTACACCAAAGCACGCATTGACCAAAGCCAGTTGCCCACCTTGCGTGATGTAACCGCCATTAAAACCAACCGCTTGCTTGACCAGGTGCGCGCCACCATGGCTGGCGGCGGGCTGGAACGCCAAATGGCGCTTATTGAACCCTTTCTGGAAGACGATTACAGCACCATGGACATGGCAGCGGCCCTGCTGAAAATGCTTATGCAGCAGAACTTTGACCACGGGGAAAACCAGGAAGACCCCTTGTATGCAAAGCCAACCTACAAAGACGACCGTTTTGGCCGTGGCGACCGCCCAGACCGTGGTGAACGCCCAGGCCGCCCGGACCGGGGCGATAAAGGCGACCGTGGCAGCTTTGACCGCAATGGTGGTGCCCGTGGCGCCAAAGGCCGCCCCCGTGTGCCCATGAGCCGCCTGTTCCTCAACGTGGGCAGCAAAATGCACGTGGAACCCCGCGATTTGGTGGGGGCCATTGCCGGGGAAACCGGTATTCCGGGCCGCAGCATTGGTGCCATTGAAATTCATGAAAAATTCTGCTTTGTGGAAATTCCCACCGACATGGCAGATGAAGTGATTAAAGGCATGACTGGCAGCCAGATTCGCGGTTACAAGGTAGCCATTGAAAAGGCCCAGCCCAAACAGTAGGAACCGCTGATTAATTGCCATTACTCAGCTTTATGCCCGAACAGGCGAATCTTCGCTTGCTCGGTAAAGGCACAAAACCCGCTTATGGTACATAAGAAGTCAATTCTTTGTATTGGCGGGTTTTGGTCTTTGAACCGCGTAAAAAGACACACGGAAACACACGCGTTGTGGAAACACTGAACAAATCAGCGTTTCCCTGTGTTCCCCCAAAAACCGGAGGAGTGTAGCATGACCAATCTGCTTGACAACATCCGCCCCACCCTGCTTATGGGGCCTGGGCCTTCCTGCGTACCGGACGCCGTGTATGCAGCCCTGGCAAAACCCACCCTTGGCCACCTTGACCCGTACTTCATTACCATTATGGACGCCATCAAGGAGCAGTTGAAAACGGTTGCAGGCACCAAAAACCAGGTAACCATGCCCATGTCTGGCACAGGTTCCGCTGGCATGGAAACCTGCTTCGTGAACCTTGTGGAACATGGCGACCCGGTGCTTGTTCTCATTAACGGCGTATTTGGCAAACGTATGCAAGACGTGGCAGAACGCCTGGGTGCCCAGGTGGACGTGCTGGAATTTACGTGGGGCACCCCTGTGGTACCTGCGACTGTTAAAGAAAAACTTGCCACCAAAGCTTACAAAATTGTAGCGGTGGTTCATGCGGAAACGTCCACCGGGGTGTGCAACCCTGTGGCAGAACTTGGCCCCATGGTAAAAGAAAACGGCGCGCTGTTCCTTGTGGACTGCGTGACCAGCCTTGGGGGTATGCCCGTTGCAATGGACAAATGGCAGGCAGATGCCCTGTATAGCGGCACCCAGAAATGCCTTTCCTGCCCCCCTGGGCTGGCACCCATATCTTTTTCTGAAGCAGCCATTGCCAAGCTCAAAAGCCGCAAAACAAAGGTGCCCAACTGGTACCTGGACCTCTCCCTTATTATCAATTACTGGGAAGGCCACACCCGCGCCTACCACCACACAGCGCCCATTAACATGAACTATGGGTTGTATGCCGCCCTGTACCTTATTTTGCAGGAAGGCCTGCCAGCCGTGTTCAAACGCCACCAGGAAATGCACGCCTACCTTGTGCAAGGGCTGGAAGCCATGGGCCTGCGCATGGCTGTGGCCCCGGAATGCCGCCTGCCCATGCTCAACGCTGTGGGTTGCCCGGAAGGCGTGGATGAAGCTGCCGTGCGGGCAAAATTGCTGGCAGAAGGCATTGAAATTGGTGCGGGCCTTGGCCCCCTGGCCGGGAAAATTTGGCGCATTGGCCTTATGGGCCACACCGCCCGGAAAGAGAATGTAGATACATTGCTAGCAGCTTTGAAAAAAGCTATTTAGTCAGCGTTTTCCTAACCCACACAACACACGAGGGCTTACATGCTGCACCATATTGTTTGGTGGACATTTAAAGAAGAAGCAGAAGGCGCATCCGCAGCGCAAAACATGGCAAAAGTAAAAGCCAGCATTGAAGAGTTGCGCGGGAAGATTCCCTCACTGCTGCAACTGGAAATGAGCGACACAGTGCTGCCCACTTCCACCCGGCCTGCCCAACTGGTGCTGCACACCGTGCATGATAATGCTGCGGGCCTGCACGCCTATGCAGAACATCCTTTGCACGTGGCCGTGCTGCCCTTTGTGAAAGCTGTGGTGGCCAGCCGTGAAGCGTTGGATTTTGAAGTATAGCAGCCATTGCCTGTAATGAAGAATCAAAGAAGCACCCTCCAACATGCTTATGCTGGGGGGTGCTTCTTTTTTACGACGAGCGCATAATAGTCGTAACGTGACTTCCCGCAGGGAAGACGCCCCACCCCCACGGGGTTGTTCCAGAAACTCCAAAGGAGTGCGCGCCATGCACCATATAATAAAAATAGCTGCTCTTTTTTTATTGCTACTGCTTCCTGGGTGCGCAGGCAAAGCCATGCGTACCGTGCCCATAATTGCCATGACAGCCCACGCCATGCAGGAAAACAGGGACAAAAGCCTTGCCGCTGGCATGAATGACCACATTACCAAACCCATTGATATTGACGAACTGCAAGCCAAACTGGTGCTGTGGACAAGCCGGGGGTAGGTAAAACTGGCGGTGGGGCGTGCAAAAAAAGGCATGACCACCGGGAAAGCCTCACACAAACCCAGCCTTGCAGGATGCACAGCACGTAATGAGCCCTTGTTAAACAACAAAAAAACACGGCCCGTTATGCATGTTATTTACTTCAAAAGCTCTGCGCATTACCTGGACGTAATTCGCGTTCTGCATACTAGCATGGATGTGGATATGCACCTGAAGGACAATGCCTAATAGGCTGTGGGCATAGGCGCGGCAAAACTCTAAAACAAAAAAGGGGTTACGACCTTGTACGTCGTAACCCCTTTAAATTGCTGGTGGGCAGTACAGGACTTGAACCTGTGACCCCCGCCGTGTGAAGGCGATGCTCTACCAGCTGAGCTAACTGCCCTTTCGGAAGAGTGAAAATAGTGCAAGCGCTGGGCTGTGTCAAGCATATTGCGCCGGGAAGCGAAAAAAACTTACATGGGTTGCAGCGGAGTATCACTTTTTTTCCTGAAATGAAAAAAAAGAGGCCTTAACCCTTGCCCGTGGTGACAAGGTGCTTATGTTCAATGAGCCAGAATTATGTCTGCCCGTTTTCATATCTTCCCCTACAGTGCAAGGTATTGCGGTGTAAGGGTTGTTGCGGCGCAGTTTTTACGGGCAAATTTTCTTTCTGTGCATGTTTCTGTTTTTTCCTGCACGGGAAATGGGCATCAGCCCTTTACAAGCAGGGAAGCCTGCGGGTAAGAGTAGAGAAACGCTGCGGTATTTCATTTGGCAGCGTTCCCCAAAGTGCACGCGCCCCTGCGGCCCCGCAAAGCCAGCAAACCGGGTGCACACAAAATTTCATGGCAACGGCTTGCCATGCTGCGGGCACAGGCCCGTGGCCCAAAAGCCGTTGCCATTCAAATGGAAGCAACCCCCGCCCTACACAGGCGGGAGCAACCCAACACGGCACTGCCGTATATGCACACAAGCCATCCCCCGGCATGGAAAAGGTGGAGGAAACTGTTATGTGGGATTACACCGATAAAGTTCGTGAATATTTTTTGAATCCGAAAAATGTGGGCGCTCTTGAAGGGGCCAATGCCATTGGCGAAGTGGGCAGCCTTGCCTGCGGCGACGCCCTGAAGCTGTTCCTGAAAATTGAAAACGACCGCATTGTGGACGCCAGCTTCCAAACATTTGGTTGCGCCAGCGCCATTGCTTCCAGCTCTATCCTTACCGAGCTGATTAAAGGCAAAACCCTGGACGAAGCCCTGGCCGTTTCCAACAAAGACATTGCCGCAGCCCTGGGCGGCCTGCCCAAAGAAAAAATGCACTGCTCCGTTATGGGGCAGGAAGCGCTGGAAGCAGCCATACGCAACTACCGCGGCGAACCTGCCATGCCCCACAGCCATGAAGGCCGCGTGGTGTGCCGTTGCTTTGGTATTACCGACCAGCAAATTATTAAGGCCGTGAAAGAAAACAACCTTACCAGCGTGGAAGAAATTACCAACTTCACCAAAGCGGGCGGCGGCTGCGCCGACTGCCTGGAAGACATTGGCGAAATTTTGCGCGCCACCCTGGCGGGGGAAACAGGTGCACCCCAAAAGCCCCTTATTCCCGACATGCGCCCCAAAACAGTGCCCCCGCAAAACGCCCCGCTTTCCAACGTGCAGCGTATGCAGCGCGTTATGTCCGTGCTGGATGAAATTATTCGCCCGCGCCTGAACCAGGACGGCGGCGACATTGAACTTATCGATATTGACGGCAAAAAAGTCCTCGTTGCCCTGCGCGGCATGTGCACCAGTTGCCCTTCCAGCCGCCTGACCATTGAAGGGTTTGTGCAGCAAACCCTGCGCGACCAGGTGGACCCAGATCTTACCGTGCAGGAGGTTACGTCATGAGCCGCGTTATATACATGGACAACAACGCTACCACAAGCGTTGCCCCGGAAGTGCTGGATGCCATGCTGCCCTTTTTGAAAGAGCAATACGGCAACCCTTCCAGCATGCACACCTTTGGCGGCGTTGTGGGCAAAGCGGTTGATAGAGCCCGCCAGCAGGTGGCAGACCTGTTGGGTGCCAGGGTGCCGGAAGAAATTATCTTCACCTCCTGCGGTACGGAAAGTGACTCCACCGCCATTCTTGCCGCCCTGGAAGCACAGCCCGAAAAACGCCATTTCGTGACCACCCGCGTGGAACACCCCGCCGTGCTTGCCCTTGGCCAGCACCTGGAAAAAAAGGGCTACCGGGTTACCTTCCTGGGGGTAGACGCCAAAGGCAACCTGAACATGGATGAACTGAAGGCCGCCCTCACACGGGACACGGCCCTGGTTTCCGTTATGTATGCCAACAACGAAACGGGCGTTATTTACCCCATTAAGGAAATTGGCAACATGTGCCGTGAACGCGGCATCCTGTTCCATACCGACGCTGTGCAGGCCGTGGGCAAAATTCCCCTGGACCTGAAAAACATGCCCATTGATTACTTAAGCCTTTCCGGCCACAAGCTGCATGCCCCCAAAGGCATTGGAGCTTTGTATGTGCGCCGCGGGGCCCCTTTCCGCACCTTTTTGCGCGGCGGCCACCAGGAACGCGGCAGAAGGGCCGGCACGGAAGCTGTGCCCAACATTGTGGCCCTTGGCGCGGCCTGCGCCCTGGCAGCCAAGCACATTGACCAGGAAAACACCGTGGTAAAGGGCCTGCGCGACAAGCTGGAAAATGCCCTGCTGGCCGCTGTGCCGGAATCCATTATTAACGGCGACCGCACCCACCGCCTGCCCAACACCACCAACATCTCCTTCAAGTATGTGGAAGGTGAAGCCATTCTGCTGCTGCTGGACCAGTTCGGCGTGTGCGCCAGTTCCGGTTCTGCCTGCACTTCCGGCAGCCTGGAACCTTCCCACGTGCTGCGGGCCATGGGCGTGCCCTTTACCTTTGCCCACGGGTCACTGCGCCTCAGCCTTTCACGCTATAACACCGAAGCGGAAGTGGATGGAGTAATCAAAACCCTGCCCGGCATTATTGAACGCCTGCGGGAAATATCCCCCTACCGTAATTTGGCGGATAACGTTGCCGAAGGTGAAGCCCATCACTAGAAAATAAGGGGGACGCTGTCCCCCTTACCCCCTGCAAAGGGCATGATGCCCTTTGAACCCCAAAATAAAAAGAACGGTTACAGAATGTCTGTAACCGCTCTTTTTTTTCGCTCCTGCGGCGAGGCGGAGGGTGCGGGTAGCTTTGCTGCCCGCACACCTTCACGAAGCCCGAGCGGAAAAAGGAAGCAAAGCAACGCCGCCAAACGGAATAACTGGGCGTTTTCCCTAGCGGCGGTCGCCAGTAAGACGCAGCAACATAATAAACAGGTTGATAAAATCAAGGTACAGGGTAAGCGCACCCAGAATAACGCCGCGGCGCATGGCAGTGGCGTCGCCTTCCGGTGCGCTTTCACCCATGGCCCGCAAGCGCTGGGTGTCGTAAGCTGTCAGCCCAAGGAACACAACAACGCCCACGCAGCTAATGATGAAGTTCATCATGGTGGAAGGCCAAATCATGTTCACAATGGAAGCAATGATAATGCCAAAAAGCCCCATCATACAAAAGCTGCCAATGGAGGTCAGGTCGCGTTTGGTAATAAGGCCATACAGGCTCATGGCCACAAACATGCCGGAAGCCGTTACAAAGGCCTGCACCACAGAAGTGGAGGTGTACACCAGCAGCAACACGGAAAGGGTTGCCCCGTTCAGGGCGCTGTACAGCAGGAAAATACCTGTGGCAGCCCCGGCAGAAAGGCGCTGAATAGCCCCGCTAATGGTAAACACAAGGGCCACCTGGGCAATGATAAGCCCGTAAAACGTCCATTTGCTGGAGAACACTATGGCCGCAAGGGCGGGTACGGTAACCACGGAATAGGCCATAATGGCAGTAATCAAAAGGCCTGCTGCCATCCAGTTATACACGGAACGCAAGTAGGCGTTGGTCAGCGCGGTAGACTTTTCTGCAACACCCAAAAAAGTTTTGCTGTTGCTGTTCATATCAGTACTCATGGGATTCTCCTGCTTAAGAATGTATTCATCATATAATAGTCAATAACTGGCCACTTGGCAAGGTAATGCCCGCACAAGTCATGCCCTGCAAACAAAGGCTTGCCTTTTGGCAAGAGCTGGCCTACGTTTTCCCTTTCTTCCTTATGCGAAACCATTGCAAAACTGCGTTTGGGGTTGCCTTGCCAGCGCGTTCCCCCACATACTCAAGGAAATGCCATGAACACACCACTGCCGGAAGAACTGGACGGCGGCAGCATTGACGCCCTGCCAGATACCGGGCTTGATGCCAGCGACCGCCGTATTTTAAGCCTTATCCAGTCTGGTTTTCCGCTGGAGCCGCGCCCCTATGCCGTTATTGGGCAACAGGTGGGCCTGGGGGAAGAAGAAACCTTCCAGCGTGTGCTGGCCCTGAAAAAACGCAAAATTATCCGCCGACTGGGGGCCAATTTCCAGTCGCGCAAGCTGGGTTTTCACAGCACCCTGTGCGCCGCCAAAGTGCCCCTTGATGGGCTGGAAGCCTTTGTGCAAGAAGTGAACAGCCACGTGGGGGTAACGCACAACTATTTGCGTAACCATGCCTACAACGTATGGTTTACCTGCATTGGCCCTTCCAAAGAAGCTGTGGTGGCGCTTTTGCACAGCATTTCGGAAAAAACTGGCATTGCCATTTTAAACCTGCCTGCCCATAAAATGTATAAAATCAAGGTGGATTTTCAGCTCAATGCTGAGGAGTAAGAACCCACTGCTATATGCTCAAGGAGAGCACGATGACTGTAGATATTGATGCCCAGATGCAGCTTATTAAACGCGGTATTGTTGACCTGATTGATGAAGCCGACCTGCGCAAGAAAATAGCCAGGGGCAAGCCCCTTACCGTGAAGGTAGGCTTTGACCCCACAGCCCCGGACTTGCACCTTGGGCACACAGTGGTGCTGCACAAAATGCGGCATTTTCAGGAGCTTGGGCACAATGTGGTGTTTTTGATTGGCGACTTTACCGGGCGCATAGGCGACCCTTCCGGCCGTTCAGACACACGCCCCCCCCTCACCGAAGAACAGGTGAAGGCCAACGCGGAAACCTACAAGCGCCAGGTATTCAAAATTCTGGACCCGGAAAAAACCACAGTGGAGTTTAACTCCCACTGGCTGGGGGCCATGAATGCGGCAGACTTTATCCGCCTGACCTCGCGCTATACTGTGGCCCGTATGCTGGAACGCGACGACTTTGAAAAGCGCTACCAGGGCAACCAGCCCATTGCCATTCATGAATTTATGTACCCCCTGTGCCAGGGGTACGATTCTGTCGCCCTCAAGGCCGATGTAGAAATGGGCGGCACAGACCAGCGCTTCAACCTGCTGGTGGGCCGCCACCTGCAAAGCCAATACGGGCAGGAACCGCAGTGCATTATTACCGTGCCCCTGCTGGAAGGGCTGGACGGCATTAAAAAAATGTCCAAGTCTTTAGGCAACTACATTGGCATTGACGAGCCCGCCTCCCAGATTTTCGGCAAGGTTATGTCTGTTTCCGACACCCTTATGTGGCGCTACTACGAGCTTATTTCCACCCGCTCCCTGGAAGAAATTGCCGCACTGCGCGCGGATGTGGAAAACGGCACCCGCCACCCCAAAGCGGTGAAGGAAGCCCTGGCTTTTGAACTGACGGCCCGCTACCACAGTGAAGAAGCCGCCCATGTGGCCCAGCAGGAATTTAACGCCGTGTTTGCCAAAGGCGGCGTGCCGGAAGATGCCCCCACCCACCTGTGCAAAAACGGAGAAGCTTCCACCCCGGTGGCCTTTCTGGCCGATTCCGGCCTGACAGCTTCACGCGGGGAAGCCCGCCGCCTGGTGGCCCAAAAAGCCCTGACCATTGACGACACCCCATGCGAAGACGGCGCAACCCCCCTTGCCCCCGGTGAATATGTGGTCAAGCTCGGCAAAAAGCGCTTCCTGCGGTTAACAGTGCAATAATTGGTTTTTATTGGGGAGGCTCTGCCTCCCCAATCCCCTCCGCCAAGGGCATGATGCCCTTGGAACCCCTATCAGCGCTTGCCCTCCCGCAAAGCGGGAAGGCAAGCGCAAATATGGGGGTCAAGGGGAATCATTCCCCTTGCAGGGGGCTGGGGGACAGCGTCCCCCAATCAAATTCAAGCCTATTTTCTGTGCCCCAATCTCGACCGGATAGACATAATGCCAGCCAAACACATCCCACTCCACTGGTTTATAACCCCGCACAAGCGCCCCCGGCGCTGGCTGGTGGTGTGTTCTGCGCTTGTGGCCCTGTACGCCGTGCTCCTTGGGGTTGTAGCCCCATGGTTTGCCATACGCCATGCCCCGGCAATAATAAGCCAGGCCTTGCACAACACCACCACCATAGAGCGTATTTCCATTAATCCGTTCACCCTGCGCTTTACCCTGGAAGGAGTGGCCCTTACCTACCCCGGTGGGAATGATCCCTTTTTCAGCGCCCGGCGGGTGGTACTGGACCACGGCATAAGCAGTGTACTACGTTTTGCCCCTGCCCTGCATGCCGTAACGGTGGAACAACCCATCCTGCATTTTTCCCTGGAACAAGACGGCACCACTTCCTTCAGCCAGTTTGCCCGCCCCGGTGAGCAGGCCAAGCAGGAGGAAGGCAAGCCAGACAGGCTGTTCCCCTTGGTACTGAACAACATCACCATTGACGGGGGCACCATTGAATTTGCCGACAATATGCACGGCACCCACCACACCCTGAAGGACCTTTTTCTGTTTGTGCCCTTCACTTCCACCTTACCCGCAGACCAGGCCCGGCAGGTGCGGCCCACCCTGAATGCCACGTTAGATGGCTCCATTATTGGGCTGGAAGGCCGCACACGACCATTTTCGGAAAGCCTTGCCACCTCGTTCCGTATGCATTTGGGGGAAATTGCTCTGGAACAATTGCGGCCCTACCTTACGGCCTATACTTCCCTCACCCTTGATGGCGGAATTGCCACGGCAGAAATTAGCCTGGAATTTGAACGCCATGAAGAAGGCACCAACATTTCTCTAGCAGGTTCCCTGCATGTGGCAGACCTGCGCCTGAGCGCCCCCCAGGAAGGGGTGGTGCTGGAAGTGCCCTTTGGCGTTATTGAAGCTGAACGGGTACTGCCGGAACATGGGCGCTTTTCCCTGCGCGAAGTGGTGCTGGAAAACCCGGTGGTGCTTGTAGCACGTAAGGCTGACGGCAGCATGAACTGGAGCCGCTACCTGACGCCACAACCCCCTGCCAACACGGCTCCGGCTAAGGGCGAAGCCCCTGCGGCGGCTAAACCAGGGGAGGCAGGCACACCCCCACAACCTGCGGGAAATGCTGCTGTTGCAGCAGAAACAAACGCCACACAGCCCCAAACCAATGGCACCATGCCCCAAACCAACAGCACTGTGGCCCAAGCCAATGGAACTATGCCCCAAGCCAATGGCACGGTGGCACAAACCAACAGTACTGCAATAGAAACCAATGGCACGGCCTCCGGGGTGGCTTTTGTTCCCCCTGTCCCCAACCCCAATGCAGGCCCCCTGTTTGCCCTGGAGCAATTCACCATAACCAATGCCAAGGTGCTGTGGCGCGACGCCACCTTGGGCAGCACGTTCCAGCAGGAAATTTACCCCCTGAACATTCAGGCCAAACGCCTTGCCACAGAAGCCCCAGAACAAAACACCGGGGCTGAACAGCCTGCCCCTGGTGTTACGGCTTCGCCTTTCACTGGTCTTGCCACTGCCGTGGCCCCTGCCCCATCCTCAACAGCGGGGCAACCCCCTGTGCAAGGGCTAGCGGAGGCAGGCAACACAGGGCATATGCTGGCAACAGAATCTTCCGGCCTATTTTCCATCACTCTTGGCAGTGCGGTAAGCGCAGACCCCAAGGAAACCGAGGCCTTTTTCCAGCAGGCTTTGGCCCTGGAGGCTGATGCGGCACAAAAGATGGCAGAGGCTACAGCCCCTGCCACCGAAGAGATGACTACCACACCGGAAGCTCTTGTACAGAATGCCACTGCCCAGAATGCAGCAGGCCAAGAAGGCCAAGCCCAAGGAAATGCCACTGCCCCGGCAACCTCTGGCTTGGCAACGTCTGCCCCAGAAGCGGCCCAGGCCCCAAAGCCAGCCACTGCACCCCTTGGCAACATGGCCTTGCGGGGCACGGTGCAACTGTATCCCTTTGTTCTGGACGCCCGCGTCCGGGTGAACAGTTTTCCCATGGAGCGCATTGGGCCTTACACAGCCCTTTCCGGCCTTGCCATGCAGGGCGGGCTGCTGAACATAGACACCCAGTGCCGCCTAGCCATTCAAAATGGTATGCCCCACCTTGCCTTGCAGGAAGGGGCCCTTTCCCTGCACGACTTTGTGGTTACCGTGCCCTTTCCCGGTGGTTCTGCCGTGGCCCGTTTGCAAAACCTGCTGGTGCGCCGTGTTACGGTGAACCCGGAAACCTCGTTGCTTACCCTGGGGTCTGTGGTGGTGGATGCCCCGCAGTTCAGCGCCGTGCTGGCGGCCCCTGGCAAAGAAGCCTCCCCTGCCACCGCCCCTACGGCTGGGCCTTCTGCCCCGGCAAAAGAGAGTGCAACGGGTGCCCCCACAGGCAGCAGGGCTGAAGGAACAGCCAATAAAGCACTGGATGTGACCATTGAAAGCCTGGGGCTAAAAGACGGGCGGCTGGACATTACCAACGAAGCCGCAGTGAAAGCCCCGTTGAACATTACAGGTTTTGCCCTGACTGGTAGCAATGTGAGCACATTGCCGGGGCAGAAAATTTCCATGGAAGCTTCCGGCACCTGGAACGGTTCGGGCAAGCTTGGCATAAAAGGCACAGGCACGGTAACGCCCCTGAACCTGGCCTTTAATACCGCCCTCAGCAAGGTGCCCCTGCGTTCCCTTGGGCCATGGCTGGCGGCTATTTCCACCCTGGAAGTAAAGCAGGGCGTTGTTTCCTGCGATATTAACGTGAACGTGGCCCAAAGCGGCATTGCTGTGAAGGCAGAACCCAAAGCCGGGGCCACGGCCCAGCGCAATGCCCCGCACCCTGGGGCAATTGCCACCCCCAGCCTGCCCCGGCAGGAAAGCAAAGCCGCAGAACACGGTGTTGGCCTTGCCCTGGCTGGCAAGATGGAAGCCGATGAAATGGTGCTACTGGAAGAAGGGCGCGAAGTGTTCAGCCTTGACCACATGAAGCTGCTTGGCCTGCGGGGCAACACGGCAGCCCGCACCTTTGACATAACAACCCTGCGCCTGGAAGGGCCGCGCCTTTCCTTCAGCCGTTACCCGGAAGGCATAAACACCCTGACCAAAGCGTTCGACGTGACAGGAGCACTCACAGCCAACGCCAAGGCCCGGTACAAGCAGCTTGGCACCGTTACCCTGGAGCAGGCCATGAAGGCGGCAGAACAAACAGCCGCCAAGGCCCCCAATACGCCCATTAGCCCTGCTGTTACCCTGTATGCCGACGGTCCGCAGCATTCCGTAGTGCCGGGGCTTGCCCGCCTCAGCATTGCCACCCTGCAAATGGAAGGCGGGGCCGTGCGCTTTCATGATGAAACACTGGCCCGGCGGGCTTCTGTTTCTTTTTCCAATTTAAATATGAAGGCCACAGGGCTTTCTTCTGCCAGCCGCCAGCCTGCTTCCTTTACCCTGGCAGGCAAAGCTGAAGGGGCACCCTTGCAGCTAAGTGCCACAGCAAACCCGTTTTTTCTGCCCTTGCAAGCCAAGGCCACGGCTTCCCTTAAGGGCATGGACATGATTCCCCTTTCCCCCTATGCAGAGCAGTTTCTGGCCTACCCCATCAGCAAGGGGGCGCTGTTTCTGGATTCCACCGTGCAAACCGACGGTCAGGTGCTAAGTGCCCAAAACAGCATTACCCTTGGCGGGTTGCAGCTTGGGGCACAAGTGCCGGGGCGCACCCCCCCCAACGTGCCCATTAAAACAGGCCTTTCCCTGCTGGCAGACAGCAAGGGCGACGTGCGCATAGACCTGCCCATAAGCGGCAAACTGGGCGACCCGCAGTTCCGCGTGGGCAACGTGGTGACCAACGTTATTGGCAACATGTTTTTCAAGGTGGTGGCTTCCCCCTTCAATTTGCTCGGCGCGGTTATTTCCGGGCTGGATAGTGGCGGCCCTTCCCTGGACAGCATTGTGTTTGCCCCTGGTGACGACAGACTAGACGCCAAGGGGGCCAAGGTGATTGCCGCGGTGGTGGAACTGCTGCAAAAACACCCCAAAATTGCAGTGGTGCTGCATGGCATGGCCGATGAAGCGGAAAAAACGCAGCTTGTGGCGGCGTTTATTCGCAAAGGGGTGGAAGAAGCCAAGTGGAACAGCCTCGGCCGCAAAGAACGCGAAACCAAACGCTCTACCGACATGCGGGTTGACCCGCGCCTGACCCCTGCGGAATATGAAGAATTTTTGTTTGATTTTTATAAGGAAGCAGACATACCTGATAAACCCAGCACCCTTGGCCTTGTGAAAAAACAGCCTGTGTCGGTTATGCTGCAAATGCTGGAAAAAACCGTGGCCGTGAACGACAAAGCCCTGGAAAGCCTTGCCCTGGCAAGGGCCGCAGCGGTTAAGGCGGAAATTGTACGCCTGGACGCTTCCCTGGCAGGCCGGGTGGCTGTGGACCCCACCCCCAAGCTGCGGGAAGCTGGCAGCGGGCAGCCGCTTTACAGCCGGGTGGAGTTTGGTGTGGCAGATAAAGGCAAGTAAAAGTGCGGCGAAGCGCCGCGAGATTTTATTGTGAATAATTGATACCGCGTAGTGTTGTGCGGCGTGCCACAATAAAAAGCAGCCTTTCCCGGAACCGGGAAAGGCTGCTTTTTTTATGGGCAGCAGGGCCACCCTTTTTCTTAATCGTTTATGCTTACTACTGGGTAAGAAGCAATTGCTGCATAAGCTGCTCTGCCGTTATGGTGCTGTTTTCCAGCACAATAACCTGATCAAAGCGGCCTTCAGCACTTTCACCGCTGGTGCTTATGTTCAGCACGGTGTTGCCATTTTCATGGGTCACGTTCAGGTAGTTGTCCAGGTTATCTTTGGCACCGTCGGTCAGCAGGCCACTCAGGTCCAGCTTGTCGCCTTCATCAATGTTAAAGTCAGTTACCACGTCGGTGGCAGGGGCATCTGCTGTGCCTGCATCGCCTGCCTTCCACACAAAGGTGTCTGCCCCGGTACCGCCAGTCAGCACGTCGTGCCCGGAACCGCCCACAAGAATGTTGTTGCCAGCATCACCAATAAGGGTGTCGTTGCCAGCGCCGCCATCTACTATGCCGCCGTGGGCACTGCCGTGCAGCACCACATAGTCGTTGCCTGCACCCATGGTGGCCTGCCCGGTGAAGTCGCCCTGAATGCTCAGGGTGTCGTTGCCGTCGCCCAGCACCAAGGTGGAGAGGTTGTCAACAGTGCCATGCAGGGTAACAGCGTTGGTACCGCCCATAAGATTCATTTGGGCATTTTCCAGGCCGCCAGCATCTACATGCAGGGTGCCTGTGTAGGTGCTTTCAGTGGTTACATGGGCATCAATCAAGTTGCCTGCAACGGTCAGGGTGTCGTGCCCGCCGCCTGCAAAGGTCAGGTCGGTGTGGCTTACATCGCCTGTCACGCGCACAACGTCATCTTGCGTGGAAGCAAAGGTGTGGTCGCTGTGATTACCACCAGAAAGGGTTCCGTCAAAGTCCCCTTCATGGAACACGTTGCCCATGTCGCTATGCACTTCCGTTCCGGTAAGCAGGACTTCCGGAAACAGCACTTCCACATTTTGAAAGGCTGCTCCGCCAAAGAAGTTGTGCAGGTCGGCTTTGTCTTGAGCCGACCATGTTTCATTGTAGATAATTTCAATGGATTCAACGCCATGGCCAGTTGCCATAAGGGCATTCAGCCATGTTTCGTATCTGCCTTTAAACTCGGCAAAGTCTTTTGCCTTCAGGGTAAGAATGTCGTGGCCAGCGCCCATTTCCAGGGTCAGCCCCCCCCCATTCACTGCGCCGTCCAGCACCACGCGGTCGTCGCCGCCACCAGTGCTGATACTATTTTGGCCGCCATATATGGCAATAATATCACCCTTAATGGTAATAAAGTCAGCTTTCTCTGAACCTACTATGCGGTTCTCGCCCAACGACTCCGCGTACATGGCATAGGCTTTGCCACCGTTGCCGGCAGTTACGGTAATGCGAACTTCCAAACCGGTTGAACCGTCATTGGCCTGGATGAGGTTTACGCCTTTATCAGTAGCGAAAAGAGCTGCGGTGGAATAACTGTTGGCACCTGGGGCGGCGTTGTTTACATCAATGGACAGCGACTTGCTGAGAGTAAGAGTGTTTGTTCCACCCACGGCCTGAAGGCCCCTGGCTATGCCACTTGCTGTTTCAGTTACCAGGCTCACGTCACCTGTGGCATTTACTAGGTTATGACCACCTGAACCAGCATTCATAGCGGAACTCGAGGTGCCGCCACTGGCGGTAATGGTAAGCCCCCCGCCCAGTTCGTTCACAGTATTGGTGCCGCCTGCCTCAGCGTTTAAACCCACGGCAGTGGTGCCAGCTGTTGCGGCAAGCGTAATATCATTTCCTGTCAGGGTATTCTGGGCACCTGCGCCTTTTGCAGCAACACCAATGGCCTGCCCAGCAACGGCTGTGGTCATAACACTCAGGGAACTGGTGGAGCTCAGGTTATTTTGGCTGCCAGCGCCAGCGTACAAGCCCCACGCATTTGTTGCAGAAGAGACATCAACCGATACGGGACCTGTACCAGTAATGGTATTCGTGCCACCGCCCAAGGAATATACGCCTAGAGATTGGGTTCCGCTGTTGTTTTTTGCGATTATGTCTATATTGACCCCGTTAATGGTGTTGGCCCCTGCCCCGTTGGCATACACGGCATAGGCCATGCCCGTGTTGGTTGTGGCGTTCACAGTCACGTCTCCACCAGCATTCAGGGTGTTGGTGCCGCTGTTGGTGGCAGCCATGCCTGTGGCCGTGCCCGAGCTCGGGTTCAAGTTCTGTGCGCTGACGGTCACATTTTTGTCGCTTAAAATGATGTTTTTACCAGAAGTATCAGCCTGCACACCATAGGTGACACTCCCTGTGGAAGCTGCTTGCACCGCCACATCGCCTTTCGCGGAAATGATATTCTGGCCTTTGCTCGCAGCGCTCATAGCCACATAGGAGTTATTGCCGCCGTTCACAAATACACGGCCTTCCACATCTGTAATTTCATTTTTGCCCGTAGCAGCTGTCATGGCATTGGCAATGGTTACATCGCCGCCCACTGTGCGCACCGTGTTGGTGCCGCCGTTGCTTTGCACAGAAAGGCTGCCAATGGTCACATTTTTGCCGACATTTTCAATAAGGGTTTCACCGTTATTATCTACGGTCAATTGTCCCTCAATGAGCACATTGCCTGTAACATCCGCAATGCGGGTTTGCACGTTGGTGCCATAGGTGAATATAGCTGTATTGGCGCCAGTTAATCTAACATCGCCACCCACGTTGGTAATGCTGTTCTTGCCACTCACAGTGTCTATGTTAAACGAACCCGTGGAGTTCAACGTCACGTTGCCAGCCACATTGCTTATGGTGTTGCCATCGGCATTACTGCTCACACCAGTGTACATATTAAGGCCACCAGTAATGCTCACACTACCTTTCACATCGTCTATACTGTTCTTGCCACCGTAACCAAACACATACATACCGTTGCCACCATAAAGGTCAACGTTGCCAGTTACATGACTGATGGTATTGGTGCTATTCCCCCAGTTATCCATGGCAATACCCTTGGAGCCAGCGTCAATTTTTACATTGCCGCCCACTTCCGTAATGGTGTTGCTGCCACCAGAGGTTCTGTAGCCCCCCATGCCGGAAGCAGTGCCGCTCACAGTTACGTTGCCGCCCACCGTGCTGATGGTATTGCTGCTGCCTGTACCGTCGGCTTGCATACCGTAGTTGCCGCCGCCCACAGTCACGTTGCCGCTTACATTGGCAATGCTGTTGGTGCCGCCGCTTTTTGCGTCCATGGCGGAAGCAAAGCCAGCGCCGGGGTTGCTTGCGGTAATGGTCACATTCTCGGCTTGGGTAATTTCGTTTTTCCCGCCTGCTTCAGCCCGCAGGCCATAGGCATTGGGCACGTAAAAACCACCTGAGGCGGTTGTGCCTGTGGCAATGTTGGAAGTGGCGGTTATGTTCACGTCGCCGCCAGCGCTCAGGCTGTTGGTGCCGCCATAGGCATTGGCACCGTAGGCAATGCCGCCTGTGCTTTGGGTGTTCAGGGTAATATCGCCTGTGCTGGCAATGGTGTTCTGGCTGTTGGCAGCGCTGGTGTACATGGCTGCCGCTTCACCACTGGATACCCCTGTAATGTTCACAGAGGCAAAGTCTTTAATGATGTTTTGCCCGCCAGCGGAAGCTTCCATGCCGCGCACTTTGGAATATTGCCCGCCAGTGCCGGAAAGGTTCATGGTAAAGCTGGCGTTATCTCCTGTGCCCTGCACAAGGTTAGTGGCTGTGGGAGTGGTGCTGGAGGTAGCACCTGCAACCATGCCAACGCCTGTGTAGCCTTTCAGGTTCAGGTCTACATCATTGCTTATAATGGTGTTACTGGCGGTGTCGCTGGCGGTCATGCCTGTGGCCCATCCAGTAACATCGGCATTCATCTGCACGTGGTCGGCATCAATCAGGTTTTGCCCGCCGCGTGAGGCGCTCATGCCTGTTACAAAACCGCCGCCCAGGTTGATGTTCACCTGGCCTGCACCGTCTGTAGTGCGGGCCGTAATCGTATTTTTCCCGGCAACATCAGTGGAACCAGACATGTAGGTGTCCATGGCCACGGCTTTTTCTGTTCCGGTAATGGTCATGTTCACGGTGTCTGCCGTAACGCGGTTTTCAGCCCCTGTGGTTTGCGCCACAAGGCCTTTGGCGTCAATGGCAGCCTTCACATCAATCTGGGCCTGCTTGGCCTCAATGGTGAAGGTGCCCGGGCTCTGGTTGTTCACACCCCAGGCGTAGGAGCCGGGGGTGGCTATTTCCTGGTTGGCCTGCAAGGAAACCGTGCCATTTTTGGCGCTCAGGGTCACATCCACGTTGCCGCCTGCCATGTTAATGGCGTTGGCACCTTCGCTTCTGGAACCGCCGGAACCTGTGGTGAACACGCTGTTGTCGTCGGCACTAATGGTAATGTTGCCGCTTGTGCTGGTAATATCCAGGGAACTTTCAGTGGTGTTCCCCCAGGTGTAAATACCCCGTGACGCACTGGAAGCATCAACCCCCGCAGCACTTTCTTTGGTGCTGCTAATGGAAATATCGTTGGTGGCCTCCATGGTGGTGGTGCCTGTGTTTTGTACAATACCTGTCACCGAAGACTTGCTGCCCGTGCTGCTGGCGCTAATGTCTATGCTTTCGGCCTTGATGTTGAGGGAACCGTTAGAAGACACACCGGAAGTGCCGGAGTTCATTCTGGCGAACTCATCCACCGTATTCAGGTTGGCGGCATGCACAGTCAATTTACCGCCTGCTTCCACAACCGTAGTACCTGTATTGCTTATGCCTGTGGCCCCTAATTCCTGGCTGGTGGCGTCAATGGAAATGTCGCCCCCCGCCTTCAAGGTACCTTGCCCGCTCATGCCATAGGCACTTTTGGCCATATGCACATCAATATCAATGTCTTTTCCGGCAGTAATGTTGTTTTGCCCAGCATCCACAGTAGAGTAGTTGGTCAGGCCACGGCCTTCGCCTTCCCCACTCACATCTATGGAAACGCTGCCTTCTGTGGCCTCAAGGGTGTTAGTGCCGCCTGCCTTGGTATACATGCCGTAGCTGGCGGAATGAATGTCGGAATGGGCCGTCAGGGAAATGTCGCCAGTGGCGGTTTTCACGCTGTTGCTGCCATTTTCGGCATACATGTTGGTGCCCGCGTTACCCGAAGCGTTCAGGATGACATCAGCAGAATCGGTGGTAATGGTATTGCTGCCGCCTGTGGTGGTCATGGAGTAGGCGGTGGAACCCGGTGTTACCTGTTCCACCGTTACGGTGCCACCGTCGGCAGTAACGGTGTTGGTGCCTTTCAGGCCACCAAGGTACACAATGTCGTAGCCTTTGCCAGCATCAATGGAACTGCCAGAAACAACGCCCGTAAAGCGGATATGGTCGTCCAGGTCGCTGGAAGACAAGTTACCGTTATTCAGGGCCTGGCCCTGGTGCCATTCGCCATGCTTCAGGCCACCGTTTGCCAGGTCGTAGCCGCCGTTGTCGCCGGCTGTTTCACCATCCAGCGATTTGGAAGCCACGTTGTCGTTCTGGTTCAGCACCACCTGCACGGTGTATTCCACACCGCTGGCGTCGGTCAGGGTAATATAGCCGTAAGCATTGTTGCCGCCCTGGGCAGCCAGAAAATCTTTCCCGGCCTGGTTCAGGGTCAGGGTCAATTGCCCGCTGGCGTCAATACTAACATCAAAATAGTCTTTAAA